>CAYONF010000027.1:0-43399 GCA_964405255.1 uncultured Limnohabitans sp. | reverse complement strand
TTTCCGATGGATTTGGATTTTGTCTCCCAAATCCCCCAACTCGCTGATGAAGTCATGCGGGGTCAATCCTACATTAATTTGTATGAAAATACACTCTTGGGAAAAGTGAGTCCTGACTTGACTTTTGAGGTGCTGCGAAAGGGGATTTTAACAGAGAAAAACGAGATCCTCGCCCAGTTACTATCCAATCAGCTGAGCTCGGTTTTCTGGAAATTTTTGCCGTCGTCGGAGCGAGAAGCCCAGCTTTCTGCCATCGAAGAAGAACTTTGGCAACTCCTCCAGCAGGATCTTCCGACGAATCTGAAAAAGACGGTTTTCTCACTTTACAGCGGAATTGGGTATAATTCCACTGGTCAAGCAAGGCTTTATCAAGTTTGGAAGAAAGAGATGGAATTAACAAATCTCAAACTGAACCCGGATAATTTCACCAATTTGGCGATGAATCTGGCCCTTTTTGGTCACCCGGATTCTGACCGGATTTTAGAGGAGGAGCGCGCTCGGATTACTAATGCAGACAAACTTGCCAGATTCGATTTCCTGGTTCCTGCTTTGTCCCAAAATCCTTCAATCCGTGATTCTGTTTTTGTTTCTTTTCGTCAGGCAGAAAACAGAGAGAAAGAAGCTTGGGTACTCAGTGCCTGCGGATATATCCATCACCCGCTTCGGCAAAAGGAAAGCCTAAAGCATGTGCCACTTGCCTTGGAACTCATGGAAGAAATCCAGCGGACTGGGGATATTTTCTTTCCCAAAGGCTGGGTTTCCAATACGGTGGGTCAGTACACGTCTGCAGAAGCAGACCGGATGGTCCGGGAATTTTTGCAGGCAAGGCCTGACTACAATCCGGTGTTGAGAAACAAAATCCTGCAGGCTACGGATAACCTGAGCCGGGCTCAGTTGATTTTGAAAAAATAGGCCGAATTAGAAATTCAGCGGGTCAAGGTATTTGAAATGGCCGTTTTGTTTGATGCGTTCTTTGGCTCGTTCTACGGCTTTGATGACCGGGATCATTCGCTTGAAATGATTGACAAGGAAGTCGATCCGGTCAGCTTCTGATTCCAATTTCAGCAATTCAAGTTCTTCTTCCAGCTTCAATCCAAGTTTGTGTGAAAAGGTGAAGGAATTGACAGTCTGCGGATCGAATTCCACTTGGTAGTTTAATAAATACAGCATTTCCTTCAGGTAGAACACATACTCGTGATGCTGTACGGTCGTGATTTTGGGATTGTCTTTGAGAAATTCGACAACTCCGCCGGCATATAATTTCCCGGGAAGAGGATTTTCAAAACTCAGGATCTTGAATGGTCTTAATCCCCGGGTGCTGATATCCAGCCGGCCGTCCTCATAGCGCTTGATGACTTTCTCTAGTCTGAGCTCTGTCCCAAATCCGCTGAGTTGGCTTAGATAGGTGCAGATTCCAAACGTAACGCCGCTGTGCTCCACATCTGCCAAAAGCTCCTTGTACCTCGGTTCGAAGATGTGGAGGTTCAATTCCTCTCCGGGGAAAGCCACCAGTTTCAATGGAAAGAAGGGGAGGTTCATGATCAGCTGTTTAGGTAATTGCCTGGGAGCGAAGTTTCGCTTTTCCCCTTATAACCAAAAAAAGCCCCGAATTTCTTCGGGGCCTTGGATTTTATTTTTTAGCGATGTAAGTAAGCAGGTCAACCACTTTGTTGGAATATCCCCACTCGTTGTCATACCAAGACACCACTTTCACAAAGGTGTCGGAAAGCTGAATACCTGCCTCGGCGTCGAAAATGGAAGTTCTAGCGTCTCCGATGAAGTCATTGGATACGACGGCATCTTCAGTGTAGCCTAGTACCCCTTTCATGGTTGTCTCAGAAGCTTCCTTCATTTTAGCGCAGATTTCTGCATATTTGGCGGGCTTCTTCAATCTCACCGTCAAGTCTACCACAGATACGTCCGGAGTAGGAACTCGGAATGCCATACCGGTCAATTTGCCGTTCAATTCAGGAATTACTTTACCCACTGCTTTTGCAGCACCGGTAGAAGAAGGGATGATGTTTTGGCCAGCGCCACGTCCACCTCTCCAGTCTTTTGCAGAAGGACCGTCCACAGTCTTCTGAGTCGCTGTCGTAGCGTGTACAGTAGTCATCAAGCCTTCCTCAATGCCCCAATTGTCATTCAGCACCTTTGCAATCGGAGCAAGGCAGTTGGTAGTACAGGAAGCATTGGAAACAAAGTTCATGTCCGGAGTATAGGTGTGCTCATTTACACCCATGACAAACATCGGAGTGTCGTCTTTGGAAGGAGCAGACATGATTACTTTTTTGGCACCGGCGTCAAGGTGTCCTTGAGCAGTGTCCTTTGAAAGGAATATCCCGGTGGATTCGATCACGTAATCAGCGCCAACTTCACCCCACTTCAGGCTTGCCGGGCTTTTTTCTGCTGTCACTCGGATGGCATTGCCATTCACGATCAATTGACCGTCTTTAACTTCTACGGTACCTTTAAAAATCCCGTGGGTAGAATCATATTTCAGCATGTAAGCCATGTAATCTACATCGATCAAGTCGTTGATGGCTACTACCTGGATGTCTTCTCGTTCTTGGGCTACGCGGAAAGCGAGGCGTCCGATTCTACCGAATCCGTTGATTCCTACTTTAATCTTGCTCATAAGTATTGTTGATTTTGAGTATAGGTTTGATTTCACAAACTGGTTCAGGAGACCACTTTTGGTCAAAATTTCCCGAGGGCAGGCTAAGTTATTACAAATAAATGGATAGCCCAAACATCCGGATGTACTCCATTTGCCCAAAGGGGATTTGGAGAAATACAATCGATTTCGATTAAGCATTTTTTTTCCCTCCCTTTCAAAGTCGATTCTTTGGCAGAATGAGTAGATTGGAAAACCTAACCAATCAGATCCCATGTTTGTCGAAGCGATTCAGCGGGTTTCCGGATTTACCCGAGCCATTCATTCCATTTCCAGAAATTTTGAAAGCCAAAAAGTGGAACGGGGGGCAGCAACCTTGTTTTTTGTCAATCAGGATGGCTGGGCATTGACCTGCAAGCATGTCGCTCAGTGGATCAGTCAGGCTGAGGCGATCAATAAAAAGTATGCGCTGTATCTGAGTGAATCAAAAAATCTGAATTCCGGGCAGAAAAAGGCTTTGGCCAGGAAAATGGGACTCGATGAAAACAGGACGGGGGAGATGAGGATCACTTTCGTGGATTGCGTGGATCACATCAGCAACATTCACTTTTTCCTCCATCCGGAATATGATCTGGCATTGCTGAAGTTCGAAGGCTTTCAAAAAATCTCTTTTTCCGGAAATCCCGTTTTCTTCAAAGCTGATCAACTCGCTCAGCCCGGTCAGATGCTGTGCCGACTTGGTTTTCCATTTCCGGAGTTTTCCAATTTTCAGCTCAATCTGGAAAAAGACCAGTTGGAGTGGACCAAAACCGGTCAGCCGAGGTCCCCTCGATTTCCAATTGACGGGATGCTGACCCGCTTTTTAGGGGATAAAAACGGCAAAGTGTACGGAATCGAAATGAGCACCCCTGGGCTTCGGGGGCAAAGCGGAGGACCGCTGTTTGACTCAGAAGGAAGGATAGTCGGAATGCAAAGCCGGACCAAGCATTTGCACTTGGGGTTTGATATTGAGGATAAAGAAGTGATTGCCCACGGAAAAGTGAAGAAAGTCAATGACTACGCTTTTATCCACTTGGGCGAGTGCATTCATGTATCGGTAATCAAAGAATTTATGCGGAAGAATCAGGTAAGCTTCGAGGAGGGGTAATGAAAAAGCCGGGCTTGTGACCCGGCTTTTGATTTTATGCCAATTGAGCTAAGATTTCATTGAAGGTCCGGCTCGGACGCATCGCCGCAGAAGTTTGGGCTGTGTCGGGTCGGTAATAGCCTCCGATATCCACCGGCTTACCCTGTGAGCTATTGTATTCCTCGACGATTTTGGCCTCGTTTTCCATCATCGCTTTTGCGATCGGAGCAAACTTGGCAGCCAAAGCTGCATCTTTGGTTTGCTTTGCCAATTCCTCCGCCCAATACATCGCCAAATAGAAATGACCTCCTCGGTTGTCCAGTTTTCCAACCACTCGAACCGGTGATTTGTCTTCTTCCAGCCATCTTCCGGTGGCTTTGTCCAAGGTTTCACCCAAAAGCAAGGCTTCCGGATTGTTGAACGTCTGGCCTAAATGCTCCAAAGAAACTGCCAAAGCCAAAAACTCGCCCAGGGAATCCCATCTCAGGTGACCTTCCTCGGTGAATTGCTCGACGTGTTTAGGCGCAGATCCTCCCGCGCCGGTTTCGAACAATCCCCCACCATTCATCAAGGGCACGATCGAAAGCATTTTGGCAGAAGTACCTACTTCAAGGATTGGGAACAAATCGGTCAGATAGTCTCGGAGTACGTTGCCCGTCACGGAGATGGTGTCTTTTCCTTCTTTGATTCTCTCGCAGGAGAAAAGTGTCGCCTCTACCGGAGACATGATGTGGATTTCCAAGCCCGCGGTGTCGTGGTTTGGAAGGTATTTGTTCACTTTCTTGATCAATTCCGCATCGTGGCCTCGCTGTGGATCCAACCAAAATACTGCAGGAGTATTGGAAAGTCTGGCGCGGGTCACGGCCAATTTCACCCAATCCTGAATCGGAGCGTCTTTGGTCTGGCACATTCTCCAGATGTCTCCGGCTTCAACTGGATGGGAAAGCAATACATTTCCGGCAGCATCGACTGCATTGACGGTTCCGGCAAACGGAATTTCAAACGTCTTGTCGTGTGAACCGTATTCTTCAGCTTTTTGAGCCATCAAGCCCACGTTAGGCACACTGCCCATGGTAGCGGGATTGAACGCTCCGTTTTTCTTACAGAAATCAATCGTGGCCTGATAAACTCCCGCATAGCTTCTGTCCGGAATTACCGCTTTGGTATCCTGGAGTTTTCCGGCTTTGTTCCACATCTGACCGGAGCTTCGGATCATGGCTGGCATGGAGGCATCGATGATCACGTCACTGGGTACGTGAAGATTGGTGATGCCTTTGTCGGAATTGACCATGGCCACATCCGGGCTATCGGCGTAGCAGGCATCGATGTCTGCCAGGATTTCCCCTTTCTTATCTGCAGGTAGTTTTTCCAAGTTGGCTAAAAGATCGCCAAAACCATTGTTGACATCCACGCCGATTGACTCGAAGGTAGCGGCATGTTTGGCGAAAACGGGTTCGAAAAAGACTTTTACGGCATGACCAAAAATGATTGGGTCAGAAACCTTCATCATCGTGGCTTTCATGTGCAGGGAGAAGAGGACTCCCTGAGCTTTTGCATCGGCTTTTGCCTTATTCAAAAATGCTTTCAAAGCGGAAATACTCAGGGTGGAAGCGTCAATGACTTCGCCTTCCTGTAGTTTCAATCCTGACTTCAGCACTTCCTTTTTTCCGTCATTTCCAACCAATTCAATGGAGACGGTGGTGGCAGCCGGAATGGTGAGGGATTTTTCACTTCCATAAAAGTCTCCTTCGCTCATGCTGTCCACGTGAGATTTGGACTCAGCGGACCATTTGCCCATGGAGTGTGGGTGCTTTTTGGCGTAGTTTTTAACTGCCAAAGGTGCTCTTCGATCGGAGTTGCCTTCACGCAAAACCGGGTTCACTGCCGAGCCTTTGATCTTGTCGTATTTGCCCTTGATCGTTTTTTCTTCTTCAGTTTTTGGTTCCTCAGGATAGTCAGGAAGCGCATATCCCTGAGCCTGCAATTCTTTGATCGCAGCTTTCAACTGCGGAACAGAAGCAGAAATATTGGGCAGCTTGACGATATTGGCTTCCGGAGTGGTGGCGATTTGACCTAGCTCGGCGAGGTCATCGTTGATTCGTTGCTCAGGCTTCAGGTATTCAGGAAAGCTGGAAATTATTCTTCCGGAAAGTGAAATGTCGCGGGTTTCGACTTGTACTCCGGCAGATTTGGTAAAAGCCTGTACAATGGGAAGAAGGGAATACGTAGCCAGGGCCGGAGCCTCATCGGTCAGCGTGTAGAGGATTTTGGGAGTTTGATTACTCATAGTTTCAATAGGATGCTAAAAAGGATTTGCCTGCTTCGCTTTTTGGTGATTTGGCCGGAATAAAGCCGTCGAAAGAAAAAGGCGAGTCAGGGTCGAAATTTGGCGCCTAAAATACGAAAATTAGGCTTGTTTCAAACCCCGCTCAAGAAATGCAGAGAATGCCGGAAAACAAAAAAAATCAAAGGATTCGGAATTGGTCTGCGTCTCGCCAGGCAGGAAATTTGGTGCGGTAGTCTTCCAGCTTTTGTGCTGAAAATGAAACGATCTGAATTCCTTCCGCTTCTCCCAAATCCGTAACCTTTTCCCCTTTGAAATCATAGGCTGCAGAATGTCCGGAATAGGCAATTCCATTTCCGTCTGTCCCTACCCGGTTGATTCCAATGGAATAGGAGAGGTTTTCGATTGCACGTGCAGGAAGCAAGGTATCCCATGCAGAAACTCTCGCAGCAGGCCATGAGGCTACATAAAAAATCACATCGTATCCCGCTACTCCATCATCCCATCCGTTCCTCGACCAGACAGGGAAGCGAAGATCATAGCAAACCTGAGGGCAAAATTCCCAACCCTTTAAATTGAAAATCGGGAGCTTTTGGCCAGGAGAATAAACTTGGTGTTCCTCGGCCATGCGAAATAGATGACGCTTGTCGTAGTGCTCAGTGTATCCATCCGGATTGACCCAAAGAAGGCGGTTGTAAAATTTGCCTCCTTCCGTAATTATGACACTACCCGTGATCGTGGCTTGAGTTTGTGCAGCCATCTGTTTCATCCACTTGCATGCCGTCAGATTCATAGGTTCGGCCAGCGTTTCGGCTTCCATGCTGAATCCCGTGGTGAACATTTCGGGAAGGATGATCAGGTCGGCTTGACCTTTTAAGCCCCAGATTTTTTCCTCCAGCATAGCCAGATTTGCGGTTTTGTCCTGCCAGTGAAGGTCTGTCTGAACAAGCGCAATTCGGATTTCGGGGCTTTTTTCCATTATTTCAGAGGGTAGATCATGCGGTAATCCGTGGAGATTTTTCCTTTGCTCACATCGATCAATTTACTCTGAATCAGGCGCTTTTTCAATCCTTTCAGGTAGTCTATGAAAAGAATTCCCTCCAAGTGATCGTACTCGTGCTGGATGACTCGTGCGGTCATCCCGGAGAATTCTTCTTCTTTCAGATTCCAGTTTTCATCGAAGTACTCGATGGTGAGTTTTTCGGGTCGGATGATTTCTGCCCGTACTTCAGGGATACTGAGACAGCCTTCTTCAAATCCAAAATTGTCCCCGTATTCATCCAAAATGATGGGGTTGATGAATGCTCTGCGGATGCCTTTCTCCTCATCTTTTTCGTCGAGCATCAGTGTGCTGTCGATGACAAACAGGCGGACGCCCTGATTGATTTGCGGAGCTGCTAAACCTACTCCGCTGGCATGGTCCATCGTGGCATACATGTCCTGAATGAGGTTTTTCAAATCGGTGCCTTCGGCGATATCTTCCGCTTCTTTTTTGAGGATGGGATTGCCGTAAGCAACTATCGGGTAAATCATTGTCTTTCGAGGTAAGATTGTAGAATGATCGCCGCTGAGACTTTGTCCAGGTTTCCGGCTTTTTCTTTTCGGTCTTTCTTTTTGCTGCCCATGGCAATCATGCTCTGCATGGCCATCTTGGAGGTGAACCGTTCATCCACGAGGGCTATTTTTTTGTCGGGGAAAGCTTTTTCGAGCTCTTCCTTCAGTTTCAATACTCTGGGGGTCATCTCGTTGTCCTGTCCGTTGAGCCGGGTGGGCAGCCCAAGGACCAAGGCTTCCACCTCTTCTTTGGCACAATAGGATTTGAGATAAGTCATCAACTGATTCGTCTCGATGGTCTCGAGCGGGTTGGCCAGGATTTTCAACGGATCGGTAACAGCCAATCCCGTTCGCTTAGTTCCCAGGTCTATGGCAAGAACTCTGGGCATCAGTTGGTCTGGATTTTTTTGCGGATTTTCCGAAGGGCCTCTTTCTCCAGTTCTACAGCCTTTGGAAAAAGCAATTCATCCTCAATTTTGGCGTGGATGGAAAGCTCCTTTTCGAAATTCTGAAGTTCATGGTAAAGCACCTTCATGGTCAGGGGAGCATTTTCTTCCAGGAAATAATCCTTAGTCAAACGGCGGATTCCTTCCATTTCATCGTCGTGGATTTCGTGCTGATCGGCCAAAAGGTGGATCGGGTTCTTTTCCAGAATGGTCAATGCATCTTCTACCCCAAAGTTGCCTTCCTCGATATCCTGCAGAAGTTCGATTCGATTGAAAAGCCGGCTTTCCTCCTCGTGGATATGGTGGATAAAATCCTGAACAAAAAGCGGAAACATGATTTTTAAATCGGCCATAAGCGGAGCATACTCCTGGCCAGGCTGAATCCCGGAGATCAGGTTAGATAGAAATGGGAGCTCCTGACGCACGAAATAATAGTGCTTCTTTTTCAGATACGCGACCAAAAGCTCGATGGGATTGAGGTACAATTCCTCCGGGGTGGGGTCTTTTCTTAAGGCCCAGCTCTCCAATTCTGAGATCAAAAGCCGGGGATTTACCTTGTGTTTTTGGCAGACTTTCTCGAGAGAATCGGTCGGATATTGGTAAAAACTGATTCCGAAGTAGTGCAAAACAGCGGCGAAAACATAGTTTTCAGAAACTAATTCACCGACTGAAGACTTTTCAAAATCCCGATTTAAGTACATTGCACAAAAATAATTTTTTTTGGACGAAAAAAGGGATATTAATCTGACCTTTCTATTCCACTGTCGTATAAACAATCGTTAATTTTATCTAAAATCCTTTTTAAGGATGGATCATTTTGCGGTAGTTTGAGTTAATTGAGAAAGAAAATCCAGTAATCGTGAGCGAAATCAAAAATACCAAATCACAAATCCGCCTTCCCATCATTCTTGCGCTTGCAATCTCTGCGGGAATCTGGATTGGGGCGACTTTTGCAGAGCCAAAAAGCAATCAAAATGACCTGAGAGCTGCGCTTTACAAGCTTCAGGAAATCATGACCTACATCAACCGGGACTATGTGGATAGTGTCGATACCAATGAGTTGGTCGAATATGGAATCACCAAAATGCTCGAAAATCTGGATCCGCACTCCAGCTACATTCCAGCAAAAGATGCGTCACTGGCTCAGTCTCAGCTGGAAGGCGAATTTGATGGAATCGGGGTGGAATTCGGGATCATCCGGGATACGATCTATGTGGTAGCCCCGCTGACCGGAGGTCCTTCCGAGGCTCTTGGAATTCAGTCCGGAGATCAGATCATCAAGGTGGATGGCAAGACAGTGGCAGGAATCGGAATCACCAACCGGGACGTGTTTGATTACCTCAGAGGTCCAAGAGGTTCCAAGGTGGTCGTAGACATCAAGCGAAAAAACCAGCCGGAATTGATTTCCTATGAAATCACGCGAGACAAAATCCCGCAATACAGCATCAATGCCTCCTATATGGTCACCAAGGAAATCGGTTACATCAAAGTAACCCGATTTGCAGCAACGACTTATGAGGAATTCAAGACTGCACTCAGTGAATTGCAAGGCTTGGGGATGAAAAAACTGATCATTGACCTGCAGGGAAATCCCGGAGGATACATGGGAGCAGCGATCAACATGGCCGATGAACTCCTTGGAGATCGCGACTTGATCGTTTCTCAGGAGGGAAAAGTAAGTCAATACAGCCAAAAGGCTTTTGCTTTCAAGCCGGGGATGTTTGAAGAGGGCTCAGTGATCGTATTGATCAATGAAGGGTCCGCTTCGGCTTCTGAGATCTTGGCAGGTGCCGTTCAAGACAATGACCGAGGTCTGATTGTAGGAAGAAGATCCTTTGGAAAAGGATTGGTCCAAATGCCAATCGATTTGTCAGATGGTGCAGAATTGAGATTGACTATCGCAAGGTATTTCACACCTTCAGGTCGATCTATCCAGAAGCCTTACGACTCCAATTATGAAGCTTACGAGCGGGATTGGCTCGATCGCTATGAGCACGGTGAGTTTTTCTCCGCAGACAGCATCAAGTTCAATGACAGTCTGAAGTATGAAACCAAGAAAGGAAGAATCGTCTATGGAGGCGGTGGAATCATGCCAGACTATTTCGTACCGCTGGATACCACGATGAACAGCGCCTACGTTTCAAAGCTGTTCAACACCGATGCTTCACGGGAATACATTTTGGACTTCGTGACCAAAAACAAAGAGAATTTCAAAGGAATGACCATGAATCAATATTACACCGACTACAAGGTGAGCGATGGCATGTTGATGGAATTGGTGGAATTTGGGAAAAAGAACAAAGTGGAATTTGACGCTCAGGATTTCAACAAATCCAAAGAGTACCTCAGAATATTGGTGAAAGCCCATTTGGGTCGCCAGCTTTACGATGACAGTGCCTTCTACAAAGTGATCAATGACATTAATGAAGTGTACATTCAGGCGTTGAATCTCTTTGATGAGGCTGACAAAATTTCGATGGCAACTAGCCTCAAGCCCACCGGAGTGGAGTAAAATCCTTCCCTATCAGAAGTTAAAGCCAGCCCAAATTCGGGTTGGCTTTTTCATTTTATCGAAATTGAATTAATCTTTAGACCTCTGTAATTCAAATCCGATCCGTTTTCCTTTTTATGACTCCATCTGTACAGATCAAAGTAAATCATATCGCAGTCCATGTCGCGGACCTAAACCGAAGCAAGGATTTTTACCAACATGTGATGGGACTGAAAGAAATCGAGGAACCGTTCAAAGATGGCTTTCATGCCTGGTATGAAATCGGGGAATGGGCGACCCTTCATCTGATCGAGGGACCCGGTATGCCTCTGGAAAAATCCAAGATCAATCACCTCTGCTTTTGCGTTTCGGACTTGGAGGAATTCATCCGCCTCTTGAAATCTATCCGGCATCCATTCGGTAATTGGGAAGGAGACTTGGAGGCAATCCATCTCCGGGGAGATGGGATCCGGCAGATTTTTTTCCAAGATCCGGATGGCTATTGGCTGGAGATTAATGATGATTTTTAGTTAAAGCTTTTCTAGTGGAAGGTTATTTGGAGGAAACCAATTCAGAATAAGGGACCCGGAATCGCTTCCCATAGATTCCTTCCGGAAGGCCCTTTCCGCAACCGATTATCATGCAGATTTCTGCAGCTGGGGGCAAATTCAGCAGCTTCTTCACCCGTTTTGAATCGAATCCCTCCATGGGGCAGGTATCATATCCTGCCGCTTTCATGGCCAGCATAAAAGTCATGGAAGCCAAAGCCGCACTTTTGTGGACGGAAATTCTCACCTCAGTTTCCCCCACCTCTCTGACCATCGGTCTTTTCATCCCCACCCAAAAGGCGATTATTTTTTTCAAAAAGGACCAGCCTGGATATTTACCATAAAGCTTGGGAATCAACTTGCCATAATAGCCCAAGGCCTGCTTCAACTTTTTATCTGGCTTCCCTTCATAGGATGCTTTGATGTATTCATAGTTGGCTTTGGCTCTGGATTTCCACAGTTCCCGGCGGGTGACTACGACGATCAGTTCGCGAGCAGTGGATGCCGCTTTTTGACCCATGCAGAGCTTGGCTAGCTGATCTTTCAACGCGGAAGATTCCGGCACCCGGACAAACTGATAAAGCTGAAGATTGGAGCTATTGGGCGAAAGGATAGCCGCCTCCAGGCATTTTTTGACTACTTCATGGTCAAAAGGCTCTTGTTGGTTAAAGATCCGAACAGACCTTCTTTCGTTTACCGCCTCAAAAAAACCTAATTCCTGTACCATATTCTTCATTTATCCATTTTTGCTGTTCAAGCCTGAATATTATTTCAAGGTTTAGACATATTTTGCAGAAAGCTAAACATCTAAACTCAAGTTCAAACTTATGTTTTTTACGCTGATCCGGTTACAATTTCTGAAGAGTGTCCGCTCAACTTCATTTGCCAAAAGCATGCTGACCAATATCCTGATGGGATTTTTGGTTTTGGTCCTGTTGAGTTATGTGGTTGGGCTGGGGATATTGCTTAAGGCAATCCTGGAAATGGCAGCTCCGGGAGAAGATCATATCGCGCTGCTCAACAGTTTTATGATTTACTTTTTTCTGGCCGAATTTCTCTATCGGTATTTTATCCAAAAGCTTCCGGTCATCGAATTGGAAAGTTTGCTTCACCTTCCGATCGGAAAGCGAAGGATCATCCAAATGCTGTTGTTCAGATCGTTTGTTTCACCCTTAAGCATTATTGCCATTTTGCTGGTTTTACCATTTGCCATCGAGGAGATAAGCGGCAAATACGGAGCAATGGGAGCTTTTACCTGGATTTCGGCCATTACACTGACCAGCTGGACGCTTCATTGGTTTATGCTTTGGTTCAAGCAAAAGTTCGAAGACAGCCTGATCGGATTGTTTGTGGTTTTTCTATCCTTGGTTTTGGGCGCTGGATCGAGCTACATGGGGTGGTTTAACCTCGGAGAAATTATGAAGCCGGTCTTTGATTACTCGCTGACCAGTCCTTTGCCACTGGTTGGAATGTTGATCGTCATGGTGGCCACTTACCTGCTGTGTTACCGGTTTTATGTGTCCAATGCCTACTTGGAAGATCTTTCCGAAGAAGAAGACGTACGGTTTGTCAATCAGTCGATCGGATTTTTTTCACGGTTTGGCTTGGCCGGAGAATTGGCCAATTTAGAATGGAAACTCATCATTCGGCACAAAAAGAGCCGAACTTACCTGATGTTGGCTGCTTTCTTTTTGCTTTATGGGTTGATTTTTTATCGAAATCCTGCTTATGCAAGTGAAGGAGGAGCTGGGATCAACTGGATCTTTATTTTCGTCGGGATCTTCATCACCGGGATTTTCATGCTTCAATATGCCCAGTTGTTTTTGAGCTGGAACTCCGGAAATTTTGATTTTTTCCTGTCCAGAAAACAAGGTGTTGAGGCCTTGATCAGAGGAAAATACCTGTTGTTTATGGGAGTTTCTTTCGTCTGTTTGCTGGCCTCAGTCCCGTATACCTTTTTTGGCTGGCAGTTTCTTCTGCTTCACATTTGCTGCTTTTTCTTCAATGTGGGCATCCTCATGCACCTGATTATTTATTTTTCCCTTTGGAAACCCAAACCCATGGATTTGAACAAAGGGGCTATGTTTAACTACGAAGGCGTAGGCGCTGCGCAGTTTCTGATGATCTTGCCTATGTTTTTGGCTCCCTATGCAGTGTATCTGCCGTTTTGGTGGTTGTTCAACGAATACGTTGGACTTCTCGCTTTGGGCGTTTTTGGGCTCTTGGGCCTGCTTGCTTTCAAACCGCTTTCACAAATCAACATCAATCGAGTATTGGCTAACCGCTACGAAATTTCATCTTCATTCCGTCAAGAATTATGATACAGATATCCCAACTCAGAAAACAGTATAAAGAAGCCGTGGTCCTGGATGTGGACTCACTCGAGATTCCAAAAGGCGAATGCTTCGGTCTCGTGGGCAACAACGGGGCCGGGAAAACCACCCTCTTCCGGATTATTTTGGACTTGGTGCGGGCCTCATCCGGAGATGTGAAAATCAACGGGGAAGACGTCAGCAAGTCAGAAAACTGGAAAGCTACAACCGGGGCCTACTTGGACGAACACATGCTGTTGGCCTACCTGACTCCCGATGAATATTTTGAGACGCTTCGCAAAATCTATGGATTGTCTGAAGCCGACCTCAAACATCACTTGGAAAAATTTACCGAGCTGTTTAATGATGAAGTGCTGGGCAAAAAGAAATACATCCGAGATCTTTCTAAAGGGAACCTGAAAAAGGTGGGGATTGCCGCAGCTCTGCTGGGAAATCCGGAAGTTGTTATGCTGGATGAGCCCTTCGAAAATTTGGATCCCAGCTCCCAAATCCGCTTGAAAAAGCTGGTTTTGAGGGAAAAGGAAAACTCCAAGGTGACTTTTTTGATTTCCAGTCACGACCTCAATCACGTGACCGAAATCTGTGATCGGATAGTGCTTTTGGAAAAGGGAAAAGTAATCCGAGACCTGAGGGAAAAATCCGAGATGATGTCGGAGTTGGAAGCGTATTTCACAGGGTGATCTTCGGCAGTTAAAAGTAAAAAAGCCTCTCAGAATATCCGAGAGGCTTTTTTGTGGAGCTGGTGGGATTCGAACCCACGTCCAGATAAGGAAGCACCGTACCGTCTACATGCTTAGTCACCGGTTGGGTTTTCGACCAAACTATGCTGGGTGACACACCTGAGTTTGGCTTATCGATTGGTCTTAGACCTGCTTAATCGCATCACAAGCCGCATCCCGATCAAGTCGACACCCCTAACCCGCACCGATCAGGCAAAACGCGGAGGGATGTGGCCGGGGAATCACTCTCGCGACTCAACCCTTTAAGCAATCAGTCCTAGTTAGGAGAGATTAGGCAGCCATGGCGTAAGAAGTTTCGCCATTTATCGTTCGTATGAATGGTTTAAGGCCGTACATACTCCAGCCTGCATGCGAGCCCGATGATTACACCTACTGTCAAAACCGGTCAGCCCCATAGACATTGGGAAGACAAAAGTAAGAGAATTTTGGTTCCAAGTGAGTGGACTTACGATTTACGATTTTTGATTTACGAAAGGCAAGGTAGGTTGTAAATCTGTTCTCCACTTCATGCTCTAGGGAAGGTTCTCTACAATTTTCCAATCTTCCATTTTTTCAATCTTCCAATCGTCTTAAAAATCAAATCCTTAGCGAAAATCTTTCCAAAAGGCCATTTTTCAGCCTTCCCGAATATCCACTTTTTTATATCTTGCAGCGATGGAAAATTTCGTCGTTTCGGCAAGAAAATACAGACCGGCAGATTTCAAAAGTGTGGTGGGGCAGCAGCATATCACAACTACACTTCAGAATGCCATCAAAAACAATCATCTCGCCCAAGCTTTCCTTTTTTGTGGTCCCCGGGGTGTGGGAAAGACCACCTGTGCCCGGATTTTGGCCAAAACCATCAACTGCGAAAATGTAACCAAAGACTTCGAAGCTTGCGGCAAATGCGAGTCCTGTGTTTCTTTTCAGAATAATTCTTCCTTCAATATTTACGAGTTGGATGCTGCGTCCAACAACTCGGTAGATGACATCCGAAACCTCGTCGATCAGGTTCGCTATGCCCCGCAAAAAGGACAATACAAGGTCTACATCATCGACGAAGTTCACATGCTCTCGACCGCGGCCTTCAATGCTTTTTTGAAGACCCTGGAAGAGCCGCCCAAGTATGCCATCTTCATTTTGGCGACTACAGAAAAGCATAAAATCATCCCGACGATCCTTTCCCGCTGTCAGATTTTTGATTTCAACCGGATTCAGATCAAGCACATTTCAGAGCACCTCAAGTACATAGCGGAAAAGGAAAAGGTGGATTACGAAGATGAGGCGCTTCGACTGATTGCGACCAAAGCAGATGGTGCACTCCGAGATGCCTTGTCGATTTTTGACCTGATAGTCACCTATTCCGCTGGGAAAAAAGTGACCTATCAGGAGACCATCGCCAACCTCAACATCCTCGATTACGATTATTATTTTAAAGTTGTGGATGCCCTGTTGGCAGAAAATCTGTCTTCAACCCTGTTGATTTTTGATGAAATTCTGAAAAAAGGATTCGACGGGCACAATTTCATCGTGGGCCTGAGCGAGCATTTCAGGGATTTGCTTGTAGTCAAAGATGAAGCTACCGTAGATCTTCTTCAGGTCTCAGAATCTGCCAGAGATAGATACCTACAGCAAACCCAGCAGGCATCGATCTCTTTTCTGCTATCTGCCCTCAACCTGGCCAATCAGTGTGATATTCACTACAAGACCAGCAAAAACCAGCGTCTTCATGTGGAATTGGCACTGATGAAAATGGCCAAACTCCCGCAGGCATTTCGATTGGCGACTCTTGCCAGTGACGAGTCAAAAAAAAAAGTCTGAGTGAGCAGACAAGTGTAGCCGAATCTCCCAATCCCGCACCTGCTCCTGCGGTCGATCTTTCGGTAGTCAAAAAGACCCCAATCAAATCCACCATTTCTATTCCTACCAGCCTTTCCCAAACCAAAAAGTTGGTGGATGAAAGGGCAGTTAGAAAGGAAGAAACTCAAGCGGAAGTACTCCAGGAGACAGTAGAAGTGAAGCCGTCTGCACCCTCGGTTTTACTTTCTCAGGAGTTGTTGGACACCCATATTTTTTCCATTCAGGAGCATTTCAGAAAATCCGATCGTCAGATGGAGCTGGCAATCCTGGACCAGCCAATCAAAGTCCGGGAAGATGGTGAGGTGATCTTGGAGGTGATGGGGCATATGCAGGAGGAAATTGCCGGAAAAATGAAGCCTGATTTGGTGGCTTTGATCCGCAAATTGACAGGAGCCGAACGGGTTGTCATCTCGCTGGAACTGAAAGAAGAAGTCGATAATGGCAAGCCCAAGCTTTATACAAATACCGATAAACTCATCTACCTGAGGGAAAAACACCCCGCTTTGGCCGAGTTTCAGCGTAAATTTGGATTGGATGTGGATTTCTAAAAATCCAGAGAAATCCCAAAATTGATCAGGTTTTGAAACTGGACTGCTTGCTTTGAGCTTCCGTCATCCTGCTTGATGAATACATTTTCATCGTAGATCAGAGCAGTTTCAATTCGGGTGGAAATAAACTTGTTCACTTTGAGGCGAATGATCGAATTGAAGTTGACGACCATATTTCCAAAGCTTTCATAATTGGAGAAAAGATTGAGATCGGCCTTCCAGGTTACATTTTCCATCAGGATAAAATCCACCACACCTACAGCAAAAGACATCCCTGCTTCTGCCCTCACATTTTCTCCCGGGACGACTCCAAATGCACCTGCATTGCTCAGGGAATCATTCATCACAAGGGTAAATCGACCTGTAAACGGAGATAAAATCATGGAAAGTCTGCTCTTATTTTCGTAGGTTTTTCGATAGTTCAAACCGGTGGAGGATTGAAGATAGCCAGGAGAAAGCAAGTCAGAGATTTTGGTTCGGACTTCGACTTCGCTCCCGGGAGGACGGGAATATTTGTAACCTGCCAAAAGCTGGGTCCGCGCATCAAGCTGAGTAGTCAGGTACATGACCTTGGAAAGCTGCCGGCCGTAATTGCTCACAAAAACAAAATTGTCATTGGTCTTTCTGGTTTCAAATTCACGGTCTCCTTGCCGGTTAAATCCCAGGTTGAGGGTCATCTGAGTGTCCCAAACCTTGGTGTCTTTTTTATAATTGGCAAATAGGGTGACGCCCGAATTGAGTGCAAATGAACTTGCGCCACCAGCAGCCCAGTTACTCAATGTGACCTGCTGGATGTTGAGGACGTAGTTGCCACCCGTTTTCCAAAAGATTTCCTTTACTGGTTCCTCGATCAAAACTGAATCACCCAGCATCAGTAAGGTGTCTCCATTGATCAACACGGTATCAGGAATGATCTTCCTGTCCTGGCCCAATGCAGAAAAACAGAGGAGGAAAAAGATGATTCCCGTGAAAAGGAAATTATTTCGCATTAAGGGGAATTTTGACGGCAGTTCAGGGTTTGAAAATAACCAATTTCTGTCCGATGGTAATGATGTTTTGGCTTCCGATGTTGTTCCATGTCTTTACTTGATCCACTGAAACGCCGTATTTCCTTGAGATGGCAAACAAAGTTTCTCCCTGACTCACGGTATGGGTAATCCGATCCGGCTGACTTTTTACCGGAGCTTCGGCTACTGGCTGGGGAGCTACTTCTACAGGTTTGGTTTCTGTGGTTGAGATCAAGTTTCTCTTCTCTTGAGCTGGTTGGGCCACTGGAATGAGTGGAATTTCCTCACCTCTTTTTCTGGGCTCTTTAAGATTTAAGACCATCCCCGGTTTTAGTTCGGAGTCTTTACGGATTCGGTTTTTGGACTTCAGGGAAGCCAGGCGGATTCCGTATTTCTGGGAAATCATCCAAAGCGTCTCTCCCGGCTGTACCACGTGGGTTTCCACTTCGGCGCTGGTTTTCTTCTTTTCGGTGTAATAGTATTTCCCTGTCTCTACCCGTTCTCCTTCTTCCATGTCATTCAGCTTCAGGAATTTTTTTTCCTTCAAGCCGATTTCTTCCGAAAACTTACTCGGTGAGGTGGTTTTTGCCGCCTGGACCCCATCCAATTCATTCACAGTGATTTGATTGGGCTGATTGGCTTTGGTGGTATTACCCGAGATTCGAGGATAAGAATTGGCTTGTTTGTAGGCCGGAGAGTTTTTGCCGGTAGCCGTGTAAGTCTGGGATGATTTGGGTTTTTCCTCAGATTTTAGGATAGCAGGCTCCATAGGCAATTCACCCCCCTTGATGTAGAAAAGCGTATAAGTCCCGGCCGGAATTTTACCGTTTGCTGCCCATTTGTTGAATTCCTTGAGGTGATCCTCGCTTACCCCAAAGCGTTTTGAGAGCGTGGCCATAGTTGCCGGGCCTTGGACTTGTACCTCAGCCAATCTTTGGTTTGAAACCAATACCCCGATTTGATTTTCATAGGCTATTTTGTGCGCCAGATATTTTTTGAAGTACCAATGGGTATTTCGATCGACTTCGATCACTTTTTTGCCGGTGTATTGACTTCCAAAATACGCTTTGGCGCCCCCCAGTCCCATTTGATAGGAGACCAATGCCGTCATCCAGTTGTTGAGTTGGCTGTTGTGCTTTTTGAGATATGCTGCTGCTCCCCGGGTAGAAGTGGCGATGTTTTTTCGCTCATCGATCTGTGCATCCACTCGAAGTCCGACTTCCTCTGCTGTACCTTGTTTGAATTGCCAAAAACCCACCGCATTGGAGGTAGAAACGGCATCTGGGATCAGTCCGCTTTCCTGAATCACCAGGTATTTCAAATCCTCCGGGACGCCTTGGTTTCGCAATTCCCGCTCCACGATCGGCATGTAGAGATTAACCCGCTCCTGTTTGACTTTGAAATAGGACGGATTTCGGTATTGAGCATCTACGTCCAACTGGATTTCCCGCTGTGCCTGAGGGGTAATTTTAACCGTGAGATCAGCAAAATCCAGCACCGCAGGAACCTGCGGGATCTGTGCCAAAAGGGATTGACCCAAAAGGGTGCTAAAAAGAACTAGAATCAAGAAGAATTGCCGGGATTTCATCGAAAGTTACTTTCGTTTTACTCATCCCTGATTTAGCAAAAATGATTCCCTTTTTGCGGGAATCAGAGTTTTCTGGCCATCAATACTCCATCTCGGATGGGAAGCAGGATGTTTTCTACCCTTGGATCATCGTGTACCTTGTTATTGAAATCGATCAATGCTTTGGTGTCTTTGTCAATTTTTTGTCCTTCCTCGACCAGAATTTTTCCGGACCAAAGGACATTGTCAGCAAGGATGATCCCTCCGGAGGGCACCTTGTCGATGACTAGGTCGAAATACTCTGCGTAGTAATACTTATCCGCGTCGATAAATACCAAATCAAATGTGCCAGGTAGAGTCGGAATGATGTCCCGGGCATTTCCCAATCGGTAATCAATCTGATGCGCAAGGCCACTTTCCTCAAAAAAGCCCCTTACCATGGTTTCCAGCTCGTCGTTGATGTCGAGTGTGATCAATTTCCCATCCGGCTTCAATCCTCTTGCCAGGCAAATCCCAGAGTACCCGGTGTAGGTTCCGATCTCAAGGATGGTTTTGGGTTGAAGCATTTTGGTAAAAAGCTCCAGCATTTTCCCCTGTAAGTGTCCCGAGATCATCCGGGGCATCAGTACTTTTGCCTGGGTTTCCCGGGTGATTTTTTTCAAAAGTGCATCCTCCGGACTGGTGATGGATTCGCAATAGGCTAGTAATGCCGGGTCAATAAACTCCATGATCAATTCGGGGTATATATGAGGTAACTCAACTGCTCGGGGTTGAAAATTTCCCCGGCAATTTCCAGAATTTCCTCGGCAGTGGTGGATCGGATTTGATCGAAAATTTTCTCCAGAGGATCAATTTTTCCGTGGTCGATCAGACTTTTGCCATAGACCAACATCAGGGCGGCGTAATTCTCTTCTGCCATGGCCATTTGTCCGATGGCCTGTTCCTTGGCCATGTGAAGCTGAAGACTTCCGAGCTTTTTGGTTCTCAGCTTCTCCATTTCCCGATGGACAATGGTCAGGCATTTTTTGAGGGTTTTATCCTCAGTGCCAAAATAAATTCCAAAGAACCCGGTGTCTGAAAAGGGGTGATAGCTCGACTCAATGCTGTACACATAGCCGTAATTTTCCCTGAGGGAGAGATTTAACCGGCTGTTCATACTTGGCCCTCCCAAGAGGTTGTTTAACAGGTAAAGTTTGTACCGATTCGGGTCATGAAGGGAATACGCCGGTCTGCCAATCGCACAGAGGGATTGAGTGACGTCACGTTGGACGGTTTTCCGCTTGGGCTTGTAATCGTTGAATCCGTTTCTCACATAAAGCGTATGCTTTGGCTGAATTTGGATCAACGGGCCTTCGATTGCCTTGAGGGCTTTTTCATAGCTGATGTTGCCTACAATCGAAAAGACGATCTCGGAGGTGTCGAGTCGGGTGGATATGAAATCGAAAAAATCCTGCTGGGTAAATCTGGAAACGGTCTCTTCTGTACCCAGAATATTTCTTCCCAACGCGTGATTTTCAAAGACCAAAGCATCCAGTTCATCCTGGATCGAATCGTCCGGTGAATCCCGGTACATAGCCATTTCCTCTAGGATCACCTGTCGTTCTTTTTCGATTTGCTTGGCAGGAAAGGTACTGTTGAAGGTGATGTCAAAAAGGAGATCGGCTGCTTTGTTGTAATGTTCCTTGAGAATAGAGGCGTAGAAACAGACCTTTTCTTTGGTCGTGTAGGCATTCAGTTCTCCTCCAAGCGATTCCAGACGGTTGATGATATGAAAGGTTTTCCGCTTGTGGGTACCTTTGAAAGCCATGTGCTCCCAAAAATGGGCGAGGCCTTCCTGTTCTTTGTCCTCATCCCGGCTACCCATATTCAGAATAAAGCCACAATGGACCAAACGGGTGTGAGTTACTTCTTGGTGGACAATACGGATTCCGTTTGAAAGTTCTTTGATATTTAGCTGCATGCTCTTTTATCTCCTCTTCGGAAAATACGAATAAAAGCCAAAACTGTATGAGTTGGAATTTAATTCAAGGAAAGGCGGATTTATTAACTTCAGGTCGAATTTGATTGATATGAAATATACCCCACTACCTAAAGAGCTTTTTATCCGTAATCGGACAAAATTTGCTCAGAAATTGGAGAAGAATTCCGTGGCCATTTTCAATTCCAATGACATTATGCCAACCAATGCGGACGGTACGATGAAATTTCGCCAAAACAATGACTTGTTTTACCTATGCGGAATTGACCAGGAAGAGACCATTTTGTTGCTCGCACCGGATTGCCCGAATCCCGCCATGCGGGAAGTTTTGTTTCTCAGAGAAACGAATGAGTTGATCGCAGTTTGGGAAGGGCATAAATACACCAAGTCCGAGGCTGAGGCAGCTTCCGGAATCAAAAATATCCAGTGGCTCTCGGCTTTTGAGAATATTCTGAATACAGTCGTGGCGCTATCGGAGCGAATTTACCTCAATACCAACGAGCACCTCCGTGCAGGAGTGGTTGTTGAGACCCGGGATTCACGGTTTATTAAATTCTGTAAGGAAAAATATCCCCTGCATCACTATGAGCGTTCTGCCCCGATCATGCATGAATTAAGAGGGGTTAAGGAGCAGGAGGAAATCGACCAAATGCAGATCGCCTGTGACATTACCGAAAAAGGTTTCCGAAGAATTCTCTCTTTTGTCAAACCGGGAGTGACCGAATACGAGATCGAGGCAGAATTTATCCATGAGTTTATCAGAAATCGGAGTAAAGGTTTTGCGTACGAACCGATCATCGCTTCGGGTTCATCAGCCTGTGTCCTGCACTACATCGAAAACAACAAAGCATGCAATGACGGGGAATTACTTTTGCTGGATGTAGGTGCTGAGTATGGAAACTACAATGCGGACATGACTCGGACTATTCCTGTAAATGGCAGATTCACTCCAAGACAGCGTGCGGTGTATGATGCGGTATTGAGAGTCCATCGGGAAGCTGCGGGAATGCTGCAGCCTGGTATTAACATTCAGGATTATCACAAAGAAGTGGGCTTAATCATGCAATCAGAATTACTCGGGTTGAAATTGATTGATCATACCGATATCAAAAATCAGGATCCCGCTTGGCCTGCTTACAAAAAGTATTTCATGCACGGGACTTCCCATCATCTGGGCTTGGATGTCCATGATGTGGGGACGATGCATTTCCCGATCACACCCGGTATGGTTTTCACTGTGGAGCCGGGTATCTACATTCCAGAAGAGGGATTCGGGATTCGGTTGGAAAACAACATTGTGATTCAGGAGAATGGATATTTTGATCTGATGCGGAATATCCCGATCGAAGCAGAGGAGATTGAGAGTTTGATGAATGCTTAGTGAACTTTTCCAAAGTTTTGAACTTTGGAAAAGTTGTTGGGTTTAGAAAAGCAAAAACCCTCTCAGAGCGATCTGAGAGGGTTTTTTGATGGTAATTGGATTGGAATTATCCGATAGAAATTCTCTTGAATGCGTTTACGGTCAAGCCTTTGCTTACTCCGTCGAGGTATTGAGCGATAGTCACTCCGTTGTCCTTCACAAACTGCTGGCTCAACAAGGTGCTTTCTTTGTAGAACTTCTGAAGCTTACCCAAAGCGATTTTTTCAAGCATTTCTTCCGGTTTGCCTTCAGCTCTTGCTTGTTCTTTTCCGATTTCGATTTCACGCTGGATCATAGAAGCGTCCACGCCGTCCTTGTCCACAGCTACTGGATTCATGGCGGCAATTTGCATAGCGACGTCCTTTCCAGCTTCTTCTACATCTTTTCCGGAGGTGTTTACCAAGCCTACCAATACACCCAATTTGCCATTGGAGTGGATATAAGTAACCACTTGCTCTGCATTGATTACTTCGAAGTGAGAGATCTCGATTTTCTCACCGATTTTACCGGTCATTTCGATGATTTTCTCAGCTACGGTGATGTTTTCAAAAGGAAGAGCAAGGATATCTTCTTTTGCGGCAGCGTTGTTGGCTACAGCCAGATCGATAAGGGTGTTTGCGAAAGCACCGAATTCTTCGTTTTTAGCCACGAAGTCGGTCTCGCAAGTCAAAGAAAGCAATACCCCTTTGGCGCCGCTTTCAGCAACTCGGGTTACTACTACACCTTCTTTGGTCTCACGGTCAGCTCTGGAAGCCGATACTTTTTGACCTTTTTTTCTGAGGATGTCCACTGCTTTTTCGAAGTCGCCTTCAGCTTCAGTCAAAGCTTTCTTGCAGTCCATCATGCCGGCACCGGTCATTTGTCTCAGTTTGTTTACGTCTTGTGCGGTAATTGACATTTTATTATCTGTTTATTTTAAAACGGGATATAGTTCGATAGTCAGGATAAAACAAAAAATTGAACATCGACCTTCGGAGGATGTTCAATTTTCACTATTCAAATCGATTGTGGATTATTCTTGTGTTTCAGCGTCCACAGCTCTTTTTGCTTCTTCCTCTTCAGAAAGTTTAGCATCGTCCTTGTCTCTCTTACGCTCAGAAAGACCTTCTTCGATCGCTGCGCCAAATGCTTTTACAAGCAATGAAACTGACTTGAATGCATCATCATTGGCTGGGATTGGGAAATCCACCTCGTTAGGGTTGGAGTTTGTATCCACCAATGCGAAAACAGGGATACCAAGCTTTTGTGCTTCGGCAATTGCAATGTGCTCTCTCTTGATGTCCACTACGAAAAGCGCTGCCGGAAGTCTGCTCAGGTCGGAGATTCCGCCCAATACACTTTCCATTTTGTCTTTCTGACGGCTTACCATCAGACGCTCTTTCTTAGCCAAGTTCTTGTAAGCATCTTCCTTCATCAATTTCTCAAGGGAAGACATCTTCTTAAGCGACTTGCGAATAGTGGCGAAGTTGGTCAACATACCCCCCAACCATCTTTCGGTCACATAAGGCATGTTGAGACGCTGAGCTTCTGCCGCTACCAGGTCTTTGGCTTGTTTTTTCGTAGCGACAAACATGATTTTTTTGCCGGAACGTACGATTTGCTTGATTGCGTTGGATGCTTCTTCGAGGCAAGCAAGCGTTTTGTTGAGGTCGATAATATGGATACCATTCTTCTCCATAAAAATGTATGGAGCCATTCTTGGATCCCACTTTCTCGTCAAGTGTCCGAAGTGAACACCAGCATCCAGTAAGTCTTTGTATTCGATTTTTGACATGAATGAAATTGTTTTCTATTGAATGAAGATCGTTCCGATTAACGCTTGGAGAACTGGAATCTTCTTCTTGCTTTTCTACGTCCTGGCTTCTTACGCTCGACCATTCTGGGGTCACGGGTAAGGAAACCTTCTTTTTTCAACGGACCTCTGTGTGCTTCGTCAAATTCGCATAGCGCTCTGGAGATTGCCATACGAGCTGCTTCAGCCTGTCCTTTGATACCACCGCCGTCCACATTGATCTGAACGTCATAGCTACCTTCTACACCTACCAGTGCCAAGGGCTGCTTTACCACGATCTGATGAAGATCAA
The DNA here is from genome assembly GCA_964405255.1 of uncultured Limnohabitans sp. Lineage (GTDB taxonomy): Bacteria > Bacteroidota > Bacteroidia > Cytophagales > Cyclobacteriaceae > Algoriphagus. The sequence continues at coordinate 18,820 of CAYONF010000027.1, read as the reverse complement.
ACGGGAAGTATACTTCGATTGCTTGGTTGTTGACGGTGATTTTGCCATTTCCCGGAGTCATGTAGATACGAGCTACGGAGGTCTTTCTTCTACCGATTTTGTTGATCATTTCCATGATTTAGAAGATTAAAGGGTGATGGCTTTTGGCTGCTGCGCGGCATGAGGATGCTCAGCACCTTCATACACGTACAGATTACCGTACAACTTGCTTCCCAATCTGTTTTTAGGCAACATGCCTCTTACAGCTTTCTCAACCAAGATTGCTGAAGACTTCTGCTTCAACAGTCTAGGGGTAGAGATTCGCTGTCCACCTGGGTAACCGGTGTGGCGCACATATACTTTTGCGTCCCACTTGTCACCTGTCAATCTGACTTTGTCAGCGTTGATCACAATGACGTTGTCACCGCAATCTACGTTAGGAGTGAAGCTAGGCTTCGTCTTTCCTCTCAAGATTTTCGCAACCTCACTCGCCAATCTTCCAAGAACCGCAGCTTGGGCATCCACTACCACCCACTGCTTTTCTACTGTGGAGGCGTTGGCTGAGATGGTTTTATAGCTCAGAGTATCCACTGTGTAACTGTTTAATTTTTAGCTTGTTATTTATTTATCGACCCCAAAAAGGGACACAAAGATAGAAGTATTTTATTTTTCATGCAAACTATTTCCAATCCTAGGGCCTAATTTTCATACCCTTAGGAAAAAATTCCCAAAGGGAATTTGGTTTGATAGTTCTCAAGTGACGCTTTTCAGGCGTTTTTTTCCAGCTGTTGGACCAAAACCTGAAAATCCTTTGGGTAGGGGGCTTCAACTTTTATCGGTTTGCCATCCAGACCTTCAAAGGTGATTGAATACGCGTGCAATGAGACCCGCTGCATGATCGATAACTCCTCCGTATCTTTTTTCAGATTGAAGCGGCGCTTGAGTGAAGAAAGGTACAAGGGATTGCCTCCGTAAAGTGTGTCTCCGCAAATGGGAGACTTCAGGTAAGCCAGGTGAACCCGGATTTGGTGCAAGCGACCTGTGATCGGTTTGCATTCCACCAAGGTGTGCGCATAATAAGTCTTCAACGTGTTGAAGATGGTCTGTGCGGGCTTTCCGTCTTTACTGACTTTGGCGATTCCTTTATTGTTGGCCAAGAGGTTTCGGTCTACCAGCTCGTTACTGAATTCCTTAATCCCCTCGACTACCGCATGATAGACTTTTTCTACCTGCCTGTTTTCAAACTGCATGGCCAAGTGCCGGTAAGCCACCGGATTCTTGGCAATCACCAGACATCCCGAAGTCTCCTTATCCAGTCGGTGACAGAGTTGGGCATCCGAGGTGTGGATTCGGGCAAGGTCCAGAATGTTCTGCGCCTCGTGTCGATCGTCCAAGCTCGATAGATAGGGTGGCTTGTTGATCACGAGGTAATCTTCGCTTTCGAATAAAATAAGATGCTGAAAATCAATTTTTTTCATGAAGGGTCCTTTCTCTCGATGCAAAGGGCTGCAAAGGTAAGAAAAGGGGAAGGCAAAAAAAATCCTTCCCGCGGGAAGGATTTAAAATAAAGAACGAAACCAATAGGACTTACTTAACAATGGTAAAACCTCTTCCAGTTTTCGATGTGGCACCATCCCATTTCAATTCTCCCTGGTGAAAGACTTTAAGGACAATCAGGCTTCTTCCGTCATCGAAGATCTCTGCCTGAATTGTGTCCGCCTCTGATTCATTCCACTGGATTATGGTTTTTTTCGAGTCTATTACTAGTGCCATGATATAATCGTTTTCTGAATTTGGAGAATCTATTCTGAAGTTTCTTGGCATGTCTAAATGTCCTTCGAAAAATTCTTTCATTTCCCCGTTTATTTCGTAGAAAATCTTGATATCCTTAGACTTATAGGAACCTTCATTTGAGGGGTTTAAAAGATTATTACCCTGCTGATCAAGTACTGTAATGTATGCCATTCTATCTATAATGCCAAAAAGCGGCTCTTTGTCTTCCTCACAAGAACTAACAATAATCAACAATAAAATAGGTGTAATTCGAATTAGCGTTTTCATGATTGATCTGTTAAGGTTGAATATCATAAACCATGTATTTGTCTTGGTTAAACGACTTTGTACCAGTACTTGTCGTCACCGTGAAATTATCATAATTGAAGAATCCATTGCCATCTCCACCCCATCCCCAATTCATATGGAGTTTAAGTAGTGTTTGTCCTGAGCAAAAAACTGCCCTTAGGTAACCATCAGTCACCCACATGTGTCCAAATGTTCCATTCCCGTCAAGTATAACAGGTCTTCCTAAGTTCAAATTTCCTCGCACTGAGGCAACATTATATTGAGCTCTTATTGCTGAGGAATACCCAAAAAAACTAGTGAAAAGAGTGGAGAAGTTTGTCCCATAACCTCCTGGAATATAAGCAGTAATAGCAGTTCCTGTGCAAGTGGTGGTTCGTTGGCTTGAGGGGAATGCGTTGAAAATATCTGCAATCAAAGTAGCATTATGAATATTGCCTGAATTATTGGGCATGTTTGCATAATTATATCCTTGGGGATAGCTATGATATCTAATTACCTGAGCAATAGCTACAGGAACACACCCGGCATATGCTTTTCCACAATTTGGGGAACAGCTTAAATCTGGCATCAACTGGTTGTAACCGCACCCTTGATCCCAAGTAGTTGCAAGTAAAGGTCCTACCTGAGTATATTGATCTTGGCATCCTCCTCCATTTGGGTCACAAGGATCTGTGCTTTTGTTTTCGCCGGTTATCTGCCTTTGGATTGCGCAGGGATCCCAAAAGTTGTTTCCATATTCAGAAATGATATTTTCTCCAAGTAAGACTTCTGCAGATTCATCTTCACGAATCACTTCGACTAAGTCTTTTTGATTGGAAAACCAGTCTGATAAACCTTCAGGGTATTCTTTGTCAGAAAGGAAAGGCATAGGGCTTTCTAAAGAAAAAGCCAGAACCGGAGGAAGTCTTTTGTCAGCAGACAGGATCACAAAACCGCCCTCCTCGTAATTGATCAAGTGGAAGACGGCTTTGTTGTTTTTCCCTAGTGATGATTTACTTTCACGAATAGTTTTTGAGCCAAGGATTTTGACGTCAAATTCTTCACGATTGGATTTTTGAGAGGTACTTTTCGAGTAGACTGTTGGAAACTCAATCGTACTTGCGATCAACTCTGCCTGTGAGATATCCACATAATTCAGATCATTTTCTTGAACATTCAACTGTTCAATGCTTTGTTCGTACTCCTGACAGCTGATCACTGTAAGTAGCAGGAGTGCGAAAGCGAAATTAACTCTTCGTTGATTTGCGGGGGGAGGTATTGGTTTCATATTTAAAAAGATGGTTAAAGAATGAAAATTAAAATATATCCTACTTTAGCGGAATATTTTTTATAAAACTAATCTTAATGAAAAATTTTTTCGATTTAGTTTTCAGATTGATTTGATAATGAGATGAGTTTGGGAAAATTTTTGATAGAGTTCCAATACAAATCCTGCAAGTGACCCGTAGAATAAGATGATTTGGACTTTATTTGTAGCTCATTCCCCGCATAATGCCGAACTCTTCCCCTTACAATGACCTCAGATCAGTCCAGGTGACCCGCTACCTGATGCCCCTCCGGGAAGGTGGATCGCTGCCGGCTTTGGCAGAGGCAGATGACGGATTTAAGTATGTGCTTAAATTTCGTGGGGCAGGTCAGCGGGAAAAAGCCCTGATTGCGGAGCTGATCGGAGGGGAACTTGCCCGACGACTGGGGTTCAAAGTTCCTGAGCTTGTCTTTGCTCAACTGGATGCTGCCTTTGGCAACGCTGAGGGAGACGAGGAAATTCAGGATTTGCTCAAAGGATCCCAAGGACTCAATCTTGCCCTGCATTTTTTGTCCAAAGCCCTAACCTTTGATCCCGGGGCCTCACAGGTAGATCCCTATCTTGCCTCCCGGATTGTCTGGTTTGATGCTTGGATCACCAATGTGGACCGGACGTTTCGCAATACCAACCTGCTGATCTGGAACCGTGAACTCTGGCTGATCGATCATGGAGCTTCGTTGGTATTTCACCATTCTTGGGAAAATTGGGAAAAGCAGGCCCTGAGTCCTTTTCCGACGGTAAAGGATCATGTCTTACTTCCCAGAGCGGCTGAGTTGGATCGGGTAGATGCGGAATTGAAGTCCTTGATCACCCCTTCACTCATCGAAGAGGTCTTGGACTTGGTGCCCGAGGAGTGGATTTTGACCTCACGGGATACCGAAACTGCCCAAGAAGCGCGACAAGTGTATGCCGCTTTTTTGAAGATGAGATTGGAGCATTCACATGTGTTTTTAACCGAAGCGAATCATGCACGGAAAGCACTTGTTTGAATATGCCCTGATCCGCATTGTCCCTCGGGTAGAGCGGGAGGAATTCGTCAATGTCGGCGTGGTGCTCTGCTGCAAGCGCAAGAATTTCCTGGCCTGTAAGATTCACCTTTCGGAACAAAAACTGCTGGCATTGGATTCTGAGTCGGATTTGAATCTCTTTGCAAGCTACCTGGAGTCCTTTGAAAAAATCTGCAAAGGTGACCCGACAGGAAATCCCATTGGACTGCAAGATGCCGCCTCAAGGTTTCGCTGGTTGACAGCCATGAGGAGCTCCATGCTTCAGACTTCAAGGCCCCATTCCGGTTTTTCGGACGATCTGGAAAAGACCTTGGAGAGTCTTTTTCGGGAGTATGTGGACTGATTAAGCTTCGGCGGGTTTGGCGACCAATTCCTTTTCGACAGGCTTCTTCTCTTTTTCCAGAGGAAGTGAAAAACTGAAAATCGATCCTTTCCCCACGGTGGAGCTAACGGATATCTTGCTTTTGTGACCTTCCAAGATGTGCTTGACGATAGCCAGACCCAGACCTGTCCCACCGCGCTCCTTTGATCGGCTTTTTTCGACCCGGTAAAAACGTTCAAAAATCCGCTTCAAATCCTCAGGAGGAATGCCGTGTCCGTTGTCTTTGACATCTACTTGGATGCTGTTTTTATGAGCTTTGATCGAGACCTTTACCTCGCCTCCGTCATGGTTGTATTTGACAGCGTTGAAAATGAGGTTTTGGCAAACACGGAAGATCTTGGGCCGGTCCGCATGGGTGATGTAGCTTTTTTCCGGATCGTATTCGAGCTTGATCATCACGTCTCGCTTGGAGGCTTTGTGCTCCAGTTGATCAATTACTTCCTGAATCAGGTCCTTCAGATCAAAATCCGAAAAAGTGAATTTAATCACCCCACTTTCCATTTGATTTAAGGTAAGCAGGTCTTTGACCAGTACATCAAGGGAGTCCAGGCTTTTTGCGGCCCGCTTCAGGAATTTCATCCGGACCTGCTTATCATCGATCGCTCCGTCCAAGAGGGTATGGATATAGCCTTGAGTTGCGAAAATAGGTGTTTTGAGTTCGTGGGAAATGTCAGCGATGAATTCCCGGCGGAATTCCGCGTTTTTCTGAAGCGTCTCGATTTCCTTTTGACGGGCCAATGCATAAGAATTGATCACCGTGTTTATTTTTCGCAAAGGAGAAAGCGAAGACCGGATGGATTTGTCGTTGATTTCGGACAAGTCCTTTTTTTGGATTTTTTCCAAAAGGGAATAGATGTGTCCGATCTCACGGAATACCAAAAATTCCAGGGTGATGTTGATGAGCAGGTAGGAGACAGAAAAGGAAAGTCCGACTGCGACCAATAAAATGGTCCAATTGGAATCCGGAATAAGGGAAAGAAAGGCACCCACCAAAGTGGAAATGGCAAGCGCCAAAATCAGTGAAATTCCCTTGGAATTGGTCAGCATTTTATCCCAGATCGAACTTGTATCCTACGCCTTTGACGGTAGTGATGTAGTCTTCGCCTATTTTTTCGCGGACTTTTCGGATGTGCACATCGACCGTCCTGGCCAATACAAACACGTCTGTTCCCCAAATATTGTGAAGCAATTCATCTCTACTGAAAACCATATTAGGGTTTTTGGCGAGGAAATACAAAAGTTCAAATTCCTTCTTGGGCAGGGTAATGGTTTTGCCTGATTTATCGATCGTATAACTGGACCTGTCGATGGTCAGATCTTTAATCTTGATTTGGGATTGTTCTTGTTCTTTTTTGGATTCCCTTCTGAAAAGTGCCGAAATCCGGCTCATCAGCGCCCGAGGTTTGATAGGCTTGGTGATGTAATCATCCGCTCCCACATCAAATGCCGCTACTTCGGAATATTCTTCCATCCGAGCCGTCAGAAAAATAATGAAAGCATTTTTCAATTCCGGGATTTGTCGGATCTGAAGGCAGGTTTCTACCCCGTCCTGATTGGGCATCATGATGTCCAGCAGGATCACATCTGGTTTGAATTTAACCGCAGTTTTGACCGCCTTGATTCCATCTTCGGCTGTTGCTACATCGTAGCCTTCTTTCTGAAGGTTGTATTTGAGAATCTCCACAATATCCGGCTCATCATCGACTACCAAGACTTTGATTTTCTGCTTATCGCTCATGGAGTAATTTCTTAAAGGTTCGGTTAAAATTAATGAATATTTGAGGATACCGACCAAACAAAAATTGGTGGATGATCTGAAAAAATGGGGAAAGGCGTGGTTTATTTTGAATTTCAGTCCGAATATTACCCAAAAGTTATCTCAGGGTAATTTAATTGTTTCGAAGTCCTTTGGCTGAGGAAATGTCAATGTTCAAAGATCCGATAAACAAGTCAGCTTTAATTTTTACCGGGATTTTATTCTGGTCACTTGTGACCCAGACTTTCACGGGATAATCTCCCCTGAACAGTTTATTTGGAGGCACGAGTGGCGAAAAAATATAGGTCTGTTTCAATCCCAGGCTCGTTTCGAGCTGTTCTGTGCCCTCGAATATTAATTTTAGGTTATATATTTCTTTGTCGAAAAATCCGGTGATCAGAATCACCTGTCCTTTTTTAAGGTTGGAAAGGTCCAACGTCCTTAGAAAGTAAAAACCACTTACTAAATCTTGAACTTGGCCGGGTAATTTGAATTCTTTGGTGTCCTTTAAAACCCGATTGTCCCGGTCATAGAGCTCCATTTTGGCTGTTCGGTTTACCTGATCAAAATAAACCTTTTCATGCTTGCGGTATTTTCCTTCCTCAATATGACGATAGGACAGGGAAGGGAGTAGCGTACCGGTATCCAAGTGAGTTCCCCAGTTGTCATTGACTTTTCCGAAGATTGTTGCAGCGCCTTTGGTTTTTCCAAATGCGTCTATTTTAAAATGCGGGCGGGACGCTTCATTGATTACCCTTCTCCCTACTTGAAGTTTGGCTTCTGCTAGACTCAGCCATCCATAGGTGACTTCAAATTGAAGCTCTTCACCAAAAGTAAATGCGTTATTTTTTGGCTCGGATTGACCCAAAACTATAGATGTACTAACTAATAAAAGAAAAAAGGCTTTTAAAACCGGTTTCATTTGATGCTTGACAATACCTGACAATTTTTCGTCACGCTTCAAGGTATTACGAAAAAAACGATCGATTGATTGATTAAAAATACGAATTTGGCCCCCGAAAGCAAGGGGGTAACCAACCTTGGTTATGACTTCAAGTTTCGTTAATTTCACCTAATACTAGAATCTTTTATCATTGTAAAAATCATGAGTAATAACGCAGAAAAATTGAAAGCTTTACAGCTGACTATTGATAAGCTTGAAAAAACTTACGGGAAAGGCACCGTAATGAAGCTTAGTGACAATAAAGTCCAAGATATTCCAGCGATTTCTACCGGTTCATTGGGATTGGATATGGCTTTGGGAATCGGCGGCATTCCCCGAGGAAGAGTGATTGAGATCTACGGTCCTGAATCCTCAGGTAAGACCACCCTGACGATGCACTGCATCGCCGAAGCTCAGAAAGCAGGCGGTATGGCTGCCTTCATTGATGCAGAACATGCATTTGATAAAAATTACGCAGAGAAACTGGGAATCGACACCGAAAATCTGTTGATCTCCCAGCCAGACAACGGGGAGCAAGCCTTGGAGATTGCCGAGCATCTGATCCGATCCGGGGCGATTGACATTATCGTGATTGACTCCGTAGCAGCCTTAGTGCCCAAGGGTGAACTTGAAGGTGAAATGGGGGAAAGCAAAATGGGCTTACAGGCGAGATTGATGTCCCAGGCTTTGCGTAAGCTGACCGGAGCGATCAATAAGACCGGATGCGCCTGCATTTTCATCAACCAGCTTCGGGATAAAATCGGGGTGATGTTTGGAAATCCCGAGACCACCACGGGTGGTAACGCCCTGAAGTTTTACGCTTCTGTTCGACTGGATATCCGAAGAGTTGGGCAGATCAAAGAGGGAGCTGATAATATTCTCGGAAATCGGACCCGTGTAAAAGTGGTCAAAAACAAAGTCGCTCCTCCGTTCAAAGTAGTGGAATTTGACATCATGTATGGACAGGGAATATCCAAAGTCGGTGAGATCATCGATTTGGGAGTTGAGCTCGAAATCATCAAGAAGGCCGGTTCCTGGTTTTCTTACAACGGAGAAAAACTTGGTCAGGGACGTGATGCGGTGAAAAGCCTGCTTTTGGACAATCCCGAACTGATGGAAGAACTGGAAGGAAAAATCAAAGCCGCTTCAGGCTTGCTTCCAACAGAACCTACGATTGATCTGGAAGATTAAGATTGAAATGGCGAAATAAAAAAGGAGGCATTTGCCTCCTTTTTTATTTCATGTTAGTTATTGTCTTTATGCAGTTCGGATAGCTTCAACTGGATCCATTCGCGCAGCTAAGGTGGCGGGCACAATTCCTGCCACTACTCCGATAATCGATGAAACCCCAAGCCCAAGCAGAATATTGCTGAAGGATAGAATCAACTCCAGACTTCCCAACTGGACAAAGCTCAGGAAGTAAACCAACAAGATGCCAGTACCTCCTCCAATCAAACTCAGGCAAACTGCCTCGAACAGGAATTGGAATAGGATAAAGTAATTTTTTGCACCCAGGGATTTTTGAATGCCGATGATGTTGGTTCGCTCCCGAACTGAGACGAACATGATGTTGGCGATTCCAAAACCACCGACTAGAATCGAGAATCCGCCGATTACCCAGCCAGCCACAGAGATGACATCGAAAATTGACCCGATGGCATTTTGGATAAACTCGGTTTTATTCAGGGCAAAGTTGTTCTCTTCGGTAGGTTTCAATCCGCGCTTGGCCCTCATCAGTCCGGTGAGTTCATTTTCCAAAGCGACCAAACCGATATCCGTGTCCAGCCCTTTGGCAGCAATGGTTGGCTCAAGGCCGTTTTTGCCCGTGTAGTACATTTTGTTGAAGGCGCCGAAAGGAATCAGACAGGCCTCATCTTTGGAAGGCAGTTCGAGAAATCCCTCGCCTTCCTCTTCAAAAATCCCGACTACGGTAAACTTCATTCCCTTTATTTTTACTTCTTTTCCTAAAGCAGGTTGGTAGGGAAACAGCGTGGTGGCAATCTTTTTACCGATAATCGCCAAGTTTCTTGATGCGTTGATTTCTGATTCAGAGAAATACCGACCCTCCTCCAGAGCGACTTCATATACGTCTTGGTAGGTGTAGGCTACTCCTGTCAATGCCATTCCTTCAAAAGCATTGCTTCCTGCTTGGATAGTTGCGTTAGAGGAAGCGGAAATTGTCACACCCTCTGCATTTTTAAGTCGTTCCTCGATGAACTTGTATTCAGCGAAAGTTCCGGGAGGTCTTTGAAAATATTTCCACCAAGGGTAATCCTGTGGCCCGCTGGCAAATGGAAATCGATCAACGCGCATGACGTTGGTCCCCAGGAAGGCAAAGGATGATTTGATTTTTCCTTCCAGTGAATCGACCAGAGTAAATACAGCGATAATCGCGAAAATACCCACGGTGACTCCCAGAAGCGATAAGATCGTCCGGGTAAGATTGGACTTCAAGGCAGTAATTGCGAAGCGGAAACTTTCCCAGGTGAGTTGGAAAAACAGCATGCTCAGAATAGTTGGTTAAAACAATTTGTCAAGTTAGCTGAATTTGGGCATTATTGTTATTAACTTTGCATTTTTTAAAGCAATTCTATTTAAGAGTACCTTACCGAGTAATACTCATAAAGCTCACATATGAAATTATCAGACTTCAAATTTGACGTCCCAAAAAAATTAATATCCCTTTATCCTACCGAAAACCGAGACGAATCCCGCTTGATGGTGGTTCATCGGAAAACTGGCCAAATCGAACACCGTGTCTTCAAAGATATTCTTGAGTATTTTGGTGAAGGAGATGTGTTTGTAATCAACGATACCAAGGTATTTCCGGCAAGATTATATGGAAACAAGGAAAAAACCGGAGCCAAAATTGAAGTTTTCCTCCTCCGTGAGCTTAATCCGGATTTAAGGCTGTGGGATGTACTGGTGGATCCCGCCCGAAAAATCAGAGTCGGAAACAAATTGTACTTTGGCGACAGCGATTTGGTGGCCGAAGTCATCGACAATACTACCTCAAGAGGAAGGACTATCCGATTTCTCTTTGACGGGAACGAGGAAGAATTTCAAAAAACCATCGATTCCCTTGGAGAAACGCCCCTGTTGAAAGAATTCATCGACCGAAAAATCGAACCTGAAGACAGAGAGCGTTATCAGACAGTTTTTGCAAAAAATGTCGGTGCTGTAGCTGCTCCAACTGCCGGACTTCACTTTACTCCGCAATTACTTAAAAGACTGGAATTAAGGGGGGTTGAGATTGCTCCGATCACCCTTCACGTAGGATTGGGTACTTTCCGTCAGGTAGACGTGGAAGACCTGACCAAACATAAAATGGACTCTGAGAACTACAACATTCCTCAGAAAACAGTCCAGCTGGTCAATGAAGCCCTAGACAACAAAAAACGAGTGGTAGCGGTAGGTACTACCTCACTCAAGACCGTGGAATCTTCGGTAACTGCCGGAGGGAGACTGAAAGAAAGCAGCGGATGGACCGATAAATTCATCATTCCTCCTTATGATTTCAAAATCGCCAATTCCTTGATTACCAATTTCCACTTGCCGGAGTCGACTTTGTTGATGACTGCCGCTGCATTTGGTGGATATGATTTGGTCATGAAAGCCTACAAAGAAGCGGTAAAAGAAAAATATCGCTTTTTCTCCTACGGGGACGCGATGTTGATCCTCTAAATTCTAAAGCTCCGAAAGGGGCTTTTTTTATACCTTCATGTTCGCAAAAACCGGGAACTTGATTCCTGATTCCAAGCGATAGACATTTTCATCTACACTAGATTCATGAGAAAGGCTGCAATTTTGGTGGCAGGAGGTAAGGGTACCCGTATGGGCGGCCCGGTTTCCAAGCAATATTTGCCGATCGGGGGAAAGCCGGTTTTGATGCATACGCTGGAGGCTTTTTCCAGGTATTCACCTGAAATCTATTTGATTCTTGTTTTGCCGGCAAATGATTTTACGTTTTGGCAAAAGCTATGTCAGGAGTATCAATTCACACTGCCGCATCAGGTGATTGGCGGTGGTGCTTCCAGATTTCAATCGGTGAAAAACGGGTTGAATGCCCTTCCTTTTGATGAGGGATTAGTCGCGATCCACGACGGGGTGAGGCCATTTGTTCATTCTGGGGTCATTCGTGAAAGTTTTGAGGAGGCTGGAAGATCAGGAAGTGCGATTGCCGTGGTTCCTTTGAAAGATTCCATCCGCAAAGTCACCTCTGACGGAAAAAGTAATTTTGAAGAAAGGCAATTTTTTCGCCTGGTCCAGACTCCCCAGACTTTTCAGATCGGCAAAATCAAAGAGGCGTTTACCGTCGAAGAGTTACCTCAGTTCACCGATGACGCTACTGTCTATGAGTATCAAGGATGGCAGGTAAGTTTGATTGAAGGCAATCCTGAGAATGTAAAAATCACGACTCCGGAGGATTTGGAGTACGCCGAATTTCTGCTTTCCCGAAAAAAATAGCGTCGGCGAAAATTCACTCTCCTTTTTCACCGACGAATTCGCCGTTTTCACCGACTTTTCTTCAGGGCTTGCCTATTGCTTATTCGCCGGATTTAGGGGCAGATGTACTTTTGACCATTCACTTAATCAAAAACAGCCATGAACAATTTTAAAAAACCAAAAAACGACGGCAACATAGCTTTTGGGTTTATCATTCTCGGAATTGGGGTGATTCTTTTGTTGAGAAAACTCGGGGTTTTTATCCCCGGTTGGGTGCTTTCCTGGCCGATGATCTTCCTTGCCATTGGTACGTTTGCCATCATCAAGCATGAGTTTCGGAGCTTTTTCGGATTCATTATGCTGTTCTTCGGTGCCTATTTTCTGCTCAAAGAGGAGTTTGACTTTGACTTTGGGATCAGCCAATACATCTGGCCTCTGGGATTGATTGCTTTGGGGATTTATCTGATTACCCAGCGAAAAAGAGAGAACCGCATAGTGGAGGATATCCGAAACAACTGGCAGTCCAATAAATCAGCAAGTACTTTCAAAACATCCGGGGTCGAAGATGCCAAAGTTGTCAGTGATGAGGCTGAAAATGCATCCTCCTCTACAGCTGAATCCGGATTTACCAGAACTACCGGAACTTCCTTTGCTGACCGGTTGAATATTGACGCCATTTTCAGCGGGGTGAACCGGAAAATGATGACCAAAAATTTTCAGGGAGGCAAAATCACCGCAGCCTTTGGAGGAATTGACCTAGATCTTACCTCAGCCGATTTCAATGGGGTGGTGACGATTCAGGTGGATGTGATCTTTGGAGGGGTGAAAATGATCGTGCCTCCGCACTGGGACATCCGAACTGAAGTCAGCAATATTGCCGCAGGTCTGGAAGACAAAAGATATTTCCGTGATGGAGGAGTAGATCCCAATAAAGTCGTGATTCTCAAAGGCACGATTCTCTTCGGAGGTTTGGAAATCAAATCTTATTAACGACCTTCAAACCAGCTAAAAACCACTGCCACTTTGCTTTTTAACGCTTTTTCAAATCCTAAACTAGGAAAATGGATCATCCCCGGAGCCGGAATAGTCTGGTTCCTGGGATGTTTTCTTTTGTTAAAAGAGTATGGAATAGAAACTGAATTGGCGGTAGTTGATGCGTTGCTTTTCGGGTTGATTTTTTTGGGAGGAGTCTTTGTGTTGGATCGGGTTTTTGGTCTTTTCGCTCCCAAAGGGAAGAACCTCTGGTTGCTTTTTGCGGTCCCTTTTTTCCTTAGTCTCATGGGAGCGATTGTACACAGCTATGCGCTTTCATGGTGGTTTGACGACCGGGAGGAATACCTGGAATTTCTGAGTGCTAATTTTTATCTCCGATGGACGGTGTTGGGATTGGTAGAGCAAATGGCTTCTGTTTTGGCCTTGGTGGTTTCCCAGCTGGAAAGGCAGGAAGAAGTCAGAAAGCGGGAAGCTCAAATGCTCCAGCTTTCCAAAGATGCCGAGCTGGCGCAACTGCGCCAGCAATTGCAGCCGCATTTTCTGTTTAACAGCCTCAATTCAATCAATGCTTTGGTGGTATCTCAGCCTCAAAAAGCCAGGGAAATGGTTTTGCAACTTTCCGAGTTTCTGAGGGGGACAATCCGAAAGGATTCCCAGGCCTGGATTTCCCTGGAAGAAGAATTGAACTACCTCAAAATGTACCTGGATATCGAGCGGGTGAGATTTGGTCATCGGCTAGAAGTGGATTTTCAGGTGGATCCTGACCTGTTTTCCGTCAAATTACCCCAACTGTTGATCCAGCCTTTGGTAGAAAATGCCATTAAGCATGGCTTGTATGGAGTGACAGGTCAGGTAAAAATTGAAGTTTGCGGAAGAAGGGAAGGAAGCTATTTTGTCTTGGAAATCAGGAATCCCTTTGATCCGGAATCATCAGGCCCGGAAGGCTTGGGTTTTGGATTGAGTTCGGTGGAGCGAAGGTTATATCTTTTGTTTGGACGAACGGACCTTTTGGACTCCGGGCCCGACGGCAATCTTTTCAGAGTAAGATTAAAAATCCCTCAATTTCAATGATTCGAACGATAATTATCGATGATGAGCCTTTGGCTGCCGGCATTGTGCTGGAGTTTTTGGCCAAGTTTGCTCAGTTTCAGGTGTTGGAAGTCTGTCAGGATGGCTTTCAAGGTTTGAAGGCCATTCAGCAGCATCAGCCGGATTTGATCTTTCTGGATGTTCAAATGCCAAAAATCACAGGTTTTGAAATGTTGGAATTGCTGGATGAGCCACCGGCTGTGATTTTTACCACCGCATTTGATCAGTATGCGTTGAAGGCTTTTGATGCCAAGGCGATCGATTACTTGCTAAAACCATTTTCCGAGGAGCGATTTAGACAAGCCATCGAGCGGTTTTTGGCAACTTGGGAAACCGAAGAGAAAGACAAGAAATCCGAAACTGAGTGGAATCAGTTGGCTGAAAAAAGTAAAAGGCTGGTAGTCCGGGTGAAAAATGACATCAAAATTATCCCGGTTCAGGAGGTGACCTTTTTTGAAGCAGAGGACGATTACATCGCTATCCATACTTCGGGCGGCAAATTCCTGAAAAAGATGACCATGAAAACCCTGGAGGATTCCCTGGACCCGGCCAAATTTGCCCGTGTCCATCGATCATTTATCATCAATCTCAATGAGATCACCGGGATCGAACCCTATGAGCGGGATTCCTATTTGGTCAAGCTTCGGGGAGCAACTCAAATACCTGTCAGTAAAACCGGCTATGCCCGACTCCGACAGGTTTTGGGTTTGTGAGTGAATTGAAGACTGAAGAGATTATCCCAATAAAAAAGCCCTGAACAAGCAGGGCTTTCGTTTTAGTATTCGTCCTCGTTGAAGAAGAAATCATCCTTAGTCGGATAGTCCGGCCAGATTTCTTCGATAGTCTCGTAAGGCTCGCCGTCATCTTCGAGTTCTTGGAGATTTTCCACTACTTCCAGTGGTGCGCCGGAGCGGATGGCATAGTCAATAAGCTCATCCTTGGTCGCTGGCCAGGGAGCGTCCTCAAGGTAGGAAGCTAATTCAAGTGTCCAGTACATAGTGTTTATTTTAAAAGGTGTTCCGGAATTTTTAAAGGTGCAAGATTAGTGATTTTTTGAATAAGTAGTTTCTACTCAAATCCGAGGAGAAAGTTGCTTCAAAATATAGTTTTTTACGTCTACTTTCCGCTTCAGACCTGACAACTTTTTTCTCATCATCATCTCGAAGTCCGGAGTCTGTACTCGGAAATTGTCCGAATTGTTTTGCATAGTCTCCAATTCAGTTTGGTCCCGGTGAAGTAAGTCCTTGAGAATGGCAGATTTAATCTGATTTTGCTCCTGCACAGACTTTGAATCAAAATCTGCATACTTTCCATGAGCCAGTTTTTCCAGAAATGCTTTTTCAAAAATGATGTCCATGAAAAACTGATAAGATCGGGCCGGAAGGTTGGCTTCTTTCGGTTTGTGGGCCGGAAGTTTTTTCCAATCTTCCTGAATGGCTTTGGCACGGGTGGTGATGGCGTAGCTGGTAGGCTGATGGGCGAGTTTTTTCAGTTCCTCCACCATGCCCTCTATTTTCCTCAACACCTCTCTAGGATGCATGCTAGGGCCGGGATTCAGTGTGCGCTTGTATCGGGAGAAAATCCGGTTGTTCAATTTTGAAAATTCATCCCAAAGCGGCTGGCGCTTTTCCGCAGGCACTTTGCCCGCTTCTTTCCATTCTTTTTGGATACGCTTGGAGATTTCAAAAGCCATCTTGGCATCAGGAAGGTCATGCGCTTCCCGGGCTTGTACGACCAAGGCCTCGTAGATTTTGATGTTCTCTTCGGCTTGCAGGGCTAAACCCTCGTAGAAATGCCTTCGGTTTTCGAAGAAAGTCTGAATGGCCTCATTGAATTCTTTCTCGAGTTCTTCATGAATCTCTTTTTCGACCGGACCGGTTTTGATCCACCGCATTTTCAATTCCTTCAGGGCCTCGGCGGTGGTTTTCCAATCTGTATCGTTTTTAAGTGCCTCCGCTTCGAGGATTAAGCCTTTTTTTACTTCCAGGTTTTTGGACCGGTTGGCTTGGATGATTTCATTCAAAAAATTCTCCTGCTCAGTGAGTTCATCGATCAAGGGAATGAAATCTCCCAATGCGTCAGATTCGAAAAGCGAATCACGCAAATGGATGAGTCTCATGAGAAAAGAGCCTTTATTCTGGTTTTCCTCAATATCTGCTTTAAGCTTCGCTACTTTTTCTTTGATTTGGTCAAATCGGGCCTCAAAATAGCTGATCGTAGAGGCTTCATCTTCCTTGACTTCGCCGATTATTCTGTCATTCCGCCCTAAAAAACCCTTCAAAAAGACTTTGCCGTCTTTGATATATCCATAAGGATGTTCCATTACGCTACAATAGGTTATAGGTGGTCGTTTTCAATTTTCCGCAAAATAATCATTTAGCCCTCACTTATCCTAAGAAAGGTATATTTTTGCCATCTTACTCGAACAGATAACTAACGATTAAACTAGCAGCATGAGTGCAGAAAAAATAATCTTTTCCATGGCCGGGGTTTCCAAGATTTACCCGCCTCAAAAGAAAGTTCTAAAAGATATTTACCTCTCATTTTTTTATGGCGCAAAGATCGGCGTCCTGGGTCTCAACGGTTCCGGGAAATCCTCTTTGCTCCGCATTATTGCCGGAGTTGACAAGGAATTTCTGGGCGAAGTAGTTTGGTCTCCAGGCTATACCGTGGGGATGCTTGAGCAAGAGCCCAAACTTGATCCAACCAAAACCGTCAAGGAAATAGTGGAGGAGGCTGTGGCAGGTACAGTAGCTTTGCTCAAAGAGTTTGAAGAAATCAACGAGAAATTCATGGATCCGGCGCTGATGGAAGATCCCGATGCCATGGATAAACTCATCACCCGCCAAGGCGAAGTGCAGGAAAAGCTGGATGCCGCAAACGCTTGGGAGCTGGATGTGATGCTGGACAGGGCGATGGATGCGCTCCGTCTACCCCCTGCAGATGCCAATGTGGCAAATCTTTCCGGAGGGGAAAAGCGTCGGGTAGCCCTATGTCGTTTGCTGTTGCAGGAGCCGGATGTGCTTTTACTGGACGAACCTACCAACCACCTGGATGCCGAATCAGTGCTTTGGTTGGAGCAACATTTACAGAATTACAAAGGCACAGTCATCGCGGTAACCCACGATCGATACTTCTTGGATAATGTTGCAGGATGGATTCTGGAACTGGATCGTGGAGAAGGGATTCCCTGGAAAGGAAATTATTCCTCTTGGTTGGATCAAAAGCAAAACCGACTGAAGCAGGAAGAAAAGACCGAATCCAAGCGTCAGAAGACCCTCGAGCGGGAATTGGAATGGATCCGCATGTCGCCTAAAGCCCGTCAGTCCAAAGGGAAAGCCCGTCTCAACGCTTATGACAAGCTAATTGGAGAGGAGGCAAAAGAGAAAGAAGCCAAACTGGAACTATTTATTCCTCCGGGACCGAGATTGGGAGCCAAGGTCATTGAGGCTCACAATGTGTCAAAGGCGTATGGCAATAAGTTGCTGTTTGAAAATTTGAGTTTCTCCCTTCCTCAAGGGGGGATCGTTGGAATCATCGGGCCAAACGGCGCAGGTAAGACTACGCTTTTCAAACTGATCACGGGTCAGGAAAAGCCGGATTCAGGAAGTTTTGAAGTTGGGGAGACTGTAAAGTTGGCTTATGTCGATCAGGAGCACGATTCCCTGGATCCCAATAAGACGGTTTACCAACTGATTTCCGGTGGCAACGAATTGATGAAATTGGGTAATAAGGAAGTGAATGCAAGGGCTTATGTGTCTAAGTTCAACTTTGCCGGTTCTGATCAAGAGAAAAAGGTTGGCGTACTCTCCGGTGGTGAGCGTAATCGGGTTCACTTGGCCATCACGTTAAAAGAAGGCGGCAACTTGCTACTTCTTGACGAACCGACCAACGACCTCGATGTGAATACGCTTCGGGCTTTGGAAGAAGCTTTGGAAAACTTCGGTGGTTGTGCGGTGATTATTTCCCACGACCGTTGGTTCTTGGATCGAATCTGTACCCACATTTTGGCTTTCGAAGGAGATTCCCAAGTGTATTGGTTTGAAGGAAACTTTTCCGACTACGAGGAAAATAAGAAAAAGCGACTGGGCGATGTGACACCAAAGCGGATTAGATATAAAAATCTAAAGTGAGAAATCTGAAATCAGTTGTCAGATAAGCTAAAATTGAACCCCTTGAGGAATAAAATCTTCGAGGGGTTTTGTTTTTTGATAAATAGTTAGTTTATTCTTTCAGATTTAGTTTAAACCGATGAGCAATCGTAGATTTTATTTTCACTTGGTATTGGTTTTTGCTTCCCTTTTGATTGGTGGCTTGTCTTTGTGGCATAGTGGGTTTTGGATGGAAGGGAGAAATAAGGCTCCCAACTTTACTGCGATTGCGATGGTATTATTGGTGGTTTCGCAGGTAATTGCTCTTAGAGTAGGTCTGAAAAATAGAAATACCTAGACCTGATTTTTTTGTATTATGAGAATTTTGATCATCCTGATTTTGGTTGTTTTTGGCACTTTTTACCAAAAATCAGAACGGGATCCTCGATTAGTTGGGAAATGGATGATGCTCTTCTCCAAAGATGTTATTGGTGAAATTGTCAAGGATGAGTTTTATGGGAAAAACTATGTGGAGACTTACACCAAAGAAGGAAAGCTTATTTTGGATCCTCAGTTTTTGCGGGATGACTTGCGGAGAAATGGAGTTACAGAACCATTAGACTACTCGTTGATCCCGACTTTTTCTTGGAGAACGATGAATAACGAAACAATAGAAATCATAACCAGTGAAGGAAGTCGCCAAAACAGATACGGGTTCTTAGGAGACACTCTTGTTTTCGGCTATT
>CAYONF010000026.1:0-44165 GCA_964405255.1 uncultured Limnohabitans sp. | reverse complement strand
GCAAAACGACCACCATCCAAAGGAACCAATGGACGCAATTCCGGTGGAATAACAGGAACCATTCGCACCACCATCCATTCCGGACGGTTTTCGATACGGGTTCTTGCATCACGGAATGCTTCTACCACTTTCAGTCGCTTCAAGGCTTCTGCCTTACGCTGCTGAGAAGTATCGGTAGCTGCCTGGTGACGAAGTGAATAAGAAAGATCATCGAGATCCAATCTTGCCAACAACATTTCCAAAGCTTCAGCACCCATCTTAGCGATGAATTTGTTCGGATCCTCATCGTCCAGCATGTGGTTTTCCTTAGGGAGCTTATCCATGATGTCCAAGTATTCGTCTTCAGTTAGGAAGTCGAGGTACTGTACACCTTCTTCAGCTTTGATACCAGCCTGCACTACCACATATCGCTCGTAGTAAACAATCTGGTCCAATTTCTTGGTAGGAAGACCAAGCAGGTAACCGATTTTGTTAGGAAGAGACTTGAAGTACCAAATGTGCGCTACCGGAACCACCAATTCAATGTGGCCCATGCGCTCACGGCGTACTTTTTTCTCTGTCACCTCTACCCCACAACGGTCGCAGATGATGCCCTTATATCTGATTCGCTTGTACTTACCACAATGACATTCCCAGTCTTTCACCGGTCCAAAGATCCGCTCACAAAACAACCCGCCCATTTCTGGCTTGTAGGTTCTGTAGTTGATGGTCTCTGGCTGGGTTACCTCACCATTTGAGCTGTCCAGAATTGATTCTGGAGAGGCCAAGCTGATGGTAACTCTGGAAAAATCGTTGTTGAGTTTTTTATTTTTTCTAAACGACATAATTTTTTGAGATATGTTAAGGGCGATTGCTCGCCCTATGAGCCAAATTAATCCAGGGTAATTTCAAGAGCCAAACCTCTCAACTCATGAACCAATACATTGAATGATTCAGGGATGTTAGGCTTAGGAAGGTTTTCACCCTTCACAATTGCTTCATAAGCTTTCGCTCTGCCGATTACGTCATCAGACTTCACGGTCAGGATTTCCTGAAGTACGTGAGATGCACCAAATGCCTCCAATGCCCACACTTCCATCTCTCCGAATCGCTGACCACCAAACTGAGCCTTACCACCCAGCGGCTGCTGAGTAATGAGCGAGTATGGACCGATTGAACGGGCGTGCATCTTATCATCCACCAGGTGACCCAGTTTCAGCATATATGCCACACCTACAGTAACTGGCTGATCAAATCTGTTTCCAGAAAGACCATCGTATAGGTAAGTTCTGCCATAAGGCGGAACTCCCGCTGCTTCCAATTCCGCAGAAACTTCTTCCAAAGAAGCTCCGTCGAAAATCGGAGTTGCATATTTTTTACCCAGTCTCTGACCTGCCCATGCCAAAACGGTTTCGAAAATCTGTCCGATGTTCATTCGTGAAGGTACACCCAGCGGGTTCAACACGATATCCATTGGGGTTCCATCCTCCAAGAATGGCATGTCTTCGTCTCTTACGATTCGGGCGACAATACCCTTGTTACCATGACGACCTGCCATCTTATCACCCACTTTCAGCTTACGCTTCTTAGCGATGTAAACTTTGGCTAGCTGTACGATACCGGCAGGCAATTCATCTCCTACTTCTAGAGTAAATCTGTCACGCTTGAATCGTCCGGAAATTTCATTTCTGGAGTTGGTGTAATTCTTCACCAATTGGACGATCAATGCATTGGTGTGTGCATCTTCAGTCCAGTCATCCAAAATGATGTCAGATATCAGGTTAGCTTCCTCAGGCACATTGTAGTTTGACTCGTCTCTGTAAGGGTTCTTAGCAGGGAAAAGATTGTTTTCAATGTTTTTCAGGTTAAACTTCACGCCTTTGCTGATGATCTCATCACCAAATTTGTGTTTCACGCCCTGAGATGTCTTTCCATCCAGCAAAGTCACCAATTTGTTGATCATTCTGGCTCTGATGCCCAAGAGATCCTTGGAGTATCTAGCCTTGAGTTTTTCAACTTCAGCTTTTGATTTAGCTCGGTTATCCTTGTCTTTTTTAGGTCTGGAGAAGAGCTTGGTTTCGATTACTACGCCGTTCAGAGAAGGAGAAGCTTTCAAAGAAGCATCTTTCACGTCACCAGCTTTATCACCGAAGATCGCTCTCAAGAGTTTTTCTTCTGGAGTCGGATCGGTTTCTCCTTTTGGAGTGATTTTACCGATGATGATATCGCCTTCTTTTACTTCAGCTCCAATACGGATGATTCCGTTTTCGTCCAAGTGCTTAACTGCTTCCTCAGAAACGTTTGGAATTTCAGAAGTCAATTCCTCTTCACCACGTTTGGTATCCCGAACTTCCAGTTGGAATTCTTCCACGTGAATGGAAGTAAAGATGTCTTCACGAACAACCCTTTCAGAAATTACAATCGCATCCTCGAAGTTGTAACCCTGCCAAGGCATGTAGGCTACTTTGAGGTTTTTACCCAAAGCAAGCTCTCCCTTGTTGGTGGAGTAACCTTCTACCAAAACCTGACCTTTGGTTACTTTTTCACCCTTCAGCACCAGAGGCGTCAGGTTGATTGTGGTATCCTGGTTGGTTCTTCTAAATTTGATCAGGTCGTAGGTTTTGTATTCGTCTGTGAAATTCACCAACAGCTCATCTGAAGTCAGGTCGTACTTGATGGTGATCTTTTTAGCGTCTACATATTCTACCACACCATTTGCCTCTGCGATGATCAGTGCTCTGGAGTCGATAGCTGCTTTTCCTTCCAATCCTGTACCAACGATTGGAGCTTCCGCTTTCAACAGTGGAACCGCCTGACGCTGCATGTTAGATCCCATCAAGGCTCGGTTAGCGTCATCATGCTCCAAGAAAGGAATTAATGATGCTGCTACTGAAACGATTTGGTTAGGAGCAACATCCATATAGGTGATTTCGCTAGGATCCAAAACAGGGAAGTCCCCTTCAAATCTTGCCTTTACTTTCTCATTGACAAAGGTGCCATCTTCTTCAAGGCGTGCGTTTGCCTGAGCAATGTTGTGATTATCTTCTTCTTCTGCCGTAAGGAATACGATTTCTTCAGGCTTCATCCCAACCTTACCGTTTTCAACTTTGCGATAAGGAGTTTCAAGGAATCCCATGGAATTCACCTTTGCATGGACGCAAAGCGAAGAAATCAAACCGATGTTTGGACCCTCCGGAGTTTCGATCGTACAGAGACGACCGTAGTGAGTATAATGAACGTCTCGAACTTCGAAACCGGCTCTTTCTCTTGAAAGACCACCTGGACCCAAGGCTGAAAGACGTCTTTTGTGAGTCAATTCGGCCAATGGATTGGTTTGATCCATAAACTGAGAAAGCTGGTTAGTTCCGAAGAAGGAGTTGATCACAGAAGAAAGCGTACGTGCGTTGATCAAATCGACCGGTTTGAAGTCTTCATTGTCACGAACGTTCATCCGTTCTCTGATTGTTCTGGCCATTCTGGCCAAACCAACGCCGAACTGGCTATACAACTGCTCTCCTACCGTACGAACTCGTCTGTTTGACAAGTGATCGATATCATCGACTACCGCTTTGGAATTGATCAAGCCGATCAGATATTTCACAATGGAAATAATATCCTCTTTGGTCAATACAATCTTGTCTGGCTCAATGTCGAGACCTAGTTTTTTATTTATTCTGTATCGACCTACTTCTCCCAAATCATAACGCTTGTCTGAGAAGAACAGACTCTGAATTACTTCACGGGCTGTAGCCTCATCAGGAGCTTCAGTATTTCTAAGCTGTCGATAGATTACTTCAACTGCCTCTTTTTCGGAGTTGGAGTTATCTTTTTGCAGGGTATTATAGATGATAGAGAAATCGGCCACGTTTACATCTTCTCTATGGAGAATGATGGATTTGGAGCCCGAATCCAAAATCATTTCGATGTCCTCTTCAGTAAGGATGGTATCGCGCTCAAGCAATACCTCATTTCGGTCGATGGAAACCACCTCTCCAGTGTCCTCATCTACGAAATCTTCCACCCAGGTTCTCAATACTCTTGCGGCTAATTTCCGTCCGGCAGCTTTTTTCAAAGCAGCTTTAGTGGCTGCCACCTCTTCTGAAAGACCGAAAAGATCCAGGATATCTTTATCCGAACCATAACCGATTGCTCTTAGAAGCGTGGTAACAGGGAATTTCTTTTTACGGTCGATGTAAGCATACATGACATTGTTAATGTCAGTCGCAAACTCGATCCAAGAACCTTTGAAAGGAATAATTCTGGCAGAGTAAAGCTTGGTTCCGTTAGTATGCTTGCTTTGAGCAAAGAATACGCCCGGAGAGCGATGTAATTGCGATACAATCACACGTTCAGCACCGTTGATTACAAACGACCCTTTTTCGGTCATGTAAGGAAGGTTGCCAAGGAATACCTCTTGTTCGATGGTTTCGAAATCCTCATTGTCCTCATCGTGGCAAAGCAGTCTTAATTTTGCTTTCAATGGAACTGAATAGGTCAAGCCTCGATCAATACATTCTTCCACACTGTATTTAGGTGGATCTACTGCATAATCGATGAATTCAAGAGTAAAATTTTCTCTGGAATCACTGATGGGGAAGTTTTCTGCAAAAACTTTGAACAACCCATCTGCCCGGCGCTTTTCTGCAGGAGTATCCAACTGGAAAAAGTCTTTGAAAGACTGCAGCTGAATATCGAGAAAATCCGGATAGTCTTTGACCACCTTAATGGAGGAGAAACTTTTCCTTTCGGTTTGATTCTTGATAGCCAAGGTAGTGTATGTTTATAGTGAATTAAAATAACGGAATGCGACAATTTTCGCTTGGAATAATGCAATTTTCGTTCTGCGCATAAACAGGAAAAGACCTGACTAGATTAGTCAGGTCTTTGGGCTAATTCCGAACCTAAAGGCGCGGAATCAGCAAATTATTTGATCTCTACTTCAGCACCAGCCTCTTCAAGAGACTTCTTCAGAGCTTCAGCTTCGTCCTTAGCAACTCCTTCTTTCAGAGCCTTTGGCGCTGCGTCAACAAGATCCTTAGCTTCTTTCAAACCAAGACCTGTCAATTCTTTCACCAATTTAACTACTGCAAGTTTCTGAGCACCAGCAGCTTTAAGGATTACATCGAATGAAGTTTTTTCCTCTTCAGCAGGAGCATCAGCAGCACCAGCACCACCACCTGCAACTACTACAGCACCAGCTGCAGCAGGCTCGATGCCGTACTGATCCTTAAGGATGTCTGTCAATTCCTTTACTTCTTTTACAGTCAAGTTTACCAACTGTTCTGCAAGTTGTGTAAGATCTGCCATTGTATTAATTATTTAATTGTTTTTGAATGATTTGATAAGATTATTTTGCTTCCCGATCAGCAAGGGTCTTCAATACACCAGTGATGTTGTTTTGACCAGACTGCAATGCCGATACGAGATTTTTAGCAGGAGACTGTAGTAATCCGATCAGATCACCCAGCAATTCTTGCTTAGACTTGAGGTTAGACAGCATTTCAAGGTTGTTCTCTCCCAGAATTACATCTGAGTCAATCCCTGCACCTTTGAATACTGGTCTGTACTCTTTTTTACCTTGTTTCTTTCTGAAATCCAGCAATACTTTTGCCGGAAGGTTACTAGTCTCTTTAGAGAAAATAATTCCAGAGAACCCTTTCAATGCACCATTCGCAAGTTTGGAATAGTCAGCATCCAGATTTTCGAGAGCCTTGGCAATAAGGGTGTTTTTGTACACTTTGTACTCCACACCTCTTTCGAAACAAGTCCTTCTGAATGCGTTCACTTCAGCAACACTAAATCCGGAAGCATCAGTGATGTAGAAGAAAGGGCTTTCTTTCAACTTCTCAGTCAGACTGTCGATAATAACTTTCTTTTCGTCTCTAGTCATGATTAAATTCCTTGAATGCTACCCTTGTCTACAGCTATACCCGGAGACATTGTGCTTGACAAATGAATACTTTTGAAATATGTACCCTTTGAAGAAGAAGGCTTCAACTTAGAGATCGTCATGATAAGTTCTTTTACGTTGTCCTGAATTTGCTCAGGAGTAAAAGAAACCTTACCTACTCCGGCATGGATGATTCCAAACTTATCAACTTTGAAGTCGATTTTACCGGCTTTAACTTCTCTTACAGCTTTACCAACCTCAAGGGTAACGGTTCCTGATTTAGGATTTGGCATCAAGCCTCGAGGACCCAATACTCTACCTAACCTACCTACTTTAGCCATTACGTTAGGCATAGTGATGATGACGTCAACGTCAGTCCAACCGCCTTCGATTTTGGCAATGTAATCGTCCAAACCTACGTAGTCTGCACCTGCTTCGGTAGCTTCTGCTGCTTTGTCAGGAGTACAAAGCACCAATACTTTGATGTCCTTGCCAGTACCATGAGGAAGTGCTACAACACCTCTTACCATTTGATCTGCTTTACGAGGATCAACGCCCAAACGAACGTCAACATCTACGGAAGCGTCAAACTTAGTCATGGTAATTTCCTTAACCAGTGAAGAAGCTGCCTCCAGGGAGTACATTTGGCTTGCGTCGTACTTAGAAAGAGCTTCTTTTTGCTTTTTTGTTAACTTAGCCATTGTTGTTTATTTATACTTCCCAAGGGGCTTTACCAGATACTGTGATACCCATGCTTCGTGCAGTACCTGCTACCATTTTCATGGCAGATTCTACTTTGAAGGCATTAAGGTCAGGCATTTTCGTCTCAGCGATCACTTTCACCTGATCCCAGGTTACAGATCCTACTTTCTTTCTGTTTGGTTCAGCCGAACCGCCTTTGATTTTGGCAGCTTCCAACAGCATGTTTGCAGCTGGAGGAGTTTTTACCACAAAATCAAAAGACTTGTCGGAATAAACCGTAATCAGTACCGGAAGCACAGTTCCCATTTTTTCTTGGGTACGTGCATTGAACTGCTTACAGAACTCCATGATGTTCAAACCCTTGGAACCAAGAGCTGGACCTACTGGAGGTGACGGATTTGCCTGGCCACCTTTCACTTGTAGTTTTACATAACCAGTGATTTCCTTAGCCATTGCTTAGTCTTGTTTTTCTACTTGTATAAAGTTTAACTCTACTGGAGTATTTCGGCCGAAGATCTTAACCATAACATTAAGCTTCTTCTTTTCCTCAAATATCTCCTCAATTGTCCCGGTAAATCCACTGAAGGGACCGTCCATTACTTTTACGGCCTCTCCGACTATAAATGGGGTATCCTGCTTCTCGGCAAACTCATCAATCTCTTCAACCTTACCTAAAATACGGTTGACTTCTGACTGTCGTAATGGTTCAGGGGTTTTGGAAGCTCCCCCCTGGTTTGATCCAAGAAACCCTATAACACCCGGGATACTCGTTATCACGTGATTGGCTTCACCATTGGATAGATCTGCGTTGACCAATACATAACCCGGAAAGAAATTTCTTTCACGGACACGTTTTTTGCCATTTCGCATTTCATATACCTTCTCAGACGGAATCAGGACTTCAGGAATAAATTCTCCAATTTTCTCTCTCTGGATTTCATTGTCCAGATAAGCCTTGGTCTTTTTTTCCTGCCCCGCTACTACTCTGAGTACGTACCACTTATGTTCAGCCATTCTGTAATGTCAATTAGAATAAATCATAAAACCATGTCATGATGTTTTCAAATCCCAAATCCACGACACCTATAAACAGCGCGAAGATCAGAGAAGCTACCAACACCAATACGGCACTATTTTGAAGGAATGAAAACTTAGGCCAAGTGACCTTATTTTTCATTTCGTCATAAGACTCGAGGACAAAGTTTTTAAGATTCATAGTCTACTTACTTGCTGCACGGGCAGAGAGATTCGAACTCCCATCAACGGTTTTGGAGACCGCTATTCTGCCATTGAACTATGCCCGTGTGAATTAACGTCCCGCAAATGGGAACGCAAAATTAGGAATAATGTCTTTAGAAACAAATGCGATCCCAAAATAATTTGGGATCGCATCGTTTCAATATATCAAGAATGATTAGTCGAGAATCTCGGTCACCTGACCGGCACCTACTGTACGACCGCCTTCACGAATCGCAAATCTCAAACCTTTTTCCAAAGCAACAGCTGACAACAAGTTAACTTCAATGGTAACGTTATCACCTGGCATAACCATTTCCACATTTGCAGGAAGTTTGATTTCGCCGGTAACGTCTGTTGTTCTCAAGTAGAACTGAGGTCTGTACTTGTTGAAGAATGGAGTATGACGTCCACCTTCTTCTTTTGAAAGTACGTAAACTTCAGCCTTAAAGTGAGCGTGAGGCTTCACTGATCCTGGCTTACAGATGATCATACCACGCTTGATTTGAGATTTTTCAATACCTCTCAACAACAAACCTACGTTATCACCAGCTTCACCTCTGTCAAGGATCTTACGGAACATTTCTACACCCGTTACGGTAGACTTAAGTCCTTCAGCACCCATACCGATAATTTCAACTGCATCACCTGTGTTAACAACACCTCTTTCGATACGACCAGTAGCAACAGTACCACGGCCTGTGATAGAGAATACGTCTTCAACTGGCATCAAGAAGTCTTTGTCGATCAGACGCTCCGGAAGCGGAATGTAAGAATCAACTGCATCCATCAATTGCATTACAGTGTCAACCCACTTTTCTTCACCGTTCAATGCACCAAGTGCAGAACCGGCAATAACTGGAATATTGTCACCGTCGAACTCATAGAAAGAAAGCAATTCTCTTACTTCCATTTCAACAAGCTCCAACAATTCTGGATCATCAACCATATCCACTTTATTCAAGAAAACTACAAGAGCAGGAACACCTACCTGACGAGCCAAAAGGATGTGCTCTCTGGTTTGTGGCATAGGACCGTCAGTTGCAGCTACTACAAGAATAGCACCGTCCATTTGGGCAGCACCGGTAACCATGTTTTTAACGTAGTCAGCGTGACCTGGACAGTCTACGTGAGCGTAGTGTCTCTTTTCAGTCTGATATTCTACGTGGGAAGTATTGATTGTAATACCTCTCTCCTTCTCTTCTGGAGCGTTATCAATAGAAGAGAAATCTCTCAATTCAGAAAGACCTTTTTTAGCCAATACGGTAGTGATGGCGGCAGTCAGGGTAGTTTTGCCATGGTCTACGTGTCCAATCGTACCGATGTTAACGTGCGGCTTGGAACGGTCGAAGGTTGCTTTTGCCATGCGTGAAAATCCTCAGTTTAAGTTTAAAGATATGTTTAGATAATAATTCCTGTATTGAGCCAACGACGGGAATTGAACCCGTGACCCCTTCCTTACCAAGGAAGTACTCTACCCCTGAGCTACGTCGGCTTAACCCATTGTGCTCTGTAAGCACAGAGCGGGAGACGAGGCTCGAACCCGCGACCTGCAGCTTGGAAGGCTGCCGCTCTACCAACTGAGCTACTCCCGCTTATAACCGGCATACCGGATTTTTTTTTTGCCCTGCAAAACTAGAAAAAAATTTTACATTTAGGCAACTCGGTGGGGGAAACAGGATTCGAACCTGTGAAGACATAAGTCAACGGATTTACAGTCCGTCCCAGTTGGCCGCTTTGGTATTCCCCCAACTGCGCTAAAATCAGAAAGATTTGAACCCCTTATGACCTTAACGGATGGCAAAATTATAGCCTTTTACCAAAGTATCAAAGGATGCATTCTAAAATTGGAAACTTTTTCTCTGGCAATAATTCAATGATTTAAAAATCAAGAGATTAATTTTCTCACTTCAATGCTTCCAGGAAATAATTGTAGTAATTCTTGAGATCGGGATCCTTTTCTCTAGCAGAAACCTCCTCAATTTTCTTGACCAATTCCTCATGTTCCGAAAATCCCAACAAGGCCTGAAATGCACCCAGACGGACGAAGTTCTTTGAATCTTTTTCCATCCTTTCAAAAAGTTCTGTTACCGCTTTTTCCTTGCCTTCCTCCGGAAATCTGGAAAAATACTCACTGAAATACCCCATGAAAAAATAAAGTCCTTCACCCGAAAGCTGATCTATCCTACTCAAAAACCACGTGCCTTTTCCCGAAACATTTTGGGAAATGTAATATTCAGCAACGGGGATGGTTATCCTGTAATTGGTATCCTCAGAAAACCGATCGATAACTACAGAATCCACAGGACTTTCGTCGGCGCTGACCAATCCCATCAAAGCTGATCCCGCAACCAAGTAAGAAGGTTCATTGGCCAGCCGCAAAAATGCGGTTTGGTATTTATCGGGATCCCAGACCGCCAACAAATCAATTGCCGCTGACCGGACAGAATTTTTGGGGTCCTTTTCCGCAAGTTGATAGACCACTTCCTCCAAGTCTGGAATTTCAGATCTCAATTCGGGTGCGTTTTGCAAATACCCGAGGGCATTTTCTCTCACCGACCAAAATGGATCCCTGACCGCCTGTTTTAAAATTTCACCCAATTCTGTTTTAGCCTCTCTGGACACCAAACTGTCCAGCGCCTCATACCGGGCTACACCCAGTTTTGATTCTTTAAATTGCTGAACAAACTGGGGATTACTGATTTCTTGAGTTCGCCTTGCGAGTAGATTTTTACCTTCATCTATGTAGACTTGGGTGAGGGGAATTTCATTTTCCAGTGAAAACTGCTGAAAAGCCCTGGTCATAAAAAAAGTCTTGGACTTACGATCCCCATTTTCATACCAGCTGATTTCTATCGGCAATTGATACAAGGGTGCATTTTCCAAATTCTGAACCTGGTAGGCCGACACCAAGATATTTTCAGGTTGGGAATAATCTACTTGGAAAAAGAGCTCAGGATGGCCTTTGTCCAAAAACCACTGGTTGAAAAACCAATTCAGATCCTGCCCGCTCACTCGTTCAAAAGCAAGTCTTAAATCATGGACTTCTACCGATTGAAAGGCATGCCTGCTCAGATATTCATTCAAGGCTTTGAAAAACGCCTCATCACCGACCTGCTTTCGGAGCATGTTCAATACGACTCCGCCTTTGTTGTAACTATGCGCGTCAAACATGTCCTCCGAATCGGCATAATTAAACCGAATCAGGTCTTCTTGCTTGGTTTCGGATTCGGCAAAGTAGCCTTCCATCTCAGAAACCAACTTGAGCGCCGCCTGATCCTTGCCATACTTGTATTCATTCCAGAGGTACTCACTGTAATTGGCAAATGCCTCATTCAAGGTCAGATTGGCCCAAGATTCAGAGGTCACCAAATCCCCAAACCAATGGTGGAAAAGCTCATGAGCGATGATGTAATCCCATTCGGAATCGATCGCCTCCCGTTCATTTAGCCGCAATTCCTCCATGAAAATTGAGGCTGTCGTATTCTCCATAGCACCAGACACAAAATCTCTCACTACGATTTGGTCATATTTCGGCCAGGGATATTTCACGCCCAACTTATCTTCGAAAAATCCGATCATTTCCGGTGTATTTTCAAATACCTTGGCGGCTCCTTTTTCAAAGCCTTTTTCTACATAATATCCGAGTGGAATATCTCGCCATTTTGCTTCCGCCTTCCCAAAAGGACCAATGGCTATCGCTGCCAAATAAGGCGCATGGGGAAGTTCCATATACCAATAGTCTTTTCTCAGCCCATTTTCCAGCTTTTCCTGATTGACCAATTTCCCGTTGCTGACGGTCACCATGGAATCAGGAACAGTCAATTTGAAAAGTTGAGTGGCACGCTCGTTGGGTTTATCGATCGTTGGAAACCACTTACTGTTATGCTCGGTCTCGCCCTGCGTCCAAATCATAGTCGGTTTGCCGGGAATCGTGTCCAGCGGGTCAATGAAATACAATCCTTTTGTATCCGTGATGGCCTCGCTTCCATTGCCTGAATTCCGATCCGGAAATGCGGTGTAGTTGATTTCTATCTCAAACGTATCCGATGAAGAAAGCATTTCGGGAAGGTAAATCCGGAGCTGCTTTTCATCATACCGGTAGGAAAGCTTGGTCAAACTCTCCTCGCCAATGAGGTTTATGGCGCCCACTTCAAAATCTTTGGCATCCAAAACCAGCTCCTTTTGCGGGTAAAAAAACGGCTTCAGTTGTAACCTGGCTTTACCAAGCACTGCTTGCCGGGCCCAATCAAAAGAAAGGTCCAAATCGGTATGGATTAAATCAAAATCTCTTCGGGCACTGGACTGATACGCTTCAATTTCAGCTTCTTTTTCCCGGATAAGGTGCATCAGCTTGGCGCTGTCGATTTGGGAAGTGAATTCTTCATCAGCGGCGGAGCCAAGCTCATCCGGGGATTCGACTATCGCTTGTTCAGACTTACAGGAAACGGAAAAAAACAGGATTGCAGAGCAACCGAGCGTCAGACAAGTCCTTATAATTTCATTTAGCCTCGAATACATTTGTATGAAAGTTGGAAGTGATCCTAACGGGGCAATTGCCGCGCATGATGTATATTCACACCCAAAATAGCAGGAATGTTTTCAGTTATCCTTCAAAACACCCCCCTTTCGGTCGAAAAAACCGAGGATTCAATCCAAGTTAATAAAAAGCCGATTTCTTGGGATATGAAATGGATTGAGGACAGAACGATCCATCTTATCCGCGGAAACGAATCGGTAGTGGCAGAATTACTCTCCCTTGACCGGGAGAGCAAAACCCTGCAAATCCGCATCGGGTACAAAACTGCGACGCTGCAGTTGAAAGACCGGTTTGATCTTTTGCTGGAGCAAATGGGCATGAGTGCTGCAGGTGCGGGAGGAGTCAAAGATATCAAAGCTCCCATGCCTGGTCTGATTTTGGATCTGAAAGTCAAACCGGGTGATGAAGTAAAAAAAGGAGATGTGGTGCTGATCCTCGAGGCCATGAAAATGGAAAACATCATCAAATCTCCCGGCGATGGGGTGGTCAAAGACGTAAAGGTCAGCCTCAGGCAAAGCGTAGAAAAAAACCAGGTATTGATCCAGTTTTAATGCAAAGCGATCTTCGGATCGTTTTTTATTTCCCGAAAAATGCCTTCCTGAGTTTGGAGATTCGCTGAAGGGGATTGGATCGGATCAGCACCTTCATCAATCCGGGGAAAAAGCGATTGAATCCGACAGTAAAGCGCTCAGTACCTCCTACTGCAAATTCCTCTTTCCCCTTCTCCAAACCACGCA
Organism: uncultured Limnohabitans sp.; assembly: GCA_964405255.1. Lineage (GTDB taxonomy): Bacteria > Bacteroidota > Bacteroidia > Cytophagales > Cyclobacteriaceae > Algoriphagus. The sequence goes on along the minus strand of CAYONF010000026.1, from coordinate 31,081 downwards.
AGATTCCCGATGCGCAGCGCTTTGGATCCATTCCATGAGCAAGTGCATTTTGCATTTTTCCGCTTTTGGACCCATCTCCCCGAAGGCCAGCCACTGTGATATTTGTTTGGATAAAACCGGGAATTACGAGGTGAATGAATAGACCTGAGCCAAAAGTTTCGGCTCTCAGGGAATCAAAGTATCCCTGAATGGCATGCTTTGACGCCGCATAGGCTGCCAATTTTGGGACTCCGTATTTTCCGCTGAGACTGGACGTCAAAACCAGGTGAAGAGGAGCTTGCTCAGTCCTTTTTTCCAACAACTGCTTGGTAATCGCCACAGGTCCCCAAAAATTGATGTCCATGATTTTTCGCTCCACGTCCAGCTTGCAGTCTTGGACCAAATCCCGGACAGACATTCCGGCATTTAAAAACACGTAATCCAACCCGTGGAAGATTTGCCAAACTTGAGCTGTCTTCTCGGGAAGGGAAGATAGATTCTCTACATCAAGTGGGAAAACTTGGATTTCAGAACCGGGAAATTCGGCCTTCAGGTCTTGGAGTTTGGCTTCATTTCTTGCCGAGAGGATCAGTTTCGCACCTTTTCCGGCCAAAATCTGAACCAAACCCTCTCCTATTCCGGAGGAAGCGCCGACAATCCAAATCCGCTTATTTATCCAAAAGTCCATGAAACAGGGAATAGCTATCCTCTAATTTAAGGCTCAATTTTCCATTTTTGGATTTGGGTCTAGCATTGTGACTTGAAGAAATTATATTTGTCGGATTGTTTAGACTTTTTGGGGTCGATTCGATCAGATTTTGACAAATCCAATTATCCGCCGGTATAAACCCAAGTGAAACTTTAGAAATCAACCAACCAATTGCATGAAATACAACCGCATTCTGCTCAAACTCAGTGGAGAGGCCTTGATGGGCGAAAAAAACTACGGAATCGACCCGTCACGTCTTCAGCAATACGCCGACGAGATCCGGAAAGTAAAGGACATGGGTGTTGAGATAGCCATCGTCATCGGAGGAGGCAATATTTTTCGGGGAGTCCAGGCGGAAAAATCCGGTATCGACCGCGTGCAGGGCGATTACATGGGTATGCTTGCTACTCTGATCAATGCCATGGCTTTGCAAAGTGCTTTGGAGCAAAACGGAATGTTCACCCGCCTGATGTCAGGCATCAAAATCGAAAGTGTCTGTGAACCTTTCATTCGCAGAAGAGCAATCCGTCACCTCGAGAAAGGCAGAATTGTGATCTTTGGTGCCGGAATCGGAAACCCCTACTTTACCACTGACTCGACCGCGGCACTTCGCGCCATCGAAATCGAAGCCGACGTGGTCTTGAAAGGTACCCGAGTGGACGGGGTGTACACCGCAGATCCTGAAAAAGACAAATCAGCGACAAAATATAACAACATCACTTTCTCTGAAGTATATGAGAAAAATCTGAGCGTAATGGACATGACTGCCTTTACCCTCTGCCAGGAAAATAACCTGCCGATTATCGTATTTGACATGAATAAGGCTGGAAACCTGAGCAAACTCGTACAAGGAGAAGAAATCGGAACATTGATCACCGCATAATCCAGAATAAAATCATGGAAGAAATCGAGTTATTCCTAGACGAAGCAAAAGAACTGATGCAAAAAGCTGTGGATCATACCGCAGCCGAACTGGTAAAAATCCGCGCAGGAAAGGCCATGCCCAACTTGCTCGACGGCATCCTGGTCCAATATTACGGATCCCCTACTCCTTTGAATCAGGTATCCTCTGTGACCACTCCTGATGCCCGTACACTTGCCATCAAGCCCTTTGAGCGCAATCTGATTTCAGAAATCGAAAAGGCTATCATCAATTCGGACCTGGGACTTGCCCCTCAGAACAACGGAGAGATTATCATTTTGACCATCCCCGCCCTGACCGAAGAACGAAGAATAAATCTGGTAAAACACGCGAAGCAAGAATGTGAAACAGGAAAGATCTCCATCCGAAGTATCCGAAAAGACACCAACGAATCCCTGAGAAAGCTTCAAAAAGAAGGTGCTTCTGAGGATGAGATTAAAAAAGCTGAAGAAAAGGTTCAAAAACTGACCGATCAGTATTCTGCGAAAATCGAAGAGCTTCTTGCCAAAAAAGAGGCAGACATTATGAAAGTTTGATTACCGCATTCCTTCAGCAAAAACCCGGCAACCTTAAAGTTGCCGGGTTTATTTTTTAGTCCTCAAAATTCACATTGAAAATAGTAGCAACTCCAAACAGCGGCCCACTTCTCAGGTATTGACCGTTTTCGAAGGCTACACCCAGTTCCAATCTGAATATTCGAAATAGATTGTCCAGCGAATACCCGATCTCGGTGTAGTGAGGAGAGTTTTCGGTCTTGAGGTAATTGACAAAAATATTCTCCCGGACTCCGGAAAACCGCAACATCGGCAATTGAGTCAGCAAGAATTTGCGGAATTGGTAGTGTGCAATTCCGGAGATGTAAGCCGAATTGGTGCTGTATTTATAGTAGTCCATAAACCGGTAGTTGGACGCCGGACCAAAATTGGAAAAGATGGTCCGATTGCCCCCGAAGTGCATGAAATCCTGAAAATACACTCGGTCATTATTCAGGAAGGTTCCCGCTCTGACGTTGAAATCCAACTTTCCGCTCACCCCAAACTTGAAATCATGCCTTACTCCTGCCTCAATAAGATCAAACTTGCCGGCATTTGGTGCATCAATCAGACCCGAAAAAGCTTTTTGATAGGTAAAAGTCAGCAGCGGTGATCGCTCATAGTTAGGTGACTTTCTTCCGTCCCGAATGGTATAAGTCAGACCAGGTCTCCATTCCACTGAGGCATGAAGTTTCGCAATTTGGTTGTCTTGAAAGGCCTCCTCTCCGGCTTCTACGTTTTCGGGACGGTTGGGTGTATATTCCCGTTCAGGCTTGTTGTAAAAGGAATAGTCTGAGTTATTGAAAAGCTCTCTTCGATCCGCCCAGGTAAAATTGACTCGGTACGTCAGCCCATAATTGACCCGATGAGACCAATAAGCCCGTACAAAGTCCTGCTCATAGAGTTTCATGTAATTCCGCCTCACCAATAACGAGTAGGCGGCATTGATTTGCTCCTGAATGGGATTATCGTCATTGAATTGATAGATGTATCTGCCTCCTTCCAATCCCCAGGTTTGACCGGAGGTGGGCTGGGTGTGCGACCATCGGAAATTTACTTTCCCGTAGAACCTGTCGCTCGAGAAACCATAGCGAAGTTCCGGCTCGATATTGAAGCTTTTCCGAATCCGGTTGACACTGTCAGCTAATTTGACTTCGGAATATTTTCGGTAGAAAAAGCCCAAACCCACTTTCCAGCCTTCCACGGTATTGAAGGAGAGTTTGGTCAGGTTGGTCCGGAAGCCCATCGATATCCCCTTGCCAAAGGAGTAAGTGCCACCCATAATGACATCCTGAGGTTTAAAGCCGGTTCTTGCCTTTTTGGCTATGGAATCCACCTCACTCATTTTCGCTGCTTCCACTGTAGCCAGGCTATCGTCACGCTTGTAGCCTTCGATTTCTTTCAAAGTCAAGGGCACAGGACGGATGCTGTCCCAGTAGCTCAGGTCGCGTTTTTTTGCCAAAGTATCTACACTGTAATACCGCTCCGATACGACATCCTGTTTTTCTTCACTTTGCTCTTCTTTCAAAGCCTCCTTTTCGTATTCGTTGATGAGTTTGCGGTATTCTTTTCGGGTCTTTGGTTCTTCGGTTGCCAATTGCTCCAAAGCAGAAAGGGATTTGTTGACTTTGGGAGTACCCTGAGGGACTTCCTCCACTTTCTCATCGATGATATCCGGCACCTTGACCAAATCCGGATTGAGGGTCACCTCATAATCCCGGGTCGAGGCCAAATACTTGAATTCCCCTTCAAATCCGAAAATCTTTCCCCCAAATGTGTAGCTGTGCGTGAGCGGCATCCAAACATTTTCTGCTACGGGAGCATATTGTTGCTTGGCCGAAATAGAAAACCCATACAAAGAGGTCCGGAGGTCGAGGCTGTGAATAGCCCATAAGTCCTCAATGATGTAAATGTAACCCTCAAACACCCGCTCCCCTCTGGATCTGGGAGTCACTCTGATTTTGCTGACCATCACATTCTGGTCAAAAAAACTGCCTTCGTATTTAAACTGGTAGTAAGTAAATGCAGACCGGGAAAGCGGGGAGACGATGTCATTGATCTGGTCTTGGTAAAAGGAAGTCTGGATATAGGGAGCGGGTGAGGTGCCCTGATTGTCTCCATTGGTCCGAATCGAGATGACCCGCTCCTCTATTTTATCCGGAAGGGTAAAGGTGATTCTAGAAACCGACTCAGACGTATAAGCCTCATTTAGTTTCAAGCCTTCTTCCTCCAGGGTCTTTTTCATAAAAAAAGGCGCATCGGTCAGCTGACCCGTACCTTTCAGATACACGGTCGTAGAATATTTTTGAAGCTGCAGCCGATGGTACTTTGCTTTTGAAATTGCCTTTCTCATGATGGTAAGGGCCGGGTCTTCAGCACCTGCCCTGACTTCCACTTCACTTAAATTGTATATCTGAGGCTCGAGGATAAAATCAAGATTAACCCAATCGGTTTTGATTTCGACCGTCTGCAGTTGGGATTTGTATCCCAAAAACTGAACAATTACGTCATAATACCCGGGCTCCAGTCGGAATTCATACAGACCATTTTCATTGGTTGGCACCCCATCTTCCAGATTTCGGATATAGACTGAGGCAAAGGGTAAAGGATCGCCTTCCTTAGTGCTGACTTTACCCTTGATTCCCTGAGCAAGGATACTACTATGAAAAGCTAAACATGTCGCGAAAAAAGACAGAAGGATTACCTTAATCTCTGATTTCATAAAAGTTGGTTTATTCCCCGAATATAGAGATGCGGAAATTAACGATCAGGTTGTTTAAGTTGTTTTAAGACTTTTGATGGGTGACCTACATTCCATATCGTATGTATTTGCGATTGACCTTATTTAAGATGGCGTATTGTGAGATTCGAAACGAAATTATTCTAAAATAATTCATCAAAAACTGGGGACTTTTTTAAAATTTTCAAAAATGTTGAATTTGAGTCTTAAACAAACCAAAGCGATCTGTTCCCAATTTTCATTTATTTAATAAAAATTGAATTTTTTAATTTTCATCAAATGGAAAACGTTTTCCTTTAAATCATATTCAACAAAACTTTCTTTTTATTAATCAATCATCAATTATTATATTATTCTGTTGGAAATAGATTTTTAGAGGGTACAAGCAGGCATTTGTTAATAATTGCAAAATCAAAAATTTCAATTCACTTTGCTTGAGAAATTAAGTACTCATACCTATTTCGCTTTTTTCAAAAACAACAAACCCTATGAGAAATTATTTACCAAAACTCAAGTCGCTGATGCTTGCTTTTGCCCTGACACTAGGAGCAATTGTATCTGTCAGCGCCCAAAGTCGCAGTATCTCAGGAACCATCCTGGATGCGGCTCTTGGAGACCCTGTTCCAGGTGCCACGGTGCTCGTCAAAGGCACGACCCGAGGTACTGCTACTGATCTGGATGGAAAGTTCACCCTCCAGCTTCAGCCAGGCGATCAAGTATTAGTGGTTTCCTTCGTGGGCTATATCACCCAGGAAGTAGAAATCGGTAACCAAACCAACATCACCGTAAGTCTCGAAGAAGACATTCAAAGTCTTCAGGAAGCTGTGGTAATCGGTTATGGTTCTCAGGACAAAAAGGAAATCACTTCGGCGGTAGTCGGAGTAAAACCAGAAGACTTCAACCGCGGAAACGTGACCAACCCGGCTCAATTGCTTCAGGGAAAAGTTGCTGGTTTGTCCATCACAAGACCGGGAGGTAACCCAAACAATGCTTTTCAAGTGCGTTTGAGAGGTCTTTCTACTTTCGGAGCCAACTCTTCTCCCCTGATCGTATTGGATGGAGTAATCGGTGCTTCGATTGAAAACGTTGACCCTAACGACATCCAGTCTATCGATGTATTGAAAGACGGTTCAGCTGCTGCTATCTACGGTGCAAGAGGTTCCTCAGGGGTTATCTTGATCACTACTACCAAGCAAGGCAAAAAAGAAGGGACTACCAACGTGAATATCAATTCATTTGCTACCCTTGATCAAGCCACCAACTTGATTCCAGTTCTTTCTCCAGAAGAATTCGTGGCAAGAGGCGGAACTGACTTCGGAAGCAGAACTGACTGGAGAGATGAGTTGATTGATGATGCGCTATCCTTTACGACCAACGCAAGCGTATCAGGTAGCTTTGGAAATTCAAACTACATGGCTGCAGTAAACTACCGTGACAACAACGGTATCGTAAATGGTGTAGGAAACGAAAGACTCAACACTCGCTTGAACTTGTCTCAGGGTGCATTGAACAACAGATTGAGATTAAATGTCAATTTGTCTTTCACGAATGTAGACTCAGAGTCTATCAACGACGCGGCATTCCGATATGCAACCATTTACAACCCAACAGCTCCTATCTTTGAGTCTACCGAAGATGCACAAAACAGATTCGGCGGGTACTTCCAGCGAGATTTGTTTGACTTCTACAACCCGGTTGCTTTGGCTACCCAGCAGAAGTTTGTAGGTGAGACAAAAACTGCCTTGACTTCGTACCGTGCCGAATTTGACATTCTTTCTAACTTGACCCTCTCTGCACAGTATTCTCAGGACAGAAGAAATACGCTTTCCGGCGGATTCTGGTCTTTGCAGGATTTTCAGGTAGGTATTGGTGCTACAGGTTCTGCTGAAAGAAATACGTTTGACCGCAAGCAGCGAATCTTCGAATCTACTTTGAGATACGAAAACGACCTGAGCGACAAATTGAACATGACCCTTTTGGGTGGTGTGGGTGTACAATACACCACCAACCAAGGATTCAATGCCCGCGTAAGACAATACCTCTTTGATTTGGGATGGAACAACCTAGGTGCAGGCGCTATCCGATTGGGCAATAACACCAACGTTTCATCATTTGCGAACGAGGATCAGTTGAACTCTCTATTTGGTAGAGCAAACTTCAACTGGGACAATACGTTTTTCGTATCAGCCTCTGTGAGAGCTGAAACCTATTCCGGATTCGGCGAAAACAACCAGACTGGTGTTTTCCCCGCATTCTCCGTAGGCTCCGACTTTACTCAAATCTTCGACATGGGACTTTTCTCTCAGTTCAAGCCAAGAGTTTCTTACGGTGTGACAGGTAACCTGCCACCATCTCCGACATTGGCATTGGGTGTCTATGGTAACGGTAACCGAATTGACTTGGATGGTGACCCATTGACTCAAAGCGACATCTTTGTGGGAGTTGTACAAAACTCCAACCCTAACAAAGACCTGAAGTGGGAGACCAAAAAAGAATTCAACGTAGGTATTGACTTCGGTATCTGGGACAACAAAGTGACCGGTAGCGTCGATTACTACACCAGAAACATCTCTGATCTACTATTCAACGTTCCGGTAGCTACAGGTGCACCAAACCCATTTGATCCGGGAAGATTCAATACTGCTTCTTCTACTTGGGTAAACTTGGCGGATTTGAGAGCTGCTGGTTTTGAATTCGCAGCTGGTGTTACTCAAATCGGAAAAGGAGCATTGAAGTGGTCTCCAACTTTGAACTTCACCATTTATGACAAAACTACCATTGAAAGCTTGTCAAACGGTGATCTTGGATTTGAAGAATTGAGATTTGCTACTCCAGGTTCTCCAGGTCAGAACAACAACCCAATCATTTACAACCGAGTAGGACAGACTTTGGGTGATATCTACGGTCCAAGATTGAATGGCCTGACTGAAAACGGTGAATACATCCTTTCTACAACAGATCCAAACCAGTTCGAAAAACTGGGTAATGGTCTACCAAAAGGTGAATTCGGATTTGCCAACAACCTGGTATGGGGTCAGTGGAACCTGAGCTTCTTCTTCAGAGGTGCATGGGGACATGACTTGTACAACTCTTACAGAGGTTTCTACGAAAATGCTGACCCAGCATCTAACACCTGGAACTCTGTAATCACAGACAAGACTCCAACCAATCCATTGGTCATCTCTACTCCTACTTTCAACAGCTCAGTGGTAGAAGATGCTTCCTTTGTCCGCTTGGACAACATGGAATTGGGTTACAATGTAAAAACCAATTCTCCAAACTTGGGTTCTTTGAGACTCTATCTGGCTGCTCAGAACCTCTTCACTATCACAAATTATACAGGTATCGATCCTGAGGTAAGAACGAACGACTCTGAAAACGGAGACGCATTTACTTCTGCACTTTCTCCGGGTATCGAGCGTAGAAATACTTATTTCCAAACACGTTCATTCACGTTTGGTGTAACTGTAAACTTTAAATAACCGATCAATTTCTACAGATATGTTAAAATCAATTAGTAAAATCTGTTTGATGCTCCCGTTGGTTTATGCCTTGGGTGCATGTCAAGAGCTGGAGCAGGAGGTATTGGATGGAGTGACATCGGAGGATATTGCAAATAGCACCAACCCGAATTTGATTAACGTCCTTAAAGCCTCTGCTTATTCAAGAATAGTGGGATCTTGGGGTGGCCACAACAGTATCTGGTCAATCCAGGAAGTATCTTCCGACGAAATGGCAATTCCTCAAAAAGGTGCCGACTGGGAAGACGGCGGTCAGTGGCTCAGAATGCACAGACACACTTGGAATCCTTCTGAAGAATCCTTCAACAACTCCTGGAACTATTGCTATTCCGCTATCGGTGAAATCAACAACCTGTTGATCCAATATCCTGATGTGGTGGCTTTGAACGCCGAGTTGAAAGTTTTGAGAGCGTTGATTTACCTTTGGTTGATTGACTCTTTTGGAAATGTTCCGATCATTGAAGAAACTTCAACCGGAGGAAACCCAACCAATAATTCACGTGCAGAAGTATTTGCCTTCATCGAAAGGTCAGTGAAAGAGAATATCGACCTTCTGGCAAAAGAAGACACCAAAACAACCGTGAATTATTACACAGCTCAGGCTATTCTTGCAAAGCTTTATTTGAATGCCGGTGTATATACCGGAACTCCAAAATGGGCTGAAGCGGAAGCGGCAGCAGATGAGGTGATCAACAGCGGTAAATATTCGCTATCCACCAACTTCTTCGCAAACTTCTCCGAGCGTAACAATGGTTCTACTGAAAACATTCTGACTCTTCCTTATGATCAGAATAACGCAGGTGGATTCAACTTGCCTCAGATGACCTTACACTACTTGAGCCAGAGAACTTACAACCTTCAGGAGCAGCCATGGAACGGATATGCTTCATTGGAAGAGTTCTACAATAAGTTTGATGACAATGACGTGAGAAAGAACTCCTTCTTGGAAGGTCCTCAGTTTGCATCCGACGGAACCAGACTTAATGATATCTCGGCAGAAGCAACTGATCCAGACGGACAGCCACTGACATTCACCCCAGAAATCAACATGTTGGCTCCAAACGCCTTCAGACAAGCTGGTGTGCGTGTTGGTAAGTTCGAATTTGCCTCCGGTGCGGGTTCAAGCTTGAACAACGACTATCCGTTGATCCGATTGGGTGACATCATCCTGATCAAGGCTGAAGCTGCTTTCCGTCAAGGAAAAACTGCTGCTGCCCTGACTGCAATCAACCAAATCAGAAAAAGAGCAAACGTATCCGAGTTCACAACCTTGACTCTGGATGACATCTTCAATGAGCGAGGATTCGAAATGTTTGCTGAAGCAAGCAGAAGAACTGACATGATCCGTTTTGGAAAGTGGAATTTGCCTTGGTGGGAGAAGCAGGCTTCTCAACCATTCAGAGCGCTTTTCCCAATTCCTCAGAACCAAATCAATGCTAACCCTAGCTTGGTTCAAAACCCGGGTTATTAATCGACTCTGAAGTAATTTTAAAAGGAAGTGTGCTTCGGTACACTTCCTTTTTTTTACCCAAACACCATGAAGCTTAAGAACCTTTTCGTTCTCCTGTTTCTTTCCCATTTTTCCTGTCAAAAGGAAACAAAGATTTCTGATTCCCTATTTCGACTTCTCCCCGAGTCCGAAACGGGAATCAACTTCAGAAACGACCTGACCTATACCGAAAAAATCAACCCCTATACCTTTCGGAATTTTTACAACGGTGCAGGAGTCGCTCTTGGAGACATTAACAATGACGGGCTGACCGATATTTTTTTTGCAGGCAACCAAACCTCCAATAAACTATATCTGAATCAGGGCAACCTGAAATTCAAAGACATTACCGACCAGGCCGGGCTGAATTCCAGCGGCTATTGGTCCACCGGAGTAAGTATGGCCGATGTCAATGGCGACGGACTCCTGGATATTTATGTTTGTAAATCCGGTCCTCCGGGAGGAGAAAAACGCCACAATGAACTGTTCATCAATTCAGGCAACCTGACTTTTGAAGAAAAATCAAAAGAGCTTGGACTCGATGAATCCGGCCTTTCCCAGCATGCGGTTTTTTTTGATTATGACAAAGATGAAGACCTCGATGTCTACCTCCTGAGCAATTCGGGAAGATCAGTTGGGATCTATGATCTGCGTGAGGGACAGCGTGAGACCCGAGATCCGGAAGGTGGAAACAAACTATTCCGAAACGACGGAAATCGATTCATCGACGTTTCGGAGGAAGCGGGTATTTATGGCAGCGCGATTGGTTATGGCTTGGGTGTCACAGTCGCCGATCTTAATCAAGATAACTGGCCTGATTTGTATGTCTCCAATGACTTTTTTGAGCGGGACTACCTCTACCTCAACAACCAGAACGGCACATTCTCTGAAGTACTTCCTGATCTTTTGCCAGAAATCAGCATGGGCAGTATGGGCGCAGACATCGCAGATTTAGACAACGATACCCGGCCGGACATCTTTGTCACAGAAATGCTTCCGAAAGAATGGGCAAGGGTCAAAACCAAAACCCCCTTTGAGGACTGGGACAAATACCAATCCAGTGTCGAAGCGGGATATCATCACCAGTTTACCCGAAATACGCTGCAGCGAAATCTCGGTTTCCGGCCTGGAACCACCACCCCGGTTTTCGCGGAGATCGGCAGGTTGGTAGGAATTGAGGCCACTGATTGGAGCTGGGGGGCACTGATTTTTGACGCGGACAATGACGGTTGGAAAGACCTGTTTGTCGCCAATGGAATCGTCAAAGATTTGACAGATTTTGATTTTGTGGATTTCTACGCAAACAATCAGGAACAGGTGGAGACCTACCGGAAAGACTCAGTCCTGGTCACCAAAATGATCGACGCCTTTCCTTCCATTCCCCAGCAAAATTACCTTTTCAAAAACGGAGGCAATTGGAAGTTTGAGAACCAGGCAAAAAGCCTTGGATTGGATCAACTGACCTTCAGCACTGGGGCGGCTTATGGGGATCTGGACAACGACGGAGATCTGGATCTGATTGTCAACAATCTGAACGAACGCGCTTTTCTTTATCAAAACACCAGTTCGGAAACCAAAAGAGGAAACTACCTTATCCTGGATCTCGGGAAAAGCTTTGGGGCAAAGGTGACTGCTTTCGCAGGTGATCAGACTTTTTTCCAAGAATACCAGCCGGTAAAAGGCTACATGTCCTCCGTGGATCCAAAAGTCCACTTCGGATTGGGTGCCATTTCCCGCTTAGACTCCCTACAAATTCTTTGGCCAGAGGGAAAAACAACCACGCTAACCGATATCCAGGCAAATCAGGTTTTGAAACTTTCACCCGGATCGGAACCAAAAAACTGGACTAGCCCAAGTCCCCTTAACGATCAGCTGTTTCAGCAACGTGCAGTTTCTCTGCCATTTGCCCATCGGGAAAGTGATTTCATCGACTTTGACCGGGATAGGCTCAGATTTTGGATGATCAGCAATGAAGGTCCAAAAGGAGCCAAAGCCGATGTCAACCAGGATGGATTGGAGGACCTATTTATCCCGGGTGCAAAGGGTCAAGCCTCCGCCTTATTTCTTCAAAGACCAAACGGAGAGTTTTCCAGCCATCAAGTTTCCTTATTCGCAGCGGATAGCCTTGCCGAGGATGTAACTGCCCATTTTTTTGATGCCAATGGAGATACCTTCCCGGACTTGATCGTGGGAAGCGGCGGAATTGAGTTTCCCGACTTTTCAGGAAATTATTCCGACCGACTTTACCTCAACGATGGCCAAGGCAACTTCAAGAAAACAGAGCAGGCATTTTCCCCCAGTCCTACATCCTTCTTGCTTTCACTTGATCTGGAGAAAGACGGCGATTTAGATCTTGTGGTTGGCAGCCGTTCCGTTCCCTTTGCCTACGGGATACCGGTAGGGTTGCAGATTTGGGAAAATGACGGCAAAGGAAACTTCAGAGAGATCACTGCACAACTGAATCCCGAACTTTCCAAATTGGGGTTGCTCACCGCTGGAGGCTTGGCTGATCTGGACGAAGACGGAAAAGAGGAAATCATCCTCACCGGAGAATGGATGGACATCCGGATATTCTCTTTATCGGAGGGCAAACTGTTTGAAAAAACCCAATCTTTTGGATTTGAAAATACCCGGGGACTATGGAATTCCCTCCTCATAGCCGATGTCAACGGAGATGAAAAACCGGATATCCTAGCCGGAAATCAGGGACTGAATTCGAGATTGCGTACTTCCGCTGATTCGGAATTGAGAATGATCGTCAATGACTTTGACCAAAACGGCGCCTTGGATCAGATTCTTTCCCAATACGAAAATCAGAAAACCATTCCCTGGGTGCTAAAACCCGCTCTAATCCGTCAAATCCCAGCTTTGCGCAAGCAATTGCTGACTTATGAATCCTATCAAAATAAGACATTGGAGGAGCTTTTCCCCCAAGCCATTTGGGCAAATTCCTTAACTTTGCGCACTAATACTCTGGAAACTAGGCTTTGGCTAAATGCCGGAAACGGGAAGTTTGAGCCTTCTGACTTACCTATCGAAGTCCAGTTTGCTCCTGTCCATTCCCTCGCTGCGGTGACAGTGGGGCAGGGACTTCCCTACCTGATTCTTGGAGGTAATCAAAGTCGGATCAAACCCGAACTCGGCACTCAGATGGGAAGTTATGGCTGGGTATTGAAGCCTGAGAAAAACAATCAATGGACAGTTCTTCTTCCCGAGCAAAGTGGATTTTTTGTCCCGGGAGAAATCCGAAGTTTCCTGCCAATCTTAATTGAAAACAAAACCAACTTAGTCGTCCTAAGAAATAATGAAACACCGCTTGTTTTTGAAATCCGCTAGTATTCTGATTCTATTCCTGGTTTTCGCCTGCAAATCTCCCTATGAAAAACTGGAAGAGCAGGAGCTTTCCTCCGGAAAAGTAGTCAAGGATCTCTTCCTGGGCTTGGAGTTGGGAATGAGCCAAAGGCAGTTTTTTGAAACCTGTTGGCAACTCAACAAAGAAGGCCTGCTGACCAATGGCCCAACAGAACTTTCTGTCGAATATCAGGCAAAAATGCCATCCGGGAATCTGGCCCAGATGCGCTTTTACCCCAAATTTGAAAATGACAAAATTTATCTCATGCCGGTGGAATTCACTTACGAAGCCTGGGCACCATGGAATGAGGAATTGTCAGCCGAAAAACTCCGAGAAGATGTCGTAAAGCTCTTTGAGGAATGGTATGGACCGGGTTTTATCGAGGTCACCAATGAAGACAAAAGTCAAATCGTCTTTGTGAAGATGGACGGAAACCGCAGAATTCGCATATTCAAAAAGCACATTTCTGCGGTAAGGGCTGAGATTTCGGATCTGCCGATTGAGAAAAAACTGAAAGGATCCAAAAACTCATAAATCGAAAATGGTTCTGGCAAAGCCACCTGCCGAAAAATATTCGCTGCGTGATTTCAGCGGGACATTCCGCTCAATTGACAATCCTATGAAAAACTATTTAGCCGGCTTTCTTTTTCTGAGTATGATTTTTTCCTGTACTCAGGAGAAAAAAGAAAAACAAGCCACTCTGTTTGAAGAGATACCTGCTGATTCTACTGGGGTGGATTTTCGGAATGAATTGAGCTTCAACGAGGAATTCAATGTGTTCACCTACCGAAATTATTACAACGGAGGAGGTGTGGCCATCGGTGATGTCAACAAAGATGGTCTGGCGGATTTGTATTTCACGGCCAATTTGGGCCCAAACAAGCTTTACCTAAACAAAGGAAATTTCAAATTTGAAGACGTTACCGAGAAAGCCGGAGTGGCAGGTACCCGTGCCTGGAGTACCGGAGTAGCCATGGCTGACGTCAATGGAGACGGGTGGATCGACATCTACGTCTGTAACTCCGGTGATATCTCCGGGGACAACAAGCAAAACGAACTGTTCATCAATCAGGGTGACGGGACATTTGCCGAGCAGGCAGAAGCCTATGGATTGGCAGACCAGGGATTTTCCACCCATGCCGTATTCTTCGACTATGACAAGGACGGAGACTTGGACGTCTACCTCCTCAACAACAGCTATCAGGCCATCGGAACCTTCAACAAAATGCAGAATGAGCGGATCAAGCGTGATCCGGTGGGAGGAGACAAGTTGTTTAGAAATGACGGTGAAAAATTTACCGACGTCAGTGAAGCGGCGGGCATTTATGGCTCCGTGATCGGCTTTGGATTAGGGATCACTATCGGGGATGTCAATCAGGACACCTGGCCCGACATCTTCATTTCCAATGATTTTTTTGAAAAAGACTACCTGTATATCAACAATCAGGATGGAACTTTCACCGAATCTCTGGAGTCGGCCATGCGCTCCATCAGTGCAGCCTCTATGGGCGCAGATATCGCAGATATCAATGGTGACGGACTGCTCGATATCTTCGTGACCGACATGCTTCCGGAGCCTCAGGCCCGATTGAAGCAAGTGACCACATTTGAAAACTGGGATAAATTCCAGTTCAACAAGACCCATGGCTACCACTATCAGTTTTCCAGAAACATGCTGCACGTCAACAACGGGGACGGCACCTTCAGCGATATGGGACGACTGACCAATATGGAAGCGACCGATTGGAGCTGGGGAGCCCTGATTTTTGACATGGATAATGACGGAATGCGGGATCTTTTTGTAGCCAATGGCATTTATCAGGACATCACAGACTTGGATTACCTCAACTTCATCGACGATGAGGAGACCAAAATCAAAATCATTTCCCAAGAAGGGGTAGACTACAAGGCATTGATCGATCCGATTCCGATCACTCCCATTCCCAACTATGCGTTTCGAAATCTCGGTGATCTGAAATTTGAAAACATGGCCGAGGCTTGGGGTCTCGGGAAGCCCATTCATTCCAACGGGGCTGCTTATGGAGATCTGGACAACGACGGGACCCTGGACTTGGTGGTCAACAATGTCAACCAACCAGCTCAAATTTTCAGAAACCAAGGAAAATCGCTCCACCCGGAGGCCCATTCCCTTCAGTTTCAGCTGATCGGAAAAGAAAAAAACACCCAAGCCATCGGCACACAAATCCGGGTGAAGGCGGGAGAAAAAACGTTCTATCTGGAGCAAATGCCCAACCGTGGATTTCAGTCTTCGGTAGATCCCAAACTTACCCTGGGATTGGGAGCTCTTACTCAGGTTGAATCCATTGAGGTTCTTTGGCCTGACGGGAAATACTCAGAACTTAAGAATCAATCCACCGACCAGCTACTCGCTCTCAAATGGGAGGAAGCAATGGATATGCCCGCGGGGAAAAGTTTCTTCGAAAAACCCAGTCCCTCACCTTTCTCCAAAATCGAAAATCCGGGTTTGGAATATATTCATGCCGAAAATTCCTACGTGGACTTTGATCGGGATCGACTGACCTACCACATGTATTCCACCGAGGGACCTGCATTTGCCAAAGGCGATGTCAATGGGGATGGAAGGGAAGACCTGTTTTTTGGTGGAGCCAAGACCTTCTCCGGCAAGCTCTTTTTGGCAGATCCTTCAGGCAATTTCATTGAAAGCGCTCAAGGCGCATTTCAGGCCGATGCGCTCTCAGAAGATACCGATGCGCTCTTTTTTGATGCGGACGGGGACAAAGACCTCGATCTTTTTGTCACTTCCGGAGGAAACGAATCCGGATTTGCTTCACCGGATTTGGCGGATCGACTGTACCTCAATGATGGCAAAGGGAACTTTACCAAAAGCAATCAACCCGCTCTTTCTGGCTTGGCCGGAAGTAGTTCAGTGGTAGAAGTTTTGGATATCAATGAGGATAGAGCACCCGATCTCTTTGTTGGCGGGCGATTGGTGCCATTTACCTACGGAGCACCGGCGAGCAGTCAGCTTTGGATCAATGACGGCAAGGGCAACTTCACCGAGCAGTCGACAGTTTTTGCCCCGGCACTCAAAGACTTGGGAATGATTACCGATGCAGAAGTGCTGGATTACGATGGAGATGGGAAAAGTGATTTGGTCCTAGTCGGGGAGTGGATGGCCCCTATTTTCTTCAAGAATACCGGAAGAAAGCTGGAAAAAGCAGAAATGCCTGAACTAGCCGGACTGAAAGGCTGGTACCGGGTGGTAGAAGTGGGAGATTTTGATGGCAATGGATTACCCGACTTGGCCCTTGGAAATCATGGTAAAAACACCCGATTCAAGGCGAGTGCTGATCATCCGATCAGTCTTTATTTGAACGATTTTGACCAAAATGGGGCAATTGAGCATGTTTTCACCCGAAAAGAAGGCGAAGTCCAGGTGCCCTACACGCTCAAGCACGAGCTGGAAAAACAAATCCCGAGCGTCAAGAAAAAGTACATCAAAAATGCCGATTACAACAATCAAAGCCTGAGCGATATCTTCCCTCAGGAGGTATTGGGCAGGTCGATTATACAGGAAGTGAATCATCTCGAATCGGGAATTCTCCTGAATCTGGGCAATGGAAAATTCGAATGGAAATCCTTCCCGACTATGGCACAGCGGTCCTGGATTTTTGCCATCCAAGTACTCGACATCAACGGGGACGGCAAACAGGATGTGATCCTGGGAGGCAACTTGTCCCATGCCAAACCTGAGGTAGGCAAGTACGATGCGAGCTATGGAGATGTCTTGATCGGGAAGGGAGATGGTACATTTACCTTCAGCCCCAACCGGGAAAACGGACTCAAGCTGGATGGAGATATCCGTGCCTTTTCGCTCTTGGGCGAACAGCGGATTTTGATCGTGAAAAACAGCGCTCCGGCTGAAATTTGGAAGTATTGATGTTACGGTTAAACTCTCACATTCGCTGGTTTTTGGGGGCGGCTCTTCTTTTTTCCTGTAAAAAGGAAAAAATTCAGGATGCTCCTCCCCTCTTTACACTGCTTACCCCAGAGCAAACCGGAATCACTTTTCAAAACCAGCTGACCTCCAGTCCGGAAAACAACATCCTGGAATACCTCTATTTCTACAACGGTGGAGGTGTCGCAACTGGCGATATCAATGGAGATGGCCTAGTCGATCTCTACTTCACCGGCAATCAAGTACCCAACAAACTGTACCTCAACAAAGGCAATTTCCGGTTTGAAGACATCACCGAATCTGCCGAAGTAACGGGGGATGGAGGATGGTCCACCGGAGTGACCATGGCCGATGTGGATGGTGACGGACAGCTGGACATCTACGTCTGTCAGGTGGGTTTACTCCCGGGAATTGAAGGAAAAAACAAGCTGTATCTCAACTCGGGAGAGGGAAAATTCCGGGAAGCAGCTGAAGAATTCGGAATTGACTTCAATGGATTCAGTACCCATTCAGTGTTTTTCGATTACGACAGAGATGGAGATCTGGATCTTTATCTGTTGAATCACAACGTCAAGTCTCCGGAGGTTTTTGCCAAAGCGGAGAATCGCAACAAAATCGACGCCTCAGGCGACAAACTGTTTAAGAACCTGGCATCCGAAGGCAAAGTCGGCTTTGAGGACGTCACTCAATCCTCAGGAATATATTCCAGTATTTTGGGTTTTGGATTGGGAGTAAGTGTGGAAGATTTCAATGGTGACGGCTGGCTGGACCTCTATGTGTCCAATGATTTCACCGAAAACGATTACCTCTACCTCAACCAACAAAACGGCACGTTCCGTGAGGCTTTGGACGAAATGATTCCCTCTACCAGTCGCTACAGCATGGGAAATGATGCCGCTGACCTGAATGGGGATGGTTTGCCGGAAATTTTTACCACTGACATGCTACCAGAAAATCCGGAAATCTGGATGAAATCGGTCGGGGAAGACAAAGCCGAGGTCTATCAGATCAAGAAGCAGTTTGGGTATCAGGACCAATACGTACGCAATCACCTCCAGCTCAATCAGGGCAAAAACGGATTTGCCGAGATCGCACTTTTCTCCGGGGTGTATGCTTCGGATTGGAGTTGGTCCCCCTTGATTTTCGACATGGACAATGATGGTCTGGCGGATATCCACGTGACCAACGGAATCGTAAAGCGACCCAATGACTTGGATTTTATCCAATATTCCCAAGAGGCCGATGCCGGCACGCCATTGGAAGAGCTGCGCAAAAAGCAGATCGACATGCTTCCCAGTTTGAAGATTTCCAATTTTGCCTGGAAAAATCAGGGGAACCTCGAATTCAAAAACGAAGCAAAATCCCTCGGACTGGATCAGGAAAGCTACTCCAATGGTTCCGCCTACGCAGATTTGGACAATGACGGTGACCTTGACTTGATCATCAATAATCTGGATCAGCCCGCTTTCGTCTATCAAAACACCTCAGAAACCTCAGGAAACGCTCATTTGCGGGTAGATCTCCAGGCCAAAGGGAAAAATCCCCAGGGAATAGGTGCCCAGGTGCGACTATTTTCGGGAGAAAAAAGTTGGACCCAGCGACTCAGTACCAGTCGGGGATTCCAATCGGGACCTTCCACCACGCTCGTTTTTGGACTTGGCACTACCAATCAACTTGACTCAATCCAGGTCAACTGGCCGGATGGAGTTTCAGAGATGTTTCAGGGAACGACCCCAAACCAACACCTCAGGTTGACCCAAGGAACCGGAAAAGAATTTAGTCCTGCAGCTCCTTCGGAAAACACTCCCGAGATTTGGCAGCAGATTTCATGGACTCATGTGGAAAAAGACGAAGTCGATGAACTGAAACGGGAGTATTTATCCCCAAAAAGCTATTCCCGAATGGGACCAGCCCTGGCAGTTGGCGACGTCAACGGTGACGGCCTCGAGGACATGTACCTCGGCGGTGCCAAAGACCAGGCAGGAGCAATCTTTCTTCAAAAACCGGATGGCAGATTTGAAGAGGTTCCCAATCCGATGTTTGCCCAGTTGGCCAAGGCGGAAGACGTGGTGGCTGAATTTGCGGATTTCAACGGAGACGGATTTTTGGATCTCTTTGTCGGCAGTGGGGGAAATGAATACGAGTCCGGCAACCTGTTCAATTTTGACCGGATCTTTTTTGGTAACGGTACAGGGAAATTCCAGTTCTCCATGAATTCCCTGCCTCCGATCGGAGAAAATACCTCTTCGGTGGCAATCCATGATTTTGACAGCGACGGAGACCTGGATTTGTTTGTCGGGAGTTCGGTAAGGTCAGGAGATTATGGTGCGAGTCCAAAAAGCAGTCTGCTGGTCAATCAGGGCCGGGGGATTTTTAAGGACGAAACAGGTCGATGGCTGGGGACTGATTTTCTGGCGGGCATGGTCAATTCAGCCACTTGGGCTGATTTGGATGGGGACGGGCAGGCAGAACTCCTGATCAGTGGCGATTGGCAGGGAATCCGGATATTCCGCCTCAGCGCTGAAAACAAGTTGGTCGAGACGGCATTCAAGGGATTAGAATATTCCGCAGGATGGATCAACACCCTCAAGGTTGATGACCTGAATGGAGACAGCAAACCCGATATTCTGGTCGGGAACCTGGGACTCAACTCCAAGCTCAAAGCCTCACCGGAACAACCGGTTTGGTTATACCACCACGACTTTGACGGCAACGGACAGGCTGATCCTTTGATTTTTCATTACATGGGTCCGAAACTAGTCCCTTTTGCCACGAGAGATGACCTGATCCGACAGATTCCGGGGATCAAACGAAAGCATACTTCCTATGCGGAATACGCCCAAATCAGCAAGCCGGAGGATCTTTTTCCTGAAGAGGATATCCAAAAAGTCCGCAAACTTCCTGCTTATGAATTCCGGTCTGGAGTTTATTTCCAAACCGAAACAGGAGGATTTGAATTTGTCCCATTCCCGGCTGAAGCACAGTGGAGTCCGGTTTTGGCGATGGAAGTAGAACCGACTTCCAAAACAATTGTCCTGGCCGGAAATTTCTCAGGATTCCGGGTGGATTTGGGGAAATCCATGAACCTTCTTCCCCAAGCCTATCGTTGGGAAAATGGACAATGGACAAAAGAAGAACTTGAGACTGATGGCATGGCAAGACCGGAAATCAGGAGCTTTCGATCAATAACCGTCACAGGGAAAGTTTACCGGGTTGGAGCCCAAAACAACGGCCCTTTGCTATGGATTCGGTAAAAAAGGTGAAGAAAATCATTTGGGGTTGAGGTCCTTATCCTTAGCTTTGACCACTCATGTAAGTTGATAAAACCCAATCGCCCTTCGGGGAAACTTCTTCGTCAACTTAAATCTTGAAAAACCCACTATGCGTACGATTCGAATTTTACTTATCCCGGCTCTGATTGGCATGGCAGTATTCGCCTGCAAGGAGCCAGTCGATTACTCACAAGCCATCACTGATGGATCTTATTTCCATCAAGCCCAAAACCGGATTACAGAAGTCATCATCCATGACATCTTTTCTCCTCCGGTAGCTGCGAGAATTTACTCCTATTCTTCTCTGGCGGCTTATGAAGTGGCAGCGGCCACAGATCCTGCCAATTATGCCTCTCTGATGGGGCAGTTGAATGGTTCCGAAGCCCTGAACCTTACTGTTCCTGAAAACATCTATCCTCCATTGGCTTCGCTGGCTGCTTATTACCACGTAGGGACTGCCCTGATTTTCTCGGAGGAAATGATGAACGAACATCGGGATCAAGTCTATGCCGAACTGAAGGAAAAGGGAATCCCTGAGGATGTATTTGAAGCATCTATAAAGTTTGGACAAGAAGTAGGAGAAAAAATCAAAGACTACTCCAAGAAGGACAATTACCATCAAAGTCGGTCATTTCCAAAGTACACGGTAGTCAACGATCCCGCCACCTGGCAACCTACTCCACCTGCCTACATGGAAGCTGTCGAACCCCACTGGAACAAGATCCGGACTTTTGCCTTGGATTCAGCAGCACAGTTCAAAGCCGGACCCCCGCCTGCTTTTTCCACCGATCCCAACTCAGAATTTTTCAAAATTGCCAAAGAGGTCTATGAAGCAAAACAAACCATGACCGAAGAGCAGAAAGACATCGCCATGTTTTGGGATTGCAACCCCTACAAGATGAATGTGAAAGGTCACGTGATGTTTGCCGAAAAGAAAATCACCCCGGGCGGACATTGGATGAGCATTGCATCTATCGCAAGCAAAGCCTCTGGAAAAGACTGGAAAGGTACGGTAGAAGCCTTTGCACTGACGGCAATTTCACTTAACGAAGCGTTCATTTCCTGCTGGGATGAAAAATACCGGACCAAGCTCATCCGTCCTGAAACCTACATCAATCAGCACATCGACGAAGAATGGGTTCCATTGCTACAGACTCCACCTTTTCCCGAGCATACCAGCGGACATAGTGTCGCCTCTACTGCAGCAGCCTACACCCTTACGCAGCTCTTCGGTGACGAGCTGCACATCGTGGACAGCTCGGAAGTGGCCTATGGACTTCCCATTCGCGAGTTTGACGGATTTACTGAAATGGCCCAGGAAGCAGCCATCAGCCGATTCTACGGAGGCATCCACTACATGCCTGCGATCACCGAAGGCTCAGTTCAGGGAAAACAAGTCGGCGAGCTGATCTGGAAAAAGATCTCGACCAAGCCGGACCAAGTGGCGATGAAGAAGTAGGAGATAGACATTAGACGCTTAACATTAGACACAGGATTGGTAGAAAAAGATCTTGTGTTGATTTAGAATAAAATGAAAATCCCGGGCAAAGTGCTCGGGATTTTTTATTGATATAGCTTTCGGTCCAAAATATACTCCTCCACCTTGTCAGGCAGCAGGTACTTGACCGAGTAGCCCTCCTGAATGGACTTGCGGATAAAGGTGGCCGAGATATCTAGCAGCGGGGCCTCGATGGTCTTGATTTTGGGATGCTCAAACCGGGTGGTTTCTCCGGGACGGGGATAAACAAAAATTTCGTAATTGTCCAGAATAGCCTGATGGTTCTTCCACTTGTTGAAATGGGTCAGATTGTCCGAACCCAAAAAAAGACAGAACTGATGCTGGGGATACTGATCGCTGAGGTAAGTCAGCGTATCGATCGTGTAGCTGGGCTTGGGCATGCGAAACTCCACATCGCTGGCCCGAAAGTGAAAGTGATCGGCGATGGCCAGCTCGACCATCCGAAGTCGGTCAAACTCATGAATCAGGGATTGTTGCTTTTTGAAAGGATTCTGAGGGCTGACCACAAACCACACCTCATCCAGATCGGTCCGTTCGTAGAGGATATTGGCGATGATCAGATGCCCGATATGGATCGGATTGAAGCTTCCAAAGTACAGCCCAATCTTCATGCTTACTTGCCCAAAAACTCAGAAACCAAGCTCACCGCCTCTTGGGAGGATCGCTCAAAATCATCATTGAGAATGGTCACGTCAAACTGCGGCTCAAAGGTCATCTCAAATTTGGCCTTGTAGAGCCTTCGGGAGAGTGATTCGGGAGTCTCCGTACCTCGGTCATTGAGGCGGGAGGCCAAGACTTCCATGGAGGGAACTTTGACAAAAATCGCAAGCGCCTGAGGGCCAAAGTACTTCTTCAGCGCCAAGCCGCCTTTCACATCCACATCGAAAATGACGGCCTTTCCACTGTCCCAGATGCGCTGCACCTCTTCTTTGAGTGTACCGTAAAAATTACCTTCGTACACTTCCTCCCATTCGACGAAGGCGTCTTGGTCGATTTTGGTTTTGAATTCTTCGATACTTAAAAAATAGTAATCTCTCCCGTGAACCTCATGCCTTCCCCGCTTGTCCCGAGTGCAGGCAGAAATCGAAAAGCCCAGATTGGGCACATGCTGAATGAGGTGTTTGACCAGTGAGGTTTTTCCCGAACCCGAGGGGGCAGAGAAAATGATTGCTTTTCCTTGGGTTTGGCTCATTTGCTTTCCTGAATCATCTGGCGGATCGAATCAGCCAATTCCGTGGGGACGGGTTGTTTGGTGCACTTGGTTTTCAGTACTTCACGGATGGCTTGCTCCAGGTGAAAATGCTCGAAACAAGGCTGGCATTTATCCAGCTTTTCCTTCAGCATTTCCTTTCCGTTGTCACCGAGCTCCCCGTCCAGGATACTCTCCAGTAGCTGAAAGCACCTGCTGACATCACTGCACTGAAGCTTGCGCTCTCCGGATGATTGATTGTTTATTTCCATGAGTAATCGTTTTAATCCTCCTCTTCTTCGTCCGTATTGTAACCCATCGATTGGGCATATCCCTTCAATTTTTCTTTCAATAGATTCCTGGCTCGATGCAGCCTGGATCTGACCGTCCCGATCGGGATATCGAGAATCTTGGCCATTTCTTCGTAGGTGAAACCCTCCAAATCCGCCAGGATAATCACCGTACGGAAGTCCACTGCGAGTGCATTGAGTGCATTGGAGATCTCATCGCCGAGCATGTCTTTGACCGATTCGGCCCTGAGATCGGTAGTACTTTGATAGTCAACATCATCGGAGTTGTAGAAAGTTTCCACTTCCTGATAATCCACCTTGGCAGGCTGCTTGCTTTTCTTTCGATACTCGTTGATGAAGCTGTTTTTCAGGATCCGGAAAAGCCAGGCTTTCGCATTGGTTCCCTTCTCAAATGAATTGATGAAGCGGAATGCTTTCATGTAGGTGTCCTGCACGAGGTCTTTGGCATCGTCCTCATCAAAAGTGAGTCGAAAGGCGAAATTGTACATGGAATCGATGTGGGGCATAAATTCCCCGTCAAAGACGGCCGTTTTCTCCTCTTGTGTATATTTCCTTCGCTGTACTTCAGACATAAGGTTCAAAAGTAATCAATGCCCAATTTATAACCAGAATTTGAACTGAAAGTCCGGTGATTTAATTTATTTTGTTGTTGATTTGGCCCTTGACTCTGGGCAAAACTCCCCCATCAACAGGTGTTTGCTATGTTTTTCTTCAGGCTTTTGTCCTATCTGCCTCTTTCGGTTTTGTATCTGTTTTCGGATGTGATTTACCTGATTGCCAGGTTTGTGATCCGCTATCGCAAAAAGGTAATCGACGAAAACCTCCGCTTTGCCTTTCCGGAGAAAACCCCAGAAGAGCGAAAAAAGATCCGAAACCGATTTTACCGGAATTTTACAGATGCCTTTTTCGCTGAAACCATCAAAATGCTGACCATTTCAGAGAAAGAACTCCGCCGCAGATTCCATGTGGTCAACCAGGAAATCATCGATGCGGAAATCCACAAAGGAAAAAGTGCCCTGATGATGGCTGGGCATGTGTTCAACTGGGAAATGGCAATTTTGGGTGTGGCACTCAATACCAAAGTCACAGCCGAAACGGTGTACCTCAAGCTGAACAATCCGTTTTTCAACCAACTGATGCTGAACATCCGGACCCATTTCGGAGGGGTGATGACTGAGAAAAGAGAGTTTAGAAAGAGCATGATCACGATGCGGAGCCAGCCTCGGATCGTGCATTTGGCCGCGGATCAACGCCCTCCCAGCTCTGAAAACCGCTACCAGCGGGAATTTCTCCATCGACCGGCCTATTTCTTCGAAGGAGGAGAATTTATGGCAAAAAAAATGCAGCTTCCGGTATTCTTCGGCACGATGACCAAGGTAAAACGGGGTCATTATCGCTTTGAATTTGCCAAGGTTGCAGAGCCTCCATACGAGTCCCATGAAGCACACAGCATCACGGATGAGTTTTGCCGAAGGCTGGAGGAAAACATTAAAAACCAGCCCGATCTTTACCTCTGGAGTCACAAAAGATGGAAGGTCTAAATTTCAAAAATTGAAGAGTTTGAAGATTGAAAAATTGATCCGGTCCATTATCCACGTTAAATTCTAATGGATTGGATTTCGGACCCTGAGCCTTAATTCTTCCGGCTTCGGTCTCCGGTCTTCCGTCTCCAATCTTGCTACTTGCTACTTGCTTCTGAACTAATGGATTACCTCAAAGAATTAAATCCCCCGCAGCTACAGGCCGTAGAGCACACCGACGGTCCGGTGATGATTATTGCCGGCGCAGGTTCGGGCAAAACCCGGGTGCTCACCTACCGGATTGCTCATTTGATTTACGCCAAAGGCATCGATCCCTTCCATATCCTGTCGCTGACTTTTACCAACAAAGCCGCGGCAGAAATGAAACACCGGATCGAATCCTTGGTGGGATTAGAAGCCCGGAATACCTGGATGGGGACATTTCACTCCATTTTCGCAAAAATCCTTCGGGTAGAATCCGACAAAATCGGGTATCCCTCCAACTTTACCATTTACGATACCGATGACTCCAAGTCTCTGATCCGGACCTTGGTCAAGGAAATGCGGCTGGACGACAAAGTATATAAACCCAGTGTGGTACTCTCGCGGATCTCAGGAGCAAAAAACCGATTGATCTCTTGGCAAGCGTATCAGGCAGATCCCTACGTCAAAGCCGACGATGAAGCGGCGATGAAACCCCGAATGGGCGAACTCTACCAAAAGTATCAGGAGCGGCTTTTCAAGGCCGGAGCGATGGATTTTGATGACTTGTTGTTCAATACCAATGTGCTCTTTCGGGATCATTTGGATGTCTTGAACAAGTACCAGCAGCGCTTCAAGTACGTGATGGTGGACGAGTTTCAGGACACCAACATTTCCCAATACCTGATTACCAAAAAGCTCGCCGCCGTCCACCAAAACATCTGTGTAGTGGGTGACGATGCCCAGAGTATTTATGCCTTTCGCGGAGCGGACATTCAGAATATTTTGAATTTCGAAAAGGACTACCCCGATCTGTTTGTCGTCAAACTCGAGCAAAACTACCGGTCCACCAAGACCATTGTCGAAGCGGCCAACTCGATCATCGATAAAAACAAGGCCCAGCTCAAAAAGCTGGTGTGGACCTCCAATCCTGACGGAGACCTGATCGAACTGATCAAAGCCACCTCGGACAACGAGGAGGGTCGGATCGTGGCCACCACGATTTTCGAAGAAAAAAACAACAAAAAGCTAAACAACAGCGACTTCGCAATCCTCTATCGGACCAACTCCCAGTCCCGGGCAATAGAAGAGGCGCTGAGGAAAATGAACCTCACCTACAAGATCGTGGGTGGACTTTCTTTCTACCAACGCAAGGAGATCAAGGATCTCATGGCCTACCTCAGATTTACGGTCAACCCTGCCGACGAGGAGGCATTCAAGCGGATCATCAACTATCCCAAACGTGGAATCGGTGATACTTCGGTAGAAAAAATCCTGGTGGCGGCCTACGAACACGACATCCCGCTTTGGGAGGTGGTCCAAAATGCCCACAGCTTCCTGGGAGGAAAGGCAGGAAGTTCGGTGGATGATTTTGCCACCATGATCAAAGCCTTCAAGATCGAAATGGAGCGCAAAGATGCCTTTGAGGCGGCAAGTACTGTGGCCAAGCAAAGCGGCTTGCTGCGCGAACTCTATGAAGATAAAACCATCGAAGGCCTCAACCGCTACGAAAACGTTCAGGAATTGCTCAACGCGATCAAGGAATACGTGGACAATCCCGAAAACGAGGATAAGAGTTTGGGCGCTTTTCTTCAGGAAATCGCCCTACTGACAGACAACGATCAGGATAAAGACAAAACCGACGCCATTACCCTCATGACTATTCATGCTTCCAAAGGACTGGAATTCAAGCAGGTGTTTGTCGTCGGAATGGAGGAAGACCTTTTCCCCTCTCAGATGATGATGCAAAGCCGGGAAGACTTGGAGGAAGAGCGGAGACTGTTTTACGTCGCCACCACCCGGGCTATGGAAAAACTTTACCTGACCTACGCCTTGACCAGGTACCGTTTTGGCCGGCTTCTGAATTGTGAGCCGAGCCGATTCCTCGAAGAAGTCGACCCAAATACAATCAAAGTCAACAAGCGCATGGCAGCAAAGGAAATGCCCGGAGCCTTGCGAAAGGAAGGATTGCCGGGAACGAATGGCTTTATCGGAATCAAAAAACAACCGGAAACCCGGCAGCCTATCCAGCTGAAAATCCACACTCCCTCTCCCGATTTCAAACCGAGCAATACCAATAATCTCCAGCCGGAGCAATTGGTGGAGCATCCCAAATTTGGCTTTGGGAAAGTTCAAAAAATTGAAACCGAAGGGCTTAACAAAAAAGCAACCATCCAATTTGAGCATTTTGGGGAGAAAACATTATTGCTTAGCTTTGCCAAGCTCAGAATTATAGACTAATCCCCTGCCTCCCTGTCCTTTGGTGATTTTTTGTTACCTTTTAGAAGGCAAAAAACGGGAAGCAACATGGAGCACACCGAACCTGAAAAACACAGACTTATTTTGAAAGAATACGGCAAAAACATTCAGCGCCTGGTCGATCACATCACCGGCATTGAAGACCGTGAAAAGCGCACCCAGAGTGCCTACACCGTCATTGAAATCATCAAGCAGCTCAATCCTTCCATGAAGCAGGAAAACGATCAGAAGCTTTGGGATGACATTTACATCATGTCTGACTTCAAGCTCGACGTGGATGGGCCTTTCCCTATGCCGGAAAAAGAGCTGTTGGGTAAAAAACCCAAACCGGTGGGCTATCCAAAAGGCGAGGTGAAATTCAAACACTATGGACGAAACATCGAAAAACTGATCGAAAAGGCCATAGAAATCGAAAACGACGATGAGCAGGAAAATGCCATCATCTACATCGGCCAATTGATGCGAAGCTTTCACTCCACCTGGAACAGGGACAACTTTGACGATGGAATCATCCTGGATGACATCAAGACCCTATCCAAAGGAAAACTTCACATTGACCTGGAGAAAGTCAGGGAAAATGCGCTGTTCGAATCCAATACCCGCAGGGACTTCAAAATCCCTCATATCGAAGAAGAGCACGCCCAAAAAAACAAACGCCCACAGCAACACAAAAAACACCGAAACAACGGTCACAATAAAAAACGCAGAAATTAATGGCATCTTTTCGAGTAACCGGGGGAACCCGATTAAAAGGTGAAATCATCCCTCAGGGAGCAAAAAACGAGGCACTTCAGATTCTTTGCGCTGTCCTGCTCACTCCCGAAAAAGTAACCATCCACAAAATCCCAAACATCCGGGACGTCAACAAGCTGATCGAACTCCTGGCCGATATGGGGGTCAAAGTGCAGCAACTCGGCCCGGAGTCCTATTCCTTTCAGGCAGACGATGTCAATCTGGATTACCTGGAAACGGCCGATTTTCTGAACAAAGCTTCCGCGCTCCGAGGTTCAGTGATGATTCTCGGCCCTCTCTTGTCCCGCTTTGGCAAAGGAAAACTTTCAAAACCGGGGGGAGACAAAATCGGACGCCGCCGGATGGACACCCACTTTTTTGGATTCCAAAAGCTAGGTGCACAGTTTCATTACGATGCAAAAAATGAGATTTTCCATATCGATGGAAAACATCTCAAAGGCACTTACATGCTCCTCGACGAAGCTTCCGTCACCGGCACCGCCAACATCGTCATGGCAGCAGTATTGGCAGAAGGCAAAACGACCATTTACAATGCAGCCTGTGAACCGTATCTCCAGCAACTTTGCGACATGCTCAACCGCATGGGAGCCAAAATCACCGGTGTGGGTTCCAATTTACTGAACATCGAAGGGGTTGAAAAACTCGGAGGCACCGAGCATACCATGCTTCCGGATATGATCGAGATCGGCTCATTCATCGGTATGGCTGCCATGACCCAGTCCGAAATCACCATCAAAGACTGCCAAATCCACCGGTTGGGGATCATTCCCGAAACATTCCGGAGAATGGGCATTCAGATGGAATTCAGAGGAGATGACATTTTTATCCCTGCTCAGAAGCATTACGAGATCGAGACCTTTATTGATGGATCCATCCTGACGATCGCGGATCAGATTTGGCCGGGCTTTACTCCCGATTTGCTTTCTATCGTGTTAGTGACGGCCACTCAGGCAAAAGGAACGGTGTTGGTTCACCAGAAAATGTTTGAATCACGCCTGTTTTTTGTAGACAAACTCATCGACATGGGAGCGCAGATTATCCTTTGTGACCCCCACCGGGCTACAGTGATCGGACTTGACCGCAAGTACCCGCTTCGGGGAATCCGAATGACCTCTCCGGATATCCGGGCGGGGGTTGCTTTGTTGATTGCCGCCATGTCAGCGACAGGAACTTCCATCATCGATCACATCGAGCAAATCGACCGGGGCTATCAAAACATCGATCAGCGACTAAATGCACTCGGCGCCCAAATCGAACGATTGCCTTAAAAACAAAAGGGAGTGAAGTGCTCCCTTTTCTTTTCCAATTCCAATACACCTCAAGTTTTGCGTCAGGAGCTCACCGTTCATCGTACCCTTCCGGTAAATTTAAATCCCAAAGATCAGTCTCTTTTTGAGCCTGCTTTGGAAGCCAGATTCGAACGACTTTTTCCGGTTTACCTGAAAAATGCCTGGATCCTTCAGGACACGGTCTTTGTGCCGGGTGAATTCAGGTTTTATTCCAGCCACACCCACAATTCCGACCTGAAGTTCCCGCAGTTTGCCAAGCGTGCCGTATTCTGTGCGACCAAAAGCTGGCGATCTATTCCCAAGGGCATGTGGATCATCGACGAATGGAGCGCCAATTATTTCCATTGGATGACGGACTGTCTGCCCAGAATCTGGGAAGGGCTGGACCGGGATCCCAATTGCCCGGTGATCCTTCCGGAATCCTTCAAAAGCCTCAGCTATGTCATCCAGACCCTGGATTTACTCAAGGTCAAAGCCGAGTTTTTTAAGTCAAGGGAAAATTTGAGGGTAGATACCCTGATCCTCACAGCCAGAACCGCTCCCTACCCCCACTTCAATATCCCTCTGGCACAAAAAACGAGAGAAAAACTCGGTGTAAAACCCGCCCAAAGCCCTTGGAGAAAGGTATATGTGAGCCGCAAACTTGCCCCCAAACGAAAAGCCCACAACGAACTGGAAGTAGAATTATTTCTACGGAAAAAAGGCTTTGAAATCATTGAGGCGGAAAAACTTAGCCTAATGCAACAAATTCAACTGATGTCTGAAACAGCCCTGCTGGTCTGCTTGCACGGTGCAGCGTTGACCAATATGCTGTTTTTGCAAGAAGGGATGAAAGTGCTCGAACTTCGAAACGTCAATGACTCCATTACCCATTGCTACTTCAATTTAGCCTCTGCGCTGGGGCTTCCCTATTTTTACACCTTAAATCAAGGTGACCACAAAGAAACCATTTTGGCCGATTTTACCATTGACCTCAAGGCCCTGGAAGAGGCTTTGGATTTTATTGACCGAGAAATCAAGTAAAAAACGGCTTAATCCTAGCCCGCTTCCCCATTTATCCAATTTTTTGGTATCTTCTTGACCAAATAAGACAACCCTCTCTAACCTATGT
The DNA here is from genome assembly GCA_964405255.1 of uncultured Limnohabitans sp. Taxonomy (GTDB): domain Bacteria; phylum Bacteroidota; class Bacteroidia; order Cytophagales; family Cyclobacteriaceae; genus Algoriphagus. Next base: position 472 of record CAYONF010000026.1, on the reverse strand, counting down.
CCAAGAAGAAACTCCGTAGCCAGGAATGGTACGGCCGTACCGGAAAAGACGGAATCATCTACCGTTCCTGGATGAAAAACCAGGGACTCCCTCACCACCTTTTTAATGGAGAAAAGCCGGTAATCGGCATTTGCAACACCTGGTCCGAACTCACCCCCTGCAATGCCCATTTTCGGGATTTGGCCGAAGCACTCAAGCGGGGAATCTGGGAAGCAGGAGGCTTTCCTTTGGAATTCCCGGTGATGTCATTGGGCGAATGCTCGATCAAACCAACCGCTATGCTGTTCCGAAATCTTGCCTCCATGGACGTGGAAGAAAGCATCCGTGCCAACCCCATGGATGGAGTCGTGCTGATGTGCGGCTGTGACAAAACCACCCCTTCCCTGGTCATGGGAGCAGCCTCGGTGAATCTTCCTACGCTGGTCCTTTCCGGTGGTCCGATGTTGATCGGAAGATTCCGGGGTAAAAAAAT
>CAYONF010000025.1:42960-45551 GCA_964405255.1 uncultured Limnohabitans sp. | reverse complement strand
CCGGAGAGGCCTACATCCAAAAAATCAAAAGCCTTCAAAACGAAATCCGGGAAGGAAATACTTACGAAGCTAATTATTGCCAGGCATATTCCGGCACTTTCGAAACTTGGGATCCCATCGCTGCATTTTTCAAACTCAATCAGCTTTCTCCCATGCCCTTTGCCGGGCTCTTCAAAGCGAAGTCTCAATGGCTCGTTTCTGCATCTCCAGAGCGGTTTTTGAAGAAAATAGGCAGGCGTTTGATCGCTCAACCAATCAAGGGAACCGCCAAGCGAGGAAGAAGTGCGGAGGAAGATCAGGTCAATCTTAAGGCCCTTCTTTCCAGTGAAAAAGAACGTGCCGAAAACCTCATGATCACAGACTTGATGCGAAATGACCTCGCCAGGGTTTCCAAAACCGGTTCGGTAAAAGTCAAAGAGCTTTTTGGTATCTATCCCTTTCCGAGAGTCTTCCAGATGATCAGCACAGTGAGTTCAGAACTTAGACCCGAAACTACTTTTCGGGAAATCATCCAAGCCACATTCCCGATGGGAAGCATGACCGGGGCCCCTAAAATAAGTACGATGAAACTCATCGAGCGGGAAGAAAGCTTCAAACGGGCTTGGTTTTCAGGAGCTTTTGGATGGATTGATGAAAATGGAGATTTTGATTTCTCCGTGATCATCCGAAGTATTATTGCGGATTTGGATGCAAAAAAGCTCTATTTTGGGGTGGGCAGTGCCATCACTATCGATGCCTCCGCAGAGCAGGAATACGAAGAATGCGCACTGAAGGCCCAGGCAATTTTGGAACTGCTGCGTGGAAATTAATCAGGAATCCTCCATTCCCATCCGGAAAATCATTCATGTGGACATGGACGCATTTTATGCTTCGGTCGAGCAACTTGACCATCCGGAATGGAGAGGAAAACCGCTCGTAGTAGGAGGAAATGAGGCAAGAGGCGTGGTGGCTGCAGCCAGCTATGAAGCAAGAAAATTCGGGGTTCATTCGGCCATGTCCTCCGCCTTGGCAGCTAAAAAATGTCCTCATCTGATTTTCTCAAAACCCCGATTTGAACGGTACAAAGAAATCTCCCTCCAGATCCGGGAGATATTTTACGAATACACGGATCTGGTCGAGCCACTTTCTTTGGATGAGGCTTTTCTGGATGTGACAGAAAATAAAGCCGGATTAAAATCAGCCATTTTGATCGCCCGTCAAATCCGGGAGAAAATCAAAGTCCGAACCGGGCTGAATGCTTCCGCAGGCGTTTCTTACAATAAGTTTTTAGCCAAAATCGCTTCTGACTTAAACAAACCCAACGGGCAGGCAGTGATTTTACCGGAGGATGCAGAGGCTTTTTTGGAAAAACTTCCGATCGAAAAATTCTACGGGATCGGGAAAGTAACTGCCGAAAAGATGAAAAGCTTGGGGATCCATACCGGAAAAGAACTCAAGGAATTTTCGCTTCAATTCCTCACCAAAAAATTTGGCAAATCCGGCATCCATTATTTCAACATTGTCCGGGGAATTCACCTTTCGGAAGTGCAACCGCATCGGGTCAGAAAATCACTGAGTGCCGAAAACACCTTTGAAAAAGACCTGATTACACATTCTGAAATGGAAGCTAATCTCAAACCGATTTTTGAGGAAGTCATCCGGAGAATCGAACGAAGCGGAATAAAGGGAAGAACGGTTACGCTGAAAATCAAACATTCCGATTTTACCCAACAGACAAGAAGTAAAACTCTGGAACAATACCCTGACTCGGAAACCATCTGGAAAATCGGTTTGGAACTTCTTCATCAGGAAGAGATCGCACTTCCCGTGAGGCTTTTGGGATTGGGAATTTCCAATCTGAACATCACCGAGGAGCAGATGCATTTTGGGTTTCAGCTCAAGATTCCCTTTGACCAATCCTGATTCCCGGAAGGCGGAAGGAATAAATCCCCATTCCAATCTGCCATTTTGTCCGTATTTTCTTAATTTCGCAACCTGAATTGATTTCCTTCAGTATCTCCAAGGAGTCAATTCGAATAATCCCAACAAAAATCACCTCTCCATCCAATGGATCTGATTAAAGACATCGATATCATCTCTGCCGAGGAGGCACAGGCTTGTGATTACAAAACCACGGCTGACGAGAATACCGGAAAATTCAAGAAACTCTACATCGAAAGCTACGGCTGCCAGATGAACTTTTCCGATTCAGAGATCGTGGCTTCGATAATGAAAGAAAACGGCTACGACACCACTTCGGATTTTGAGAAAGCAGACGTGATCTTTTTGAACACCTGCTCCATCCGGGAAAAAGCCGAGCAGACCGTGCGTAAGCGACTCAGTCAATTCAACCAAGCCAAGAAAAATAAACCCGAGCTGACCATTGGGGTGCTGGGCTGTATGGCGGAGCGACTGAAAGAGAACCTGCTGGCCGAGGAAAAAATCGTGGATGTGGTCGTAGGCCCGGATGCCTATCGTGACCTTCCAAATTTGGTAGCTGCCGCCGAAGAAGGAGAAAAAGGAGTCAATACGTTTCTTTCCCGAGAAGAAACCTACGCGGACATCGCTCCTGTCCGACTCAATTCCAATGGGGTCACTGCCTTTATCTCCAT
>CAYONF010000025.1:0-42860 GCA_964405255.1 uncultured Limnohabitans sp. | reverse complement strand
CACCTGCCTGTCCAAAGCGGAAACAGCCGAGTGCTGGAACTGATGAACCGTACCTACGACCGGGAGTGGTACTTGGATCGGGTACGTGCCATCCGGGAAATTCTCGGAGAAGAATGCGGTATTTCTTCGGACATGATTGCAGGATTTTGCACCGAAACTGAAGAAGAACATCGGGATACGCTTTCCCTGATGGACATTGTGAAGTATGATTTCTCCTACATGTTCTACTATTCTGAGCGTCCGGGGACTTTGGCCGCCAAGAAATATGAAGACGATATTCCTTTGGAGACAAAAAAGCGGCGCCTTGCCGAAATCATCGAAAAGCAAAACCAGCTTTCTTACGAGCGAAACAAGCTGGATCTGGGTCAGGAACAGTTGATTTTGATCGAAGGCACAGCTAAAAAATCAGATCAACAATTGAAAGGACGAAACTCAGCCAACAAAGTCGTCATCATCCCTGCCGATCAGGCCAAAAAAGGAGACTATGTCAAGGTGAAAATCGTGGACTGCTCCCCTGCCACGCTTTTTGGTGAAGTACTGGAAGTAAATCCCGACTTGGCATGATCACACCTTCGGAAATCCAGAGTGTCAAGCAGCGCTTTGGGATCATCGGCAACAGCCCCTTGCTTAACCATGCCATTCAGGTGGCCATGCAGGCGGCACCTACCGACATGACCGTGTTGATTACCGGAGAAAGCGGAAGCGGTAAGGAGAGTTTTTCCAAAATCATCCATTCTCTTTCCCTTCGCAAACACGGAAAATTCATTGCAATCAACTGTGGTGCGATCCCGGAAGGCACGATCGATTCCGAACTATTTGGTCACGAAAAAGGCTCCTTTACCGGAGCTCATGAAGCCAGAAAAGGCTATTTCGAAGTCACAGACGGCGGGTCCATTTTTCTGGATGAAATCGGAGAAATGCCTCTTGGGACACAGGCCCGATTACTTCGTGTCTTGGAAAACGGGGAATTCATCAAAGTTGGCTCGTCCAAAGTCCAAAAGACCAATGTGCGCGTCATCACCGCCACCAATGTCAACCTGCTGAAAGCTGTAGAAAAAGGAAAATTCCGGGAAGACCTGTATTACCGTCTGAATACTGTGCCGATCTACGTCCCTCCTTTGCGAGAACGAGGTGAGGATATTGTATTGCTTTTCCGCAAGTTCACCGGTGATTTTTCAGAAAAATACCACGTGCGGCCCATCAGTCTGGATGCCGAAGCGCAGAGTCTGTTGATCAGATATGCCTTCCCTGGCAACATCCGTCAGCTCAAAAATATTGCGGAGCAGATCTCCCTTTTGGAAGAAAACAGGGATGTCAACGCCCAGACGCTTTCCAGATACCTGCCGGCGGATTCGGTCAGACTGCCGATGGCTTTGGGCACGGGTTCATCTGGAGAAAGCTCGGATTTTTCTGAGCGAGACATCCTCTACAAGGTCCTTTTTGACATGAAAAAGGACATGAACGATCTCAAAAAGCTGGTGCTTGAGTCCTACCAAAGCGGTGGAATCAATTCCTCCATCATGCAAAAGCATCAGGGACTGTTCGAAGATTTGGAATCTGGCTTTTCTCAAAAGGAAAATTCAGAAACCAATCCCTCCTATCAGGTTCCTCTGGTTTTGGATTCTCAAAAAAACACGGCGCTTTCCGGTGAAGAATACGAAGATGACGTGATCGAAGACATCGTTCATGAGGAAGACGACAATTCGCTCTCTCTGGAAAAAAAGGAGAAAGAAATGATCCTCAAAGCCCTTAGAAAGCACAACAACAAACGTAAATACGCTGCCAGTGACTTGGGAATTTCCGAGCGGACGCTTTACCGAAAAATCAAACAGTATGAAATCGAGTAAACGCTTTTTCCCTGTACTGATTTGGCTGGTTCTGGGCTTGCAGGCCTGTTCGGTCAAGTACAGCTTCACCGGAACCAATATCAACTACGAGTTGACCAAGACCTTTTCCGTAGACAATTTCTTCAACGATTCCGGAGGAGGACCTGCCAATATGGAACAACGTTTCACGGAAGCGCTCAAGGAATACTATCAGCGAAACACCCAGCTCGAACTGGTCAGAACAAACGGGGATTTGCAGTTTTCTGGAGCGATCAGCCGATATTCCCTGACCCCTCAGGCGGCGGTTTCCAGCGGAGATCCCAATCTTCCCGACCGTGCCGGACAGATGAGATTGACCATTTCGGTCGATGTAGACTACATCAACCTGAGCAATGAGGAGGAAAGCAAAAAGCAAACCTTTACCTTTTTCAAAGATTACGATCCCAGAAATGTGACCCTGCTCGATGTAGAAAATCAACTGGTAGAGGAAATTTTCGAAGTCATCATCCAGGATATTTTCACTGCCACGGTGGCCAACTGGTAATTTTGCTATATTCAATCCAAAACCCGGAAAGTGAACGCAACCCAATTCCTAGACTTAATCAAAAAATCAGACCATCTGGAAAAGTCGGATTTTCTCCAGCTCAAAAAAGTGCAGGAAAATTTCCCCTATTTTCAGATTCCTCACGTGTTGGCGGCGAGGTATGAATTTTTGAAAAGTGAAGGAAAAAAGAGCCAGTTGCTCCCACAGGCTGCCATCACCAGTCCTGACCGGATATGGTTGAAAAAACTGATCGAAAAACCCGTAGCTGAAGTATTCCAACCTTCCGCGATCCTGGAAGATTTGCTTCCGGAAGAACCAACAATCGGTCCAGATCCCGCTCATCGTACCGAATCGCTGGTCAAATTGGGCATGCAGCTTAAAGGTCAGCAGGCACCTGAAGAAGAACCCAAGGCCGAAAAACCCAAACCCAAAAAACGCAAACCTCCGAAGGATGATCTGATCGAAACCATCAAGAGGAAGGAGAAAAAGGAGATCGTCGACTCCAAGAAAAAAGAGCAAATTGACCTGATCAAGGCCTTTAGCAAAAAGGAAATCAAACTGGCCACCATCAAGGAGATCGAAGCCAACCAGAACACCGAAAACCTCGCCGCATCCAGCACCACCTTGCATGACAACCTTCTCTCAGAATCCTTCGCGAAGATTCTGATCCGGCAGGGTAAAAAAGACATGGCAAGGGAAATTTATGAGAAGCTGGCTTTGAAGTTTCCCGATAAAAGGACTTACTTTGCGGACTTAATTGAAAAACTGAAAGAATAATCTAATCCATATGTTTACAGTATTAATTAGCGTGATTTTGATTTTGGCAGTGTTGCTGATTCTAGTGATCCTGGGCCAAAACTCAAAAGGCGGTGCAGGTGCTGCTTTTGGCGGCAGTGCTTCTCAAATCATGGGAGTAACCCGAACCGGAAATGTGTTGGAAAAAGCGACTTGGATCTTGGCAGTCTCCATTTTGGTGTTGTCTTTGGCATCTTCGGCTTTCTACACCAGCAGTCAGCCAAATCAATTCTCTTCGCCTAACATTGAAAGTGCCAAGCAGCAAGTGGTAGCACCGGCGTTTGGTGATCAGAGTGCACTTCCAGCAGCTGACAGTACAGCCGCTCCCGCAGCAGATACGACAGGAAATTAATTTCCCAAACTGATATCAAGTAAGAAATCCCGCCAAAAGCGGGATTTTTTATTTGATGTGCTGTAAAACAAGTCGCTTAGAAATCGGAATCAGAGTTTCTTCCAAGGGCACCGTATGCGGACTGTGCAATCTCCAGGTTGCCGGATTTGGAAGCTCTTTCACTTCCCGAATCAACTGCATCTTCAGCTTTTCCAAGGTGTTGAACAGTGATTTCTGAAAAACCCCAATCAGCCATATCGAAATACTTCTGAATTTTTCACCTGCCATTTGCAGGAAATTGGATTTGTAGCGAAAAGCATGGACATCCGAATGGGATTCTCTGGTCATCAGGATAAATCCCTCTCGGTTGTAGATCGGCTGGATTCCCACCGGCTCAAATTCCACCTGCTCTTCCACAAAATCATAAATCGCTTTTCCCTCCTCGATTTGACGTTTCAGTTTGGGTAGGGCAAAAGAAGTGATTTGATTAATCTCCTGCATCAGGGAATCATCCTCCACTTTAGGCTCATATTTCAACTGAGCTGTTTGGAAATCTATTCCGTTGAGCGCTTTGGGAAAAAGATTGCTTAATTCTGTTTTTCCCGAACTCAATTCATTAAGCGTTCGGTGATGCTCAATGAGGTCTCCCAACATGGGATAAAGCTTGACTGCCTTAAATTCCCTTTCGGCTTCTTGAAGATAGGCCAGCAATTGGTACTTCTTGTACTCAAAATCGATCAGCCCCTCGGTGATCCAATTTTTTGGTAAGGTTTTCATAGGTGTAATGGTTTGACTTAAAATACGGAATTCTGACATTTTTTGCTTGGTTGTGGGAAAAATTGACAGTTCCACCTGTCAAAAAAAATAGGATGGAAAGCGAATTTGACTGACTTTTACGGCCGATTTGTCAGAATTTTCGACCAAAATTCCCTTGGCACAGGAAGTGCAGAGTGGGCAATATCATTTTAATCTAACCTTAAATAAAACATACTATGTCAAATGTGAACATCAAACCTCTAGCAGACCGAGTTCTGGTACAACCAGCTGCAGCTGAAGAGAAAACTGCTTCCGGGCTTTACATTCCGGACACTGCCAAAGAAAAACCACAAAAAGGAACTGTAGTGGCAGTAGGCAATGGTAAAAAAGATGAGCCCTTGACTGTAAAAGTGGGTGACACTGTTTTGTACGGAAAGTATTCCGGCACCGAACTCAGCGTGGACGGAAAAGACTTCCTCATCATGAGAGAGTCTGACATTTTCGCTATCCTTTAATCAAACTCAAACATTAACCTGAAAAATTCTTAAAAACATGGCTAAACAACTGTTTTTCGATACCAACGCCCGTGATCAATTGAAGAAAGGCGTAGATGCATTGGCAGATGCAGTAAAAGTAACTTTGGGCCCTAAAGGCCGAAATGTCATCATCGACAAAAAATTCGGAGCTCCAACCATCACCAAAGACGGTGTCTCTGTAGCTAAGGAAATCGAACTGAAGGAGCCGATTGAAAACATGGGCGCTCAGCTTGTGAAAGAAGTGGCTTCCAAAACTGCCGACAACGCAGGTGACGGTACTACCACCGCTACTGTTTTGGCTCAGGCGATCTTCGCAGTAGGTATCAAAAACGTAGCGGCAGGTGCCAACCCAATGGATCTGAAAAGAGGTATTGACAAGGCTGTTGCAGCTGTAGTCAACCAATTGAAAGAAAACTCCAAGGCGATCTCTACTTCTAAAGAAATCGCTCAGGTAGCTACCGTATCCGCAAACAACGACGAGGAAATCGGTAATATGATTGCAGATGCGATGGACAAAGTCGGAAAAGACGGAGTCATCACTGTAGAAGAGGCAAAAGGTACTGAGACTGAAGTGAAAACTGTAGAAGGTATGCAGTTTGACAGAGGTTACCTTTCTCCATATTTCGTGACCAACACCGAGAAAATGGAAGCTGAATTGGATCATCCATTCATCCTGATCTACGACAAGAAGATCTCTTCCATGAAAGAATTGCTTCCGGTTCTTGAGCCCGTAGCTCAGTCAGGCAAGCCTTTGTTAATCATCGCTGAAGATGTGGACGGTGAAGCTTTGGCTACCTTGGTAGTAAACAAAATCAGAGGCGCTTTGAAAGTTGCCGCTGTGAAAGCTCCAGGTTTCGGTGACAGAAGAAAAGCTATGTTGGAAGACATCGCAATCTTGACCGGAGGTACTGTAATCTCTGAAGAAAGAGGTTTCAAACTGGAAAACGCAACCCCAGATATGCTGGGTAGAGCTGAAAAGATCAACATCGACAAGGACAACACTACCATCGTAAACGGTGCAGGTGATGCAGCTGCCATCAAAGGCAGAATCGCTGAGATCAAAGCTCAAATCGAGAAGACTACTTCTGACTACGACAGAGAGAAATTGCAGGAAAGACTTGCTAAACTTTCTGGCGGTGTAGCTATCCTTTACATCGGTGCTGCTACTGAAGTAGAAATGAAAGAAAAGAAAGACCGAGTGGATGACGCCTTGCACGCGACAAGAGCTGCTGTACAAGAAGGTGTAGTCGTAGGTGGTGGTGTAGCTTTAGTAAGAGCTGCTTCTGCACTTGACAGCCTCAAAGGTTCAAACGACGATCAAGACACAGGTATCAACATCATCAGAACTGCTATCGAAGCTCCATTGAGAACAATCGTGAGCAACGCAGGTGGTGAGCCTTCTGTAGTGATCAACAAAATCAGAGAAAACAAAGGCAACTTCGGTTACAATGCCAGAACAGACGTTTACGAAGATCTGTTTGCAGCAGGTGTCATCGACCCGACTAAAGTAACCCGTCTTGCCTTGGAAAATGCCGCTTCGATTGCCGCATTGCTTCTGACTACCGAGTGTGTGGTAGCAGACGTGAAGGAAGATGCTCCAGCTATGCCTCCAATGGGCGGCGGGGGAATGGGCGGAATGATGTAATCCCGTTTCTGACAAAAATCAAAGGAGATCCACATGGGTCTCCTTTTTTTATCTACCTGATTTATAGGGTTTGTAAATGAGTGTAAATAAAAAGGGGGTAAAACCTTTTTTAGGCAAAAGGAATAATTGTATTTTGGTATACTTACACCCTTTACTTGTCAGATAAAAAACTTGAATGATTCGCTTTGACGCTATTTTTTTAGTCGATGATGACCCCATAAATAACCTTATAAACAGGAGAATTTTGGGCAAAACCGGCATTAGCGATCGAATTCAGGAATTTTTAGGCGGTGAAGATGCTCTTGAAAAAATCTCGGAGGTCGAGCACGATCAAAAGCTCCTTATTTTGTTGGATATCAATATGCCTGTGCTGAATGGCTGGGAATTTCTAAACAAATATCTGGAACTCTTTCCCCATCGAAACGACAAAATCGTGATCCTTTCCAGTTCAATTGACTTCCAGGATCGGCAACAAGCCAACGTTTACCCCATCGTTTCAGGATTTTTGGAAAAGCCCTTAACTCTTGATAAAATTCACGGTCAGATGGAAAAGTATCGGTAGATTTTTAGTCCCCGACCCGATCTAATCTCTTCCAAATCTCCCGCATCAATACATACGGCACTGCGGCATCACCCTGCCATCCTCCCATTCTGACAATCACCAAATTCTGCGAGGGTACCACCATGATTAATTGTCCGTTTTTCCCCACAGCCTGAACCATATCCGAAGGGGCTTCAGGAACCATAGATCCGGATATTTCAGTTTTTGCACCCGGCACTCTGAAGGAACTTTTACCATTGAGCCAGGTCAGGTAACCAAAACTCGGATTCATATCCTGCGACGTTTGGGTCATTTTTTCAAAAAAATCCTGCGGCAAAACCTGAGTTCCATTCCAATTTCCCTTTGCCAGCATCAGCAATCCAAAGCGTGCAAAAGAACGGGCATCGGAATAGAACATATGGGTAAACCCCGATTTCTGCCAAAGGCCTTTCATTCCGATCGGATCTCCGATTTTAGCTTTGAAATAGGATTGATAGTCCTTTCCCGTGGCTTTTTCCAAAACGCTCTCCAGCAAGGAATAGGTGGCATTGTGGTAACTCCATCGGGTTCCCGGCTTAGCGAGATATTGAAGTGAGATCGGAGAAGTATCATCGGGATTGGCCACCTGATCATCGATTCCCGTGGAAAATGTCAGGTGGTGAACCAAACGGATCTCCTTTTCCTGCTTGGAAGTCATGGAAGTCCAGCCTTCTCCCAGGTACTTCTGAGTGCGGTCATTCAGATTGAGGGTTTTGTCGGATTGCGCCAATCCGATCAAAGCAGCCGTCAGCGTTTTCCCGGCTGACTCCCAATACCAATACGAGTTTTGGTCCATCTCTCCCACACCCGTCAGTTTGGATCCCCAGTATTCCTCCACCACGATTTTTCCATCCTTCAGGATGATAAAGGCCCGGGTATCCTGTGTAGGCAACCAAGCCAAAAATTCAGACAAGGCTGTCTGATCCCAATCCAATTCGGCCAGTGGTTTTTTCTCCCAATCCGGAGAATCCTTTGGGGGGAAATAAAGTCCGGAGACTGGACCGGAATTTTGGGCCTTTGCCTCGGATAAAAAGACCAAAGCCCAGCATCCCAGCAGGACCTTCAACAAATCGAAAAATCGGGTGGGTGGAATGCCGGGCTTCATGGATTATTTTCTAAGCGTTTCTTCAATGAATTTCTTCAGGTCTTCGCGGAAAAGCTTGGCTGAAGGCAAATGGGTGTACATCATGTGACCAGCCTCGTAATAGGTCATGATGATTCGATCGGTTGCGGATTTAGGAAGCTCCAAGTGGGAAATCGAATGCTCCACTCCGTGAAAAACCGTGGCCAAATCGTAATATCCATTCATAATCAAGACCTTGACATAGGGGTCTTTGCTGAGGGCATCAGCCATATCAGGCAAGGTAGTCACCGCTGCATCCGCTCCCCAGAAGTTATTTCCCTGATGCTTCCAATCCCATCTGAAGCCTTCCTTGGAATACGCGGAAGTAGCATACAACAGGTCTTTGCTCACGCCTAAGCTTCGGTGGTAGTAATCCAAAAAGCCCATAGTATAGGCCGGAGAAATCGCATCACTCTGAGGATCGGTGAAAGCCGACATGGACATCGGGTCGATGTTGATTCCCTTGTATCGGGAATCCAGCCGTCCCACCGTTTCCCCGGTGCTTCGGAGCAGTTCCTGATAATATTCATCCGCATTGATTTTCAGGTTTGCCCTTTTCCATACTTCCGTGGAAATCCCGGTATAGTCCTGAAGCTTTTGGGCTACTGCTGATTTTTCTTCCTCAGATATTCTGTTTCCTTTGAAAAGTGCCGGAGCGTATTGTTTTTCGGTAAAGTTTCTCACCTCCTGAACAAAAGCCGGCAAATCGGAACCTTTATTGGCGACCTTGTTATGGTACCAACTCGTAGCAGCCATGGTAGGCAAATAAACCACATGTGAAAGGTCCTCATTCGGTGCAAAAAAGAGGGTTCTCAGATCGAAAACTGCAGAAACCATGATCACCCCGTTGAGCGCATAGCCCCGATCCAAGAGGTAACTCATGACGCCGGCATTTCGGAAAGTCCCATAGCTTTCGCCCAAAATGTACTTGGGAGAATTGAGCCGGTCATGGGCTTTCAAAAACTGCATGATAAACAAGCTGATGCTGCGAATATCCTGATCCACACCCCAGAAATCCGAACCCTTGGCATCTCCTATCGGCATACTGAGTCCCGTTCCCACAGGATCCATCATCACCACATCGGCGATGTCCAGAATGGAAAATTCATTATTAACCAACTCATAAGGAGCCGCTTGGTTGTAATTGGGATCGTTGACCACGATCCGCTTGGGGCCCATAATTCCCATGTGCAACCAATAGGAAGAAGAGCCTGGTCCCCCGTTGTAGGCAAAAACAATCGGTCGGTTTTTCTCCGGATTTTCCTTGAAATAGGCAGTAAATCCGAATAAGGCTATCGGTTTGTTGTTTTCATCTTTCAGCTCCATCGTCCCGGCCTTTGCATTCAGGGAAATTACTTTGCCGTCGATAGTCACGGATTGTTTGGATTCAAAAACCTGGGCTTTCGGTAGCGGTGCTGGGGATTCTTCTTTTTTTTCCTGGGCTAAAGCAAAGCCTGAGATAAAAAGGAAAACCAGCAAAAATCGGATTTTCATGTCGGTTAAATTAAAGGTGAATGGATTGGTTTAACTATCGGGTTGTTATGTTATCAAGTTGTCGGGTTATCCTATTGTCAAGTTGTCGGGTTATCATATTGTCAAGCTGAGCGGAGTCGAAGCCTGACACCATCTGATCACTGCTTATAAATTTTCCCCTCTTTCATCACAAAAGTCACATCTTTCATGACTTTGATGTCCTGCTCGGGATTACCTGAAACCGCAATGATATCGGCAATTTTTCCAGCCTCAATAGTACCCAGTTTATTCTCAACGCCCAGTAATTGGGCAGCGTTTAGGGTTGCTGCCTGGATCGCTTCGAGATTGGGCATGCCCACTTCGGTCATGTAGAGAAACTCCCGGTAATTTTCCCCATGAGGAAAAACCCCCGCATCCGTCCCAAAAGCGATCTTCACTCCTTTTTTGTAGGCTTTGGCAAAAGTGTCCTGAATCTGCGCTCCGATTTGCAAGGCTTTGTCACGAACGACCGGCGGGTAATAGCCGGGAATTTTGGCATATTCGGCGGCTGACATTCCTGCCGTCACAGTGGGCACATACCAAGTTCCGGCGGCTTTCATCATGTCCATGGTTTCTTCCGTCATCAAGGTACCGTGCTCGATGGAATGGATTCCGGCTTTCACCGCCCGCTTCATTCCCTCATCCCCATGGGCATGAGCCGCCACATGGATTCCAAAATCCTTAGCCGTACGAACGACTGCATCCAATTCGTCCTGCTGAAACTGGGGAGCCGAACCGTCCCGTGCCACTGAAAGAACCCCTCCGGTGGCAGTTACCTTGATCACATCTGAACCGTATTTTACGGCCTGACGGACCGCCTTTCTGGCATCTGCCTCCCCGTTGATCACTCCCTGTTCCGGTCCCGGATCTCCCATCAATTCCCGTTTCACCCCGTTGGTAGGATCTGCATGCCCTCCGGTTGGCGCGATGGATTTTCCAGCCGTGTATATTCTTGGACCGACTACCAGGCCGTTGTTGATCGCATTTCGAAGTGCGATATTTACCCCTGACCCTCCCAAATCCCGGACCGTGGTAAATCCAGACATCAGGGTGATGTGTGCATAAGGCAAGGCCTTGTAGGCCACATCCGCCTCATTGTCGCGGAATCCATCTACGTAGCGGGTTGGACTGGTTTGACTTTCAATGTGGACGTGCATGTCCATCAGACCGGGCATGACGGTTGAATTTTTCAGGTCCACCGCCTTGTCCTGTGCACCGGGATTTTGATAACCGGAGGAAACCGAAAGGATTTTGTCCCCTTCAATGACAATAGTCTGTTCGGTCAGCACTTTTTTGGCTTTGACATCGATCAGACGACCGGCATGGATATAGGTTTTTTGGGAAAAAGCAGAAAGGGAAATTAGCAGTGCAATGCCTGAGAGTATAATTTTCTTCATGGAACGGGTGAGTTGGTGGTATTGAAAAGTAAGTTAATCCATTAATCGAGGATTGAAAAACCAGTGAAAGAAATGGGGGGAAATGTGATTATCCGCTTCTTTAATATTTGTGATAAAAAGTAGTTTGAGAGTGGATAATCGTCCACAGACCACGGTCAACAGTCCGATAGCCATCGGACCACAGCCGTCCGCAATGGAAAAGCTGATCCCTTGAAAATTTGATCTTTGTTTAGTATTACAATTCAAATTGGGATTAAGATAGTGGAGATTAGAGATCAAAAAATTCCAAATTTTACACTTTAAATTCTCAATTCATAGGTTCCTCAGGTTTCAGCTGGTAGCATCGCTCGTGGAGTTTGAATCCCAGTTTTTGATAAAAGGGTTCTGCGTCTTCGGCAGCAAAGAGAAACAGTCGGGCTTCCGGATCCAAATCCCGGGTGAATTGAAGGATTTTTTTACCGATTCCCTGACGCTGATGACTTTTTGTAACGGCCAGATCCGCGATAAAACAGCGGTAGCAATGATCGGTCAATGCTCTCAGTAAGCCGACCAATTTTCCGTTTTCCCTAGCGGTGACCATCAGATTGGATCCCTCGATCATACGTCTTAGATGATCCGGATCTTGCATGGGTCGCCTCTTTCCCAAACCGGAATCTTTTAGGATAAAAACATAATCCTCCAAACTCAGCTCTTTTTCTACCTGAATCGTGATCATCTCATTCAAAATCAATTCAGCACATCCTGAAGGTCCTCCCGTTTTTTAAACATAGCCTTGGCAAAGGGACACAGGGGGATGACTTTGATTTCTTCCTTTCTGACATAGTCGACTAAAGCTTCCAAGAGTTGAACGCCGATCCCCTGCCCTTTCAGGCTTTCGTCCACTTCGGTATGCTCAATGATCAGTTTCTTGGGTCCGGCCAAGACATAGACCATTTCCGCAAATCGCTTTGCTCCTTCTTCGATGAAAAATGAGCCTCTCCGGCCGTCAAATTGGTGTTGGATTATCATAAGTGGTATCTATTAAAAATTCAAGATGGACTAATCTACCATCCATTTTTGATTTCCAAATCGCAAAAGCCTCAAAAAAGAAAAGCTGCCCGACCAACACTCGGGCAGCTTTTGCCAATCCTCACTACTTGTTTTATCGTTTGATCAGTCGCTTAAACAAAACGGACAATTTTCCTGACTTCGTCAAAATAATGGATACCTATTGTAGCTCGTTAGCTTAGCTGAACCAATCCTTGATTGTGGATTGGCCAAGGTTTGGATAGAGTGTGAACTCGTTTGAAAGTACAAGTTCCCGCTTAAGAGTATGTCAATAAAAAGAGACTTCTCATTTTCTAAAAGGTCAAAATATTGCAGACCTAGAAAGTTATTGCTCTTTACTTTTTGCTTTGCCCAAATTGTAAGTGAAAGAGAAATAATGTCCAAAGTCAAATTTTTGTACTGTTGGTACTGAACCATCTGTTCCCAAATCGAAGACATCCTCAAGATTAACTTTGCTAGACAAAGCCGTAACTTCTCCCATTGCAATACCTGCACTGAAAATCAAACGATCCATTTTACCCAAAACAAGTGTTGGGCCTAACACTAGCCTGAATTTTTGATCAGAAGTGACATACCCCCCCACACTTCCGCCAAAGTTTGCAAATCTCGAACTTCGGTAGGTGAAGTTGACTGTCGATCCTACACCAAATTCATAAATCCCCTTATCTTCCTCAATTATTCTATATAAACTGGATTCCCCTTCACCTTGAGATTCCTGTTGAACCGCAAGAAAACTATTGTCTCTTAAAGAAGATATAAACAAGCCTGCACTAAAGTCAATTTTCAATCCTCCTTTAATCCATACTTTATATTCATAATTTTGAATTCGATTTATCGGCTTTGCTTTTTCATCAATAGGAACCACTTCAAGGGAAACTTTTATGAAATCAATATTTTCACCATGATAATCAATCGGAGGCGTTTGAATAGATTCCGGCAATGAACTAACCATCAAATAACTCTTCTCAATTTCTTCAAAATTTGATTTGATGCTTTTTTTATACTCCTGGATTTGAGTATCTTCTACGAAAGGGAATTTAGTAGAAAGTTCGATAAACACTGAAAAATTTGATTTGTGCCAATTGTATTGATTCGTTAGTCGAATCATTAATCCCTCTTTATCAAGCTCATCACTTATTCTTGCACCAGCTATTTCTAGATCGATGTTTTGCTTGATTTTCTTAGATTTCTCTTCAATCAACCTGTAGGCAATCCTTGAATTTTTTAATTCTGAGTTATTTTCAGGATTGGAATTAATACCCAAACTGACAATTTCTACAGGATACTTTTCAAACAATTTGGTAAAGAACATTAAATTTTCCTCTTCAACCGTTTTAAGACTATCAATCTGCTTTTCAATTTTTAAAATTTCTTCATTTAAAGAATCTGTCCTGAAAAATAGCTGTTCTTTTTGTGCTTTTGTATTGCTAATAGTTATGTTACTTAATCTCTCAACTTCTGAATTCAAAACACTTTTTTTCTCCTCCTGCATTTCAATTTCTTCTTTCAGGTTTGGTTGAGGGCTACCATTACTCTCCATCGGAAAAACTTGAGATCCAAGATCTACAGGATTATCAGAAAAAAGGTTTACGAATTCGTGGTTAAGTGCATAATTGTACTTTAAGGGGTTTATTCCAGTAAATTTAATTACTACCGGTTCCCTTTTTCTAACTTCCAAATGATCAATTGATGGAGAAATGATTCCTTGAAGAGGAATCTCAATGATTTTTTTCCCCTTGTTTTCCTGTGCAAACGAGAAATTTGACAGCAGGAAAACTAAAACAGCTGTAAATTGTACATGCTTTTTCATAATTTATGATGTTAAAAATTTATTCAAAAATTCAAAATGCTTATTCAATTCCTATTATCAACTAGAAATTGGCATGTTTGAGGTTGAATTCGGTTTAACCAACTTTACTTTAGATAATCCAACCACAAAAAACACATATTGAATCATATTAAAAATGACCCGGAATCTCCAGAGGTCTTTTGCGAAATCTGTAAATGCAAGAATATCATAGAAGAATGCGGAAAAACTATAAAAGAAAATCCCCGACAAAATCCAAAACCAAGGTTCGCCCATAATCTCTCCATTTTCTTCCGCAATTCCCAAAAGGGCAAAAGCCATCAAAAAGGAGCTTAAAACCAAGACACCCGAATAAATAAAGGAAGTAAAAACCTTATAATGTTCAAAAGGCCCATATCGATTGAAGGCATCCATCATAAAAACTAAACTGGTAACGCCCCACAGAATCTTTCTCCTAAAAATCCGGCTTGGAATCCGATAAAATTCATACGCCAACCAAATAAAAAAAAGTGCTTCAAACCACAGGTAAAAAAATTGGACATAGGAATGAATTTTTGCTAACAACACCGATGGCCAAATCTCATACCCTATCCATCCAAGAGCGTCAGTTAGCGCACCAAATAAAAGAAAAATAAAAAACAGGCGAAGCTTTGAATCGCCTGTTTTTAACCTTAATCCTGCTAACATTAAGGGAACCCAAATCGATACTGAGGAAATCGCCTGAAGAGGAATCGCCTGAAACATAGGTCAAGGATTTCTGGGAGGCCAAGAATATTGGAGGAGATTATCATTTCCTAACCTGGAATCAGGTTCTGGGCTAATATTCTGACCTTTCCAATTTACTGGGACAAGGATTACCCTTAATTGATTGAATTCATAATTCCACAATCCAAAAAAATATCTTATCATTTTGATTTTTGGTTGATTCAAAAAATCCATTAAATATGGTTTACCATCAATCCCGATTTTTGAAAAATATGTAAAGCCATAGGTACTTATTTCTGGACTATTTTGAATAGACCTTTTAAAGTTCTCTTTCCAAACAAAAACCTCTTCATTTGTCGCTTCTTTTTTCCATAACACTGGCATATCCTCCTTAAAACTTAGAAGCCTTCTTTCAATTTCTTTATAATCTAATATATCACCTTCAAATATCTGATTTGACATTATTTGATTGGGTATAATAAGTTTCTCACTTACAGGCTCAATTTCATCCAAACTAGACTCATCGTACTCAAAATTAAACCTAGGTTCAATTGCCAAGAAAAAGTTTGAATCCTCGTCAAGGCAAAACCAGCACATAATGCCCGAAAAATTTCTCTCTTGTTTGATCCAATTCTTAAATTCTTCTAGACGGAACATCCCTCCCGCTGAGGATAAAAATTGCATTCTGTCTTTTTTTTGTTGAAGAAGCTCTAAATGTTTGGCTGCCATTTCGTAGCCAATGGGTTTAGTTATTATTTTTTCAAAAGCCATATATTTTTGATTTTTGTTTAAAGTTAAATTCCGGAAAAAATACCTCCGGAAAATTGCTTGATCACCCCGATAAGTTCTCCTTGGTCCGGTAAGAATACTTTGATTCTCTTTTCCTTGTTGAAAAGCTCCTCAATCTTACTTTTTTTCCTTCCCAATTAAACCCAAAATCAGATTTCGGTGAATCTGACCTAGTTAATGGCCGAATAAATGATCAATTTTCAAACTCAATAACCAATTTTCAAACTCAATAACCAATTTTCAAACTCAATAACCAATTTTCAAAGAAAACGAAATTTGACTTTTGTAATTAATAATTGATCATTATCCATTGCTTATTGGTCATTTAAAACGTTTTCACCCGCTCCAAAAACTCCTCCTTTCTCCTCCTGGACACATCCACCACGCTGCCGTCACTGAGTTTCACCTGCCCTCCTTCTCCCCTAAGGTATTCTGTCACCTCATTCAAATTGATCAGGTGAGAATTATGCACCCGGAAAAAACCAAATGGCTCTAAGATCGTCTCGACTTCTTTGAGCGTCCTTGAAACCAATACTTTTGACTTTCCTCTTAGAAAGAATGTCGTGTAGGTATTGTCCGACTCGCAGCGGATAATATCGCGGATTTCCACAAACTGGTATCCACTCATCGTCGGCAAGGCCATTTTTGATCGCTCCCGAGGCAATTGCAGGTTTTGGATCAGTTGCTTCACGGGTATACTCTGATCGGTTTTTCTTTCCAAAAACCGGTAAACTGCCTCCTCTACTTCCGTTCGATCCAAAGGCTTGAGTAGGTAATCCACAGCTGCCAATCGAAAGGCCTGAATCGCAAACTCTTGGTAGGATGTGGTGAAAATCAGATCAAAATCTACCTTCTCCAAACTGACCAACCAATCCAGAGATGTGCCTCCAGGAAGCATCACGTCACAAAAAACCAAATCTGGTCTGAGGCTTTTGCATACCTCATCTGCTTTCGATAGGGTATCTGCCTCTCCAACAATTTCCAGTTCGGAAAAGTCAGAAAGCAGAGTTTTCAATTCATCTCTTGCCTTTGATTCATCTTCAATGATGACTACTCGATAGCTTTTGCTCATTCTGTTTCAAATGGAATTTTCAACAAAACTTTTCTTCCCATGCCTTCTGTTTCCTGAATTTCAAAACCCGCTTCCAAACCCCTCAATTCCCTAAGGGTAGTGAATCGTTCTTTCATCAGGTTGATTCCCAAACTGCTCTTTTTTACAAACTTGCTTAAATCATACTCAGACTTTGCGATCCTTCCTGCGCCTTCATCTGTAATTTGGCAGTAAATCGAGGATCCACCATTGGAGTAAATTTTCATACTGATTTTGCCTTTCTGACTGAGTCCATGCCAAACAGCATTTTCCAAAAAAGGCTGGATCAACATGGGCGGAATATAGGTTTGGGAAGGAATAATCCCGTCCTCTACTACAAATTCAAAGCTGAAAGCCTGATTGACGCGCAACTTTTCCAGTTCCAAATACAATCGATTCGCTTCCAACTCCTCCTCCAAACTCACCCAGTTTTTGGCAGAACTTTCCAGCACATAACGAATTAGTTTTGAAAACTTGATCAAATAATCACTGGCTTGCTTGGGTTCTTGCGACTGAATGAAATGATGAATGGAATTCAGACAATTAAAGATAAAATGTGGGTTGATCTGTGCTCGTAGGGCTTTCAGTTCACCCTCAGCCCTGCTTAACTTCAATTCTGTCTCGCGCTTACGGACATCAGCCTCCCTTCTTGACCGATAAATCACAAAAATGATAAAGGAAAAAGCCAGAACTACCGGGAACAGCCCCAGTAAAATAGCGAATTGAACCTCACTTGAGCTGGAATCAGCCGGAATTGACAAAAGAATAACCTGATTGATGCTTAAAAAAATCAAGCCAAGGTCAACCATATAAAAGAATTGGGGTGTTCGGGAAAGTATTACAAATTACATAATTAAGATATTGTTTTTCTAATACCCAATGAAACTACCCAAAGAAAAATGTGAAAATACTTGGAGATTGAAGGAAGGTTGGAAGGTTGGAATGTTAGGATGCTGGGAAGTAAGGAGGTCGAGATGATCGATGCCAAAAACCAGAATTCAGCACCGCACTGAAATACTTTGAATCAATAAAACTTAGCAAGCAAATCCAAATACCAAGGACTTGGTTCTTTGTACTTGGTACTAGGTACTGCTCAAAGAATACTCTTCAAAAAATTCCTTGCCCTATCGAGATCCTCTTTGGTATCAATCGCAATGGCTTGATGGGTGGTTTCCACCATCTTGATTTTAACCCCTTTTTCGATCAGGCGGAGTTGTTCCAGCATTTCGATTTCTTCCAGTCTTCCCTTCGGCCAGGAGGTAAACTCCTTCAACAGCTCGCGGGTATAGGCATAGACTCCGATGTGCTTCCAGTAAAAAATATCCTCAGCCCGCTCCCGATTGAAGGGAATCGGGGACCTTGAAAAGTAAATGGCATTATTTTTCTCATCCAACACCACCTTGACCGCATTGGGATTGTAGGCCTCGTCCTCCGGAATCCGGCACATCAGGGAAGCCATTTTCACTTTTGGTTTGGCAAAAGCTTCTACCAAGTCATTCAGGGATTTTTGATCCTGAAAAGGCTCATCTCCCTGGACGTTGACAATCAAATCGGCATCCACCACTTCCAATGCCTCTGCGATCCGGTCCGAACCGCTTTGGTGGGGCATGGTGCTGAAGTATACTTTTCCCCCCAATTCTAAAATCTGCTCGCGGATGGTTTCATGGTCGGTCACGACCCAAACCTCATCAAAAACCCCGGTCGCGAGGGTACTCACATAAGTCCGCTGAATCACCGAAATCCCTCCCAAGTCTTGAACCAGCTTTGCAGGCAGGCGGGTGGAAGCATAGCGGGCTGGGATTAAAGCAGCGGTTTTCATAATGTTGTTTTATGTTTTTTAAAAGTTTGCTCGCTTTTTCGAACTAAAAAAAAGAAAGACTTAATCCACGGATTCTGCTTGATAATTACCTGATTCGGAATGCTTTTTTAATGGCAGCAACGGGATTAAATGGCTTGGCTTTTTTGATCTTCTTCTTTTTGGTTTCCAAGTCATCCCCATAATAATTGTACATGTACTTGTTGTTTTGGGAGTACAAATAGGTATTTCCATACCCATAATTGTATCCCTCGTAATGGTAACCGGAATTGATAATACCATTGAAAACCCCGTACACATTTTTCACCTGCTTGTTGTTGAAAAGGTCATTGATCATGACCAAATGGTCTTTTACCGTATAGTTTTGGCGCACCACATACAGATTGATGTCAAACAAACGCATGAGGTCAATGGTCTCAGAAACCAAACCCATCGGAGGCGTATCAAAAACGATGATGTCAAACCGCTCCTCCAGGTACTTCAGAAACTCGATCAATTTTGGGGTCTGCAGCAATTCTGCCGGATTGGGTGGAATTACTCCTGAAGGCACAAAAAACAGGTTTTCATGCTGGGATGGAATAATGATTTCCTCAGCGCTTACCTTTCCGATCAGGTAAGTGGAAAGTCCTACCTTATCCGAGTGCTGGAAATAGGAACCCAATTTGGGTCTTCTCAAATCCGCTCCCACCACCACGGTCTTTTTGGATCCCAGGGCCATGGCAGAGGCCAAATTGAGTGAGGTAAACGTCTTCCCTTCCCCGGACACCGAAGAAGTAACCAGGATTTTCTTGGTGTTTTTTCCTGAAGCTAAATAGGTAATAGCTGATCGCAGGGACCGGAAAGATTCAGCCACAGCTGACTTGGGATGCTCCAAAACGACCTTGTTGGTTTCTTTAGTGCTGTATCCAATGATTCCCAGCTGAGGGATCATAAAGTGCTTTTTCAAATCCCGCTGATCCTTGATGCTATCATCAAACATGTCTCGGATCACGATAAACCCAAAGGGAAGCAAAAAACCCAGCGCGATAGCCAGACCGTAGTTTTGGGTTTTCTTGGGAAAAACCAAGGTACCTCGCTTGGCCAGGTCAAGTATGGCATTATCAGACACGTTTGCAGCACGGGCAATACCCGCTTCGGCGCGTTTTTCCAACAGATAGGTAAACAGGGATTCCCGGAGTTTGAACTCCCGGAATATCGACGTGTACTTGGACTCGGATTCGGGCAAAGTGGCAAATTCGGCATCGTAAACGCGGATTTCATTCAGGATACCTTGCTTTTGCTTTTTGGTATTATCGATCAGGTTGACTACGTTTTCGAATAAGGCATCTTGGACTTTCTCCATCTGCACGTCGATCTTGATCACCTCGGGGTGATTCTCATTGACAGAAGCCAAAAGCTTCCTGCGGTCCTGAGAAAGTGTGACCAAGGTCTGAATCAAGCCATTCAAGAGTGGATCCGGAACCCCAATGACCGAAGGAGCGATGACATCGGAATAATCCTTGCTCTTCCGCTCCATGTATTGGCGGATTTCTTCGAAGTATTGAAGTTGAAAATCCAGTTCGGCATTCCGCTCGTCCAGGGTATTCATTTTTCCCAAAATATTGGAAAACTCCGCCGAAACATCCAGGAGCTTGTTGTCCACTTTGAATTGCTGAAGTTCCCGCTCTTTTTCCTTCAGAGAATCTTCCAAAAATCCGAGTTGCTCCTCAATGAAGTTGATGGTGTTTTCCTGGATCTTATTTTTCTCATTCAGATCATACTCAATGTAAGACTGCATCAAGGCATTGATGTAATCCCTTCCCTTTTCTACTACTTTGGTCGTGGTACTGAGTCTAAGAACTGAGGAATATTCATTTTCCATGTTCACCTGTACGGATCGGGCCAGCTGATCTTCCAAGACAGTAGGATTGACCAGTCTGAAAACCACCACCTCTCCAGACCGGGATGGATTCACTAAATGGACGGTAAACTTTGATCTGGACGTCTCAATCTCTTGCCCAAACGTATAGGTTTTGTTCAATACCGATTCATCCCCCGCTGCCTGAACTTCATTGAAATCCATGAGCCCCCTCTCGGCAGGAATGAGCTTAAAATTGCTTTCTGAAAGTATCTCCAGCTCTATGGGTGTATCGGTCACCTGAAGGTGATCCCAATCCACCTCAATCCGGATCGGAGAGCGATCGTAGAGCTCGATGTCCTTGATGTTGGTTTTGGCAAAATATTCCACATCAAAGTGAAGCTTCTTCAGGGCTTCCCTCGCCATGTTTTTAGACCTAAGCCGGAGGATGTCATTTTCCAGATTTATCCCCGAATTGAAAATATTGGAGCGGTCGAGAATCCGTGCTTCAGGAGTACTGCTGTTTTTGATCACAATAGAACCTGTCACCTCATATTCATCCACGGTGTATCGGTGAAAAATAAAAACTGAGGTAACAAAAATTGCCACAAACAGCACATACCAAGGCCAATACCGGATGTATTTGGCAATCACATACCGAATCTCCAGTGCTTTTTCCTCGTTGTCGAGTTGGCTCAGATCGAGTTTTTCCATAGGTTAAATATCCCCGCTGACCAAATTTACAATTAAAAGCACGGAAGCGAGCAAGCCTGCAAAGAGGGCTAGTGATGCGGTGAGGTTATCCGCAGTTCCGATCTGACGGATTTTCATCGGTTCCAGGTAAAGGATATCATTGGGCTGGATAAAATACCAGGGACTGGCCAACAGTGCCCGGTCATTCAAATTGATCTGGTGGATTTTGGTCCCCCCGTCGTATTGACGGATCAAAAAGAGCTTGTTCTTCTTTGCCAGCAGGGAAGTTTCACCGGAGTTTGCCAAGGCATCGAAAATGGTGGCCCTGTTTTTATAAATAATCTGAACCCCCACACTGTTGAATTCCCCCATAGTAGTGTACCGGATACCGGCAATTCTCAGCCGGACAAACACATCCTCTTTAAAAAACTTATTGATCTCGGTCTGTACCACGTTTTTGGCATCCTCTTCGGTCATTCCTCCGATTTTGATTTTTCCCAGCTTCGGAATTTCAACCATTCCGTTTTCGTCTATGGAATACCCGGTCATATACAGTGGATCACTTCCCTGCCCGGCACCACCTCCGGATCGGACACCCAGATTTTGGGGATTGGTGAGGTAGGTAAACCCCTCGACCAGTTCAGGGTCCGAACTGGCAAAATCGATCTGAACGATGTCAAAAGGCTGAAGAATATACTTGTAATCCACCTCAGCAAACGGGATAAATTCATTCAAATCTATTGCTGTACTGTCGGAGAGATTCTGCAAATAGGTGATTCGCTTGTTGCTGATACAGGAAGTCGCAAAAAGGATCAGGCCAACAAAAAAGAGAAAGGGTTTCATTCGGGTTTTTTAGAACTCAATTGGTCAAATATATAGAAATATCAGATTGCCGAGACACAATCGCAGTTTGAGATTTAAGCTCGTTTTTGATATTTCTTGGGTTGAAAGTTTTTATTCGTCGGCATGAAACCTTCGGTTGGTCACCTTGCCGATATAAGAGGAGTAGCAGAGGGTGATTCACTTCGGCCAACTCAGCGAACTCAAGCTCAGTGCAGTCATCCCGAAAAGCAAAAAAATCTTCCATTCCATCCCGACATTTCTCCTAAATTCAGCCCATGATCATCCGAGAGGCCATTAGCGCTGATATCCCTTCCCTCATCGATTTGCTTAAAATCTCTCTGGGAGAAAGCCTCATTCCCAAATCTGAGGCTCTTTGGAATTGGAAGCATGTGCAAAATCCTTTCGGTCAATCCCCGGTTTTGATTGCTGAAGAGCAGGGAGAAATCCTCGGGGTCCGTGCTTTTTTGAGGTGGGACTATTGCCAAAATGGAAAGATAATCAAAGCTTGCCGGGCAGTCGACACGGCTACTCATCCCCGTCATCAGGGAAAAGGCATCTTCAGCAAACTGACATTGGAAATGCTGGAAAAAGTCAAAGCGGAGCAAGTCGAGGTGATTTTCAATACCCCAAACTCAAGCAGCACCCCGGGTTACCTGAAAATGGGCTGGGAAAAATGGGGCAAACTTCCTTTGAAACTGAACTTCCATTTCGGCAAAACGGGAAAATCACAGATACCAAATTCTGACTGGACCTCCATTTCAACCTTGATCCATCAGATCGAAACTTTGCCAGATTCCGGTCCATCCCTAAAAACCCGACTGAGGCCTGGATACCTGAATTGGAGGTATCGGGACTCGCCGCTTTTTCCGTACCATTTCCTCTCCGATGGGGAATATTACCTGTTGATCTATCGGATCAAAGAAGGGAAAATGGGCAGGGAATTCAGGATTTGTGATTTTTTTACTGCTTTTGATCTTTCCCCAAAACAGATCAAGGACTTGAGAAAAAATCTAACCGCCCACATTCAGGATGCCGGAGCTCGCTTTTCCTCCTTCTCGGGCTTAACTTATCCCCAGCAGAAAGTTTTGGAATTGGGAGGTTTACCCATCCTGAAAATCGGCCCTATGGTCACGCTCAGACAGCTTCATGACCATCTTCCACCTATGAACCAGGATTGGGCATGGAGTCTGGGTGACTTGGAGGTTTTTTGATTCTTTGGGGAATTGAATTCCCCTTTTTTACAGTAGGAAATAGGTCAATTGACGTATTTCTACGGCCTATGGGACAGGGTAATTTTGAAGCAAAAACTTCAAATCACTACCTATGAAAGCAAAATTGCTAGTCCCTTTATTGATCCTGCTTGGATTTTTGGCAGGCTGTCAAGACGAAGGAGAAGACCCTGCTCCTATTGACCAATTCAAAACTGAACTCAGTGGAGATCTCAATTCTCAGGCTCTTTCTATTGTGGAAAGCGGGATTCAAACCATTTACTTTTCCGATCCCGGAGAAACAACAGGCGCACTGGAAATCGGCGCGCAACTCCCAAACAATGAACGGCTGACATTCTTTGTTGATGAAATAAAAAACGGAACGGTCAACCTTTCCCAGGTTTTTCCAGCCGTGATGACCGCTTCGGCGGATGGGTTGAGAATTAATCCAACCCCAGGATCGCAAGAAAAAACTCAAACTATTCCCCCTTCCTTTGTCAAATATCTTTCCTCTTCAAACACCTTTTTTGCCCTTTCGGGAACTTTGGTTTTTGAGCTTATCGGAGAAAACCTCACGCTGAGATGGGACATCAAGTTTAAAAACAAAGAGGGCAATGAATTTACTTCTAAGGGCACAGTCAAGGTCAAGAATTACAAATCCAACACCAAGCCTAAATCTCAAATCAACAATCCAGCTTCTTCCTTGTCCGTTGTAACCCTAAGTCCGGATTACGGAAAAGCCGGAGATGTGGTAACCATCACAGGAACAGGATTTAGCGCCTTGAAAAGTGAAAACCTAATCAAATTGGGAGAGGTCAATGCTACTGTTAACGAAGCAAGTGCCACAGAACTTAAAGTGACCGTGCCCGAAGCTGCTACCAAAGGAAAATTCAAACTCAGTGTCTTGGGAGCCACAGTCGAAACAGCCCAGTTTTTTTTCATCCCAGTCATCAGCCAATTGAGCAATTCTTTCGCAAAAGCAGGGGAATCCATTACTATTCAGGGAAATCACTTTGATGAGGACAAAGCTCAGTTGGAGGTTAAATTGGGGGAAAAAAGTCTCCCCATCACCTCCTCCACTTACACCACAATTACAGTAGAGATTCCACAGGGAGCTGTAACGGGAAAAATCCGGGTTGCACGAAAAGGAAAAAACCCGGTGGAAGGCCCTGAATTGACCATTGAAAGTGAACCGGTAAACCAAGGACCGCCTATCAATGAGATTTTTGAAGTGATTTCCGGTAACCTTAGCTTTTCGGAGGTTTTCACTAACAAGTCCGAATACGGACCGGTATGGAGCATAAATATTGACCAGAAAAACAACTTCTTGTACGCAACCACCGAGCGGTATCTTTTGCAAATCAACCTTACCAACCGAAACGTCACCGTCATAGCAGGTCCCGAGAGTGAAGTATTCAAAGAAGATGTGCCTCTGTCAGGTCCCGCTTACATTCCGCCTGCGGTATTTATTGCACCCGATGGAACGATTTATGGATACAAAAATAGCTTTGCAGCTATTCTTAGTCCCAGCAATGTGTTTAAGATCAACCCGGAAACCAAAGCAGTAACCTTAATTGGGAATGCAAAAGTGGACGGAGGGGCGTCTATGGCCTCGATGTTTGTGGATAAGGAAAACAACCTGTATTTCAATGAGTTTGCCTCAGGTTATCATGTCAATTCCTACAATTCATCCCTTCAGGGCAAAAAACAACTGATTCAAAACATGACGGGAGAATTGGTGGCTGGATTTGTGCCTACTGGAGAAAGCAGCTTCCGGGTGGTCCGGGGACTTTTGCTGGGAAATAATGACAAGATTCTTTACCACGATGTGGCCGGAAATCAAGCTGGATCTGTCACAGACTGGAGTGCTGCTGTGGCAGGATTGAGATCATCTGTAGCCCATTCCACGCCTACCCTGATCGGATTCGGTTTTGCTGGCGGAAACTACCACGGATTTACTACTGCCATTCGCCAAGATGACAACAGGCCTTACGTCCAATTCCCCAAACTGGTATACACCATAGGCGTGCAAAATGGAGGTCAGGGAAACTTTATCAAAAAGGGGGAATTTAACATCATACAGCAATTCCAATTTCAAAACCAAACCCGATTTGTACGTGCTGCGGCTCAGTCCTTTTACAGAAATGCGTACTGTGTAGATTCACAGGGAAATTCATATGTCCTGATTCAAAGTCCTTTGAATCCATCCACCGGGACTGAAATCATACCCGGAACAGGCGGAATTTATAAGGTGAGTTATTGAAAAAAAACCAATGGGCCAAAAGCCCATTGGTTTTTGCTATTCTAAACCAGCTTGAGGTTTATTGTTACCCAATCAATTTAGCCTAAGGTCGAAACGACCACAATTCTGTATTCCTTTTAAAATAAAGGGTCCCATCCTGTCCCATTATCAAAAGAGCAGCATCCTTTGCCAGCTGGGTGTACTCCATGGTTTTGGGATTTATACGAAAAAGCCGTTCCCAATCAGTTCCATACACATTTCCATCAGGATGCAGGACCAAAAATGCACTCCTCCAAAGGTGACTCTTAAAGGGCGGGTAGTCGATCAGTCGGGTCACTGACTTAACCTGTCGAGCCTGTGGATCAAACACAAGCAGCTGTCCGTCTGCCATGCCCCAGATGTTCCCGTCCGGCATTGGCAAAAATCCGGTCAACGCTGATGCACCCGGTACAGGAACCATATCAAACATGACGTTTCCCGTTTCCGGATCCCAACCCAAAAGGTGGGCTTCCTTGGTTTCAGGTGCGACTCCAAGACCTCCTGAAATGGTCGTGCCTACCAGTACGTAGGATCCGGTATACGCCAAAGCTGAAATGGCCTGCTTTTCTACCGGCGAGCCAAAGGATTTGAGTTTCTGTGTTGCTGCGTCGTAGCGAACTAAAATCCCGCCCAGCTTGCCGTAGTCAGGGATCGTCCCAAATACCACTTGCTTTCGATCCGGTAGCACAGCATGGGCAAATGCCCTGCTTTGGTTTTCAAACTGCCCCAGAAACTTTGGATTTTCCTCTTTGGGACTCCAAGAAGTCCGGGTATCATAGACGTAGAATTTTCCTTTGGGATAAATCCCAAAAAATATCTCATCTCCTAATACAGACATGCCTTCCGTTTGGTCCAAGCCCGGCAAAAAGGTGGATTGACCGGTCTTGGGGTCGAAGGCAGCGTTACCCCCGGCCAAATAACCTCCTGACCAGATTTTCCCATCAGGTCCAGTCACCAGCGAATGAATCGGAATAGGCTGTCCGGGAATCTGCAGTTTATTCTTTTTCAGGGAATTGTCCCCAGGATCAAAAACAAACAGATTGGCCCCCGAAGTCAGAAAGTAAACTTTACCATCCTTTCCCATCTGAAAAGCATTGGCCGTACCGATCTCCTCCCCGAGGACTTCCGCAGTTTGAAAGCTATGAGCAGGATCAAATCGTCTCAACTGGGATTTTGCAGTTAGATACACCGCTTTTCCGGAAGAATCCCCGGCAATGGCCCGCATGTCCATGCCTTCGATTTCCTGTTCAAACACTCCTGTTTTAAGATTGTAAACCAAGGTAATGCTGCCGTTGGTGATGAGGGCGAAAAGCCGGTCATTTCCATCCACTCCGGGCACGATCTCCAGTCCGTAGACAAACTCAAAGTCATTGAACTTATCAGGAAGCAGTTCTTTTTTCTCTCCGGTTTTAGGATTGATCTCGATCAGATGAGCCCTCGAACCCACCCCTGCATAGAGCATTCCAGTTTTTGGGTAAAAGGCAAGGCTTCTGACGTAATTCTCCTTTTCCACCAATGGACCCTTTCCTATGTCAGAAAAACCGTCTTTAGGATGGTATCTAAAAACCCGGCAGCCGGGATACGTTGCCCCGAAAACTTCCCCATTTTCTCCGGCGGTCAGATTCCAAAGATAGTTTTCCCCCTTTATCGCAACTCCAATATCTCGAACCTCTTGAGTCCCGGGAATGTGGGCAAACAAGCTCCCATTGGCTCCCGGTGCATAGATTGTCCCATCGCTTGATTGGGCAAGGTCCCAGGCCCCATCTGCTTCAGGTAGAGGCTGATCAAGGATCAACCTCTGACTTTCCACTTCATAACCTAAGAGGTGGGCAGGCTCCCCGCGAACTACAGTATAGACCAGATGTCGACCTTGGGAGTCGGTAGCAAACACACTTCCCTGTATCATGGAAGCAAAGAGTTGCGGACCATGGTTGGTAAATTGGGTGGTGTCTACTTGGGCAAATGACTTTGTCAAAGCGGTAAAAAAGAAGAAAGCTAAACTGAAATGTTTTATATAGTTCATCTATAGTTGATTAGTTAAAGGCTGGAGAAAATTGGTGCGTTGACTACTAAACTTAAGGTCAAAATCCCCCTCCCCCCTTTGAAAGGGGGATTTTGGTGTTAGGCAAATCCATTGGGAAAAACCTTATTTAAATGCTCTTGAAAATTCATTTTAGATTTTGTCCTTTTTCAAAAATTCCCTTACGAACTCATCATCATTCAGATGGGGGTAGGCCCCATGCACCCGGCTGATTTCTTCGGCTTGCCCTTTTGACAAAACTTCCTTAGGATTGAGGCACCAGATTCCTTCTAAAAGACCTTGCCTTCTCAACATCTCATGCATCCCCGGAATACATCCATGGAAATGATTTGCCGGGTCAAACATTGCCGCATTCACATCTGTCACCTCGATTCCTTTGGTCAAAAGTCTTGACCAATCTGCCGCCGAACCGTTTGCTTTGCAGGCTTTGACTTCTACCAAAAGCTCAACGGCTTTCTGGGTATAGACTGCCCAATGTCCCAGCAAGCCTCCGACAAACTCCTTTTCTAAGGTTTTTCCTTCGACTTCAAACTTGTAAGTGGTCAGCAGATCTGCCACGATATTGTCGTCATTTCCGGTGTACATGGCTATCTGATCTCTTCGGCTGCTTTGTGCTACTGCCCTCATCACATCCAAGGTCTGATATCGGTTGAAGGAAGCGCATTTGATTGCCTCCACATTTTCGATCTCAGCAAACTCCCTCCAAAACTCATAGCTGAAAATCCTGCCACCAACTGAAGGCTGCAGGTAAAAACCGAAAACAGGTATGACCGCAGCCACGGCTCTGACCCTATCCAAAATCTGGGCTTCAGTCCAAGACTGCAATCCGCCCATACTCAGCAAACCCATATCGTAGCCATACCAAACCGCCAATTCCGCTTCAGCAATAGCCTGAGAAGTAGGCCCACAGATTCCGGCAACTTTTAAAAAAGGTTTGTCCAATTTAGCTGCTTCAATCTCCTCCGAAGCCCATTTCAGGACAGTTTCGAACAGGTTGACATTCAAATCCCGGATCTCAAACTGAGTGGAGTGCACCCCGATGGCAATTCCTCCTGCCCCGCTTGCCAGGTAGTAGCGGCTGAGTTGGCGCTGTCGGGCTTCATCGATCGTCCGGTCGGCTTTCAGTGCCAAAGGATGTGCGGGAATCACCGTCCCCTGAAGCAAATGCTGCTTTAATTCTTTACCGAGCCTGTTCATCAGAATTTCCCTCCTCTCTCCTGAAAATGTGTGGCTTTACCAAACTCCTCTCCGCCTTGTGAAATCCAGGTGGCGGTGATGTCGATTATTTCTCGGACAGTCACTCTTGGGTATCCAAAAATCCGATGGCACTCCGAAGCATTGTTCAGCAAAGCTGTGCCTGTAGGTTCATTGATGAATTTGGGTTCTTTGTTGAATATTCTGCCAAACTGAATTGCAATCCAGCGAACCGAGAGGATTTCCGGTCCGGTTACGTTCAGGATTTTTGCCGGAGCTTCGCAATGGAGAAGAGATCGAATCGCAATCTCATTGGCATCTCCCTGCCAAATGACGTTCACATTCTCGGTTCTAAGGTCAATTGGTTTCTCATTCAGGACAGACTTGGCTATTTCCATCATGACACCATACCTAAAATCAACCGCATAGTTCAGGCGATAGATCAAGGTAGGGGTTTGGTTCTTTTTGGAGAAATATTCAAAAATCCGCTCTCTTCCTAGACAGGATTGGGCATACTCCCCAAGAGGCTCCGGGACAGTTTCCTCAGATGGTCCACCTGAAGTCACCGGTACAAAAGGAAGCACATTTCCGGAAGAAAAAGCGACGATGTTGCTTTCCTTGAATTTCTCTGCCACCCGGCCCGGCAGGTAGGCATTCATTGCCCAGGTGAAACTCTCGTTTCCGGTTGTCCCAAACTTATTTCCGGCTAGGTAAATCACATTTTTCACCTCAGGCAACAGCTGCAACTGCGCATCATTCAGCAAGTCACAAGAAATGGTTTCTATCCCTGCAGCTTCCAATTCCGCTTTTGATTTGTCATCCGTAAACCTTGAAACGCCAATGATTCTCTTCTGCACTCCTGCTGCCTTTGCAGCAGCCACTGCTAGTTTACCCATGCTTGGCCCCATCTTTCCTCCGATTCCCAGGAGGATAATATCCCCTTCAATCTTTGCCACATCGGCAATCAGCGCCGGGGAGGGAGCCAAAAGTTCTTTTTCTAATTGAATTAAGTCTTTCATTGTTAGTGAATACTGGTATGAATTTTCTGAAATAGATTAATGTGGGATGATCGATGCTGGATGACCGATGACAGGCGGATAATTGCAATCGTCGATTGGAAGTTTCTAAGGAGTTTCATTTCAAAAACAGCTCGTTGAAGTTCCAAACTGCCAATCCCGTGAGCAGCAAAAGCCCAATTGCGCCTGAGATTTTGGCAAACGGAGAATTGACCCGATTGCCCATAGTTTTGGGGTCATTTGCTACAGCATACATCGCGAATCCGATGAATGGCACCAAGAAAATGGTGACGCTTTGAGCGAAAATGATGAGTTCCAAAGGCAGCTTTCCAAAAACCAAAGAGATGCTTGCCCCGCAGGCCATTACCAGCGCGATAAATCCGCGCACAGCCTTTGAACTCAGGCGATTTCCAAAACCCAGGGAATCACCAAGCAAACTCCCTCCAACCGTTGCATTTCCAACCAAAGAGGAAAAGGATGCTCCAAAAAGCCCCGCCAAAAACAGGTGTGCTGCATACGGTCCAAACAGGGGTTCTAGCGCTTTGGACATTTCCGAGGCACTGTTTACCTTAATCCCCTGAGGATTTAGGACTGCCGCTGCGCAAATGATCACCACCACACTCATGATGCCCAAGATCAAAATCCCAGTCGCACTTCGGTTGCGTACCTGTTCTTCCACACCCGGTTTTTTGCTTTCCTGCACCAGATAAGATTGGTAAAAAGCGCCGACAATGGAAAAACAGGAAGCCATAAAGGCAATCAGCAAGCCTGTCGAACCCAAAGGAATGGATGGCACAAAACCGCCCGCAATCCCGCTAAGAGAAGGTTTGCTCAGAAACAAAGTCGTCAAAAAAGAAAAGAGCATAAGCCCGACCAATGCGATCATCAACTTTTCCAAAGTCTTGTAAAAACTGCCAAAAAAAAGCAAACTCACTCCGAGCAAATTGAATACAAACACCCAAATCCAGGCAGGAGTGCCGCTTGCCTCCGCCACAGCGATGCCGACGCCGATAGAATTTCCGGCCTGAAAGGAAGTCGCGACCAAGAAAACCCCAAATCCGATAATCACTCCGGCAGATTTCCCCCATTTGTTCCGAACCTGGGTCAGCAAGCTTTCCGAACTGCTCATCCCGATTCTGGCTCCCATATTGGTAAAGATCAGCATGAAGAAAATGGCCACTACCACTACCCATAAGGTAGAATAGCCATATTCGGCTCCCAATCGGGAAGTGATGGTCATTTTGCTCGGGCCAAAGACCAATGCGGCGGTGATGATCCCGGGACCGAGCGCTTTTAGGAGTTTGAGAAGTTTATTTTCTGACATGTTTATCTAAGTTCTTCTAGCTGCGCGGATGTGATTTCTGAAGCCTGATTGCCCCAATTGGTTCGGATATAGCCAAGGATTTCTGCGGCTTCCAGATTGCTCAAAAAACCAAAGGCTGGCATTTGATTTTTACCTTTCAAAACCAAGGTGACCAGGGATTTGGGATCTCCATTAACCAAAGAAGAACCTACCAAGGATGGAAAGACTTCAGCAACCCCTCTTCCATTTTCCTTATGACAGGAGGCGCAATAGTTCAAGTACAATTGCTTTCCAGTTAGGGCTATTTGTCCTGTGGGTTTGCTCACCTCCAAGGGATTGGAGCCAAGCTGATCTGTCCGGCTGATTTTCAGTATTTTATCGTCTCCTTCAAGTGGAAATCCAGGCTGAGGATTCCAGTCTCGGTTGCTCGTGCTGAGATAGATTTCACCTTGGGGACCTACTGCTACATCTCGAAGTCGCCCGTAGTGATTTTCAAAAAGGATTTCTTCCTCCATGATGTATTTTCCATCCTCACTGAGTTGAAGAATCCTGAGGCTTTTCCCTTTCAGAGTTGTCAAAAGCAGGGAATTGGTCCATTCCGGAATTGATTTTTCTCCATAAAAAGTAATCCCCGCAGGCGCAATCACCGGAGTCCAAGAGCGGATGGGTTCGATGGTTTGCTGTTCTTTGGCAAAGGCAATTTCCATATCCAGATCATGTTTCCCTTCGATCTTTGGCCAGCCGTAATTTCCCCCGGCCTGAATCAGGTTAACTTCATCCTCGATCGCATCCCCGTGTTCGGAAGTATAAAGGAGACCAATTTCAGAAAATGCCAGTCCCTGCATATTCCGGAAGCCCATTGCCCATACCAGACTCCGTGGATCAGGATTGTCCGAAGGAATACTGCCGTCCGGATTCAACCTCAGAATCTTGCCGTTCAGCTTCTCGGAGTTCTGAGCATAGGTAGAATCATGCGTATCCCCGGTCGCCCAATAGAGTTTGCCGTCCGGCCCAAAGGCCAATCGGGAACCGTTGTGAGAGGTTCCTCCCTCAATTTCCAGCAAAAGTTCAGGTTGAACGAGTCTGTTTTTTTCAAACTTGTATTTGAAAAGACGACTGGTGATCAGGCTGTCTTTTTTTGCGGTGTAATTGAGGAAAACGAATGGATTTTTGTCAAACTCAGGGTGAACCGTCATCCCCAAAAGACCGGAAGTCCGCTGCTGCCAAAGGTCTGGAATGACCAGCATCGCTTCCTTTTCCCCAGTTTCCAGATTGATTCTGGAGACTTTTCCTTCCTGTTCGGCGACCCATAGAAACCCTTCCGAATCCACTTCCAAATCCCATGGCACCACCAGGGAATCAGACAATACCTCCACTTTTAAAAAGGATTCGGTCAATCGAACCGTATCCAGTTCCTTAAGGATCAATTGCCGCTTTTCTTTCGCACAGGAAAAAAGAAAAGCAAGGCAAAAAAGAAGTGCTAAAACTGATCTCATGAGCTTATTTCTTGCTGATTTTCACTCTTATTGGCTTTGCAAAATCACTGCTCATGGCTGCCGGAAGCTGGTAGACCTTTCCTTTTTTATCCGAGAAATAAAGTCGGGATACTGACTTCTCCCTTCCATGACCATCCGCCCAAAAAGCGTAGAAATCCTCATGAACATGTACCGGGCGGCGGGCATAGGAATGGTTCAGCTCGCTGTGAGCGGTCATTGCCTTGGCCTTCCAGCTTTTCCCTTGATCTTTACTTCTCCAGTGCACCATTTCCCCACCCGTATTGAAGGGCTGGGGACCTGTAGCGGTTGGGCCAACGATCGTCCACCCCCCCTTTTCATCGATGTAGAGTGAGCCCATATCGTAGTTGTTGTCGGAATCAGTGACTGGAAGTATTTCCCAGTCTGAACCCGTAAATCTTGCGGTATTCCAGGTTCTGGGCCCTTTTTCTGGTCCTGCTTCGTAGCCCTTGCTGGTCACAAACAGTATCACCGGGTTTCCTTCCTGATCAAAAGTCAGGTCATTGATGTAGACCAGCAAACCTTCGGAAGCATAGTCTTTGACCAAAGCCGGATTTTCGATGTCTCGCAAAGGAATCACGATAGGCATTCCTGATACTGTTTCCCATGTTTTTCCAAAATCTTTGGTTTGGATGAAATAGAGGTTAGTCCGGTAGTTCAGTCCGTTTTCATTAGCCTTAATCGGGTGAAAATTGAATGAGGTGCCGATTGTGTTGCCGATTTGTCCACTGGTCTGGTAGTGTCCTTCCTGAATTGAGGCAAGATCTTTCCATTCGGAATAGGTGATCCCATCGGGGCTTGTCATAAAGCCGATGGTCCGTCTTGGCTTGGATGATTGGCCCGGAATAACATTCCGCTCATAGTGGGTAAACAGGTTGATAAACCCATTTCCAGACTGATACCAGGTTTGGAGGTAAGAAAAATTATTCATTCCGACGGCTGTCCCATTCTCCACTTTGGTGGCATGGACTTGCTCAAATTCGGTGATGTCGTAGGGCTTTTTGCTCCTGTGGATGTAAGATGGACTATTGGTCCCGTGGGCTGTAGAAAAAATCCAGATGTACCCTTCTGCATCCATATTCATGACCGGATTGTCATGGGCATTGTCCGTTTGTTTGTCCAGAACGATCGTCGGTCTCGGTACCAATCCGGTTTTATGGTCGAAATAAGAGACCATGTGAAGGAGAGTTTTTCCATCGGAATCAGTTCCCCCATAACAGAAAAATGTTTTGTTCACTTTTTCCGAATAGATGGAAAAAGGGTAGTGATTGGCCGGATAAGTTCCCAAGCCACCGCTGTATTTGAAGACATACTCGTCATTGGAAGGCTGATTGCTGTACCAGATTCCCCGATAGCCCTTGTCCTTTTGATTGAGCGTCAGAACCTCCTGGGCTGGCAGCGTAACAGAAAAAAGAAGAGTTAAGAAAAAGAGGAAAAACCGTCTTTTCATGGATGAAGAATACTGGATGGGAATGAGAGAGTTGAGAAGAAAAAAAGGAACCGAAAGGGCTCAGGAAAAGGCAAACTTCTCCTGAGCACCCCTAGTGAAAAGGGTGAAAAACTACCTTTCAGCTCCTCTTAATTTTTAATTAGTGTACCCTGGATTTTGAGTAATCAAAGCCGGATTGATGTCAATCTGACTCTGAGGAATCGGGAACAACACATGATGAGGCTGCATCCCGAGGCCTGAAAGCAGTTCAAAAGCACGGTCTGTGCGCACCAGATCAAACCAACGGTGACCTTCAAAAGCCAGTTCAACTCTTCTCTCCTGCTCCACTGCCAATCTGAATTCGGCCTGGGAGGAAACTCTCAAATCCGGATTCGAATTTGTACTGGTCTTTTCTGCAAGACCTGCACGCTTTCTGATCTGATTTAGCAAAGCAAAGGCAGGACCATCAGCCTCAAAGCCCAATTCATTCAATGCCTCTGCATACATGAGAAGTACATCCGCATAACGAAGGACGATCCAGTTGTTGTCACTGTCCAAGTTGGCAGCTGGCACACCGGAATACTTGATCACATAATTATGCTCTACCGTTTTTCCGCTCAGCACATAACTCGTTTTCATGGATGCATCCTTTCGCAAATCATTGGTCTCATAGGCATCACTCATGTTTGCTGTGGGAATATTTTGACCCAATGGGTTGCCCACAGAAACGACTGCAGTGCCGGATCCGATTGGTGCAAACTGATTGGTAAAAGGACTGCCTTCTCCATTTGATCCTTTTTTGAACTGAACCTCAAAAATGGACTCAGGATTGTTCTCTGTCGTAATACCGAAAACAGAAGCATAGCTTGGAAGTAATTGATACTTGTTCTGGGCAGTTTCATCAATGACCTGCTTCAGCTTCTGAGCAGCAAGAGCCCATTGTTTTTGGGTCAGGTATACCTTTCCCAACAAGGACATGGCAGCACCTTTTGTTGCGCGACCCTTGTCAGATGCTGCATAGGTGTAGGGTAATGAGGCTTCAGCAGCGACCAAATCCGATATGATCTGCTCGTAAACTTTGGCAGCAGCTTCTCTCCCATAGGTGTATCCTTCCTGAGGATTGGAAATCACCTTGGTCACTAAGGGAACATCTCCGTAAATCCTTACCAAGTTGAAATACATCAATGCACGCAGGAATTTAGCTTCACCGATGTATCGGGCTTTCAGGCTTGCATCCATCTGGACCGATTCGATTTTTTCGATCACAATATTTGCCGCCTGAATTCCCTGGTAATGTCCGTTCCAGGTAGTACTGGAGATGGAATTGATCGCATTGTTGGTGAAATTATCTACCGCTTGCTGATCTGCACCTGCCGCTGGATTGGTGATTTCGGTATTGTCCGACCGCAAATCTCCGATGATGTGCATGGAAGAATAATATAAGCCCCCATATTGCAGCGAACCATAGACTGCTGTTAGGGCATTTTTCATGTCCTCTGCAGTTTTGTAGAAGTTATTGCTGTTTTGCTGGGAGATCGGAGCAAGATCCAGGAAATCCTCACTGCAGGAACCTGCGGTCAGCATAACTAAGGCACCCGCAGCTATTACTAGTTTTATGTTTTTCATAATTAATTTCAGATTAGAAGCCAACATTTAAACCCAACATGAAGGTACGGGCAAGCGGATACCCACCTGCGTCTACCCCCGGTACCAAAGGACTTCCGCCCTGTGCACTCACCTCAGGATTGTATCCCTGATACTCGGTAAAGGTGTAGGCATTTTGTACCGTGAAGCTCAATCTGGCATTGGAGAGTTTTACTTTTTCCAGGGCCGAAGCAGGAAGATTGTATCCTAAGGTGATGTTTCGGATTCTAAGGAAAGATCCGTCCTCGACGAAAAGGGAAGTCACATTGTTAATTACAGTACTGCCGGCATGCGCGTTGAAGTTTCTGTCAATTTGCGGTGAAACTCCATCTCCCGGATCGGATTCAGACATCCAGCCATTGGAGGTGCTTTTCAGCACATTGTACAAACCAGCATAATTGCCATAATACCTTCTGGCCAAATTGAGAACCTCAACTCCCTGTACCCCCTGAAGGGTGAAGGCAAAGTCAAAGTTTTTGTAGGAAAAGCTATTGGTCATACCCCAGGTAAAATCAGGAAAGGGACTTCCCAGGATGGTCCGGTCTGCAGAAGTGATGGTGCCGTCCCCGTTGATGTCCTCAAATTTCAACTGGCCTGGCTTGGATTGAATGGTGCCGTTCCCGTTTTTGATCACGGGACTGTTGTCAATTTCCTCTTGGTTTTGGTAAATGCCAATCACGTTGTAGCCAAAATAGCTTCCCGGTTCCGCTCCGATCTGGGTAATGTGTGTAGGTGCAGATGCGGAAGTTGCCTGTCTGGAAATAATCGGTGAACCGTCTGGCCCCAATGCGCGAACTTCAATGTTGTTGGTAGCAAAATTTAGATCGGTTGTCCATTTGAATGCTCCCACGGTGTTTCGGCTGGTCAGCGTCAATTCAAAACCTTTATTCTGAATCTCGCCGATGTTTTGCAGAGCTGTGGAGTAGCCGGTCAAAGTCGGTACCGGAACATTAAGCAAAAGGTCAGAGGTTACCTTTTTGTAATAATCTACGCTGGCATAAACTCTGTTTTGCAGGATCCCCAATTCCAAACCGATGTCTGTCTGGCTGTTTTGCTCCCAACCCAAGTTGCTGTTGGGGATATTTGCCAGGCGGATTCCGTTAGAAACAGAACCTCCATTTTCACCCAAGGGATAGTTTTCTATACCGGTCAAACCGATCGAACCGTAGTTGGTAATAAAGTTATTACCCGTGAGTCCGTAACTTGTTCGAAGTCTTAGTTCAGAAAGCCAGCTGACGTCATTTAGAAATTCTTCCTCAGAAAGTCTCCAGCCCAAAGAAACAGACGGAAATGCTCCCCAACGATTGTCCTGTCCGAATCTTGATGAGCCATCCCGACGGAAAGTTGCGGTCAGCAGGTATCGATCATCGTAGTTGTAGTTCACCCGAGCCAAATACGAAATGAGAGACCATTGCTCTTTTGTATTCGAGGCACTGGTAATCAGACCTGCAGCATTGATCGTCTTGATGTTGTCATTGGCAAAGTTGGTACCGGTCATCCGGTTCACATCCAAAGCCTCCTGCTGGGCAGTATATCCCAAAACCGCGTCCAGATTGTGTTTTCCGAATGATTTTGCATAACTGAGGGTAAATTCGGACAGCCAGTTTCTGTTCTGAGAAGTTGCATTGGTACCTACCGCAGGACGGGTATCGTTTACCGAGTTGGGATTGACAATAGACGGGCTGAATATATCCTCTCTGAAATTTCGGATGTCAGCACCCAAGAGCGTCTTAAACTTCAGGTTGTCCACCAAAGCAATTTCAACGAAAGTGGTACCCAACAAACGGAGATTTTGCTGCTGATAGAAATATTCCTTGGCGATTTTAACCGGATTGTCCACTTCTGAAAGTCCTATCCCCTGTCCTGTCACCTTGGTGTAATTTCCATTGGCGTCGTAAGGAGTCAAATAAGGGGCAGCAGTAATGGCGGATTGGATAATCCCTCCTGTTTGCCAGTTGCCCTCAGCCAAAGACTGATTGGAAAAGGTGTAAGAAGGAGTAATGTTTGCTCCCACCTTTACCCGTTTGTTCATTTGGGATTCGACGTTGACCCGGAAAGAGTAACGCTTCAAATCTGAATTGATGATGACTCCATCTTGAGTGTAATACCCACCGGAAATAAAATATTTGGTCTTGTCATTTCCTCCCGAAAAATTCAACTGGTAATTACTCATTTGGGCAGTTCGGAAGATTTCATCCTGCCAATTGGTACCTTCACCAAGGGCTTCGGGATTGCTCAATACATCCGGAAGGAGATACATTACATTGTTGAGCCGAACGGAATTGGGATCAGAGGCAGAACGCCCCGGACCTGAATTGACCCAGGCATTGTTTCTGGATTCGTTGATGTATTCCGCAAACTCACGGGCATTCAGTACATCGATGGTTTTTTCCACCTGCTGTACTCCTGTACTCACATTGAAATCGATTTTGCTGATTCCAGATTTCCCGGACTTGGTTGTGATCAAAATCACGCCATTTGAACCTCTTGAACCGTAAATCGCAGTAGCAGAGGCATCTTTGAGAATCTGGATATTATCAATATCGTTTGGATTGATGGTATTGAGCGGATTATTGCGCTGATCATAATCATTGGTCACCGGAA
The DNA here is from genome assembly GCA_964405255.1 of uncultured Limnohabitans sp. GTDB lineage: Bacteria > Bacteroidota > Bacteroidia > Cytophagales > Cyclobacteriaceae > Algoriphagus. The sequence continues at coordinate 4,954 of CAYONF010000025.1, read as the reverse complement.
AACCGTCAATCACATACAGTGGCTCGTTTCCGGCACTGAGTGATCCAGCTCCACGGATCCTCACAGAAGCTCCTCCGCCCGGTGCACCGGTGGTCTGGGTAACTACGACCCCAGCCAATCTACCGGCAATCGCCTGATCAATACTGGCTACCGGCTGGTCCTTAAGTTCTTCAGATGAAATCGCACTTACTGCTCCGGTGATATCCTTTTTTTGGATCATACCATAGCCGACCACAACAAATTCCTCCAGGTTGTTTTCTTCAGTAGCCATAACTATATCCAGCATTGTTGTCGCACCGACAACTACCCGCTGTCGTTCAAATCCTATAAAGGAAAAAATCAAGGCTTGACCTTCATTTGCTTCGACTGAAAAATTTCCGTCAATGTCTGTAACTGTACCGGTGGTAGTGCCTTCCACAATGATGGTAACCCCAGGGAGCGGCTCACCGGAGGGGTCTTTGACCGTTCCGGATATTTTTTCCCGTTGAACTTCAGTTTCCACCAAGGGACTGTTAGTTCCATTCACAATAACACTGATCGTATTATTAACTTGCTTAAATCGAAGATTAGTTTGGACAGCGATCTGGTAAAGGTGTTGCTCCACCGAACCTGAAGATTTCGAAATACTCAGATTGGATCTTCCCTCAAGCGCCTCATCGGTGTAGAAAAAACTGAAATCAGTTTTCGATTCGATTTCTTGAAAAATCTGCAAGAGAGAGGAATAGTTGTTTTTTTCCAGTTTAAGGTAAACCTCATCGATGCTTTTGACCTGAGCCTTTGAGGTGTTGGCCATAAGGGGGCTCAATGTCAGGCAGAGGACCGCTACCCCTCTCACTAATAACTTAATAGACATGACTATTAATGGTAATATTTTTTTCATATTTTAGGATTGATAGTTGAAACATTGAATTACCCCCGGATGACAGACCGCTAAGCTTTAGTCCTGGGGTGCCGTGTTTTGATTTCAGCAGGAGCGTATTCGCAGTACGTTCCTGTTTTTTTTTAAGGTTCCTCGGTTTTTACATAGGCCATTAATTAAAAGTGATAATTACTTCTTTGTTAGTTATTTGATACTCAAAGTCCATGGATGAGCCCAGCACATGCAGAACATTGCTGAGACTTTCGTTGCTTTCAAAAGTGCCGGATGCCTTGAAGGGTACAGGGTTGCCTTTCACCTGAATGTCTACTCCATACCAGCGCTCCAGAATAGGCACCATATCTCCAAACGGAGTCTCAGAAAACCTCAAAATCCCCTCAGTCCAAAGGATTTTATCCTTAGGGCTGACGGGATATTTCTCCAACTCAGTCTGCTCAAGGGAAAGCAGTGATTCTTCTCCCGGATTCAGTTCCAAGAAATTGCTTTTCCCTTTTTGACTCAGTCTAACTTTTCCTGTGAGGAGTGTGACAGCTACTTTTTGATCGGGAGTGAAGGTGTTGATATTGAAGGAAGTTCCAAGAGCTGTGGTCAGGATTCCATTTGCCTCCACCGTAAACGGGTGCTTGGGATCCTTAGCCACTTTAAAAAAACCCTCACCTTCCAATTGGATGGACCGGTTGTTCCGAAAATCTTCCGGATATATCAGTTTGCTTTCTGAGTTTAGAAAAACAGTAGACCCGTCCGGCAAATTGATTCGTGTTTTTTGGCCGGCAGCATTGGATCGGGTAATCAGTTTGCCAGCTGTGGACAGTGAGATATCCTTGTTCCCTTGTCCTTGCTGTAAGTTCATCCAAAATAGGGCACTTAAACCCAACACTAGAAGAACTACCCCAGCTTTTAGCCATATTGGAAAACCAAGTCGCTTTTGAGGTACTTCTTTTCGCAGGTAGGGTTGGGAATAACCGGACTTCTCCTTGTTGATCTTCTCCCAAAGCGGCTGATTGTCCCATTTGACCTCTTTTTGGGATTTGATTTTTTGGGACCACAGCTGGATAATTTCTGCGGAAAGAAGGTCCTCGGCTTCAGAGGTGTCCAGCCAATCCAAAAGTTCCTGGACCTCCTGCGGGTTCAGTTTTCCTTCATAAAAATCCTCAAGTCGTTTTCTAGGGTCCATTTCCAAGCTGTTACCGGGATATATAGCCCTAAAGGACAAAAACTACTCAGGCGGAAAGGCAAGAAATTTTACTTTTTTTCGACCTAGTCAAAAAATCAGGGTTATTCTCAGGAAAAGACGCTGAAAAGTACAGCCTTTGAAACCAAGGCCGGCACACTGGAAGAAATGATTTTTAGGCGAAGGAGTTTTTCTTTGACAGTTTTGTTGGCACGGAAAATCTGGTTTTCCACAGTCCTTCGGGAAAGTTGGAGTTGCTCGGCGATCTCCTCGACAGACAAGTTTTCAAAATTTCTCAGGATAAAAATCTTCCGTTGGGAATTGGGTAGCTGTTGGATGATATCAGAGGTAAGCTGGTGAAACTCCTCGAATATCAAGTCATCTTCCGGTCCGCTGCTGGACAATCCCTGGATGATCGGGATATTGTATTGTTGAAAAGCAAAGAACCTGGCGTCCTTTTTTACCTTTTTGATTACCAAGGAACGTACAATGGCGATGAGGTAGGCATTGATGGAAAGCTCGGGATTGAGCTGGGTCCGGTTTTTCCAAATTTTTAAAAAAACCTCCTGTACAATTCCCTCTGCATCTTCGTGTCCGAGGTTCATCCGTCGGGACACCTGGTAGATTTTCTCCGAAAACAGCTTATACAACTTTTCAAACGCTTTTTCATCGCCCTTGGAGAGGTCATAGACCAGTTGTTGGTGGATAGGGTTAGGACTGTATTCAGGCATTGAACTTTTCGGAAGCCTTCAAAAGAAACATTTTACAATTTGGTAACAAAGGTTTTTTTTATTTCAATGAGAAGGGACCGAAAGTGAGTGAAAATATCCAGAAAGTGATTAATTCAGAATTCTTAAGGAATTTCCAGGAGGCATAAGGTTAAAATTTCCATAGAGGAACAAAATTCCACTCATTCAAATCCATGTAAAATTCACCGCAACAGACACTTTCAGAGCCGGGCGATAAAATACCGGTTAGGGGAAAAGAAACGAACCTTTTGAATTCCATTTTTTCTTAAGCTGGTAATGCATAAATATCTCTATCCCAAAAGTCAGGTAGGAAATGCCTTCAGGATGTCCTCTAATCCAGCAAAAAAATCAATAAATCCTACCTAGGATCTCAACCAAATGACCCAATAAGCGGATCCCAAGATGGATTTCTTCCGGGCAGTTATATCTTCACCATTTCTTTTGAGTAATTTAAAATCTCAGAAAATCGCCATCCGATACCCATTCCTATGCAAGGATTTTTAACCGTAAGCCTGGACTTCGAACTCCTATGGGGCATTTTTGACAAAGTGGGAACTACCTATAATCCCGAATACTTTGTAAACACCCGCAGAGTCATCCCCCAGATGCTGGATCTTTTTGCCCGAAATCAGATACAGGTAACCTGGGCCACGGTAGGGATGCTTTTTGCTGAAAATGAGGAGGAATGGAGGCATTATTCCCCGGCTTTTCTCCCCTCCTACCGGGACAGAAAATATTCCGCCTACCATTGGGCCAAAGTAAACGGCATCCGGCCTGAAGTCCACTTTGCTCCGGAATTAATCCGCGAAATCCTGGCTACCCCTTTCCAGGAGCTCGGTTCCCATTCCTTCGCTCACTATTATACCCTGATGAGAGGGCAAAGCCCCGAGCAGTTTCGGGAGGATCTGATGGCTTCTCAGCGCATCGCTATGGAAAAATTCGGAGTTCGCCTTCAATCCCTGGTCTTTCCGAGAAACCATATCAATGAACTCTACCTGAAAATCTGCAAAGAGCAAGGGTTTAGCTACGTCCGGGGAAATCCCAAAAACTGGTTTTGGCAGGAGACCCAGCACGAGGATCAAGGCAAAAAATGGTTTCGATCGGCGGATTGCTTTTTTCCGATAGGAAGTAAAACCTCCTACCCCTTGGAGGAAATCAGCTGTCGGCCCGATGAACCCATTATCCTACCCGCTTCCCGGATTTTAAGGCCTTTTTCTAACCGAAATTCCCTGTTCAATTCGGTCAGGCTTTCCCGGATTTTAAACGAGATGAGCAGAGCAGCACAACTGGGGGAGGTCTATCACCTCTGGTGGCATCCCCATAATTTCGGAACCAATCCCGAGGCCAGCATGGATGAGTTGAAAAAGATTGTGGCACACTTTGACCGATTAAAAAAGGAATATGGGATGGAAAGTCTAACCATGGAGAATCTCGGCAAACTCGTCCAAAAGGAATATTCCAAGGATTAATTTCAACATTCAAACCGCTTGCAGTTGGGGTAAAATCGGACTCGGACCAAAAGCTTTTCCGGTCAAACTCAGACCGTTTACAAACATTTTCCTACCATTCGCCAGCAATCCTGAATCCAGAAAAAAAGGGTTAGGATAAAATTCCCCAACTTGCAGGTACAATGACTTCCGAATCCAGTACCAAACGCATCAAAGTTTTACATCTTATCAAAAGTCTTGGCCGGGGAGGCGCTGAAAAGCTAATTCCGGAAACGGCCCTGGTTCATGATCAACGCCAGTTTGAGTTTCACTGCCTCTATTTTTTCCATCAGCCTCAAAATATCGTGGAAGAACTGGAACGGGCAGGAATCCAGGTCCACCTGATCCCTTCCGGCAACCTGCAGCTCTTTTTTCAAATCAAGAAAGTAAAACATTTCGTGCTGGAACATGGATTTGACCTGATCCATGCGCACTTGCCCTGGGCAGGAATTTTAGCACGATTTGTCGGGAAAGAATTAGCCATTCCGATCGTGTACACCGAGCATAACACCTGGGAACGCTACAACAAAATTTCTTACCTCGGCAATCGCCTCTCCTTCAAGCACCAGGATGTGGCCATTGCGGTGTCCAATGAAGTTGCCCTGTCCATGAGGCTGAACTCCATTTGGGATCCTTACCGAAGAGGAGGCCGGCTAAACGTACGGGTCGT
>CAYONF010000024.1:0-45647 GCA_964405255.1 uncultured Limnohabitans sp. | reverse complement strand
CGATTCCTGAATGGGTTCCTTGATTTGATCACAGTTTCTTTTGTGCATCGGTACAAAAAGAAGCCTATGCACTTTTTTGGACTTTTGGGCACACTGTCCTTTGTTACCGGATTTGTGATTACTGCGTGGTTGATTTTTGAAAAGATCTATGGGCTGAGCAAGGGATTGAAAGTGCGGGAAATCGTAGATCAGCCGCTGTTTTTCCTTGCCTTGGTTGCTTTGATTATCGGTGTGCAACTCTTTGTGACCGGATTTATCGCAGAACTGATGACTTCAAGCCAGTCCAAGGAAATTGAATATAAAATCGACGAAGAGCTCAACTTCGACTTTTAATGGTTTTTTCGGTCATCATACCGGTTTACAATCGTCCTGCTGAGGTATTTGAGCTTCTCTCCAGTCTGAAATTTCAATCTTATCAACGGTTTGAAGTGATTCTGGTGGAAGATGGATCATCCATCAAATCTGACCTAGTGGCTAATCAGTTCCAATCTGACCTATCGATCCGCTACTTTTTTCAGGAAAATCAGGGTCAGGGTTTTGCACGAAATTTCGGAATGAAGCAGGCAACAGGTGATTTTTTTGTCATCCTGGATTCAGATGTCATTTTGCCACCAGATTATCTGAAAGTTTTGGAAAGTTCCATTCACCAGCGCGGATTGGATGCTTTTGGAGGGCCTGATGCCGCAGCCGAGGATTTTTCCAATCTTCAAAAAGCAATGGATTTTGCGATGACCTCATTTTGGACTACTGGAGGAATCAGAGGAAAATTGAAAGATCCCGCCAAATATCAGGCTAGAGGATTCAATATGGGGGTTTCCAGAAAGGTATTTGAATCGATCGGTGGATTTGTGGACCCCAATCGGGGAGAGGATATCGAATGGAGTATCCGTATCAAAAAAGCGGGTTTCAAGCTTGAACTGATCGAGGAGGCCTTTGTGTATCACAAGCGAAAAAACACGCTGTGGTCTTTTGCCAAGCAGGCATATTCTTTTGGACAAAACCGGGTGAACGTGTCAAGATTTCACCCTGAGGCTATAAAATTGGTTCACTGGTTGCCCACTTTATTTCTGCTCTTCTTGGTTTCCATCTTGATCAATGGCCTCTTTTTGAAGATTTTCTTTATTCCCCATTTACTCATTTTGGGAGCTTGGGCAGGGTTGGTGGTTTTTCAGGCCAGTTGGAAATACCAATCCATTTTGGTCGGTGATTTGGCCTTGATGACTTCGATGATCCAACTGTGCGGCTATGGTTCCGGGTTGTTACTCGAGTTTTTGCGCAAGCAGGTATCGGGTTAATTTCCTTTTCGACAAACGAAAATTACCTCATCAGGAGCCAAGGCAAAGCGTTTGACTTTTTCATTGGATAGCTCTTTTACAAACCGGTTTTCTTCGATCTGAAGCCCGGATTTCCGAAGCCTCTCCGCATAATCTTTACCAAATTTCCTGACGTGATCGCGCTGACCAAACAGGCGTTCTCGTTCGGTAGGATCGGTTATGGATTTATCCTCCAGGGTTTTTTCGAGATTATAAACGGGAGATTGAAGGATTCCCCAGCCTCCGGGCTTAAGGACGCGGTTGAATTCAGAACAGGCCAGAATATCATCCTCGACATGCTCCAAAACGTGATTGCAAAAGACCACGTCGAAGATGTTTTCTGGAAAAGGGATTTGATGCACATCCATTTTCACCTTGGCCAGAGGAGATTCGATATCTGCGGTGACGTAGTCCAAATTGGTCAAGGCTTCAAACCGCTCGATAAAGCAATGTTCCGGGGCGACGTGAAGGACTTTTAATGGAGCAGAAAAGAAATTGGTTTTTTCTTTCAGATAAAGCCACATCAGGCGGTGTCTTTCCAAGGCCAGACAGTTTGGACAAAGTGCATTCTCCCGTGCAATCCGTCCATAAGGAAGAAACTTTTTGTATTGGCTTTGACAGACAGGGCATTCCACCTCATTTCCTTTATTAAGCTGGGAAAGGACCTTCATCACCATGGGACTTACTGTCTGGAGAATCGGTCGGGGTATGTAGCGAATGACAAAGCTGATAATGGATTTCATAACATTTCAAAAGCGCCCGCAAGTTACCAAAAGCGAAGTAGATCGAAGAAGGTTTTTGGATTATCCGCCAAAATTGGCTTGGTTCATCATTCATTGGTCTAACTTTCCCCTTCGGTAGATTTGGGCAATCTTCCTGCTTTTTTCAGCGCTTCTCGGATAATCCACTCCAATTGGCCATTGGTACTGCGAAATTCATCCGCTGCCCATTTTTCCACGGCTTTCATCATGTTCTCGTCCAATCTGAGCGCGAATGGTTTTTTAGCCGCCATGGTTTTGGGATTTGGTTGCGATAAACTGTTCGATCGCTTTTCGGGCTTCTTCAGGCTTGTGTGTCCCCAAAAGAAATTTCTTCGATTTGGTTTTAACCATGATTCCGAATTTTCCGCCGGTATTATATGCCCATGAATCGAAGTTGTAGCGAATGCCCCATCCCCCATACTGCAGCAGTGAATTGTATTCGGTCAGTTCCAAGGATTCAATCTCGTTAACGTGAAATTTTCTTTCTCTGATGAAAGGGAAAAAACTAAAGCTTAGGTTGGTGCTGTTGATTTGAGTTTTTAATGTGAGGCTTAAAAACAGCGCATTGACCAAGAGAAGAATAGCCAATGGAGCTAAATTTTCCCAGCCCTGGGTAGTTTTAGTAGGATTTTCAAAAAACAAAGCCCAAACTGATATGCCGTCAACCAGAAGTATAATCGCCCAAATCCAAATTTGGGTGAATTTTTGAGTTTCCTTAAACACGTATGCTGCCATGGTTTTATGGGTTTTCAGTGTTCCATTTTTCGATCATTTCTTGAAATTCCTTCGGTTTATTGGTGCTGAAAACCAGTTTGTTTTTACCGGTTTCCAATTCAATCACGTAATCAGCAAAGAAAATATAGGCTTTAGTCTTTCCCGAAAAGCGAATTCCTACCCCGCCATAATCCAAGAGTCCGTCTTTTTTGTTTATTGAGATCGAGGAGATTTCTTCTTTCGTAATTTTTTTCCAATTGCGGTGGAATGGTCCGCTTTTGTAGGAAAAAGAATAATTATCCATCCGGGTTTCCAGAGTGATATTCATCACCAGCACAAATACCAAGGGAATAAGTGTCCCGACTATAAGCAAGGCGACCCATCCCTCATCACCCAATTTCCCGGTAAAATAGAGTACAGTGATCAGCACAAGGGTAGGAATCTCCATAAGGAGAATTCCATACATCAGAATTGTACCTCTGAAATTTTGCTGCTCATTGACCACCATGGAGACTACTGATTTAGTGTGCCGACATTGAGTACGGGGCTGGCGCTGCGGTCTGAGCAAAGTACTACCATCAGATTGGACACCATGGCGGCCTTTTTCTCCTCATCAAACTCGATGATGTCTTTCATTTTCAGATCTGCTAAGGCCATCTCTACCATGCCGACGGCACCTTCTACGATTTTCTGACGTGCAGCAACTATGGCAGTGGCTTGCTGACGCTGAAGCATGGCAGAGGCGATTTCTGAGGCGTAGGCAAGGTTGGAAATTCTTGCTTCGATGACTTTAATGCCTGCCTGAAGCAACCTTTCAGCAATTTCTTTTTCCAACGAATGATTGACTTCTTCTACTCCGGAGCGAAGTGTGATTTCAGAGTGATCATCGTCAAAGTTGTCATAGGAATACAATCCAGCCATCTTCCTTACCGCAGCATCCGTCTGCAAGTGGACGAAGTTTTCATAATCTTCCACATCAAAGGTGGTTTTGAAAGTGTCCTCGACTTGCCAAACCACGATGGTACCTATCATGACTGGATTTCCGATTTTGTCATTCACTTTTAAGGGCTTGTTTTCAAAGTTTCGGACACGCAGGGAGATTTTCTTTTTGGTCATAAATGGATTCACCCAGAAAAAGCCGTTGGCTTTGACGGTCCCTTTGTACTCACCAAAAAGCAAAAGTACCATGGCTTTATTGGGATCTACGATAAAGAATCCTGCCAAACAAATGATGGCGAGAAACATAACTACGCCTCCGATGATCGGAACTGGGAATGACTGAGTGAAGCAGTAAATGGAGGCGCCAATTCCGGCCAAAGCCAAGAAAAGCATGAAATAACCTGAGGAGGGTTTGATTACTTTTTCCATATTAGTATGATGTTAAAATGATATCACTTTGAATTACGGAAAAAGATCTGTCTGGTTCAAGTTTTTTTCAAAAAAAAATCCTCCAAATGTTTTTTGGAGGATTTCAGTTAGTTTATTTTCCTGGACTTACTTCTTTTTAAAGAGGGAATCCACAAATTCCTTACGGTTGAAAATTTGCAGATCGGTCATTTTTTCACCTACCCCAATGTATTTGACGGGAATCTTGAATTGGTCTGAAATACCAATAACAACACCGCCTTTGGCTGTTCCATCGAGTTTGGTTATTGCCAATGCGGAGATTTCTGTGGCTTTGGTAAATTCTTTAGCTTGAATAAAAGCGTTTTGGCCTGTTGATCCATCCAGTACCAGTAGGATTTCATGAGGAGCATCCGGGATGAATTTCTGCATAACCCGCTTGATTTTGCTGAGCTCATTCATCAGGTTGACTTTGGTGTGGAGACGACCTGCGGTATCCACGATTACGACATCGGCTCCTGAGTCAACGCCCTGTTTGACAGCGTCGAATGCTACTGAGGCAGGGTCAGTATTCATGCCGTGCGAAACTACCGGTACGCCGACACGATTTCCCCAGAGGATCAGTTGATCCACAGCTGCTGCTCGAAAGGTGTCTGCTGCCCCAAGGACTACATTTTTGCCGGCGTTTTTGAAAAGATTGGCAAGCTTGCCGATGGTGGTGGTTTTTCCAACTCCGTTCACGCCGACTACCATAATTACGTAGGGCTTTTTGTCCGTCGGGATATCAAAATCCAGGAGATCTTGGGTGTTGTTTTCTTCTAAGAGCGAAGCAATTTCCTCACGTAAAATTGAATCCAGTTCTGCAGCATTGAGGTATTTGTCCTTTGCTACACGATCTTCGATTCTTCTGATGATTTTGATGGTGGTATCCACTCCTACATCGGAGGTAATTAGGATTTCTTCCAGTTCATCCAGTACGTCTTCGTCTACTTTTGACTTTCCGACTACGGCTTTACTGAGTTTTGAAAAGATCGATTCGCTGGTTTTTTGCAATCCCTGATCGAGACTTTCTTTTTTCTCTTTTGAAAAGAAACCAAAGATTCCCATGCTCCTGTGTTTTAAAAGTGGAATATAATAAAAAAGTCCCTGCTGACTTTTGACCAGAGGGACTCGAATGCATTACGATGCGTTTGGCAAATTATTTCTTCAGGGTTTCCTGTACCGCTGTGGAAGGAACCATTTCTTCTTTGAAGGTGTAAGCTCCAGTCTTGTCAGACTTTACGGCTCTGATTACTTTGGCGTAAGACACGCCACCTTCTTTTTTCAGGGTTGCTACTACTTTCTTAGCCATTTTCTTTGTGTTTTAACAGGATTGTTCCCGAGCTAGATTACTTGATTTCTTTATGAACAGTCACTCTTTTGAGGATTGGGTTAAACTTTTTCAGTTCCAATCTTTCAGTAGTGTTTTTTCTGTTTTTGGTGGTGATGTATCTGGAAGTACCTGGCATGCCGGAGTTTTTGTGCTCTGTGCATTCCATAATCACCTGTACTCTATTTCCTTTCTTAGCCATCTCTGTGTTGATTTAAGGGATTGTGACTTTGATTATCTGATTACAATCATGCCCTTATCCTGAGCTTCTTTCAAAACTGCAGTGATACCTTTTTTGTTGATTGTCTTCAATGCTTTAGTGCACACTTTCAAAGTGATCCATGCATCTTCTTCAGGTACGTAGAAGCTCTTCTTGTGAAGATTTGGGTAAAATCTACGCTTGGTTTTGTTGTTTGCATGGGACACATTGTTACCTACTCGAGGTCTTTTTCCGGTTATGTCACAAACTTTTGCCATGATTTCGTATCGTAAAATGAATGCGTTTCTGTAATGAGTCTGCAAATATCGGAACTTTTTGGGAATTAACAACAATGGAGTTTAAAAATATTCCCTGTTTATCCTGAGACTTTTGGATATGGACAATGCCTGCATCCATTCCCGCAACAATATCCTCTTTTTAGGTGATACTTTGCAGTAAAAACCATCAATCCCTGTTCGTTGATATAGTAATCTTCTTCATCAGATAATTTAGAAATAGGCTTCTTTTCAGGTTTCATCGATGGGTCAAAAGGCAATTGCTATATTTGGGTTTTCTTTTTTGAAACTTCAAAATTAACCAATTCATGCAAAATATTACCCAAAGTAATCAAGCGATTGAACTAGAGGATAGATACGGAGCACACAATTACCATCCTTTGCCTGTGGTGCTTGCACGAGGCGAGGGGGTATACTTGTGGGACGTAGAGGGAAAGCGGTACTTTGATTTCCTGTCTGCGTATTCGGCGGTTAATCAGGGGCACTGTCATCCCAGAATCAAGGAAGCCATGATCGACCAAGTCGGGGTTTTGACGCTAACCTCCCGGGCATTCTATAATAATATGCTAGGTCCCTTTGAAAAGTACATTACCGAGTATTTTGGATTTGATAAAGTGCTGCCGATGAATACTGGGGCAGAGGGAGTCGAAACAGCCTTAAAACTTGCCCGAAAATGGGGATATGAACGAAAGGGGGTTTTAGAAAATCAAGCCAAGATCATTGTGGCTGAAAATAACTTTCACGGAAGAACGACCACAATTATTTCATTTTCCAATGATTCAAATGCGCGGAAAAACTTTGGGCCCTTCACCGATGGGTTTATTCGCATACCCTATAATGATATCGCCGCTTTGGAGGAAGCCTTGAAAATCGAAGGGGTCGTGGCCTTTCTTGTGGAGCCCATACAAGGGGAAGCAGGTGTGTACCTCCCTGGTGAGGAATACATCCGAATGGCAAAGGAGGCTTGCTCCAAGAAAAGTGTCCTGTTAATCGCAGACGAAATTCAGACAGGCATAGCCCGTACAGGCTCCTTACTGGCAGTTTGTGGGAATTGTACCTGTGAAGGACACTGTGAAAAGCAAAAATCTTATACCAAGCCAGACATTTTGATCCTTGGGAAAGCGCTTTCAGGCGGATTCTATCCTGTTTCGGCGGTTCTGGCAGATAATGGGGTGATGGATGTAATCCGGCCAGGTCAACATGGCTCTACTTTCGGAGGAAATCCCCTGGGAGCCAAGGTTGCAATGACTGCTTTAGAGGTGGTTCGGGATGAAAATTTGGCACAAAATGCGAGAAAATTGGGAGTAATTTTTCGCGAGCGAATGCAAAAGTTGGTAGATAGGTTTTCTATAGTGAAGCTTGTTCGCGGAAAAGGACTTCTTAATGCCATTGTGATCAATGACAGTCCTGAGAGCAGTACCGCATGGGATATTTGCATAAGGCTTGCAGATCAAGGTCTTTTGGCTAAACCCACCCATGGGAACATCATCCGGTTTGCACCTCCTTTGGTTATGACAGAAGATCAGCTACATGAGTGTTGTGACATTATAGCGCGGGTGGTTTCCGAATTTGAAAAGTAATGGATGAACTAAGCTTCGGCAGGTTTTGCTTTAGAAGCTGAAATGAAACAGATACGTGAGAAAAGCTGTGATATTTGATATGGATGGGGTCATTTGTCACACCAATCCCTATCATTCGAAAGCCTTCAAGATATCCTTTGAGAAGCGTAACCTTTTCCCAACAGAGGAGGAATTTATGCTCCATATGTATGGAAAAAACAACGGCTACATTTTGAGTCATTTTCTAGGCAGGAAAATCGAAGGAGAAGAATTGGCGGAACTTGAGTTCGAAAAGGAAAGTCTGTTTCGGGAGATTTATGCCGAAGAGGTTGACCCCATTCCCGGTTTTATGGATTTTTTCAACCAACTTAAAAAGGCAAATCTTCCGACCGGAGTGGCTACTTCAGCCCCTCGTGCAAATTTGGAGTTGATCATTGGATCCCTACAGTTGACAGGATTAATGGATTCTAAACTTGCCTCTGAAGATGTTTCCAGACATAAGCCTGATCCCGAAGTTTACCTCAAGAGTGCTCTTCTTTTGGGAGTCAATCCAGAGAATTGCGTGGTTTTTGAAGATTCATTTTCGGGAGCTTCTGCTGGACTAAATGCCGGAATGAAAGTCATAGGGGTACTCAGTAGCCACAGGAAAGAAGAACTTCCAGAATGCCATCAGTACATTGAAGATTACCGAAATTTAAGTTTAGAACAGGTTTTAAGTTTGTTCCCCTGATAACGTATGCTACGAAGACCCCGTCGAAATCGCAAATCCGAAGCGGTTCGGAATCTGGTTGAAGAGACCAGCCTTTCTGTCAAAGACCTGATTTTCCCACTTTTCCTCATCGATGGGCAGAAAAAGAAAGTCGAGGTTAATTCCATGCCGGGTATTTACCGGTATTCCATTGACCTGATGCTGGGGGAGATTGAGGAATGCCTAAAGCTGGGGATCTCAGCTTTTGATGTTTTCCCGGCATATCCCGAATCCTTGAAAGATACAATTGCTTCCCAGAGTTATAATCCGGAAACCTTTTACCTCAGGGCATTAAGAGAAATCAAAAAACAGTTCCCTGAGGTATGCTTGATGTCAGACGTAGCTATGGATCCCTACAGTAGTGATGGGCATGATGGACTAGTGAAGAATGGTAAAATTCTGAATGATGAAACGCTGGAAATATTAGGTAGAATGTCACTTGCTCAAGCTGATGCCGGTGTGGATATTCTTGGACCTTCCGATATGATGGATGGACGAGTAGGCTTTATTCGTGGTCTTTTGGATGAAAATGGATTCAAAGAGACCTCTATTATGTCTTACACTGCCAAGTATGCTAGTGCTTTTTATGGCCCGTTTAGAGATGCCTTGGACTCAGCCCCCAAATTCGGAGATAAAAAGACTTATCAGATGAATCCTGCTAATTCAAGAGAGGCTTTGATTGAAGCTGATTTGGATGTGGAAGAGGGGGCCGACTTCCTGATGGTCAAGCCGGCCTTGTCCTATTTGGACATCATCAAGCTTCTCAGTGAAAATTATCCAGTTCCTATCGCTGCCTACAATGTATCTGGAGAATATAGCATGGTAAAGTCGGCTGCGGCAAATGGGTGGTTGGATTATGACCGAGCCATGGTCGAAATTCTGCTTTCCATCAAAAGATCCGGTGCAAAAATTATCCTGACTTACTTTGCAAAAGATTTTGCCAACCTTAAAAAGTAAAGTAGGTTAAGATTTAATCCTAAAACCCGGAAAAATCCGGGTTTTTTTGTTTTTATGGCTTTCAGATTATCCATTATTGTTTAAAAATGTTTCAAAAAATCAATCGTGGGCAAAAAAAATATCAAATTTTTTAAAATTTATATTTTTTGCAAAAAACCGATTTTGCAAAAAATTTTTAAAAATCACTAAAAAACCAAATAAAATTTTTCAACGAATCAATAAATTAATTTTATGATCTGTTTTCTATATTTTGGAATCGATTTCGAAAAATAAGTTGAAGCTTTTCCAAATTTTATTTTTTCAACAAGTAGGTTTAAAAAATGGGTATTTGATTTAAAAAAAATGAAGAAAATGAAATTTTTGGTAAAAAAATCATAGTAAAAAGCTTCAAAAAATGTAATTGCTGTAAAAAGCAGTTTGTTTTTATATTTTTTTTCTAATTACATTCGATTCAAGCTTACGCTTTCAAACCTATTTTAAATTCTGAAACACGTTCAAAATTTATCCTAAAACCTATGATGTATTTCGCAACCCTGTTAGCCAATGATCTGGCTATGCCCGTGGAGGTTTCAACCGCACTCGCAGACAACCTGTTTACGACCAACAACGTCTGGATGATGTTGTGCACTGCGCTCGTATTTATTATGCACCTCGGATTTGCCACAGTTGAGACCGGGTTTGGTCAGGCAAAGAACACAGTGAACATTCTGTTTAAGAATACCGTCACGCCAGTGATCGGTATATTGATGTACGCCGTTATCGGATTCTTCTTGATGTATCCCGGGTTTGAGACACCAGGGTGGTTTAGTTTCAATTCTGATGGCTGGAATATGTTTTGGTTTTCTCCAGGCAGTGCCGATGTGACGGCAGGATATGCAGCTGGAGGATATACCTACTGGACGGACTTCTTGTTTCAGGCTATGTTTGCTGCAACTGCCGCTACTATTGTATCCGGTGCTATCGCCGAGCGAGTCAAACTTAGTTCTTACCTTATTTTCACCCTGATTTTTGTTGGCATTGTATATCCCCTGATCGGAAGTTGGCAGTGGGGTGGTGGTGCTTTGAAAGCTATGGGATTCTATGATTTTGCAGGTAGTACGTTGGTGCACTCTGTAGGTGGTTGGGGTGCCTTGGCAGGGGTGATTCTGGTAGGGCCGAGAATAGGGAAATATGTAGATGGAAAAACCGTGGCAAAACCTGCCGTAAGTGTCCCGCTTGCTGTAATTGGTGCTTTTTTGCTATGGCTGGGCTGGTTTGGATTTAATGGAGGTTCCGTATTGTCCGCAAACCCAGCTTTGGTCTCATTGGTGTTGGTAACTACTAGTCTAGGCGCTTGTGCGGGTGCTATTGGTGGCCTGATCACTTCCTACTTTGCGTTTAAAAGACTTGATCTTGGTATGGTGCTCAATGGAATTCTTGCAGGATTGGTAGGCATCACGGCAGGCGCTGATGTGATTGCTCCTGGTTCGGCGATTTTGATCGGATTTATTGCCGGAATTTTGGTTGTTCTTTCTTCTGTCCTTTTGGACAAATTGAAACTTGACGATGTGGTGGGTGCCGTTTCGGTTCACTTGACTTGTGGTGTTTGGGGTACATTGGCAGTGGGGATTTTTTCTACCAACCCAGATCACTCATTCGTTACACAGCTTATCGGAGCAGCTATTTGCGGTGCAACAGCATTTACTTCAGCTTTTGTGATTTTCTATGTGCTCAAAGTAACTACCGGGATTCGTGTTTCAGAAGAACATGAGCGTACTGGTTTGGACTCTCATGAGCATGGAATCCGGGGATATACTATCGTTTTTGATAAGTAATCTTTAGAAATAAGAACCCCGTCCGGAGAAAAAAACGCGACTCTCTTTCGACCGGATCGGGGCTCTATTGGTCAACTCTATCATTCACCAACATTCAAAATTAAAATGAAAAACTTATTCCTACTAATACTATGTCTAGTGCTTTCAACTTACCAAGTGGCATTTGCCCAGGAAGAAACTACTGAGGAGGAAGAATCCGGATCGTTGACTCTTTCCGGTTCTGTTGATGCATATTTCCGAGCAAATCTAAATGCTCCAAACAGCGGCGAAGACAGACAGGCTCCAGCTACCTCGTTTGCGAATTTGCCTGGATTTGCCTTGGGCATGGCAAATATCATCGCCAAATACGAAGGCAAAAAAGTCGGGGCTGTAGCTGATTTGGTATTCGGACCTAGAGGAGAGGACGCTGTTTTTGGATCTCCTCTTTATAAAAGCGGGCAGGGCGGTAGTTCGCAAATAGTCAATCAATTGTATGTCTATTGGAATGTGTCCGATAAGCTTACCTTGACTATGGGTAATTTCAATACCTTTTTGGGCTATGAAGTGATCTCTCCAACTGCGAATTTCAATTACTCGACCTCCTACATGTTTTCGTATGGGCCATTTTCACATACCGGAATAAAGGCTAATTATCAAATCTCAGATAAGCTCTCCTTTTTGGCTGCTATCATGAATCCCACAGACATGACTGAATTTAACCTGAGAGGTACTTACACCTTTGGTGGGCAGCTGGGATATTCCACAGATCTTGGCAATACCTACCTAAATGTAGTCTACGGTGACCAAGACGGTAACCTGAGAAACAATTCCAGTGTGGTACCTGGTGATGAGTCTTCTGGAAAAACTTTCCAAATAGACCTGACCACAGGGTTCAATCTTTCAGAGGTCTTTTATCTGGGGGTAAATACCTCCTATAATTCCACAGCTGCAGGAGAAGTGGCAGGACCTGAGCAAATAATCGAAGTGGAAGGCGATGGCGCAGGATTTTATGGATTTGCAGGCTATCTACAAGCAAGACCAACAGAAAAATTCGGAATTGGGGTTAGAGGTGAATATTTCAAGGTTTTCAATAATGGCCTGGATGGAGTAGTAAGCACTGATGCCAATGGAGATGGAAATGTATTTGCCTTTACTCTTTCTGGAAATGCTAAAATCGGTAAAAATCTGACGATTATTCCTGAGCTCCGAATGGATACTATGAGTGATGATTATTTTCTGGACAACGATTTGAATCCAAGCAAAAACTTGGCATCATTCCTTTTAGCGGCTGTTTTTGCCTTTTAAGGAATTAAAAATTAAACAGGGTCTATTGTTAATAAAGCCGGGGCGAATTTCGCCTCGGTTTTTTCTTTTTTTCTCTTTCTTTAAAAAAACCGGTTGTTTAAATGACTGAAACGGGTTGAATATTTATATTTTTTTAAAAATATAATTGAAATTATATGCTGTTTTCTTGAAAATATAATCTTCAGATAAAATTATGTTTGGAATTTCTTTAAAGAAAATTTAAAATCCATCGTTTTTTTTAAAAACAAAATTTGATGATTTCAGTATAATTTTGGAAAACCCAAATGTACTGAAATGAAAAAGTTTATCTTGACAGGACTACTTGTTCTGTCTTCTTCAGTGGCCTTTTCACAAGATTTGACCTTGGGGCCTAAGTTCAAAAATTCATCTCCGGGGAAGATTTCAGGACCAAAAATTGCGCTGGTTCACGATTCCAATCCATCCACATTAAAAGGACCGGCGGCCAAAAATACACCTGTTTGGAAACAAAAGTCCGACAAGAAATTCAAAGTGGGATTCCGGGATGAGATCAATAACCCTCAAGGCCTACAGGCCAAAAACTCCAATCCATGGGATAAACCAAAGCCTAAAGTTGAAACCAAGGCGTCGTTTGTGGAGCCTAAATCCATGCGGCCAAAGCGATCTTGGTTTCATTAATTGAAAGATTTCTTCAATTCAGTACTGAGCCACCAGCCAAATCTCGGTGGCTTTTTTTTTCAAAATCTATTTTATGAGATTGCTTCTCTTTTAATTATATTAGGTTTCTTTTTAATACTGCTAATTATGCCTTTGTCTGATTACAAATTCAACATTTCTAGCTTCATTTTTTTGCTAGTTTGTTTTTTCAGTTTTAACCAGAATTTGGAAGCCCAAACTCAGGACCGTAAAATTGATATTGAGTTTACGGGGATCTTTTGGCTGACGACTACATATAATTTCCAGTCATCAGATCCCAATTGGCCTGAGATGCTTCGCCCGAGTAAAATTCTCGATGATAAGGGCCAACCTTACACTGAAAACGGAGAGTTTTCGATAGGTATCCGTCCTTCCCGATTTGGATTCAATACCCGGCACAAGACGGAAAAAGGCGATATCATCACCCGAATGGAGGTCGATCTGGTGGGCGGTGGCAATAATGTAGGTCAGACTTTTTTTCGCGTATTCAATGCCTATGTAGAATGGAACCGTTGGACTTTGGGGCAACGAAACTCGGTCTTTATGGATGGAAGCGTTGGCCCTTCCACAATCGATTTTTTTGGTCCTAATGGAATGGTGTTGCTTAGAAACATTCAAATCAGCTATAAGGCTATTGCCAATGAGTCAACTGAGCTGACCGTGGGACTTGAGAATCCCTCTGCAACTTCAGACTTGGGACCTTATGGGGAAGATTTTGATTATGCTACAAAGCTGGAGAAAATTGATTTTACCAATAAGCTACCCGCCTTCACCGCTCATTACCGGAGAATGTTTTCGAAAGGGCATCTGCAACTAGGGGCAGTGGCAAAGTATGTTACTTGGTATGATCGGGCACAGACTCCTCGGGAAAACTACTCCGGAGATACTTGGGGCTATGGTATCAACCTCACCGGAAGTCTCATGCCTACCGATCGAATTAGGCTAATGGGAGCATTTGTCACCGGAAAAGGCATCCAAAATTTCCTCAATGACGGTACCGCAGACATTGGCGTAAGAACCGATCCGGGTAATTCTGTGACTTCGTTATTCGGAGATGCAATACCTTTTTATTCCTTTATGGCGGCTTCAGAGTTGAAGTTGACTGAGTCGCTTTCATCTACGGTGGCTTTTTCTAGAATTGTCAACAAGACTTTTGATTCACAGCTAAATACTTCCTTTGAAAGCGGCAACTATTTTACTTTTGGATTTATTCATAAGCCCATTTCCAATGTATCCCTGGGAATAGAATATCAGTATGCATCAAGGCAAAATACTGACTTCATAGGTGCGCCAGAATTGGGCTTGGGTCCGGCCTTGGGCAATTCATTTGCAGTCCATAAGCTTCAAGCCATGTTTGTTTATCGATTTTCCTCTAAACTATAAGTCATGAAATTTAAATTTAGCCTTTTGATTTTGGTGTTTTTGGGCTTTGCTTCTATGGCTGATGCCCAAAGTCCAAAAGAAATTCAAGCTGCCGTGGATCAGGCGTATGCAGAATTCAAATCTGTCACAGAGGGTAAGAACGCCGATTACATCAAAGAATTGGCAAACGTGGACCCTTCGATTTTTGGGATAGTGGTAGTGGATAAGCAAGGGAGGGTCTATACTGCAGGGGATGTAAAGTCCCAAGTATCGATTCAGAGTGTCTCCAAAGCTTTCGTACTTTCTCTTGTTTTGGAAGAATCTGGATATGCGACAATTCGCGAAAAAGTGGGAGTGAATGCCACCGGACTTCCTTTTAACTCCATCATCGCGATGGAGATCAACAAAGATTCTGAGATCAATTCGATGGTCAATGCCGGCGCAATTGCAACCACAAGCTTGGTGAATGGAGCTACTGAAACGGCTAAATGGGAAAACATTGTCAAAAAACTCAGCGATTTTGCAGGAAGAAAACTGGAAATGGACGAGGAGGTATACATCAGTGAAGCGGGAGACAATCAGCGCAATGTCGCCAAGGCAATGCTCTTGAGTGCGTATCAGAAGATCTATTTTGATCCGCAGCAATCTGTGGACGTATATACCAAGCAGTGCGCACTTAGCGTCAATGCACAAGATTTGGCAATCATGGCAAGTACGCTAGCTAGTGGAGGAATAAATCCTGTAACCAAAAAACGAGTGGTCTCCTCAGAGACTGTGGCCTATACGCTTCCAGTCATGGCTACTGCTGGTCTCTATGAAAACTCCGGGGCTTGGCTTTACCAAACTGGGCTTCCAGCAAAAAGTGGGGTGGGTGGAGCCTTGGTTGCTGTGGTGCCAGGCAAATTTGGGATTGCGGTGGTCTCCCCTCCTTTAGACCAAGCGGGGAATTCGGTCAAAGGCCAGCTTGCTATCAAGTATATCGTAGACAAGCTCAAGCTAAATCCCTACCTGATCTCTTCCAAATAATGAAGGGAAGTTATTTTGTTGAATTCTTTTGTAGTTTTTAAGCCAAGAAGGGCTTGGATTTCTTTTGGTCAGAATTTCAAAAATTAAAAGTCTAGTATGACGGTAAATTCTATCGAAAGCTCCTGTTGTAAATTCGCTAACCTAAAAATCTATACATGAAAAAAAATCTACCTTACCGTGATCTGGTTCTCCTTCTTGTGATTTTTTCGACAGCGCTGTTAATTGGGCATTCAGCTGATGGGTTAGGGGCATTTCTGGTGTTGTTGATTTCCTTGTTGACAAGCATTCTGATATCAGTCAAATACGCTGAAAAAATTGCGCATCGTGTGGGGCAGCCATTTGGATCCTTGATTTTGGCTATTTCAGTGACTATCATTGAGGTCAGCGTGCTGATTTCTTTGGTACAGGAGGCTGGAGATGATAACCCCTATTTTGTACGGGATACCGTTTTTGCTACATTGATGGTGATCCTTACCGGGTTGTCGGGTTTGATTGTGATTTTTGGATCTTTGAAAAACAAATACCAGGAATTTTCCCTTCAAGCGGTCAAAATCACCTTTACTGTATTGGTTTTGATGTCTGCTGTGATTTTAGTGCTTCCAAATTTTTCAACCTCCATGGAAGGTGCCTTTTACTCAGATATTCAGCTGATTTTTGTAGGAGTGATTACGCTCTTTTTGTATGTCTCTTTTTTGGTCACCCAAAACGTCACACATGTCGATGTTTTCACACACTCCATCGAAGCTTCTCCTACTTCGGAAAAGGGCCATGAAGTGGACGGGTTGCCCTTTTTTCTCACTTTAATCTTGCTATTGGCTTCTTTGGGGACAGTGGTTTTGGTTTCGGAAAGTATCGTTCCGATCA
Source organism: uncultured Limnohabitans sp. (assembly GCA_964405255.1). Classification (GTDB taxonomy): domain Bacteria; phylum Bacteroidota; class Bacteroidia; order Cytophagales; family Cyclobacteriaceae; genus Algoriphagus. The sequence continues at coordinate 29,362 of CAYONF010000024.1, read as the reverse complement.
TTGATCAAGCAGTGACTTTGTACAATTTGCCCTATCAGCTAGTTGGAATACTATTGGCAGGTATGATATTGATGCCTGAGACGGTTTCTTCAATTCGAGAAGCAAGAAGTAATAGATTGCAAAATGCGCTCAATCTTTCCTTTGGATCGGCGTTGGCGACTATTGGACTTACTATTCCTGCGATTGCAGTTTATGCGTTGCTTTTCGACGTGTCGATGGCCTTGGGCTTGGAGATTAAGGACATGGTACTTTTTTTACTCAGCTTGGTTATCAATTTGATCATTTTCTCCACTGGTAGGGCTTCAGTCCTTCAAGGGATTTGTCTGGTCACATTATTTGTGACCTATCTATTTTTGCTTTTTTTTCCATAAAAAGGCGATCCCCAAGCCCCACATTTTACAATTCCTGTTCCCGCTCAAGCATCAAAATAGCCCCTTGGGAGACAATGTAATATTTTTCACCTTCGTAGATCACTTCATGAGCACCAGAAAGGAGAAAAATAGCCAAATCTCCTTCTTTGGCCTGCAGGGGCACATATTTCACCTTTTCCTCTTGGTCCATCCAAGGTTCATGGTCTTCCACTGGCATCGGAATCGGATAGCCGGGGCCTGCCTTGATGATGTACCCTTGCTGAACTTTCTCTTTTTCCTGGACTCCAGGAGGTAAATAGAGGCCTGAGCCTGTGGTTTCATTTGGCTTTTTAAGTCGGATTAAAACCCTGTCTCCGACCACAATTAGCTTTTTCAACTTGTTATCAGCCGTAACCTGCATGTTTATGTGGATTTTTAACTTCTACAAAAGCCAACTGGCTTTGATTGATAAATTGGGACTATTTGCTCTCTAAAAACAACGGCACCTGCTTTTCAGCAGATGCCGTGTGAGTTGGTTAGGCAATTTTTATTTTTTGTCCTCGCTTACTTCTTCGTAATCGACGTCAGATACCCCGTCGCCTGAATTACCGGCACCTGGATTTGCATCTGGTCCTGGCTGGGCGCCTGCTCCTTGAGTAGCGTTGTACATTTCGGTAGAAGCTGCTTCCCAAGCTTTGTTCAGATTGGCCATAGAAGCATCTATACCTTCCAGATTTTTGGAACCATGAGCGGATTTCAATGCCTCAAGAGCAGAGTTGATGTTTGCTTTATTTCCATCAGAAAGCTTGTCGCCATATTCTTTCAGTTGTTTTTCTGTTTGGAAGATCAAACTGTCAGCCTGGTTGAGCTTTTCGATTTTTTCTTTTTCAGCTTTGTCTGAAGCAGCATTTGCTTCAGCTTCGCGCTTCATTCGCTCGATGTCATCCTGAGAAAGTCCTGATGACGCTTCAATCTTGATTTTCTGTTCTTTGCCGGTTCCCTTATCTTTTGCGGATACATTCAGGATACCGTTGGCATCGATGTCGAAAGTCACTTCGATTTGAGGCACTCCTCTTGGTGCTGGTGGAATGTCAGACAATTGGAATCTACCGATTGATCTGTTGTCTTTGGCCAAAGGTCTCTCACCTTGGAGTACGTGGATGTCTACAGCCGGCTGATTGTCAGCGGCAGTGGAGAATACCTCAGATTTCTTGGTAGGGATAGTGGTGTTGGCTTCGATCAATTTGGTGAATACACCACCCATGGTTTCAATACCCAAGGAAAGTGGAGTTACATCCAAAAGAAGTACGTCTTTCACTTCACCGGTCAAGACACCACCCTGGATCGCAGCGCCAATAGCCACTACTTCGTCAGGGTTTACCCCTTTGGAAGGTTTCTTTCCGAAGAACTTCTCAACTTCTTCCTGGATTTTAGGGATTCTCGTAGAACCACCCACCAAGATCACTTCATCGATATCGGCAGCGGTCATTCCAGCATCTTTCAAGGCCTTGATACAAGGTTCCATAGATCGTCTGATCAAAGATTCAGAAAGTTGCTCAAACTTTGCTCGGCTCAGATTTCTGACCAAGTGCTTTGGTCCTGTTTGAGTAGCAGTGATGTATGGCAGGTTGATTTCAGTGGAAGCAGAGCTGGAAAGTTCGATTTTTGCTTTTTCAGCAGCTTCTTTCAATCGCTGAAGGGCCATCGGATCTTTTCTCAAGTCGATCTGCTCTTCGGTCTGGAATTCAGAGGCCAACCAATCGATGATCACTTGGTCAAAGTCGTCACCACCCAAGTGAACGTCACCATTGGTAGATTTTACTTCAAATACTCCGTCACCCAACTCAAGGATTGAAATATCGAACGTACCTCCTCCAAGGTCATACACCGCGATTTTCATGTCCTGATTTTTCTTGTCCATCCCGTAAGCCAAAGCCGCTGCTGTTGGCTCGTTGATGATCCGTTTTACTTCAAGACCTGCGATTTGTCCGGCTTCTTTGGTCGCCTGACGCTCGGCATCGTTGAAGTAAGCAGGTACGGTAATAACCGCTTCTGTCACAGTCTGACCCAAGAAATCCTCGGCAGTGCTCTTCATTTTCTGAAGGATCATGGCAGAAATCTCCTGTGGGGTATAAGATCTGTCACCGATTCGGATAGCTACCGTGTCATTCGATCCTTGTTCTACTTTGTAAGAAGCATGTTTTTTCTCCTCGGATACCTCAGAAAATTTCTTTCCCATGAATCTTTTGACAGAGGAAATGGTGTTTGCGGGGTTGGTAATTGCCTGACGTTTGGCTGGATCACCTACTTTTCGCTCCCCGTTTCCATTGTCAAGAAAAGCCACGATAGATGGCGTGGTTCTTCTGCCTTCACTGTTTTGGATGACTACAGGCTCGTTACCCTCCATTACGGCTACGCAGGAGTTGGTGGTACCCAAGTCAATGCCTATAATTTTTCCCATGATTATGTAAGTTTTATGTGGTTGCTGATTTTACTTAATCCCCTTTGCTCAAGTCATGTGCCACCCGGAAAATGCCGGTTTTTTGTGTCAGTTTGTCAGCCAAACTGCCATGGGATTTGAACAGAAAAAAACCTATTGTCACTTAGGGCTGTTCCAAACATGCAGGATTTGGCAGGTTTTCCTGAAAAAATATGACCCCTTGCAACCTTCAGGAATGGGATTGCATCTAATGGGCAATGCGACTTTTTCAAACTACCAGAAATAACGACCGTGCGAAATGGCTTTTGGTGTTCCTGCTTGGATTTTTACTCATTCAGGTAACCAAGCAGGTGGACGTTATCCCGTTTTTGAGCCAGTTTTTTCGTTCGGCTCTTCATTCCAAGTTCTTTTTTGTCGGTTGAAAACCGATTGAGTGTATTTTTGAGGATGGAAAATCAACTGGTCGTTCAGGATATTTTTATTTATCCCATTAAATCGCTCGGCGGAATTCGGCTGGATTCAGCAGAAGTGGAAGAAAGAGGGTTTCGATTTGATCGCCGATGGATGTTGGTTGATGAGGAGGGGATGTTCGTGACCCAACGTGTCCACCCGGAAATGGCTCTTTTGGGGGTGAAACTTGAGGGATCCGGTCTAACTGTTTTTCAAAAAAAGGATACTGAAAAAAAAATAGAAGTACCCTTTGACCTTGCCATCGGGCCGGAAAGGATGGTGACCGTTTGGGATGATCAGGTCTTGGCCAAAGACGTTGATCCGGATCTAAATAAATGGTTTTCTGATTTTTTAGGATTTAAAGTCAATTTGGTCGTTTTGCCGGAATCCTCCCACCGAAAAGTCGATCCACGGTATGCAGTCAGAGGGGAATCGGTCAGTTTTGCTGACGGAATGCCCTATCTGATTATCGGTCAGGAATCATTGAATAACCTAAACTCAAGGTTGACAGAACCTGTCTCCATGTCCCGATTTAGGCCCAATGTTGTTTTTTCCGGAGGTCTACCTTTCATGGAAGACACGCTTCGAAAAATCCGGATAGGCGATGTGGATTTTCAAATCGTCAAACCCTGCGCCCGGTGTGTCTTAATAACGGTGGATCCGGAGGCTGGAGAAAAGGGGAAAGAGCCTTTGAAAACGCTTTCCTCTTACCGGACCTTAAATGGGAAAGTCTATTTTGGGCAAAATATGGTTGCCTTAAGTTTAGGCAAAATCCAAGTCGGAGATGTCGTTAATGCATTGGAATAAAAAAAGCTGAACTTTGATCGAAGTCCAGCTTTTTATAAGTGAGGATTTGGGCTTTTTAGAAACTAAAGCCAGTAGTCAGCTTAAAGAAGGAGTCATTTCCCTCCACCAAATCTGTTCCGAAGGAAAATCTGGCAAAAGGCCCCCCACTTGGTTTGCTAAATTGAACATAAGGTCCCAACCACTGATATACATCTGTGGGATTTTCCACGTTGGATCCTCCCGAGTTGATCAAATGCTCATAGTGAGCACCCAATGAGAAAAATTTGCTTGCTCTAAATCCTAGGTTCAGCCAGTAGTGGGCATATGACAGTGTAGTTCCTGTTGAAGGTGCTTCATCTCTGAGTGGGGCATAATACCCAAAATAGAACTGACCTTCCACTTTTTCCTTCAACAAGTTGACGGTCAGATTTGGAACGATCCCGTCACCGAATACGGATGGACCATCCGTTCCTGAACTGAGTAAGTTTCCACCTAAAATACCGATCTGCGGATTGATGGAAAGTCCGTCACCGGCTTTGAAATTTGCTCCAAGACCGAATTCCGTCCAGTTTCCCCAGCCTGCGCCAGTACCTCCTCCCCAATGGATGCCGTAAAAAGTTAATTGGGTTTTATCCGAGAAGCCATAAGATCCCTGAAAAGTTGGGTAAAATCCAAAGAACTGATCCGAATTCAATGCGACAGAGAAGTTGAACTGTTTTTCATCTTGTGCTGTGGCAAGATTAACCATCCAAAGAAAGCAGAGAGCAACAGCCATAAGGTATTTGAATCCCTTGGGTTTGAAATTGAACTGATTTTTCATGAATTGTTGGATTTAGGTTTGAAATAGGTTTAATAATGATCTGATTTTTGATTTATGCGAGCGTTAGAATCAAAATCAGGTTGAAAATAAAATCAAATAATTAAAGAAAAAACATTTTAATTAGAAAAAATGTAAAAAAATGGCACCATAATTATCATTTTTTCAATTAATAAGTAAAATTTATAGGATGAGCTGAATGCATAAAAAAAGGGGCTTTCGGCCCCTATCTGAACTTTAATGGTTTGTTTTAATACTCTTTTACCGTCTGAATAAAGACCTTGACCATCTCCGGGTCAATATCCGGATACACTCCGTGCCCCAGATTGGCGATATGCCTTGACCCTCTAAACTGATCCATCATCTCCATCGTGGCAGCCCTGACTTGTTCCGGATTTCCATAAAGTGCAGCTGGATCTAGATTTCCCTGGAGTGTTTTAGAGGGGCCGATTAGTTTTCTGGATTCCTCGATTCCCATGTTCCAATCCAGGCCGATAGTTTCGCAATTTAATTTTGCCATGGACTCTCTGGCGAAAAATGCACCCTTTGCAAAAACTGTCTTGGGTACTTCCTGAATGGCATCGCAGATTTGGGAAATGTATCTGAGTGAAAATTCTTCGTATTGCTTGGGGCCAAGAATCCCAGCCCAGCTGTCAAAAATCTGCACCAAATCTGCGCCTGCCCGGATTTGTGCCTTGAGGTAATTGATCGTTGAATCCGTGATCAATTGGAGCAGTTTGTGTGAAAATACCGGTTCCCGATATAGCATTTCCCGGGATTTGGAGAAGGTTTTGCTCCCGCTTCCTTCGACCATGTAGGCAAAAATAGTCCAAGGGGCTCCTGCAAAACCAATCAAAGGAACTCGGCCGTTTAGATTTTTCTTGGTGATTTGGATGGCATCGATGACATATTTCAGGTCATTGTCTCCATCTGCGACTCGTAATTTCTTCAAATCTGATTCGGATCTTACGGTCTGCGGAAACCAAGGACCCCGCTTTTCCACCATCTCATAGGGTAGTCCCATCGCCTCAGGAATCACCAGGATGTCCGAAAAAATGATAGCCGCATCTACACCTAAAATATCCACGGGCTGAATTGTCACTTCAGCTGCCAGTTCGGGAGTTTGAGCCAGTTCAATAAATCCGCTTACGGATTCGCGGACTGCACGGTATTCGGGGAGGATTCGGCCAGCTTGTCGCATCAGCCATACGGGGGGCCGCTCGGTCTTTTCGCCTCTGGCTGCCCGGAGCAGTAGATCGTTTTGGAATTGCATGGCGCAAAGATAAGCGTCAAATGAGTTGTGGTAGAACTCCCGAAAAAATAAAAAAAGAAGCCCTGAATTCAGGGCTTCCTTCGTGGTATGAGTTGGTTTACTTTTAATTCTTTTGTTTGAGTTTGACTTTTTGAAAGTCCTCCTCCTCAATTCCAAGCATTTTGGTCACTGCATCGTAATTGGTCCAGTCAATCCGGCTGCCGGTGAAGTCCCCTGGAACGACCACAATGCGGAACCTTTGGTCTTGAGTCCAGTCACTGCTCAAGAGAGAGTAGTCCAGCGGACCATCCAAGAATAGTCTAAAATCGGCATTGGTAAAATCGTAATTGTACATCAGGACTCCCTCCTCAAAGAAAACCGTCTGAGGCAAAGCTCTCCAAATGGGGGTTTGTCCTGCTCTTTCCCATTCGATAAATGCCAAAACCACGTCGCTATTGACGATTGGGGGATCAAATTCAAAAACAGCTTCGTAATTGTTGGCATTGGTGAAATCCGTCTCCACTTCAAAAACCTCCGAAACAATATTTACCCCGGGTTCACCCTGTTCCCCTTGTGGTCCCTCTGGACCAGCTGGCCCTATAGGACCCTCACATGCCTGAAAAGCCATCAGCCCGATCAGCGCAAAAATTGATGTGATTCTTCTCATAATAGCGATTTAGATTTTCCCTTATCACGGCATGTACCGTGCCAGGGTTGGTTAAAAAAACCTAAATTCCAAAAATCACCGGATAGGTGCGATCACCTGTACTTCCTCCTCGCTGATAATTTTGTCGATAAAAACCCCGCTTAGCCTTAAGTTGTTCGCTTTTGCAAATTCCTCCAATTTCTCTTTCACCGTATTGGGTCCGGGCATCACCCATTTATTGCCCGTCACCGTGGCTAGGAGGTAGCTGGATTCAGGAAAAGCTTTTGACTCCAGATTTCCGGTAGGAAAATGCAAATCCAATCCCACAAATACCTCCATGGTATCCAGTTTTCCGGCGGGCTCGAGGTAATAAATAGTATGGATTTTAGTGCCGGGATTTAGCGAAAGCAGCGATTCAATCTCCTGAAAAGTCGCAGCCAGCCGCTCATCTTGAGGAATTCCTTTGAAAGTTTTACCCGCCAGTGTAGGCGGTGTGGAATCCAATTTTTCGATCAATATGGGATTATTCCCTCCTAGCCTTTCAAATCCGTAAAAGGCCAATGCAAATAGTAAGGCTAAAATGAACAGTGCGATTCCGATTCTTTTCATCTGAACAAAATTTGATTTTTAAAGCAAGGTCTGACTTACCGATAGGCAGGAAACCCATCACTTCTTTCTTGGGAACTAGGCTTTTTTTTAATCTTTGTTTGATGGTCTAAAACAAATACCGGACGCCTATACCTCCCTGTCCCTTGATGTTGATTCGGTCGATCAACTCCACAAACATCCCGATTTCCACAAAAATACTGATCGGAGTTTCATCAAAATAATATTCGGCTCCGGCAAAAGCTTCCGGGCCAAAATCGAAATTGGTGCGCTCCTCGGTCAAAACAGGCTGGTTGGGATTGCTGGAGTTCAGCACATAAGAATAGTCGACATTGGAAGTTCTCACCTGGACACCTGCCCCGGCGTAACCCAATAGATAGCCCTGGGTAATCTCAAAAACATCCGTGATGTCCTCATGCAAGGCCATTCGGAAATTGATGGAAACGCCCCGGCTAGCCGAATGACCGATGTAAAAAGCATTGGAGGCAGGGGGATTGCTTTCGAAATCTTTCCGGTAATAATCCGAACCATTGACTCCTCCTCCGCCTAGCATGATCTCATACGAGAGGTAATCTTCCAAAAAATCTTTGTAAGTCAGGGAAATGGGTTCTCCCAATCGGATTCCTGCCCCTCTTTCCTGAGCCAAACTAAAGAAGGGAGCAAGTGCAAACAGGATAAGTAACCGAAATTTCATGGGTAATTGGTCTAGTAATTTATAATCAGATCGCCATGGTTTTGAGCTGCATCTGATGAAGCTGAGTATAATATCCTCCCCGCTCGAGCAAGGTGTCGTGAGTCCCAGTTTCCACAATTTCGCCTTTGTGCATGACGATGATTTGATCCGCTTTTTGAATGGTTGACAGGCGGTGTGCAATCACGATGGAGGTTCGTCCCTTCATCATTTTCTCAATCGACTCTTGGATGAGCTCCTCGGTTTCGGTGTCCACAGAAGAAGTGGCCTCGTCCAGAATCAAAATTTCCGGATTGTAGACCATTGCTCTGACGAAGGAAATGAGCTGCCTCTGGCCGACCGACAAGGTGGATCCCCGTTCCATGACATTGTAATCCAATCCCCCGGGAAGGCGCTCGATGAATTTTCGTGCTCCCACCAATTCAGCAGCCTCGAGTACTTGCTCTTTTGAAATGGAAGGATTTCCGAGGGTGATGTTCTGATATATGGTATTAGAAAACAGAAATACGTCCTGAAGTACCACTCCGATATGTTTACGGAGGGTCCCAAGTTCGTACTCCCGGATGTCCGTCCCGTCCACATAAATGTGACCTTTATTGATTTCGTAAAAGCGGGAAATCAAATTGATGATGGAGGATTTTCCGGCACCAGTCGCTCCGACCAGCGCGATGGTTTGGCCTTTTTTGACCTCAAAACTGATGTTTTTCAGTACGTACTCTTCATCGGTATAAGCAAACCATACATTTTCCAAGCGGATGTTTCCCTGGATTTTTTCCGGCTTGTGGCTTCCTTCATTGGCAATGTGTTCCGAGCTAGCGAGCAGTTTGAAAATCCGTGAAGAACTGACCACGCCCATTTGCAAAGTATTGAATCGGTCAGCAATCATCCGAATCGGTCTGAAAAAAAGCTGGAGGTACATGATAAAGGAGATCAGAATACCGATCTGAAGCTCTAAACCCAAAACCCCCACAGCCCCATACCACACGACCAATCCGATACCTATCGCCTGGATAATTTCAGCAACCGGAAAATAAATGGAGTAATACAACACAGAGCGGATGTGTGCTGAAGCGTGCTCTTTGTTGATCTCCTTGAATTTTTCAAATTCTCTTTTCTCCCGGTTGAAAATCTGGACGATGTTCATTCCGGTGATGTGTTCCTGCAAAAAGGAATTCAGATTGGAAACGGCATTTCGGACATCGTTGAAGGTTACTTTGATTTTTTCTTTGAACACATAGGTCGAAATGATCATCAACGGAAGCGTACTCAAACTGACCAAAGTCAACTTCCAATCGATGTAAAACATCACGCCCAAGATCGTGACGATCTGGAGCAAATCTCCGATGATCGCTGCCAATCCCTCACTGAATACATCCGCAAGGGTTTCGATGTCTGATATATTTCGAGTGACCAGTCGGCCTATGGGGGTATTATCAAAAAATTTCAGTCGCAGTTTGAGGAGGTGCTTATACAGTTTGATCCGGATGTCCTTGATAATCACCTGCCCGATCCAGCCCGAATAATAGGTGTGAGCCCATTGGACGACCGCCTGCAAAACCATCAGGCCAACCAGGATATAAATAATCCGGATCAGACCCGCCGTGTCACCCAAGGCCACGTATTCGTCGATGGCGATCTGAATGTAGTAGGGTCGTGTAGGCGCTAATACTGCCATGGCGATCGTCAAAAATACCAGAAAGTAAAACTGGGCCTGATAGGGCTTTACAAAGGAGTAAAGCTGCCTCAGTACTTTCATATCGACGATTTCGCCGGACGATTCTTTTTCTTTTTCTAAGCTCAAAGCAGATTAGTCTAGGTAAATGTCTTGGGGATAAACGATTTCACTGAGGAAAAGTCCCTTGGCAGGAGCGGCTTTTCCGGCTTTTTCACGATTTCGGGACAGAATGAGCTCATCCATTTGCTCGGCTTTTCGCCATCCCAACCCGACTTCGATCAAAGTTCCGACAATCGCACGTACCATACCACGCAAAAACCGATTTGCGGTTATATGAAATAACAACTGGTCGTCCTTTTGTTCCCAACGGGCAGAAAATATCTGACAGCGAAAATGGTTGACTTCGGTGTGAACCTTACTGAAGCATTCAAAATCTTCATGGCGAAGGAGAACCTGTGCGGCCTGATTCATTTGTTCCACATCCAAGGGGTGGAAATAAAGCCAGGCCAGTTCATCCAGAAAGGGACTTTTCCGGAAAATAATCCGGTAAATGTAGGACCTCCGGATGGCATCAAACCGTGAATGTGCCTCCGGATGGACCGGACGAACAGAATGAATGGCTATTTCTTTGGGAAGGATGGAATTGATTCCTTTGAGGAAATTTTTTCCCAGCTCTCCTTCCGCCAAATCAAAGTGACAAACCTGCATACTGGCATGAACCCCCGTATCGGTTCGCCCGCTTCCCATCACCGAAATCGGCTGACGAAGGTAAGTCGAAAGCGCGCTTTCCAGGCATTCCTGTACCGTAAAGGCATTTTTTTGGATTTGCCAGCCGTGAAAAGGGGTGCCCTTGTAGCTCAATTCCAGAAAATACCGCTTGCTTTCACTCATACGGCAGCAAAGATACAATTCCAGATTGATTAGCCTTTAGCTGTGAGGTAATCCTTGTTAATGACGTGGGAAGGCTTTTTCTTTGCCCAAAAATTTGTAACAGATGATTCAGCGAATTCAAACCATTTTCCTGTTTTTGGTCGCAGTGGCAATGGGAGTCACCATAGGCACCGAGCTTTGGTCCCAAAATCTGACCGATACAGGCCAAACTTGGTCACTGTCCGCATTTGCACTGACTAATGTGGATTCTTCGGGAGAAGTGATTGAGTCTTCATCCAAGTGGTACCTTGGTTCATTGGCTGCTTTGATCGGATTGATGGCAATTATTTCCATTTTCCAATACAAAAACAGAACCCGACAAATGATGCTCAATATGATCAACAGCCTGTTGATGGTAGGATTGGTTGCTTCGATCTTTTTGACCACCAATGGCCTGAATACAGATCTGGGCGTGGAAGTAGCAGGTTCCTACAAGCCGGGCTTTTGGGCGGTATTGGTAGCCATGGTCCTGAATATGCTGGCAAATCGCTTTATCCGGAAAGATGAAATGCTTGTCCGGTCTGTAGATCGGATTCGATAAAAGTCAAAGCCAGTGGTCAAAAACTGGCTTTTTTTCTTTCCCCAACCTGTAACTTTCCAAAAATCCATTCCATCATGAGATTCGAAACCTTAAGCATCCATAAAGGAAATCAAATCACTGATTCCACACTTCCAGTCGTGCAGCCTGTCACCATGAGCACCACCTTTGAGCACGGAAATGGGCAAATGCTCTACTCCCGAGCCAATAACCCGAACAGACAATCCCTGGAAGAATTGCTGGCAGCCTTGGAAAAAGGAGAGGATGCGGCAGCCTTTTCCTCAGGAAATGCCGCAGGGACCGCTGTATATCAAGCTTTGGCTCCGGGTTCTCATATTGTGGCACCCGATGACATGTACCATGGCCTACACAATTCCATGGTTCAGCTTTTTGCCGGAATCCACGAGGTGACCTTTGTGGACATGAGTGATTTGGATGCGGTGAAGTCGGCCATTCGGCCCAATACCCGCCTGTTTTGGGTAGAGACTCCTTCCAATCCCCTGTTGAAAATTACCGATATCCGGGCTATTTCGGCTATGGCCAAAGAACAGGGAGCTATCTTGGCCTGCGACAATACCTTTGCGACTCCGGTATTTCAGAATCCCCTGCTGCTTGGTGCAGATATCGTCATGCACAGCAGTACCAAATATTTTGGCGGGCACAGTGATATTCTGGGAGGAGCATTGATAACCAAAACCAAAGATGCGTTTTGGGAAAAGATCCGAACGGTTCAGCGGGTTGGCGGTGCAGTTCCTTCGCCGATGGATTGTTACTTGCTTTGCAGGAGTATCCGGACTTTAGCCTATCGGATGAAGGGGCACGTGGAGCATGCCACGATTTTAGCCGAGTTTCTGATGAATCATCCCAAGGTTGAAAAAGTATATTACCCCGGATTGAAATCGCATCCTGGGCATGAAATTGCCGCTTCGCAAATGACTGGTTTCGGGGGAATTGTTTCCTTCACAGTAAAAGGCGGCGCTGAAGAAGCCGATCAGGTAGTTTCTAAGCTTCACTTTTTTGCCAATGCGACCAGTCTCGGCGGGGTGGAAAGTCTGATCGAGCGGAGAGCCGCTGTAGAAGGCCCAAATACCAAAACCCCTCCTAATTTGCTTCGGGTGTCTGTGGGGCTAGAGCACACGGATGACTTGCTGGAGGATATGGCTCAGGCTTTGGGGTGAGATTGAAAAATTGGAAGATTGAAGATTTACGCTTTCGGGGCAATCTCCGCTTTTCCTTTCTTGTATAAAAGTTTAAAAAAAATGCTCCCAGAATAAACTGGGAGCATTTTGCTTATTTGTACACTTCCATCGGCCAGTGGTCATTTCCAAGGTTGATGTCGGTGATGACTTTGTCCGGATCGACGTCCACTGCTTTCACTTTTTTGGAAGTCTTGAGCAGATGAGACCAGGAATCACCGCGCTGCCAGATTTCCACCGGGAGTTTGATCCGCTCCTTGCTTTCGTCATCGTAGGTTACTTCCAAAATGACCGGCATCGGGAAATCGCCCTTGTTTGCGAGGTTGATGACGTAGTTGCCGCCATAAGGCTGGACAGAAGTGATGCCTAGATCGATATTGCCATTGCCATAGAACCAGCCTTTCCAGAACCAGGAAAGGTTTTCTCCGGCTACATTTTCCATGTGGTTGAAGAAATCGGTGGGCTGTGGATGCTTATATGCCCAAGTTTTGATGTATGATCTGAAGGCATTGTCAAACCGCTCTTCGCCCAAGATGTATTCCCTCAGCATCACTAGTCCAATCGCTGGCTTCATGTAAGCCACCATTCCCAGATTTCGGGTATCGGTCACATCCGGATAGTTGTCGATGCCTTCGCGGGTTTCACTGGTGAAATAGCCGTTGAAGCGACGGGTTTGGTTTAGGTCAGAAGGATATTCTCCGTTGTTGAAAGCATTGGAGCTGTAATGGTTGATGAACGTATTGAACCCTTCGTCCATCCAGGCATAACGACGCTCGTTGGTACCCACGATCATCGGGAACCAATTGTGGCCAAACTCATGGTCCGTCACTCCCCACAATCCTTCTCCTTTGGAATTGTAATGACAGAAGTTCAATCCCGGGTATTCCATGCCGTTGATTTCTGCGGCCACGTTGGAGGCTGTTTCGTAAGGGAACTCATACCACTGCTTGGAGTAGTACTCGATAGATGCCTTGCTGTATTCCGTGGATCTTGTCCAGGCATCTTTTCCGTTGCTTTCCATGGGATAGACTGACTGCGCCAAAGCTGTTTTTCCGGAAGGAAGATTGATTCGGGCAGCATCCCAGATAAAGGAGTCGGAAGTAGCAAAGGCTATATCTCTTGCATTTTGAATTTTGAAATGCCAGGTCACGGTTCCGTCTTGTTTGGGTCGGGTGAGTTGGGTGTTTTTGATCTCCTCGGGAGATACCAGATAGACCGTTTCGTCGCTTTGGGCAGCTTTGGCGTATCGGGTCTGAAGTTCCTTGCTCAGTACTTCAGTCGGATTCATCAGCTTACCGGAACCTACCACGATGTGGTTGTATGGAACAGTCACTTTGTAGTCAAAATTTCCGTATTCCAAATAGAACTCACCGGCACCCAAGTACGGCTCCACATTCCATCCTTCGATCTCGTCAAATACGGCAACTTTTGGATACCACTGGGCAAAAGCATAAATCCAGCCGTCCTTCACTTTCAATCGGCCCATGCGGTCCATGCCTTTTACCGGCACTTTGAAGGAAAAATTCATCGAAACAGTTGCCTTTCCGCCCTTTGCCGGAATGGGTTCGGCAAACCATACCTGCATGCGCGTGTCATCGATCAAGTGTTTGGAGGAGACTGCTCCTTTCGGACCCACCTTTGCACTGACATTGGTAATGTTGTACCCGCCATCCGTGTCGCCATTGTAGCGGTTGCCTTGGATTGGGGTGGTCAGGGTGCCTCTTGAGTCCGGTGTAAATCGGTTTTGCTCCAGCTGAAGCCAGATGAAATCCAGCGATTCCGGGCTGTTGTTGGTGTAGGTAATGGTGACTTTTCCTGAAAGGGTATGGCTGGCTTCATCGAGAGAAACCTCAATTTGATAATCCGCGGCATTTTGCCAGTAGGCTTCTCCGGGTTTGCCGGAGGCTGTACGGTAGCTGTTTCCCTTTCTGTCCAAAAACTCCGAGAAGTCTTTTTGATTGTTATCTCTTCCTTGCTGGGCATGAGCAGGAAAATTTTCAATCAGAAGAAATAGGGATAAAAGTCCACCGATAATGCTGATTTTTTTCATAATAAATTGTGATTTGGTCTGAAAATAACGACAAATGTCGGATTTGCGAATTGTAATTCTGTAAGCCTTTGAGTTTTAAGGATTTTTTAGACTAAGCAAAAATTGGAGGTGGGAAGTTTTCAGGTTTACATTTGGGCGCACTATCAATTCACCCCATGAATAAATTGCTACTCGTTGGAGGTTTGTGTGTATTTTCTCTTCAGGGAAAAGCTCAAACTGACACCACCTCACAAAATCTACAAGAGGTCATTATTCAAGAAAACCGCATTCAGATTCCCTTTTCGAAGCAAAGCCGAAATATATCTCTGGTAGATCGGCAACAGATCGAAACCACTCCGGCCCGGAGCCTTCAGGAGGTTTTAAGTTTTGTTCCCGGTGTGGATGTCCGTCAGCGTGGAGTCACCGGAGTCCAGGCGGACATCGGGATTCGTGGTGGATCTTTCGAACAAACTCTGATGCTGCTCAACGGGATCAAACTCAGTGATCCGCAGACAGGCCACCACATGATGAATATCCCTGTGCCCTTGGTAAACATCGACCGGGTGGAGGTTTTGAAGGGGCCAGCTTCGCGGATTTTTGGCCAAAATGCCTATACCGGAGCAGTCAATGTCATCACCAGTCTGAGTGAAACACGAAGCTTGAGACTCCAGGGATATGCAGGAGATTTCGGGATGAAGGGGATCAATTTTGCCGGATCACTGCCTGTGGGAAAATATCGGCAAAACCTTGCGATTTCCTACGACGATTCCAATGGTCACCAATACAACTCCGATTATCAGGTAAGCAATGTTTTCTATGAAGGAGGAATTGATCTCAATGAATACAATTCCCTCCGCGGAATGATAGCGTACACGGATCGGACTTTTGGAGCGAATGGCTTTTACACTTCAGCTTTTCCCGATCAGTGGGAAAGCATACAAACCAGCTTGGGTTCTCTGGCGCATACCTTTTCGAAAGACAGAGTTTACCTGAATACCCGTGCCTACTGGAGAAGGAATGCGGATGAATACCGACTCCGAAGAAATGAGCCGGAATTTTACCAAAACAACCATACCTCTGATGTCTTTGCGGTTGAAACAAACGGCAGCTACAAAAGCAAGCTGGGGACCACCGGATTTGGGATAGAGGGTAGAAAAGAAGCCATAGAATCGAATAATCTGGGCAATCATGACCGAACGCTTTTTGGTGTTTTCCTGGAGCAGTTGATCAACCTCGGTGACAAAACAGATGTCCGTGCGGGCTTGTATTCGAACTATTACTCAGAGTACGGCTGGAAGCATTTTCCCGGAATGGAAGTGGGGTATCAGGCTTCCAAAAGCATTCGGCTTTATTCCGGAATCGGATCCAGTTACCGGATTCCGACTTACACAGATTTGTACTACCAAGGTCCCACCAATATCGGAAATGAAAATCTGGTGCCGGAACAGGCTCTTTCATTTGAGTTTGGAGGAAAATGGACTAAAGACAACTGGAGGGCTGAGTTAGTCTATTTCAACCGATCCAGCGAAAATCTGATCGAATGGACAAGAAGTAGTTCGACCGAACCTTGGCAACCTCAAAATTTCAACGAGGTAGTATTCAACGGGGTAGAGGCATCGGCTAACTACCGAGTGAATCCAAATGGAAGGTTGATTCAGTGGAAAGAATTGATGCTTTCGTACAATTACATCGATGCGGAATTTATCGAAACTCCCGGTTTGGAATCCCGGTATGCGCTGACGGCATTGAGGAATCAGGTCATTGGGGGATTTTTGGTTGGTTTTGGGAAAAAGACCGAGTGGAATACCAAAATGCGGTATGTGGAGCGAATCAGCCAGGATCCGTATTTTATTTTGGATATGCGAGTAGATTACAATCGCCTGGGAAAGCTGGGATTCTTTGCGGAAGCTTCCAATATCACAGACACCGACTACATTGAAGCCGGAACGGTTCAAATGCCTGGAAGATGGTTTCGAGCTGGGTTTATGCTGAATTTGGAGTAAAAGAAAATCTCACAGAATTCACAGAAGAAGACAGATTTCAATTGGCTGTCTTTCAAAAGAGGCAGCCGATTTTTTATTTAAGGAGGTAGGTAAAAAGTAAAAAAGCCCCAACCCCGATAACTATCGGGGTTAGGGCTTGATGTGGAAGTTGAGGGATTCGAACCCCCGACCCTCTGCTTGTAAGGCAGATGCTCTGAACCAGCTGAGCTAAACTTCCGATTGAAATCAAAATACGTGGGAGTTGAGGGATTCGAACCCCCGACCCTCTGCTTGTAAGGCAGATGCTCTGAACCAGCTGAGCTAAACTCCCGTCGCTTATCAAACGGATTGCAAAGGTAGATTCTAATTTTTTAAAGGCAAGTAAAAATTTTGATCCTAATGCAATTCTTTGAAAATGAGCTGAATTATTTTAAGCCGTTATCCCAGTGAAAGGCAATTTCTAATTTCAAACTTCAAATTTCAAACTTTCTAATACCCATACTTCCCCTTCCATTTGCTGGAAAGATACTTTCTCAATTCAGCTTCCCGCGCATTTTCACCAGGTTCGTAGAGTTTGGTTCCTTTGATTTCATCCGGTAAAAACTCCTGCTCCACAAAATTCCCGGGAAAGTCATGGGAATATTTGTAGGCCTTACCGTAGTTCAGGTCCTTCATCAGCTTAGTGGGAGCATTCCGGAGGTGAAGTGGGACGGATAGATTTCCGGTTTCCTTGACCAAAACCTGGGCTTGGTTAATGGCCAAGTACGAAGCATTGCTTTTAGGAGAGCTTGCCAGATAGGTGACACATTGGGAAAGAATAATTCGAGCCTCGGGGTAGCCGATGATTTTCACCGCTTCAAAGCAGTTGGTAGCTAAAAGCAAGGCATTGGGATTGGCATTGCCGATATCTTCCGAAGCCAAAATCACCAACCTTCGGGCAATAAACTTTACGTCTTCCCCGCCTTCAATCATCCGAGCCAACCAATACACGGCTGCATTCGGGTCCGAACCCCGGATCGATTTAATAAAGGCAGATATGATATCGTAATGCTGCTCGCCGGATTTGTCGTAAAGTGCAACTTTCTGCTGGGCGATCTGCATCACTTTTTCATCCGTGATCACGCAGGGGTTTTCATTGATCCCGTCGATCACGATTTCCAGCAGGTTGAGCAACTTCCTGCCATCTCCTCCGGAAATCCGAAGCAAGGCATCGGTCTCTTTGAGTTCGACCTGGATTTTTTTTAAATCCACATCTTTCTCCAAAGCCTGCTTCATCATGGCTTCCATCTCAGTTCGTCCCAAGGGATTCAGGGTGAAGACCTGGCAACGGGAAAGCAAAGCCGAATTGACCTCAAAGGAAGGATTTTCTGTAGTCGCACCGATCAGTCTGATGATTCCCTTTTCTACTGCTCCCAAAAGCGCGTCCTGTTGGGATTTGTTAAAACGGTGAATCTCATCGATGAAAAGGACGGTGCCCCGTTGAAACTTGGCCTTGTCAATGACCTCGCGGATGTCTTTTACCCCCGAACTGATCGCGCTCAGCGTATAAAAAGGTGCTTTGATCTCATTGGCAATGATGTTGGCGATGGTTGTTTTTCCCACACCCGGAGGTCCCCAAAGGATCAGCGAGGGTACATTTCCCGACTTGATGGCTTTATACAGAAAGGAAGAAGGTGCCGACAAATGCTCCTGACCGATCAAGTCTTCCAGTCGGGTGGGGCGCATACGCTCGGCTAGGGGAGTGGGGTTCATTTAGCAGCGAGAGATTAGAGGCAAGAGGCGAGAAAGTTTCTGGTGTAATGTAGTATCTAGTAGCAAGAGGCTAGTATCAAGATATTTACACATTGAAATTTGGATTCCATTCTTAATTATTAGTTCTTAGAATTTACCAAAATTTATGTGTGCCTGATGATAACAACGCATTTCTAAATCTGTGTGAATCTGCGTCTTTTTCTGCGTAAATCTGCGGGAACAATCCGGTAAATTCAAAAAAAAAGGCCTTTTCAGGCCTGATTGAAGTCAAATTGAATTATTGAGTCAAACTCTGTCTGCTTCGAATTTCTTTCTTCCTCCAAGTCAAAATCGTCCTGAAGACCTAGCCAGAATTTTGGGGAGGTTCCAAAGAATTTCGAAAAGCGGATGGCTGAATCAGCAGTAATTCGCCTTTTCCCTAGGATGATTTCAGAGATTCTTGTTTGAGGAATATGGGTTTCCTTTGCCAATTTGTAGGCAGTGATTCCCATCGGTTTCAAAAACTCCTCACTCAGAATTTCACCAGGATGTATGTTTTTGAGATTATTCATATGAATTTTAGTGGTAATCAACTATTTGAACTTCGAGCGATTGGTTTTCCTCCCAAATGAAAATAATCCTCCATTGAATATTTATGCGAATGCTGTGAAAGCCTGCTAGATTTCCTGATAATTTTTCTAAATGATTTGAAGGCGGTACCCTAAGGTCATTTATAGTTTGGGAGTTGTTTAACATTCTTAGCTTTCTTCTGGCGATTTCTTGAATTTCATTCGGAAGTTTCGATGATCGAATCCCATTCCAAACTTTTTCTGTTTCCTTATCGCCAAAAGATTGAATCACTAGTGCTGCTTTTCGATACTAACGCATGAAGTTAGTAATTGATTTCAAATTTCAAACTTTAAACTTCAAATTCTTCCAATCCTTTTCCCAAACTCCTCCAAGTGCTCGTCTCCAAAATCCAGGTGGGTCACAAAGCGAACCAAGTCCTTTCCGAATTTGACGGACTTGATATTCTGGCCTGCAAGCTTTTTCATGAATTCTTCAGGCGTAATTCCTTCCAATCGGGCAATTACGATATTGGTAGCCACCGGGAAAATCTCTGAAACGACTGATAAGTTGCTCAGCATTTCCCCTAAGGTCCGCGCTCGGGTGTGATCTTCTTTCAGTCGATCCACGTGATTGTCCAAGGCATAAATCCCCGCAGCTGCCAAAAATCCGGCCTGCCTCATTCCGCCGCCGAAGACTTTACGGACTTTTCTGGCGCGCTTGATGTCGGCTTTGGAACCCAACAACACTGAACCAATCGGGCATCCCAAACCTTTGCTCAGGCAGATCGAGATGGTGTCGAAATGAGCCCCCCATTCAGCCGGGCTTTCTCCGGTTTCGACCAAGGCATTGAACAATCTTGCCCCATCGAGGTGAAGCTTTATGCCTTTTTCCCGACAAAGCTCATGGATCGGCTTGATTTCATCCAAGGTGTAGATGCTTCCTCCTCCTTTGTTCATTGTGTTTTCCAGAGAAACCAAGGTTGTCTCCGGTGCATGCACATCGTCTGGATTGATGGATTCGGCGACTTGGGCAGCGGTGATTTTTCCCAGATCTCCTTCCAGAAGTTTTACTGAAGCATGCGAATTGGCCATGATTCCGCCTCCTTCATAGAGGTAGATGTGGGAGTATTTGTGGCAAATAACTTCGGACTGAATCCTGGTATGGAGGCGGATCGCAATCTGATTGGTCATGGTGCCGGAGGGGCAAAAAAGCGCAGCTTCCATTCCGAAAAGCTTTGCGATTTTCTCTTCCAAAGCATTTACGGTCGGATCCTCTCCAAAGACATCATCGCCCACGGGGGCAGAAAACATAGCTTCTTTCATCCCCGGAGTAGGTCGGGTTACGGTATCACTTCTGAGATCGATAATCATGGTTACTTGTCGTCTTTTTTAAAGAAAATGTCCAGGCTGCTCTTCCGCTTTTCGAAGATTTCTTCCATGTCAGATAGTTCCAGGTTGAGTGCTTTGGTGGAAATCTGGATTTCAACCAGAGAGATTCCCAGAGAAATCAGCAGAGAAATCATGCTGATCACAAAGACCCAATTGGCAGCGGAAGTATAGCCTTGGAACAGCAAATACATACAAATCACGCAGAGTAAAAAGCTGAAAACTCCGAAAAGCTGCATGTTTTTGATAAGTGTCAAGCGGCGGCGGAGGTTGTGAATTTGTTCGACGATGATCTCCTGATCTGGTTCTTTGAGGTAGTTTTTATGGAGGCCGCGGATCAAAGTGGCGATCGCTAAAAACCGGTTGGTGAAAGCCAGCATCAGCAAGGTGATCGCAGAAAAAAGCAGGGCAGGGGTAGAGAGTTGGAGTTCCATAAGACTAAGAAAGTGCTTTCTGAAAAGGTAAGTTCAGAAAAAGGGATGAAAAAAGCCTGCTCTTTGGAAGCAGGCTCTTAGTTCTTAAGCTTTTCAAAATTATGCAACCTCTCCAAGAACTACGAGTTTTTCCAAGGTCGGAGATTTAGAGCCTCCTTTGGGTTCAATCGTAATGGCAAAGGCGCCAGCTTCAGCCACGGCTTGCATTTGCTGTAGCGTGAACTTTTCTCCCGGATTGACCAAGCCGATTCCCACCGGACCGTCTTTTCCAATTGCCCAAAGCTGGTAATCAAACTCAGCAGAAAGGGAATTGAGATTGTTCACTGCCACGAATACTTCCTGTGCTTTTTGATCCCAAAAGACATCCACTTTGGCATCCTTTTGCATCGGAAGTGCTTCCCCTTTCATCTCCACTTTTCGGAAATCACCCGAAACCAAGCGATCCAGTCGATTGTCTGTTTCTTCGTATTGAAGCTTGACTTGGTTCAGATTGTCCGCCATCACCTGCTGATCTTGAAGGAGTGCGGTGAATTTTTGATCTGTTTCGTAGAATTTGCTCGCAAAATAAATTGCTGCAACACTCGCCAAAACTGCAACCAACGATGCCGCTACCGCAAAAGACTTCCAGGGGCTGAGTTTCACTACTTTGGTTTCCAAAGGTGAGGGGTTTGGAGCAGGGGCTTCTTTTGGAGCCTCTTCTTTTCTGAAATCTTCCGCAAGGGAAGCGAAGATTTTTTCTTTGACTTGAGTTGAAGGAGCTTTTCCGGTCAGCTCATCAAAGGCAAACATGGACTCTTCCAGGGCATCCAGTTCTTTCTGGATTTGTGGATAGGCTTTGGCCATAGCGATCACTTCCTCTCGCTCACGCTCGGTCAACTCTCCCAGTAGGAAAAGCTCCAGTTTGCCTGATTCGATATATTCTTGGATGTTCACGCTAGATTCGTTCTATGTTCTTTTTCAATACTTGCAATGCTGCTCTGACCCGGGATTTGACTGTGCCGAGAGGAATGTCAAACTCCTCGGACAGTTCCGAATGAGTATATCCTTGGAAATAAATATACTCAATAATGAACCGCTGATCTTCATTGAGTTGGTTCATCAACTCCCTCACGCCTATGCCTTCCACTTGTTCCATGGTTCCCGATTGACTCTCCAAACCAAATACGAAGTCATCGATGGTATTGGTCTTAGTGGTTTGGGAAATTTCTTTGGATCGAAGCTTGTCGATGGCAGAATTGCGGCAAATGTTGGCCATCCAGGTGTATAGACGGCCTTTGGATTCTTCATACGAGTCGATTTTTCGGGTGATCTTGATAAAAG
The DNA here is from genome assembly GCA_964405255.1 of uncultured Limnohabitans sp. Taxonomy (GTDB): domain Bacteria; phylum Bacteroidota; class Bacteroidia; order Cytophagales; family Cyclobacteriaceae; genus Algoriphagus. The sequence goes on along the minus strand of CAYONF010000024.1, from coordinate 7,534 downwards.
CATCGTGAAAAACCTCTTCGGCAATATCAGAATCGCTTATGATTCGGCTGATGACTGCGAAAAGTGCTCTAGAGTACTTTTCGTAGAGGTACTCCGTGGTTTTTCGGTCTAGGGCACGTAGCCCCGCTATGATTTCTTCTTCCTGCAAAAGTCAGTCGGTTGGAGTGGTAATGTCTTAAAAATAAAACACCGGGCCAAATGTTTGAGCCCGGTGTCTTTTTCTTCCTGGTTCTTGATCAAAGGTGAATTACCTCATCGTAAGCTGCGGCAGCTGCTTCCATCACCGCCTCTGACATGGTTGGGTGAGGGTGAACGGTCTTGATCAGCTCATGGCCGGTGGTTTCCAGTTTGCGGATAGCCACGATCTCAGCGATCATTTCGGTCACGTTGGCACCGATCATGTGTGCGCCAAGGAGTTCTCCGTATTTTTTGTCAAAAACCAATTTTACAAAACCGTCCTTTGCTCCTGCTGCAGATGCTTTTCCGGAAGCTGAGAAAGGGAATTTTCCGACTCTCACTTCGTATCCGGCAGCCTTAGCTTTTGCCTCAGTCATGCCCACAGAAGCTATTTCCGGAGAGCAATAAGTACAGCCTGGGATATTTCCGTAGTCCAACGGCTCCGGATGATGGCCGGCGATTTTCTCCACGCAGATGATGCCCTCAGCAGATGCTACGTGTGCCAAAGCCGGGCCGGGGACCACATCGCCGATGGCATAGTAGCCCGGCATATTGGTTTGGTAATATTCGTTGACTTGGATTTTGCCTTTGTCCACGAGGATTCCGACATCTTCCAAACCGATATTTTCTAGGTTAGAAACCACACCTGCCGCAGAAAGAACCACGTCACACTCGAGGATTTCTTCGCCTTTGGAGGTTTTTACAGTCACTTTGCAGCCTTCACCAGAAGTATCTACTCCCGTCACTTCAGAGGAAGTCATGATCTTCATTCCAGACTTCTTGTAGATTTTTTCCAAAGCTTTGGACACTTCTTCGTCCTCTACTGGAACGATTCGGTCCATGAACTCAACGATCGTTACCTCGGTACCAATGGAGTTGTAGAAATAAGCAAACTCAACTCCGATTGCACCTGAACCTACCACGACCATTTTCTTTGGCTGCTTTTCCAAAGTCATGGCTTTGCGGTAGCCGATGATTTTTTTGTCGTCGATTTTCATCGAAGGCAATTCGCGGGAACGTGCACCGGTAGCGATGATGATATTGTCGGCAGCGATTACCGTCTTTTTGCCTTCCGCATCGGTGACTTCGATTTTCTTGCCCGGCTGAACTTTACCCCAACCTGCGATGATCTCGATCTTGTTTTTCTTCATCAAAAACTGCACGCCTTTGCTCATCCCGTCAGCTACTCCACGGCTACGTTTTACCATTCCGGCAAAATCCGCTTCAGCATTTTGAACTGAGATCCCGTAGTCGCTGGCATGACTGATGTATTCAAAAACCTGGGCGCTTTTCAGCAAAGCCTTGGTAGGGATACAGCCCCAGTTGAGGCAAATACCTCCAAGTTCTGCAGCTTCTACGATGGCTGTTTTGAGGCCGAGTTGAGAAGCACGGATTGCAGCCACATACCCACCTGGCCCACTTCCCAGCACGATCAAGTCAAATTTTGTCGAAGACATATTTAAAATCGGTTTGATTACGAATTGAAACTCTGCAAAAATAGGTCTTTTGGCTTCAGAAAAAAATCAGAAATCCTTCAGGGAATTCTAGCGAAATCCCGTTTTGGATGAGTTTTTTATGTCTTTTGATGGAATATTTTAGCAAATCCTTAAAAAGAAAACGATCCTTTTGTGATATAAATTTTGGCAATTCAAAACGGTGGTTTTTGGGAGAAAAACATTCCAGGTTCTGGGGTAAAAGCGAAAGTCCGGGCTTTTTTTCTAATTTTGGCCGAACAAAATTTTACACTTCATGGGATTACTTTCAGGAAAAACCGCCTTAGTCACCGGAGCCTCTAAAGGAATCGGTCGATCTATCGCCATTCGATTCGCACTTGAAGGAGCGAACGTAGCTTTCACTTTTTTGTCGAGCGTAGAAAAAGGACAGGCTTTGGAAGCCGAATTGGCTGCTTTCGGAATTAAAGCAAAGGGCTATCGGTCCGATGCGTCAGACTTCAAAGCTGCCGAGCAATTGATCAATGATGTGGTGGCTGATTTTGGTGGCTTGGACATTCTGGTCAACAACGCGGGCATCACCCGAGATAACCTGTTGATGAGAATGACCGAAGAAGCTTGGGATGAAATCATGAACGTAAACCTGAAGTCCTGCTTCAATACCGTAAAGGCAGCTTCCCGGACCATGATGAAAGCCAAGTCAGGCTCCATCATCAATATGACTTCGGTGGTTGGGGTCAAAGGAAATGCCGGTCAGGCCAATTACGCCGCATCCAAAGCTGGAATCATCGGCTTTACCAAGTCCGTGGCTTTGGAATTGGGGTCCAGAAATATCCGTTGCAATGCCGTGGCACCGGGATTTATTGAAACCGAGATGACCGAAGTATTGGATGAAAAAACCGTACAAGGCTGGAGAGATGGCATCCCGATGAAGCGTGGAGGTCAGCCTGAGGAGGTTGCAAATGTTTGCGTCTTCTTGGCTTCAGAAATGAGCAGCTATGTATCAGGGCAGGTGCTGCATGTGAATGGAGCGATGTATACCTAATCAACCTTTGAGGTCTTCAAGACCTCGAAGGTTTTAATCAAGACTATACCTTTGAGGTTTCTAAAAACCTCGAAGGTTTTTCACAAATTTTCCTACTCTAAAGAAAGTTCTTCAGGAAAGCCAGCCTTTGGATTTAACTCATGAATTTTTTTAAATTCTTCGATTCCGTCAAACCATTCAATCACAAAATCTCTGTCGATATGGGTAGGTTTTTCAGAGATAATGGCATGGTAAGATGAAAACTTCCATTTTTTAAAATCATCCAAAATTCCATGTTTTTGAGGATTTTGATGGATATAAAGAATGACTTGGCTCAGATAGCTTTCTTTATCTATTTGTTTCCTTTTGAATTTGCGTTGGAATAATCCTCCATGACGATCATAAAGCTTATTGTATGCTTTTGCATAACCATTTAGGAAGTTAGAAAAGGAGTTTAACGCGGCTGTGGGATTGGTATTCTCTTTTACCCTAACCAAGAAGTGAAAATGATTGGGCAATAAGCAGTAGGCTAATGTTGAAAAGTGAGGTGAACAGTAAGTCTGAAATTTTTGGAGAAAGTAAAGGCAGTTTTTCTCAGTTCGGAAAAGAAGTTCCTCGCCATTGGTTCTGGAGTAAACATGAAAAAACTCTCCAGGGGAAAAAGGATCAGTCATACAAATCAAAATTTGATATAGTGCTTTAAAACAATAAGTTAATCGTAAAAATAATAATCTAAAAGTGCATTTCTTAGCGAGACCTTCGAGGTTTTGGAAACCTCAAAGGTCAGAAAAAAGCCCCGATCCCGATAGTTATCGGGACCGAGGCTCTTTGAAAATTGAATTTGGTCATTGCTCTTTGAGCACTTTTTAGTCATTCCCCAAAAACGGATATCGGTAATCCTTCGGCGAAACAAAAGTTTCCTTGATCGTTCGAGGAGATACCCAGCGAAGCAAGTTGATCATCGAACCGGCTTTGTCATTGGTACCGGAGGCTCTTGCTCCGCCAAATGGCTGCTGACCGACCACAGCGCCGGTTGGCTTGTCGTTGATGTAGAAGTTACCGGCTGCGTTTCTCAGTTTCTTTGTCGCAAGTTCAATTGCATAGCGATCTTGAGAGAATACCGCGCCTGTCAAGGCATAAGGTGAAGTCTGGTCAACGAGTTCAAGCACAGTTTCAAAATGCTCCTCATGGTAGACGTAGATGGTCAGGACCGGCCCAAAAATTTCCTCGCACATGGTGGTGTACATAGGATCTTGGGTCAGAATCACGGTTGGCTCGATGAAGTAGCCCTTGGATTTATCGTAGTTGCCACCGGCGATGATTTCCACCCCCGGAGTAGCTTTGGCATTGTCGATGTACTTGGCGATTTTGTCGAAAGACTTCTCATCAATCACCGCATTGATGAAGTTGGTAAAGTCTTCCGTACCGCCCATTTTCATGGAGGCTAAATCCTCCAGCATGTACTTTTTTACATCATCCCAAAGATTGGATGGGATGTATGCGCGGGAAGCAGCAGAGCATTTTTGGCCTTGGTATTCAAAAGCACCTCTGACCAATCCAACAGCTACCGCTTTTGCATCAGCGGATTTGTGAGCGAGTACAAAGTCTTTTCCACCTGTTTCTCCCACGATTCTCGGGTAGGATTTATAGCGTTTGATGTTTTCGCCTACTGTTTTCCAAATGTGTTGGAAGACTCCTGTGGAACCTGTAAAGTGGATTCCGGCAAAGTCAGGATGCTTGAAGATCACGTCTCCGGCAGTTGGGCCATCCACGTAGACGAGGTTGATCACTCCATCAGGTACGCCTGCTTCTTTGAAGATTTCCATCAATACTTGAGCTGAATAGATCTGGGTGTAAGCAGGCTTCCATACCACGGTGTTGCCCATCATCGCTGCAGAAGTCGGAAGGTTACCTGCGATCGCGGTGAAGTTGAAGGGAGTCAAAGCAAACACAAAGCCTTCCAAAGGCCGTTGCTCCACGCGATTCCAAACTCCACCTCCAGAAACTGGGGGCTGCTGCGCGTAGATTTCCGTCATGTATTTCACATTGAATCGGAGGAAGTCGATAAACTCACAAGCCGAATCAATTTCAGCCTGCATGGCATTCTTGGATTGACCAAGCATTGTTGCCGCATTGATTTTTGCACGGTAAGGGCCTGCGATCAGTTCTGCTGCTTTCAAGAAAATGGCAGCACGCTGTTCCCATTCCATGGATTCCCAAGCCTCTTTTGCTCCAAGAGCGGCGTTGATTGCCTGCTCCACGTGTGAAGCGTCACCTTCATGGAAATAGCCCAGAATGTGCTGGTGATCGTGAGGAGGAGACATCGGGTGGGTGTTTCCGGTTCTTACCTCTTCACTGCCGATATACATGGGCACATCGATTTGCTTGGACCGGAGTTCGGCCAACATGGCCTGAAGTTCTTTTCGCTCGGAGCTTCCCGGAGCGTATGACTTTACCGGCTCGTTGACAGGAGTCGGCACGTTGAAAAATCCCTTTAACATGATATTTGGAGTTTATGTGATTTCGAAGAGGCCAAAGATAGGTTTTCCTGATGTTTTGAGCAGTGATTTTCCTTACAAAAGCTGCTCGAGTTCTTTGAGGTGGCGAATCTCGTAAGTGGGATTCAAGTCATGGGTTTTGCCTTCGGGATTAAAGAAAACCTGATCAATTTCTGCCCGTTGTGCGCCCAGTATATCCGAATTGGGGTTGTCTCCGATCATCAGACAAACCTCTGGCCGGGTGCTTAGCTTTTCCATGGCAAATTGGAAAATTCTGGGATCGGGTTTTTTATGGCCCGTGGTTTCAGAGGTGACGACCAACTCAAAATAGCCATCCAGTCCAGAGGATTTCATTTTTTTGGCCTGGGATTCATTGAACCCGTTGGTGATCACATGGACCCGGTATTTCTCATTGAGATAAGTCAGTATTTCCTTGGAGTAGGGGAAAACATGGGGTTTGGATGAAGTTCGGTGCATAAAGTCCTCTTCAAACACTGCTGGAATGGCTTCGGGATTTCCCCCTGCATGGGCAAAAATCCGCGGAAATCGCTCTTTTCTCAGGTTGTACTTATCTATTTTTCCTACGTTATACCAATCCCAAAGCTGGAAGTTGACCGCATGGAAGGATTCGAAGAATTTTTCAAAAGTTGGGATTCCCAAGTCTTGAAGGCTGTAAATCTGGTAAAGTTCAGAAAGAGATTCGGTGACATTTCGATCGTAATCCCACAGGGTATGGTCGAGATCGAAGAAGAGATGTTGGTACGTTTTCAAAATGGATTCAGCGTCGGTATTGGTTGTTTTGGATTTTGTTGATGGCCAGTTCTCGATTGGATTTGAGGATTTCGTAGGTTTCTTGATCCTTGATGAGACTGGGATCCTTCTGGATAAACTTGAAAATCTGCTGAATGATTTCAATATATTCCTCGAGGATGTAGTAGAATACCCATTGATCTACCCGGCGACTCCCCAGAAGTCCGGCGTTTTTGAGGTAAATGAGATGACGGCTGGTTTTGGTCTGGGTGAAGTCCAATATGAGCTCCAAATCTGAGATACTCAACTCCTTGTTGATCATCAGCAAATGGATAATTCTTACTCGTGATTCCTCGGAAAGCGCCTTGAAAATTCGCAATCCATAGTTTAAACTGATATTTTTGAGTCTCATTAGTAAGTTTTAACTTGGAAAACTGATTGAAAATAAAATTTCATCCGAAATTAGATTAAAATCGCATCGGCTTTTCAAAGCCACCATTTGATTCCATATTCGTGAAAATTACACACCTTCTTCCTTTCGGTCTGATTCTGGTTTTGGGACTGTTTTTTACTCCCGCCCAAACTTATGCACAGGATCAGCAAGATAAAAAAGTCATTCAACTGTCTGGGATTATCCTTAATGCGGACAGTACAGATGCTGTCCCAGGAGTAAATATTTACGTGCCCAAAAAAGGAAGAGGTACTGTCAGCGGTCGATTTGGATATTTTTCAATGCCCGTGCTGGAAGGAGACAGCGTGGTTTTTACCTTTATTGGCCTAAAGAAACAGTCCTTTAAAATCCCCGATAAAGTCGAAAATGACCGGATAAGCTTGATTTTGACCATGGAGATTGACGAAATCGCACTTGCAGAAATCGAAGTAATGCCTTATCCCACCGAAGAAGAATTCAAGAAAGCAGTGGTCGCCATGAATGTGGTGGATCCCATGTCTATCAGCCGATCCAATATGAGTCCTGAGATGCTCCTGCGTTGGGCTGAATCGATGCCAGCCTCGGGGGGAGAAAATTTCAAGTACTTCCAAGAGGGTCAAATGCTCCAAAATCAGGACTTGTACGGACCTAGACCGCTTCGTATCCTAGACCCATTTGCCTGGTCTCAGTTTATCCGATCCATCAAGCGGGGAGACTTGAAAAGCAAGTAATTGAGATTCCTCTTGGCTTTTTGATCCTTGGATAGAATAAATCCTTGATAAAGATTTGGTGAGATTTATTTAAAAGGATATCTTTGTGCCTCGTTTCAAAAAAGCCAAGAAAACTAGCTGAACATATGAAAAAAGATATTCATCCAAAATACAGAGACGTCGTATTCTACGATACCTCTAGCGAGTTTAAGTTTTTGACCAAGTCAACCATCGATACCAACGAAACTATCGAGTGGACTGACGGCAAAACTTACCCTGTTTACAAAATTGAAGTGAGCTCTGAGTCTCATCCATTCTACACCGGTAAGAAAATGCTTCTTGACACCGCTGGCCGAGTGGAGAAATTCAACAAGAGATACGCCAAGAAGTAATCCTTTGCGGCATTCGCCGAAAAAGTCTCCCGGGGCAAGTATTCCGGGAGACTTTTTTATTTTTGCCCTATGAACCCAATCGTACTGTTTGACGACCCGGCT
>CAYONF010000023.1:36053-45799 GCA_964405255.1 uncultured Limnohabitans sp. | reverse complement strand
CTAGGTGTAGTTTGTAACTACACCTTTATATAAATACAAATTTGTAATTTGCTGATATCGAAAAACAATGTCTTATGGGAGAGGCCTATCAGATAAGAGATCAAGAACTGCCTTATTTTCTAACTTTCCAGGTTGTGGGTTGGGCGGATGTTTTTACAAGAAAAGTATATCGAGATTTCATTTTGGAAAACCTTTCGTATTGTCGGTTGGAAAAGGGATTGTACTTGTATGGATATGTGATAATGAGTAACCATATTCATTTGTTGGTTCAGCAAAAGGATGGGAAGCTTTCGGATTGGGTAAGGGATTTTAAAAAGTTTACGAGTAAGAAGTTGTTGAAATTGATCTTAGAGAATCCACAGGAAAGCAGGCGGGAATGGATGAAGATGATTTTTGAGTATCATGCAGAGTTTAATAAGCGATCAGGCGATTTACAGTTTTGGACTCACGAAAACCATGCGATTGAATTGTATCGACCTGAAATGATTGAAAGCAGGATGAGCTATATTCATGACAATCCTGTGAGGGCAGGCTGGGTCGAAAATGCGGAAGAATACTTATATTCAAGTGCACGGAATTATTCAGGACTTAAGGGCTTGATTGAAGTGGATTATTGGTGATTGTATGACCATTGCCAATTGCAAATTGGTATGGATATGAGGGTGAAGTTGCAAACTTCACCCAGCCTCAATCGGCACTTCGGAGCTGTTGAGGAAAATCTACGCCTAGGGGGGGGAATTGTTTCTTATCGTAAAGAATTTGAAAAAAAAATGAAAAAATTAATTTTATATGTAGTATTAGGTATTGTGTTTATAGTACTGGTTTCAACAACTTATTTTGTTATAAAAATTAATGAAGGTTTTAAAAAATCAGAACCTTATCTTCTAGCTATTGAAACAATAAGACAAAATAAAACGAATATTCCCATTATTAATAATGACTTGGAAGTTAGTTATTTAGTTGGTGGGTCACGGAATTCAAATGAGGCTCATTTTCATTTTAAAATCTATTCCCAAGACAAAACATTTGTAGTCTATGTGGATTTAAAAAAGGATCAAAATCAAACATGGAAAATAACTGATTTTGAAGCTAAAGAAAAATAGAAATTTGATGAAAATCAAGCTACTGCAGGGAATATGAAAATTAAAGAAAAGTCAAAGGTACTTGTAAAACCTATTTCGGTTACTATTTGTAAATTCTTTCCTCCGCTGAGTGTAGTTTGAGGCTAAATTTTAAAAGAGACGTTGCCTATGCGTAATTTGCAATTACGCCCCCTCTGGGAGTAGAAGAAATATGATTAGGACTAGGTGTAGTTTGTAACTACACCTTTATATAAATACAAATTTGTAATTTGTTTATGATACAAGGGTTAAAGAAATAAAGCCAATTGCAAATTGGTTTGGATATTTGGGTGAAGTTGCAAACTTCACCCAGCGCCTACTTGGCCTTCTGAACTGATGAGAAGATTCTACGCCTAGGAAGGCCATCCGAAAGGGTGGCCTTTGTTGTTATTGGTTTTCGATCGGCTTGAATTCAATTAGTTCGAAAGAAAACTCATCCTCTTTGGTTTGTGGGTTCAAGGGATGATTGGTGGAAAGGTACAATCCCTCTTTGGTGATGAAATAATCAAAGGGATGATATCTGTTTTTATCAAAGAACTTTTCAGAAACAAGATTCAAATTCGTGTCAAATACCTGAATTGAAAAGGGGCCGGAATGATTTCTCATTTCCTGAACTGGAACTGCAGGATCTTGCTCAAATCCATGAAAAGCAAATCGAAAGAAAACCTGTCTGTAAGGATCAAAATCGATTGTTTCGTAATGAGGACTGTAAAAAGAATATTTCCGATAGGCTAAGCCATCTGCATCTTTTGGAAAAAGTGGAATGGACTCATTGAGGTAATTGCTTTTGGCAACAACTTCTTTGAGCGGGGTTCCCAAAGTGTCCGTGTAGAAAAGGCGATGATCTCCAAACATTGAAACTACATACTTTCCGGCACCATGAGCAATTGAAGGTTCAAATATTTTAAACCCACCGAGTAAATAGTCTTTGGGATATTTCATTCCCGGAAACTCAGTTTTCCCAGAATCCAATCCAAGAATTCCGCTTTTTCCCGTCTCCAGATCAATTTGGTACATCAATTCTTTTTCATTGAGTTGGTCATTGGTCATGGAGGTGATTTGCCCATAGATGTGTGTTTTTACCAGTAATTTATTCCCGCTTAAGATGGGCTTACTTTGAAAATAGGCATTGTGAATGAAAGCAGGACTGTATTGGTCTGGAACTTCGTAAGTGATTTTGCTCTTTATCGTTCCAGAAGTATCGATCAGCGTGATTTGAGAAACCAATTGATTAAACAGGAAAATGCTGTCTAGGCTGTGCACATAAATTCCCATGATGTCCAATACCCCATTTGGGCCTTCATAATCAAATTTCAAATCTTTAATTTTTCTCTTTTGAGTCAAATCATAAATCTGAATGCTGTTTTCCATCCAGTTTAGATTGAACAGAAGGGGATTTTCCCCTTCGAAAAACTGAAGTCCATCGCTGATGTTTGAGGTGGCAGTATCTAAAGGGAGTCTTAGAATCTTCCCTGATTCAGAAAGTTGAAAATCAGTAGGAACTTGATTTTTTCCTGTACATGCAAAGGTTAAAATGACTAAAATCAAAAAATGGCTTAGAGACAGATTTCGGTTTTTCATGATTTTTAGAGTTAAGGTTGGATTGGTTTTTATTCCAATCCAGCCATGTTAAATGAATAAATTAAACTGTTCAGGGATTTCCTGGGCATTGCCGTGTACAACTTCCGAAGCCTTGCGGATCACAAAATTTTGAAGGATAAGTGACATCGTAGGCATTTGGGCAACTTGCAGTAGCTTTAGAAGGAACTGTCATAGCTAGAGCAAATAGGGTTAAGGTAAACCCAACAAGAATTTTTGCTGTCTTTTTCATTTGTTTGTTTTTTTAAATTAGATAACTCCCTGGCCATAAGAGGCTAACAAAACTGCTAGCGATGACTAACATATTATTATTATTATTATGCAAACTTCAACCAAAAAAATAATCGTATAACTATAAAAAATACCCTATATAGGGTATTTTTGCTTAACACATTAGGTGATTTTTTTCCTTTTCAAGCGAAGAAAAGGGGTGAGATTTGTTAGTCCCGCATTTCAAAGAATTGATTTCATCCTGAGGAAAAAATCAAGGGATCGATCCTCAACACCCATTCAATTTCTTCATCTTTTCTTCATCTTTTTCATTTTCCTTTGCTTATTCAAATTTCCTCCCACGGTATGATCAGGTTTGTGTTGATTGCCTTGCTCTTTGTTAGCCCTCTTTTGGCTTGGTCACAGACCGAGGCTCCAAAAAAGCCTGTGCCTACGCAAACTCAGTCTACCGAACCACCAAAAAAGGTGGGAATCTCCAGTGCGGCCAGAAGAAGTTCATTGCCTGCCGCAACCCAACCCGCAGCCAAGCCCAATGAAGGGCCGAATCAGTCCAACCAGGTCGGAGGTAAAAAAGCCGGTAATCCGGGCGGAGCGAATCCCAATCGACCCAATGTGAGAGGAGTACCCAAAACAAGACCCGGGGGACCGATTACCAGGCCAGGAGGAATTCCGGGGCAGAGACCGCTTAGGCCACGTCTCAGACCACCGGGAGGTTGATTTTCCCGACAGCTTCTGCGCTCCCATTTGAATTTGGAATTTTTGCATCTGCTTTTGTCAAAGATTCAAATTTCAATTGATCACAACGAATCAGTCTCCATTTTCATGACAAAAGGCTCCATCCTGTTTTTTCTTTTGAGTGCCATTTGGATGTCCTCAGGATATGGCCAGGAGCTGGATTCTGCCAAATTGGACAGCACGGAGGTGGTATCCTATGACTACCTTTTGGTCAGCAGTCAGTATCAAACCCGCACGACGTTTATGGGAAGAGATTTTGGTCAAAAAAATGCGTTTTTTTCATCGGATGCGATGTTTTGGCACAACTCCGGCATCTATCTGACCGCTTCACTCTCCAAGTTTTTCGTCGAGGATCTCACCTGGCAAAAAGGATTCGGTCTGGGATTCTCAGGGCAATTCAGCGAAAAGGCCGACTTTGATGTTTCCATATCCGAGTTTTGGGGAGGCAGCTACCTCAATGCTGAGGGTACCGACAATGTAGGGATACTCCAAGGAACAATAGGATGGGATTGGGGCCTGATGTATTCGACCACCCAATTTCAATTTTTGATCAATGAGCCGAATGATTTTTTCATTGTAAGCAACCATTCCCGATATTTTGAGCTGGACAAGCGGCTTTGGCACAAGGCTATTTTGTCGTTTGAACCCAGAGCTTCCTTCTTTTTTGGCACTAGCAATTACTACCAGATCGGTGGATATGACTTAAGTCCACAGGAGATTTTGGAAACACAACAGTTCAAAGCCCAAGCTATAGAAATGGCCATTCCGGTTAGCCTTACTTTGGGCAGCTTTGAATTCCAGGCGGAGCCAACTTGGGTCATTCCGGTCAATGTGCCGGACTATGACTCGTCTGAGGCAAGGATCCAAGCTTCGTTTCGAATGACCTATACTTTACCGATAAAGAATATGAAATGAGAATACTGCTGGCAGAAGATGAACGTGGATTGGCCAAGGAAATCGGGGATTTCCTTCAATCCGAACATCACATTGTGGATTGTGTGGGGCTGGTGAAGGACACCTCGGAGAACCTGGCTGTGAATTCCTATGATTTTGTATTGTTGGATTTGGGACTGCCAGATGGAGATGGCCTGGAGCTTCTCCCAGAGATCCAGCGTTGCCAAAAGGACGCCTCGGTCATCATACTTACTGCCAGAACCGAAGTGGGTGATAAAATTCTGGGTCTTGAAAGTGGAGCGGATGATTACCTTTCCAAGCCATTTTCCTTACTTGAGCTGAAGGCTCGAATGCAGGCCATTCTCAGGAGAAAAGGAGGCTGGAAAAAGGATACGGTAAATCTTGGCGGATTTGAAATCAGCCTAAGTCAGCCTTCGGTGCATTTCCAGGATCAGGAAATCAAGTTGACCCGAAAGGAATATGTATTGCTTCAGTTTATGGTGATCAATAAAAACCGGGTGCTGAATCGCTTCCAGCTGGCAGAACACCTCTGGGGAGACCATTTGGATGATGACTACCAGTCCAATTACATCGACGTCCATGTGAAAAATATCCGCAAAAAACTCAGTGCCTTCGGACCGGTGGATTGGCTGGAAACGGTGAGAGGTCTGGGCTATAAAGTGATCTCTTGAAATGCCCATGAGAAAACCTTTTCACACAGGGGAATGCTTATCTAAAGCATTCCAGGTGGCCATTGAAAAACACATTATAAACTCATGAAATGAAGCTCTTCCACAAGCTGCTTATTTTTAATCTCCTGGGCAAAGGCCTTTTTTTGCTGATCTTTTTGATGTCAGGTCCTTACCTGCTGCGCTATTTTATCCTCAAAAACACCGATAGTCAGCTGATCCAAAAGAAAGCCGAAGTGCTGGAGTTGATCGAGACCAACGGGATCGAAAGCTTTATCTCCAATGAAAATCCGGAGGAAGGATTTGGCTCTTACAACATCCTGAAGGAGGAATACATCCTCTTGGAAAAAGTAGACCAGTCAATGATTCTGGAAGACAGCCTGACAAGTGAGGAGCGGATCATCGAAGAGGAAGAGATCAGCTATCGGGTGTATGCCGATTTGCTGGAAATCAATGAGGAAATCTACCTGCTCGAAATAGGACGGAGCCTCAGTACTATCGAGCAGATTGAGTCGATCTTTTTTCGAATTGCCATTGGAATCCTATTCCTGTTTTTGGGGCTGTCATTTATCCTGGATTCGGCCATCAGCAAGCGGATCATGGCTCCTTTTAACCGAATCATCCGGACTAAAATCTCCCAGATCAATGAGCCGCAGGAATTCAATGACCTGCCAATTTCCAGTACTACCCAGGAATTTGAGTTATTGGATCAGGCGATCTCGGAGATGATGAAGCGCATTCAGAAGTCTTTCAATCAGGAGCGGATTTTTATTTCCCACGCTTCCCATGAGTTGAAAACCCCGATATCGGTACTTCAATCCAAGGTGGAGGCGCTTTTTTCGGATGAAAACCTGAATGCCTATCAGAGTGAAAAAGTGATGGAAATGCAGGATTCCATTCAGAAAATGAAAAAATCCGTCAATGCACTTCTGCTTTTGTCCAAAGTGAACAATGCCCAGTTTCTCAAAACTGAAGCCGTGGATCTGGCCAGAATACTGTCAGATCTCATCGATGACTGGGGACAAATCGCCGAGGATCGAGGAATCAAGCTTTCCTGCGGTAAAATCGATTCATTTACCTTTCCAAACACGAATCATTCCCTCTGCACCATGATGATTCAAAATGGACTGAGCAATGCCGTCAAATACGTGAGTGAGCAAGGGGAGATTTCGATCGCCGGACTTCGGCATCCCGGTGGGTACGAAATCCGAATACAAAACGATGGAGAGGGCATTGATGAAAAACTGTTGGAGCAAGTCAGAAACGGGCAGGTATTTCTGAAAGACGTGAATAAAGAGAAATCCGGTTTTGGACTTCAGATCATGCACCGGATCGCTACTTTCTTGGGAGTTAAAATTCAGATTTCATCTCAGAATGGGAAAACGATCTTAGTGTTCAATTTTCCCAGCTCCTGAAAAACTCCCTTGATTTTCTGATTAAAGGATTTATGAAAATTTTCCACATATATCCGTTCTCTTTCCAATAACCAAGCTTTAATAATGTTCACCTCGACTTCGCTCGGTGACCGTTTGATATTTTGTTTAGGGAGTGGAGGAAAATGCGGCGTAGCCGCATTTTCCTCCACTCCCGTCATTTCCGCCTAATCCCGAGGCCGAGCGAAGTCGAGGCCATTTTGATCTTCTGGCATCTTATCGGAAAATCTGAAAATTTTTTTTAACAAAATCTGAAAAAAAATCCTTTTTCATTTTCCCTTCATCTTGACAATCCAATTTGGTCTCATAATCTAAATCACAAACTATGAGAACCTTCAAGAGTGTGCTTATTCTTTCGTATTTGCTGTTTTTGGCAGCATGTACTGAGCAGCAGGATGACCTCACCGTACTCGGTGAATTGACTGCCACCGATGCCACCGCAATTGACCTGGCCCAGACCTCGGGGCAACTCGCCAGTGGAACCAGCTTTGCAATCAGTGGAAATTCTTCCCAAACCGGCGGGATCAACTCCCGCACCACCGAGACCAGCGAAACCGCTCACGCTCCAGGAGGGCTAAAAGGCCTTGGAAAAGGTAAAGGAGGACATAAAGGAATCATGGACGGGCTGAATCTACTTGCTCCAAATGATGAGATTTTGGCCATCATCGATGCCGAAAGTTCCGGAGATATCCGTGGATTCCGAGTGTACAAAATCGGTGGTGCGACCATTACCCATTATGATGCTGCAGGTAAGGAAGTGGTTTTGCCGGCTTTTGGCACTGCAGATGGACCTCATGGCGGCCATAGCGGGAATCAATTCCCTCAACTGGACTCGCTTTTGGCTTTGATAGTCAAAACTGAAGTGGATTTTGGAGATGGGGTGACCATCACCCGACATGAGCAGGAAATCACCCGTGCAGGCAAAATCATCATCGAGCGAACCAAAGCGGAAAACAAGCTGACAGAGGTGATCACCTTTGAGGGCTATTCGGTGAATGATATCCAAATCGCCGGAAAAAAGACTACGGTTTCGGAGTTTGACAAAACCACCGGAAAAGGAAGCGTGCTCTCTTCTGTAGCCAACGGTAAGTTTGTTTTTGCCGATGGAGAAACAGCAGTATGGACCTCTGAAAGATCCAGGCAGTCTGAAGTGGTACGATCCGAAGACTCCCGTCGTCCGGTAAGTGGTACGATTGTCACCAAAGTCAAGACTACAATCATTGCTACAGACGGTACGGTCATTTACTCCCACGAAACAACCACGCCTCTTGAAGTCGACCTGTCCTGCGAAGGCAGAAGAAGAGGTCCGATTTTGGGAGTTGTGAAGACAGTTTACCGTGACAATACCATCACAGTGGATTTTGGAGACGGTTCTTGCAGCAATCAGACTATCACTATTACTGTAAACGGAGAGACCACCACGAAAACGATTGGAGGATAGAATTTGGGTTAGTACGATTCAAAAACCGGTCAGCTGTGAGCTGATCGGTTTTTTGTTTTTACCAAGTCAGGCTCCTCTGGAAAGGGTCAAGGCGATTTGCCCGGCATGATGTGCATTGTGAAAAAGCACGTGCGAAAAGAGCCTCATTTTTGAGACTTTGCCGAAGAAAGGAGTGTCAATCATCTCGCTCCATTCCTCTTCCGACAGGGTTTTGATCATATTTCCGAATAAGTTAAATCCCATTTCTATGAGGGCTTTGCTTTCGGATAGGTCATAGTGTGTTCCATCGTCCTCTCTTCCCATGGTAGTATTTGCAGTGGGTGGGGGGTATCCAAAGAAGTACCCAAACAAATTCATTGTCTCCCCGATGTGCCTGAAAATAAAGCCCACACTTGCTGTTTTTTGGTTAAGTCTCCAAGAGGAGTTTTCCTGAGTGATTTTTTCGAAAGCGAAGGAGCAAGTCAACTTATTTTGCTCCAGCATGTCATGCACAAGGGGTTCAAAGCGATTCATAGGATTGGGTAAAAGTTAAAATTCCAATTCCACCAACACAGGAAAATGGTCGGAGGGGTACTTTTTGCCATAGTTGTCTGTCAGGATACCGTGGCGGATGACCGTGATCGGTCCATTTACAAAAACATGGTCAATGATTCCGTCTGGCATTCGCTCCCAGTCAAAGCCGGTGAAGGTGCCGCGGGGACCATAAGAAGGAATTTTAGAAACCAAACGAGTGTCCTTCCATGCCTGATCCGAGACGATGGTGTTGTAGGCGGCATTATCGGGAGTCACGTTGAAGTCTCCCATCCAGATCACGGGGAGGTTTTCGCGGTTGATTTCTTGGATTTTTGATGCGACCAGCTTGCTGCTTTCTTCTCTCGCCTGCTGCCCGATGTGGTCGTAGTGAATGTTAAAGACGTAAAATCGGGTTCCACCTTTTGCCTTGAATCTTCCCCAGGTACAGATCCGAGGGAGCGCGGCATCCCAACCTTTACTTGGCACGTCGGGTGTGGGAGAAAGCCAAAAGGTACCGGAGTCTTCGAGTTGATACCGGCTTGGATCAAAATGGATCGGAGAAAATTCCCCTTTCTCCTTTCCGTCATCCCTTCCAACTCCGATCGATGCGTAACCCAAGCCCTCATTGATCTGTTTCAATTGGTGGGCCAGTGTTTCCTGAGTACCAAAGAGCCCGATTTGGTGAAATTGGATCAGGCTGATCACATGAGGGAGGCGATCTTTCCAAAGGTTACCGGTATCGTTGGGATTGTCCCATCGGATGTTGAATGTCGCGATGCGGTGACTTTGTGGGAAAAGATTGCCGGAGCTAAAGAAAAAAAGGATCAGGGTAATGAACAGGGGGAAAAATGATTTTTGGAGCATAATTCAGGAACTAATTCGTTTGAAAAGGCTTATCTCATTAAAATTGCATGCTATTTTATCAAAATGAAATGCCCATGAAAAATTTCCTGCATTGGAGGATGATTATTTGGGGCATTCTCCCGATGAAAAATCGGGACAGGCTATCTGACCATAAAAATCGGTTGTAAACAGATGAAAACCATTTATCCCAAAGACCTCAGCACAGTTGATCTCCAGAATTTACTTC
>CAYONF010000023.1:0-35953 GCA_964405255.1 uncultured Limnohabitans sp. | reverse complement strand
ATGAAAACCATTTATCCCAAAGACCTCAGCACAGTTGATCTCCAGAATTTACTTCAGGGAGCTGTGACACCCCGGCCTATTGCATTTGTCAGTACGATAGATCGTGCCGGAAATGTGAATCTGAGTCCATTTAGCTTTTTCAACCTCTTCAGCGCCAATCCTCCGATTCTGATTTTTTCTCCGTCTAGGCGAGTTCGGGACAATACCACCAAGCACACGCTGGACAATGTGCTGGAAGTGCCTGAGGCTGTGATTCACATTGTGGGATTTGACCGAGTAGAGCAGATGTCGCTGGCAAGTACAGAATATCCCAAGGGGGTCAATGAGTTTGAAAAAGCAGGTCTGACCGCGATCCCTTCTTCCTTGGTCACACCACCTCGGGTGAGGGAGTCGGCAGTGGCTTTTGAGTGTAAGGTGATCGAGGTAAAGTCCTTGGGGACCCAAGGTGGTGCAGGAAATCTGGTGATCTGTGAAGTGATAGCGATGCATGTCGATGAGGCTATTTTGGATGAAAAAGGCACCATCGATCCCCAAAAACTAAGTCCTGTGGCTCGATTGGGAGGAAGCTGGTACTCCCGCATCACCTCGGATTCGCTTTTTCAGATTCCCAAGCCGCTCACCAATCTGGGAATCGGGGTGGATCAGATTCCCGAAGAAATCCGAAATAGCCCGGTTTTGACTGGAAACAACCTGGGTAGATTGGGAAATGTCGAGCACCTTCCTTCTCCTGCAGAATTGGTAGAATTTTCCAATTCTGAGGAAATAACAGAAATGAGGCTACGGTTCAAAAATGATCCGGAATCCTGGATGGACCATTTGCATCTTTGGGCTAAAGCCGAATTGGAAAAAGGGGAGGTGGCAAAAGCCTGGAAAATCCTGCTCCAAAAGCAATAAAAAAGAAAGGGCCCGGAATTTGAACCCGGGCCTTTCTGTTATTTGATCAGGATATCCTGCGGCATTCGTACCTGTACCCCTTGATAATTTTTGAGACTTTTTACTTTTTCGACCATGTGGTAATGGTCGCCAAGTTGAGCTTGGAGAATTTTGGCTTGCACTTTATCTCCAAAGGTGCTGAAGAGTTCTTCAAACCAAGGTTTTTGCTCTGGATAGTAAACCACCCGGAAATCTTCCCCTGCTCCGATTTTTGTGGCAGCGATATCGATGGCGGTATTCAAGCCCCCCAATACATCGACCAAGCCTCTGGCTTTTGCCTGATTTCCAGTCCAAACTCGTCCAGAAGCCACTTTTTTGACCGAATCAGGATGCATACCTCTTCCTTCGGCCACACGGGAAATGAACGTCTCATATCCGTCTTCCACACCAGATTGTATGATGGTCCGCTCCACATCGGTTAGCGGTCTGGCAGGATTCATGAAGTCTGAAAGTTGACCTGTAGCTACCACATCGGTCGTCACGCCAAGCTTATCGTTGATCAGCTCTTGGACATTGAACCAAAGTCCGAAAATCCCGATGGATCCCGTGATCGTGTTGGGTTGTGCCACAATAGTGTCTGCCGGAGCAGCGATGTAATATCCCCCTGAAGCCGCTACTTCGCCCATGGAGACGATGACCGGTTTTGCTTTCTTGGCTTCACTCATTTCCCTCCAGATGACTTCAGAAGCGACAATGGATCCCCCCGGAGAATTGACCCGAAGGACGATGGCCTTGATGTTTTCATCTTTGCGGGCTTTTCGGATTTCCTTTGCAAATTTTTCAGAACTCAATGCCCCTTCTACATCTCCGCTGACGATATCCCCTTCTGCCAAAATCACCGCAATGCGATTTTTCGAAGTGATGTTTTGTGATTTCGCTACCGAACCAAGGTCTGTGGCATTGATGGTATTGATTTCATCGTCTTCGGTCAGGCCGAGCTTTTCCCGAAGTTTGGAGTGAACTTCGTCTTCGTAAGCCAAAGCAGTTGCTAGTTTATAAGTCACTGCGTCTTTGGGCTTCCTCACGAGCATTTCAGAATTGATTTTCTTCAGGCTGTCCAGGGCAATTCCCCGTGATTCTGCAATTTGAGCTACGGCCAAGTTGTTGATGTCATTCAGGAAATATTGGGTTTGTAGCCTGTTTTCCTCGCTCATTTTATCCAAAATGAAAGGTTCCACCGCACTTTTGAATTCTCCGACCCGAAAAACTTCAGGCTTGATTCCTATTTTTTCAAAGAACCCTTTGATGAAAACAACCTCGGAGGCAAATCCATTGAAGTCGATTCCTCCAAGTGGGTTTAGATAGATCTCATCTGCGACAGAGGCTAAATAATATCCTCCTTCGGAATAGGCTTCATCGTAGGCCACAATGAATTTCCCAGATTCTTTGAAGTCAATCAGTGCCTCTCTTAGTTCTAGCAAACTCGCCTGGCCTGCAATAATCAGCCCCGTGTTGAGGTAAATGCCCTTGATGTTGTCATTGGTTTTGGCTTCCGTGATCGCTTTTTTGAGATTGACCAGTCCGGCATTGAAGTCGCCTCCAAATGGGTTGCCAAAGGCACCAAAGTCCAGTTCATCCTCGGATGTCCGCTCTACAAGCTGTCTGCCGTTGAGGTTGAGATGAAGAATGGAGTTTTCTTTGACAGACACTTCCTTCTCAGAGGATGCGGCGATCATTCCGATGATGCCAAAGAAAATAAGAAAGCTGAGGATCGAGAAAAGGAAGAGGCCTACGATCACAGCCAACACATTACCTAAGAATTTCATAAGTATATTATTTGAGCTCGAAAATAATCTTTTTTAAGCTAGGTTTACAATCGAATCAGTGACAAGCGATGCAAACGGAGGTTGTACTAAGTTTAGGAGGTAACAAAGGCGACCGTGAAAAGTTGCTTTTTAGCGCAGTTGAGAGATTGAATGATCATTTTCAGCTGCTTAAGGTTTCCAAAATCTATGAAACATCCGCTTGGGGAGGCATAGCCAAAGGGAATTTTCTTAATCAGCTTGCGGTGATTTCCACCCAAAAGCAACCAGAGGAAGTGCTCGAGATCATCCAGGAAATCGAATTGGATCTGGGAAGAACGCGAGAGGAACCTTGGGGGGACCGGACCATGGATATCGATATCCTATATTTTGGAAACCTGGTGATCGACTCAGAAAGGCTGAAAATTCCCCATCCCTATATTTCTCAACGCAGATTTATTCTCGTTCCGCTTAATGAACTATTGACAGATAAAAAGCATCCGATTTTGAATTTGACGTCTGCTCAATTGCTGAAAGCATGTGAAGACCCAAATGAAGTACGATTGTTTAAAAAATAAGATCTGGTTTTCGAGGTAGTTCAGTCTGGACTCAGAATTTGAAAAATGAAAAAATCCCGCCAATTCAGCGGGATTTGATTTTTTAGAGGCCTGACACTTCCGCTTCCGGGTGGATTTTTTTGACCAGGCCCTGAAGGACTTTTCCGGGACCACATTCTACAAATTGAATGGCACCGTCTTTTACCATGTTCTGTACAGATTGGGTCCATTTGACAGGAGCAGTCAACTGGGCAATCAGGTTGTTTTTGATTTCATTGACATCAGAAACGGCAGTGGTGCTCACGTTTTGGTAAACTGGGCAGATCGGAGTGTTGAACTGCGTGGATTCGATGGCTTTTTGGAGTTTTTCTCGGGCTGGTTCCATCAATGGAGAATGAAAGGCTCCTCCAACCGGAAGTGGAAGGGCTCGCTTGGCACCGGCAGCTTTCATTTTTTCACATGCGATCTCAATTCCTTTGTTTGATCCGGAGATAACCAATTGGCCAGGGCAGTTGTAATTCGCCGCAACCACGATTTCGTCGGTGATTTCAGCGCAGATTTCCTCGACTTTTTCATCAGCCAAACCCAGAATGGCTGCCATGGTGGAGGGATTGATTTCACAGGCCTCCTGCATGGCTAAGGCCCGCTGATAGACCAATCTGAGACCGTCCTCAAAAGCCAACGTACCATTTGAAACCAAGGCTGAAAACTCACCCAAGGAATGGCCAGCCACCATATCGGGAGCAAAACCGGGAGTGGTTTTGGCCAGAATCACGGAATGAAGAAAAATCGCCGGCTGAGTGACTTTAGTCTGCTTCAACTCTTCTTCAGTTCCTTCAAACATGATGTCTGTGATCCGGAATCCCAGAATTTCATTGGCTTTCTCGAAGAGGTCTTTTGCTTCCGGGTTTTGTTCGTAAAGCGATTTTCCCATTCCGGGAAATTGGGCTCCCTGGCCCGGAAAAACGAATGCTTTCATTATCAATTTTGGTTGGATGGCGCAAATATAAATCTTTTTGCCTCCGAGAGTGGGGTCAGACGTTGAGGGTTTCCAAAGCTGGGAAGTGGTCCTTAAAAATCTCGTCTTTGTTTTCACCCATCCATCGGATAAATGCGCTAACTGCCGGTGGGTGCTTTTTTTGTTTGAGCCAGATCAATCTCCAGTCGGCTTTGAGCGGAAAACCCGGATAGGAAATCAAGGCCAGTCTTTTGTCTTTCAGCTCTTGAGTCATGGAGAAGTTTGACAAAACAGAGGCCCCGAGGCCGGCCATTACAGCTTGTTTGACTGCCTCATTGGTTGCCAATTCCATTTTACTTTCGACATGGATGTCCCTTTCGGCAAAGAATTTTTCCATCATAGTTCGGGTTCCGGAACCTTTTTCACGGAGGATCATCGGTACTTTTGACCAGTTTCCTTTTTCAATTTCAGCTTTGAATTGCTCCGCCTTTTCGGTGGCACAAGCGAGGTACCAGTTGTTTTCAGCAATGTTGATGTATTCCAGATCTAAATCATCCGGAAGGATCGAGACTAAAGCCAAATCTGTTGAGTTTTCCTGAAGATGGGCCAGGACATTGTATCGGTTGGATACTTCCAGGCTGATGTCCACGTGAGGGTGAATTTTCATAAAATCGGACATCAGATAAGGTATGATATACTTACCGGTGGAGACAGAGGATATCCGGATTTTTCCACCCAATAGGCCCTTTAGTTCCAGCATTTTGGTTTCGATGGTGCTCATTTCTTCAAAAATCCGCTCTGCAGTATCGACCAGTTCCTGCCCAAATTCGGTGATGTGGATTTTTTTGCCGATGATTTCTGTCAGGGGTACGGTGAATTGTTCCTGAAGATTCTTCAGCTGAATAGACACAGCTGGCTGGGTCATATTCATGGCTTCCGCGGCCTTGGTTATGCTTTGGTACTTTGCTACGGCCTGAAATGCTTTGAGTTGATGGAGGGTTATATTCATAAAATAAGTTAATGTAAAAATACTTACGAATAAAAATATTATATGTTTTTGTTTTCTATCCAAAAAATCCAAAAGATATTTGTCCCATGGATTTTCAAATTCTGATAAACAACCTGACCAACCCCAGTTTGCTCTTTTTCATCCTCGGGATTTTGGCAGTGAAGGTCAAAAGCGACCTGGAGATTCCTCCCACCAGCGCGAAGTTTATAGCACTTTACCTCATGCTGTCCATCGGATTCAAAGGAGGGCAGGAACTTTCCCACAGTGAATTCAATCTTGAAATAATTTATGCCTTGCTTTTTGGATTGATTCTCTCGGCAGCGGTCCCGTTTTATACTTTTTTTATCCTAAAACCGAGACTTGGAGTGCCTAATGCTTCGGCCATTTCGGCAGCTTACGGGTCCATTTCTGCGGTGACTTTTGTGGCGGCCGCTTCATTTTTGGATATGCAGGGAGTGACATTTGGAGGGCATATGGTGGCTGTGATGGCACTCATGGAAGCTCCTGCAATCATTTCAGCAGTGATTTTACTTCGGAAATATTCTGAAAAAAAGACTGAAGGAGGTATTAGAAATATCATTTTTCATGCATTTACCAATGGTTCAGTTTTGCTGATCATGGGGAGTTTGGTGATCGGTCTGATCGCAGACGAAAAGCAGGCCGAGGGGATCAAGCCATTTGTGACGGATATATTCAAAGGGTTTTTGGCCGTTTTTCTCCTGGATATGGGGATCAACAGCGGAAAAAAGCTCAAGGCTTTTTTCAAGTATGGGTACTTTTCCACCGTGTTTGCCATTCTGATTCCGTTTATCAACGGATGTGCGGTGGCATTACTTAGCCATTGGATTGCACCGGAGATGGGAGACCGGTTGATCTTTTCAATTTTGGCGGCATCTGCCTCTTACATCGCGGTACCTGCTGCGATGAAACTTGCCAATCCCGAAGCTGATGAGGGGCTTTATGTGCCTATGGCACTTGCGATTACTTTTCCCTTCAACCTGACTTTTGGAATGCCGGTTTACTGGATGATCATTCAGGTTTATTGATCCGGGAGATTTTCTAAGGAAAGGAATTTGGATTTTTCCTCCGGGGAGGGGAGTCGGCAAGTGGATTTTTTACCAAACCAGCGGTAGCGGTTTTTCCCGATCCAATCATAGACTGCATCTCGGATAAATGGCGGCAGTAGGATGAATACATAAAATAAGGGCCAAAAACCGCTCAGGTTTTTGGCTATTTTCAAAGCCGCAGTACTTCTGAAAAAGACTTTGCCTCCCTCCACCAATACCAATGAGTCCAGGTATTCTGGATTGACTTCAAATCGGGAAAGCAGTTTTTTACCCGCTTCCTCCTGCAATGCTCCCACTAAAAAGCGGTTGGGTTTGTCCCGCTTGAGGATAAAATCTACGGAAGCATTGCAGAGGTTGCAGACTCCGTCAAACAGAATGACGGATTTTTGGAAACTCATCTGAGAAGTTGGATAGTGCCTTTCAGCTCTCGCTCTTTCAATGCAGGATCCAACACATCGAAATACACTTTTCCCGAATAGAAGTAGGTACCGGCAGGAAGTTCATTTCCGTTTTGGTCCTGTCCGTCCCAGCGGATGTACACGTCATTTTCATTGGAGTCGAGGCTGTTGTAGCGGTAAACCTCTGCTCCCCAGCGGTTAACTATGAAGATTTCAACTCCCAATACGAACCGTGGACACTCAGCAAATGGATTGTCAAATGCCATGAAGGTGTCATTTAAACCATCATTATTCGGAGTGAAGGCATTGGGAAGATTGTAGTTGGGACAGTTGTCTACGCAGACTACATTGCTAGGCTCACTTTCATTGCCGGATCGATCTACTGCCGTGATGTAGTAGCATCCTCGGTAGTTTGGAAGATTGGTAAGCGTGGCCTCCAATTGAAGGGAGGTATATTCCCCGACCAAGTTGAACTGACCTTCTTCCCCATCAGGAGTGAAATAGAGACGATAACCGCTCAATTCGTCATCACAATCGCCGGAGAAATCAGGTTCCCAACTCAATTCATGTTCGAAAGTATTGCTGTTACAAGGCTGTTCCGCTACATACGCAGAACACTCCGGCCCTTCGAAAGTCAATACAGGCGGGCAAGGAAGGCGGTTGTCATCTGGCTTGGCACACGTGATCTGGGATTTATTCTCCAGTGGATAAACCAGGCCGGCGACGTTGTATGCTCCTTTTGTAATCACATAATAGCAATACTCCAGTTCTTTGACCAAAGGCCTTCCGTTGAAACTTCCGTCGTCAAGGTAGGTGAAACCCGCTGTGGTGACATCGACTTCAGCAATTTTTACAAAGGTTTCAGTGTCGGCTGCTGCTGGGTCAGTTCGGTTTCGATAAACCTCGTGGGTGTATTGCCCAATGGAATTATTCCAAGGAACAGTGAAAGTCCAGTTCAATTCAATAGCCTCATTGATAATGGTAGGTTCTAATCGAACGGAGGAAGCCGAGGACGAGGTGTCTATTTTAGTGGAATTGTCCAGTAATACCACTTTGTAATTGTAAACCAGATTTTCAGTATTCAATCCGGTATCAGTAAATAACGTGTCAGTCGTGATCCCCAGAGAAGTTCGGTTTTGATTACCGGTAAACCCTTCACTGCGCAGCAATTCATAGCTGTATGGACCAGGGAACTGAGATTTGTCGATGTCATAAGGAGGAGTCCACTTGACGAAGATTTCGCCTTGGCTGGCGTCGGTTGCTTCCACACTCACATTGGTGATTATCGGCACATCGACATCGATGGTGATGCAGATTTCTTCTGACACAATACTTTCTCCCAATCTCGGTTCGGGGAAAGCAGCCACCAATCTATAGCAATACGTGTTTCCGGGAGCAAGTCCTTCTCCACCGTTCAAGTCATTGAAGGAAAACGTCTCCATATTGGTCGTGCCGATAAGTTCATATCCGGCACGAATTCCGGTTTCGCAGGAATCGGGCTGATACGGATCGGAGTTGATTTTTCTCCAAATCTGCATTTCGCTGGCAGAATTGGCGCAGACATAAGGATCCCAATTGAGTTCTACGGTTCGACCTGCCTCCTGCTCGAGGTCACTCCAAACCGGCGGAGGTCCGATTACTTTGATTTTCCAGGTTTTGATATCTACCAACTTGGGACCTGAACGCGGCTGATCGGTGATTCTGACCCGAACTTCGTATTCTCGCGCACGAACGTGGTTACAGACCGTTTGCCAGGAGAAATTAACGATACCGGGCTGGGGTTGGAATTCGTTTTCAGGAGAATATTCAGCTGGGGAGGTTGTAATTTCGATAGGCTCGCCGAAAACTTCAATCTTGATCGGATCACCATCGGGATCGGAACCTTGGATGATTTCCTCAATCAAAGTTCCTGCCTCGACGCAGAGATCATCGGGTAGAAGCAGTTCCGGTCTTCTATTATTTGAGTTTTCGATGATGATCTGCATATCCCGGACCACATAGCCGATCTGCTGAAATCTACCTTCAATTTTTCTCCACTCAATAATTTTAAAAGCCACATTAAACTGTCCCGCAGTGCCCGGTGCATCCCATATCAAGTCGCCAAAAACGGGGTCAATCCCAAACAGTGCAGGGGTGGCACCGGACTGTTGACTAGTGCTGAACTCGGGCACATTGGGGTCGCGGTAATTGTTTACTTCCCGCTCAAAGGCTTGTTTGGGGACGTCTATTTGATAGGAAAGACTGTCTCCGTCCGGATCATAGGCTCCGGGGTTGTGGATGTAACGGACATTGACGGCACCGTTGTCCACTGGAGGAATCGTCAGGACTGGGGAATTGTTGACCCCGATGAACGGATCGATGTTGATTTCGGTCTCTACATAAAAAGGTGTATCCACCGAGTTGTCCATATTCAGCGTCAGGTCATTTCGGTTGAATTCCTGGAATCGGATCTTGTATCGGCCTGGCCCTTGAAAGGTATGGGTGATGACAAACGTATTTTTTTCGATTTGGTCTCCCAAGTCTTCTACCAGAGAAAAATCACTTTCTGTATTAAGTTGCTCCTCGCGACCATCTCCAAAGTTGATCGTACCCGGACCGAATACCACACTAGATCTGGTATCGGTGTATCCCACTACGGTAATCCGATACGTGAGCGTCTGAACAGAGATCCGCTCTGCGATGATTTCACCCGCCCGGATGTGAGTCGCAAAGGCAGAAGAAATCCCGGAAAAGAGGGCAATAAAAAATATCCCAAGGGAAAGTTTAAGCTTCATGTTTGGTCAACTTTGGTGATTCATAATCTGAAAACGCCGTGCATCTGGAAAAGTTAACTTCGGCGACTCCAGTTTAGGTTTCTACCTATTACGAAATAAATGGAAGTAAGTAGAAATTCCCCGGAAATTCAAACAATAAAAATAAACAGACTGTTGAAAGTCCTAAAAATACCCTGATAAATCCGATTGATTCACAAACTATTTAGAACCTTTTAAAATAAGAGAATGGAATTCGATTGCATTGTTTGCTACCACTTCCCCGTGTAAATTTGGCGGCATTAATACTATAAGGCTTTCGTTCTAAACTAATCTTAAAAATTGTATGAGCTGGGTTACAAAAACCTTGAAAAGCACCCTCGGAAGAAAGTTGATCATGGCCCTGACTGGCCTTTTTCTGATCCTCTTTTTGACCGGTCACGTTTCCGGAAATATGTTATTGTTCAAAGGCGATGGTGGTGAGGCATTTAACATGTATGCCAAATTTATGACCACCAATCCCGCAATTAAAATCCTTTCCTATCTGACCTACATTTCGGTGATCGGTCACGTGATCTACTCCATTACATTAAGTCAATTGAACAAAGCAGCCCGTCCGGTCGGCTATGCAGAATCCAAAGCTTCCACCAACAGCACCTGGTCTTCCCGAAACATGGGGATTTTAGGGACTATCATTTTGGTATTCTTGGCAGGGCATATGTACAGTTTCTGGTACCAGATGCATTGGGGAGGAATCCCAACGGTTACTTATGGAACTGAAGAGTACAAAGATCTTTACAGTGTAGTGAAGGTGGCTTTCCAACAGTCTTGGATGGTTGCACTTTATGTGGTAGCAATGGCATTCTTAGGTTTTCACCTTTCCCATGGTTTTGCTTCGGCTTTCCAGACTCTGGGTCTGAATCATGTGAAATATTCACCTGCAATCCAGGCAATCGGAAGATTCTATTGCATCGTGGTACCGGTTCTTTTTGCCAGTATGCCGCTTTATATCTATTTCACCAGCTAATTAATAGTCCCGTATGATACTAGATTCCAAAATACCTGCTGGTCCTTTGGCAGAAAAATGGACTAAGCACAAGTTTAACAGCAAGCTGGTCAATCCGGCAAACAAAAGAAAATACGATGTCATCGTAGTGGGTACAGGTTTGGCAGGCGCCTCAGCGGCAGCCTCCTTAGCGGAGTTGGGTTACAATGTCAAAGCATTTACTTTCCATGATAGCCCGAGAAGAGCGCACTCTATCGCAGCTCAGGGAGGAATCAACGCTGCCAAAAACTATCAAAACGACGGGGACTCTATTTTCCGACTATTCTACGATACCATCAAAGGAGGTGACTACCGTGCCCGTGAGGCCAACGTGTATCGCCTTGCTGAAGTATCGGTAAAAATTATCGATCAGTGCGTGGCTCAGGGGGTTCCTTTTGCACGTGAATATGGAGGGTTACTTGCCAACCGATCCTTCGGTGGAGCCCAAGTATCCCGTACGTTCTATGCCCGGGGCCAAACAGGACAGCAATTGCTGCTGGGAGCCTATTCCGCGCTTAGCCGTCAAGTAGCCAATGGAAAGGTAAAGCTGTATCCCCGCACCGAAATGATGGATTTGGTCATGATTGATGGCCAAGCAAGAGGTATTGTGACCCGAAATGTGGTGACCGGAGCAGTGGAGACACATGCCGCTCATGCAGTTTTACTGTGTACCGGTGGATACGGAAACGTCTTTTTCCTCTCAACCAACGCAATGGGTTGCAACGTAACGGCCGCTTGGAGAGCTCACAAGCGAGGCGCTTTCTTTGCCAACCCTTGCTTTACTCAAATTCACCCAACTTGTATCCCTGTTTCCGGTGATCATCAGTCTAAGTTGACCTTGATGTCAGAATCTCTGAGAAATGACGGCCGGGTTTGGGTGCCTGCAACCAAGGAGACCGCTGAAAAACTCAGAAAAGGACAAATCAAAGCAAATGACATTAAGGAGGAGGATCGCGATTACTTCCTGGAGAGAAA
Source organism: uncultured Limnohabitans sp. (assembly GCA_964405255.1). Taxonomy (GTDB): domain Bacteria; phylum Bacteroidota; class Bacteroidia; order Cytophagales; family Cyclobacteriaceae; genus Algoriphagus. The sequence continues at coordinate 24,519 of CAYONF010000023.1, read as the reverse complement.
GTATCCTTCCTTTGGTAACCTGGTGCCCCGTGACGTCGCTTCCAGAAATGCCAAGTATGTCTGTGACGAAGGTCGTGGGGTGAATGAAACCGGTGAGGCCGTATTCCTGGATTTCCGAGATGCGATCAAGCGCGACAGCAGAAAGGTAATCGAGCAGAAATATGGTAACCTCTTTGATATGTACAAGCAGATCACCGGGGAGGATCCTTACGAAGTGCCGATGATGATCTATCCGGCTGTTCACTACACCATGGGTGGACTGTGGGTGGATTACAACCTGATGACTACTATCCCCGGATTGTACGCATTGGGAGAGGCAAACTTCTCCGACCATGGAGCAAACAGATTGGGAGCTTCTGCTTTGATGCAGGGTTTGGCGGATGGTTACTTCGTGATTCCTTACACAATCGGTGACTATTTGGCTCAGACTCCTCCGAAGAAAGTGGATGAAAACCATCCCGAATTCCAAAAAGTAGCTCAAGAGGTGAAAAACCGAATCAGCCAGTTACTCAATATCGATGGAACCAAGACGGTTGATTATTTCCACAAGAAATTGGGTAAAATCATGTGGAATCAGTGCGGTATGGCGAGAACGGCTGAAGGATTGAAACAAGCCAAAGCTGAAATCAAAGAATTGAAGAAAGACTTCTGGGCAAACGTGAAAGTCCTGGGAACCAACGATGAATTGAATCTTTCCCTTGAAAAAGCACATCGTGTGGCTGATTTTATTGAGCTGGGTGAACTGATGATTGACGATGCGCTCAACAGAAATGAGTCCTGCGGAGGTCACTTCCGGGAAGAATATCAAACTCCGGAAGGAGAAGCGCTCAGAGACGACGAAAACTTCGCCTACGTTGCTGCATGGAAGTACATGGGAGAAAACCAGGAAGAGGAGCTTCACCAAGAGCCTTTGGTTTTCGAAAATGTGAAACTGACCCAGCGTTCTTACAAATAATTAGTGGACAACATTCATAGGTCGACCAGATATGAAATGCACTAAAGAAATCCTTCCCACACAGGAAGACAATTCTTTAGGGCATTCCATCTGACCGCTCAAAAAAAATCATAGACAGATGAAATTGACTTTAAAAATCTGGAGACAGAAAAACGCATCAGATAAGGGCGGTTTTGCCACTTATGCGGTAGATCATGTGTCCAAAGACATGTCCTTCCTGGAAATGCTGGACGTGCTGAATGAAGAATTGACTGAAAAAGGAGAGGACCCGGTACACTTTGACCACGACTGTCGTGAGGGAATTTGCGGGATGTGCTCCTTGTATATTAACGGTAAGCCTCATGGTCCACTACAGACCACCACTTGCCAGCTTCACATGAGATCTTTCAATGATGGGGAAACCATAACCATCGAACCATGGAGAGCAAAAGCATTTCCTGTGTTGAAAGACTTGGTGGTTGATCGGTCTGCTTTTGACCGAATCATCCAGGCAGGTGGATATGTTTCAGTCAATACCGGTGGTGTTCCTGATGCCAACGAAATTCCGATCCCAAAGACTGTTGCCGATTTGGCCATGGATGCGGCACAGTGTATCGGTTGCGGGGCTTGTGTAGCGGCATGTAAAAATGCTTCCGCCATGCTATTTACTTCTGCGAAAATCTCCCAGTTGGCGCTTTTGCCACAGGGACAGGTCGAGCGTAAAGCAAGAGCTGAAAAAATGGTCGCTCAGATGGATGCCGAAGGTTTCGGGGCTTGTACCAATACGGGTGCTTGTGAAGCAGAATGTCCAAAAGGCATTTCAATCACCAATATTGCCCGAATGAACAGAGAATATTTCTCTGCTGTAGTCAGCAGTGATGCCGTTTAACAATTACCTTTTTCAAATCGAAAAGGCCGGGTTTTCCCGGCTTTTTTCGTTTTTTTAGATTCATCTAGTCTGACCATGCAAGAATTCAAGATTTTTTCTCCCCAGCATCCCCTTTCTGAAATTCAAAAAGAAGACCTGACCGATTTTCTTGTAAAAGAATTAGGCGAGTTTGGAGACCCAAAAAAGGATGTAATGAAATGCTTGGATTACGCGATGGAAATCCAAAAGGGACCCGGAGGTTTGGTGATAGTCCTGGGCGATTTTCCTGACTTGGATGCAGCTCTGGTCATCAATCACACCGGAATGTCAGGCTACATTCCTGAGCATATTCTGGTCTATTTTGCCGTGTCCGAGAATCTGAGGGGAAAAGGACTTGGAAAAAGTATGCTGGAATTTCTCCTGACCAAAATTGAAGGCGGGATAGCCCTTCATGTCGAACCAGGCAATCCCGCCATCAAACTCTACGAAAATCTGGGTTTTTCCAATAAGTACCTCGAGATGAGACTTACTCGGTAGCTTATTTTTCGGATTCCAGACTGTTGATCCACTGTCGGATCAATTCAACTCCCTCCTTGTGAACGGTGGTTCGGCCCAACTCAGGCATGGCAACGCCAACCTCAGTAGAATTCATTCGGTGGATGAGAATGGATTGATCAGCCTGACCCGGAACGACATCAAATTTGAAACTTCCCGAGCCTTTACCCGCAGCCACCGGGGTTTTGTTTACGCCCAACTTCATGGGATCTCGCTGATCGTACGTTAGAAAAAGTCCCGAGGTGCTGGCCGGACCTTCTGCACTATGGCAATGAGCGCAGTTAATGTCCAGATAAGCCATGGCGCGATCATCCAAAGCCTGGGTCTGATCCTCATAGTTGATCATAGCCGGATGGGAGGCAGCTCCCTGAAATCCCTCCAGTTTTCCCAATCCGGTCAAATGTTGCAGCTGGTTTTCCTGCACCGATCCATAATCCAGCTCATGGTTCAAATGTTGGATTTTCACTCCGATCGGAGCAAGTTGCTCGGATTTGTTGTGACAGCTTTTGCATTGATTCTTGTTGGGAACCAAGTAATTGATGAGCTGCTCTTTTCCGGTTTGGTCGATGAATTTAACTTCGGTTTCTGCTCCCACTACTTTCAAAAGGGCATCAGTTTGCTCTTCATTCCAAACGTAGGGATAGGCATTCCATCCTTTTTCCTCATGAATCAGCAAGCGGGTTTCGATGATTCTTCGTTCGCCTTCTGGCTTTCTGAAATCAGCCGGGTAATAGAAGTTTTTGATCAAAACCGATCCCATGGGGAGATCCAGCTCAGACCCTTGAATTTTCGCTTTTTGGCCTTCAGGAATAAAGACAAACCGACTTTTCAACGCGTAATCGGTGAATAGGGAAGATGCCGGTTTGTACAGGATGACTTCTGATCCAGGCTGGAGATTTTTCATTTCCCCTGTAAAAAAACCGTAAGTCGAAAGTCTTTTGTAAGGAAAAAGTCCGTTGGCTACTTCTGCTTCCAGGGGTTTAGATTCCGGCGCTGATTTTTCCTCGTTTTTTTGACAGGAAATCAACAGGACAAAAGCTAGCCCTATCGTGGCCAAACTCATCAATTCTTTTGATTTTTTCTTCACGGCATCTTTCATCTTATCCCAAAATCGAATTAAAGTCCCGCCAATCCGGATATATCTGTTTTGACTTCCACCTTGCAGTTTTGGAACAGGTGATAGTCCTTGAAGGAGTCGATGTTTTCTTCTCCATCCATCAGATAAAACCGGGTGAAATTCAAGTTTTCGATTCCTGCCTCCTGAATGCAAATTTTCATCGGATTAGTTTCGATGGTTTCACTAATGGATTTGTCCCAAATCCCGTCGTAGATGATGTCCTGGGTTTTGGCAGGTCCGTAGGCATTGTGTACACTGACAAGCTGACCTAATTCCCGAGTCAGGTCCGGCATGGCGAGGGTTTCTTTTTCGTACTGGTTGTCATGGACAAAAACTCCAACGGTGTAGGGAGACCAGTTTGGCGCCTCTGCCGGGAATCCCGTGATTTGATAGCTGGCAATGGATACACCGGCGGTTTTGTTTCTCAGAATCCGGTTATTGTACACTTCCACTTCTTTGGCAGCCAGGAGAACTATGCCCGATCCCGGAGGAATCATCGTCACGGTGTTGCCGTTTGGCCCTTCGCCGATCGGAGTAGCAAAGTTTTCGTGGTTGTTGTCAATGATGTCGTTGTCGTAGATTTTTGTGCCTTTACCGTCTGATTTGGGAAGACCGGGGAGGTTGAAGACCAAGATTCCCCCTGAATTGTCACGAGCTGTATTTCCGAAAACTTCTGCGTTGTCGGAGTTTTCGATTTCGATTCCGGCTACATTTCCAAAGGCCAGGGAGTTTTTCACCACAATATTTTCGGATTGTCCCACATAGATTCCGGCATCTTTGGAATGGGAAGCGATGCATTCGTCGATCATTACATTTTTGCACTGAACGGGATAGATGGCATAGGTTCCGTTTTTGGATTTGTCTCCATTGGTCCAGGTCACATTGATTCGGCGAAAGGTAATCCCATCCGTGTGCTGGGCTTTGATCCCGTCACCGGGAGCATCTTCGATACTCAGGTCTTCAATGCTGATGTTGTTTCCGACGATTTTAACACCTTCTCCACCTGATTTTAGGTTTCTAAAAGAAAGGACCGTTTGATCCATTCCAGCTCCCTTGATTTTGATGTGGGATTTATTGTCTAGGATCAATTGGGTGTTCAATTCATAGAAACCGGCTGGAATCTCGATGGTGGAGGAATCTTCGGCCATGATGAAGGCTTCAATGACTTCTTCCACCTCTTCCTGACTGGCACGGGTGATTTTGGTGGTGTCGAAAGTCTGTTCTGTGGTACTCGTGCCACAGGCAAAAAATCCGAACACGAGCAGGAAGGCCAAAATGCAAAGGAATAGCGTTCTCATAACGGGTGGGCTGGGAGTTATTTTTCCAAAAGTACCTTTTGCCCAAGGATCTAGCTGTTGAGAAAAGTCAAATAATCAGATCTTGCCCCTGATTCTGCTGAGGGTTTCGATGCTCATGTCCAGGTAGGAAGCAATCTGCCCGACAGAAGCTTTATGGATGATTTTGGGTCGATACTCCATCAGATCGAGATATCTGTCTCGCGCGGATTTGAATTTTGCAAAAATCAGTTGCTCCTCCAGGGTGATGTAGTACTGTTCCAAAATCAAACGGTAGGTTCGCTCCAAGTCATTGTGTTTTTCAAAAAGTTTAGTCAACGCCTCGTACTTAATTCGTGCAACCTTCGTCTTTTCCATGGCTTCGATATTTTCATAAGAAGGTTTACGGGAAATAAACGAGTGCATCGCGGTCAGGAATTCTTTTTCCAGGGAAAAGGAAACTGTGATGTCTTTGTTTTCCCTGACATAATAGCTGCGGGCTGAGCCTTCGACTATGAAATACAAGTGATTGCATACTTTTCCTTCTTGTTCCAGAAGGTCTCCTTTGTCAAAGCAAAGAATTTCGATTTCCTTTCCGAAGGCTAGTTTAGATTCTTCACTCAGGTCGGGAAAAAGATCAAACATCCCCAAAATTCTTTCCATAGTGCTGTTTAAAAGTCGGTATTTGCATGAAATTGGATAATCTTGCGTTACTCTTTGTGGAAATTAACCAATTAATGGATTATGAGAAAAATTTTGACGGCAATCTTTCTGGTAGGTTTTGTAGCTACCGCACAGGCTCAATTCGGGGTAAGGGCAGGGTTTAATTCCGCCAACTTCTCCGACACTAACTTTGACTCCAAATCTGGGTTTCATTTAGGAGCTTATTACACCATCGGAGCTGATTTTTTATCAGTAGAACCCGGAATCCAGTATTCTCAGAAAGGGTATCAGGGTACAGAAATCGGTACAGGCGATCCCATTGATGAGCAATTGAGTTATGTGGATATTCCGGTACTTGTCCGGTTAAAATTGATCCCTGCGATCAATATTTTTGCAGGACCGCAGGTTTCTTTTTTGGCTTCCAGAAATTATCAATTGGGGGATACCAGTTCCAGCAGTACAGAGGTAATCAGGGGATATGATATGGCGGGTGTGGTAGGAGCCCAGGTCAGATTGCCGCTCGGTTTCAATGTACAGGCAAGCTACGATATCGGATTGACCTCACTGAATTACTTCGATACGGATGTGAAAAATCAGGTGTTTAAGGTCTCTCTGGGCTACAGTTTTGGAGGAAATTGAACAAGAAAAAACGAGAAATCCCGGTCAAACGACCGGGATTTATTTTTTTATCCGCTCTGGATTCTCTTCGATGAAGGATTTCCAGCCTTCGTTTCTTCCCCGAGTTTGAACGCGGCCCTCGTGGAAATGGTGGCACAAGGCAACCGCCAAGGCATCCGTGGCATCCAATAATTTTGGTAATTCGGTAATTCCCAACAAGGTCTGGAGCATGGCCGCCACTTGTTCTTTGGATGCATTGCCGTTTCCGGTGACGGATTGCTTTACTTTCTTCGGGGAGTATTCCGTGATCGGGATTTCTTTGGAAAGGGCTGCTGCCATGGCCACACCTTGGGCCCGGCCTAGTTTGAGCATGGATTGTACGTTTGCACCGTAAAAAGGAGCCTCCAAGGCCACTGAGTCGGGCGCGAATTCATCCAAAATCCCCGAGATTCGTTCAAAAATCTTCTTCAGCTTCAATTCGTGAGTTTCATATTTCTTCAAGTGGATGACCCCATACTGAAGAATTTTATATTTTTTTCCTTCAGTAAGAATCAGCCCATAACCCATCACCGTGGTGCCCGGATCGATGCCCAGGATTATTTTTTCGTTTGCCTCTTTTTTTGGTTCTTTACTCACCCCCGCAATTTAGCCGAAAAGATGATCAGTTTTTACCTTGTTTGGACATGTTGCTATTTTGCAATGCTGGGTTGGATTTCCAGAAAATGGCCTCAAAGGGAACCGAAATCGGATCGGAATCCTGAATCAGAATCGGTTACTCTATTGATTCCCTTTCGAAATGAGCGCGGACAGGTTTCCAGACTGATCCGGGAATTGGAAAAAATCGAGTATCCTGCTTTAGAGATCCTTCTGATCGATGACCAAAGTGAGGATGGATCTTTTTCCCTTTTTAAATCAAATCTGAAGGATGACTCCCCGATAAAAGTGATCCAAAGTTCGGGGAAGGGGAAGAAAAGTGCCTTGGAGTTTGGGGTGAACCAAGCCAAGGGAGGGTTGATCCTGTGTACAGATGCGGATTGCGACTTTCCAAAGGATTGGGTCTGGAAAATGACCGAGCCGTTTTCGGATCCAGAGGTACAACTGGTAGCAGGTCCGGTGATTACTTCCGAAGACAAGACCTTTTTTCACCGGTTTCAACAGATCGAGTGGGCCAGTATTTTGATGGTTACCCAGTTGTTGTTTTTTCTGAAAAAACCCAAGATCTGCAGCGGGGCCAATTTGGCATACCGAAAAGCGGCTTTTCTTGAGGTCGGAGGCTACGCACAAAATCGCCACTACTTGTCCGGTGACGATGAGTTTTTGCTCAGGAAATTAGAAAAGCAGTTTGGTCCGTCCAGTTGTGTGTATTTGCCTTTTTCTTCTGTCTTGGTCAAGACCCAAGCACAGGCAGACTTTTCACAATTGCTCAACCAACGAATCCGATGGGCAGGTAAGTGGCGCATGCATCGCGATTTCGGGCATGCGTTTTCAGCAATTTTCTCCTTTTTAGTCCAAGTTTTCTGGTTGTCAAGTTTGGTTCTTTTTTGCCAGGGCTGGAAAGGAATCTTCGTTTTTAGCTTGGTTTGGACTGGGAAAATTTTAGCCGAAAAATCATCGCTTGGCCGGGTCTTGGCTCCTCTGGGAAATTCGCACTCCATATGGGATTTTTTCCGGACAGGCATTTTACATCCGCTTTATGTCATCTTGGTTGGCTTGGGATCTATTCAGGGAAAATTTAACTGGAAAGGACGCACCAATTGAAGAATCCTTAATTTAGCCATTGAAAAAAATACCATGAGTGACGCGGAATTTGACCTGCTCGATGAGCTGTACTTTGTTCAGGACTATGATTACCTCAAAGATACTTTGGGTTGGAAGGATGAACTCTTGCTGGCAACCCTCGATAGTCTTTACCAAGAGGGAATGATCAAGTGTCTGACAGAACCGGATCGAGAGCGGTTTGATCGGGTTGATATTTTTGGCGAAGGAAAAAAACTCCTCTATCTCGCTACAAAAAAGGGCCTCATGGCTCACAATGCGCTATAAACTTTGATTGACAACACCTATAAATATCAGCGGAAGGAACTGGAGCTAAAAGCGCTCCTGGAGATCACTCAGGCGATCAACGAGAATCAGTCTGAGGCTGTTTTGGTGAATATATTCAAGTTCACCTGCTTGGTTCATTTGGACATCAAAGCACTTATTCTATATGTTTCCAAGGATGGGGTTTTTGAGCGGAAGATTTCCCATGGGGTCAAAGGCAAAGTCCCGATTGCCCTTGATTCCAACCAAGTCTCGGACAGAAAAGAGGCCGGTCAACTTCAGATCCAGCTGAGCGATGGCTACACCTTTGAAGAGTTGGAAACCTACCTTCCGGTGTACCACAAGGATAAAATGCTCGCAATTCTTTTCCTGAAAAGAAAGTCGGCTGATCTGGATTTGGATCTGGATTTCACCCAGGCTCTAACCAATATTTTGGTAGTGGCCTTGGAAAACAAGCGCTTTGCCCGAAAGCAACTAGAGCAGGAGGTTCTCAATCGGGAGGTTGCCATTGCTTCCCAAGTTCAGCAAATGCTCTTTCCTTCTTCCTTGCCCAATTCTACCGAACTGAAGGCCAAAGTGACGTATTTCCCCCATAGTCTGGTGGGAGGGGATTACTACGATCTGATCCGGAAGTCATCGGAAAAAGTCTATTTCTGTATCGCAGATGTTTCCGGAAAAGGAATCGGCGCGGCCATGCTCATGTCCAATTTCCAAGCTGCACTTCGGACCCTGTTGAGAAGTGATGCGGATTTTGGTGTGATCATTCAGCAGCTCAACTACACGCTCTATGAGAACACCAAAGGAGAGCGGTTTATCACCTTTTTTCTGGGAGAATACGATTCTAATACCAAGCGTCTTCGCTATGTGAATGCCGGTCACAATCCTCCGATTTTATGTTGGGAAAAAGAGTCCAGAACAGAGCTGCTTGAGGCTGGAACCACCATTTTAGGAGCATTCGAAGAATTGCCTTTCATGGAGATCGGAGTCAGGGAAAATCTCGAACAGTTTACCATTCACCTATATACCGACGGTCTTACGGAATCTATGAATCCCGAAGAAGAGGAGTTTGGGGAAGATCGCTTCCGCAAATTCGTAGACCAACATCTTCGCGTTGATCCGGAGGATTTTCACCGGGATTTTATGGCATTGATGCAGGACTTTTCAAGGAAAGTCCCACTTCGGGATGATCTGACGCTACTTAGCCTTCGGTTCAGTTAACTCATGGTTTGGCATACGGTACCCCGGTTCGTTCAACGGATTTTCCCCAAGAGAATGTGGGAAGGAAACCCGGCAGGTAATCAGGTTTACCTCACATTTGACGATGGTCCGGTGCCGGGAGTGACTGATTTTGTGCTGAATGAATTGGAGAAAAGAGGACAAAAAGCCAGTTTTTTTATGGTGGGCGATAATGTCCGAAAGCATGTGGCACTTGCCAAAGAAGTCATTTCCGCTGGTCATAAAATCGGAAACCATACCTTCAACCATTTGAACGGATGGAAATCTTCAGATTCGGAGTATCTCTCAAATGTGGCCCTGTGCGATTCGGTTTTTGAGGAAAAGCTTCAGGTGCAAACTGTCCTTTTTCGCCCGCCTTATGGACTGGTCAGAAGTTCACAGGCCAGCGTAGTACTGAGAACCAAACAAGTGGTCATGTGGAATGTGCTTACCGGTGACTATGATCGTTCGGTTTCTCCCGCGGCTTTGATGGCAAACAGTTGCCGAAATACCCGTCCGGGAAGTATTATTCTTTTCCATGACCAGCAAAAGACGAAGGAAATCCTACCTCAGGTTTTGCCGGGCTTCCTGGATTTTTTGGAGGAAAAGGGATTCGAAACTTCTTTGTTATGAGCCTTGTCTTGCTGAGTCTTTTGGCCGGATTGCTCATTTTGCAATACGGAGCATTGCTGGCTTTAATCCGGTTTCATTGGAAGGACCACTCTGGAAAACCAGTTCCAACACCCCAAGTTTCGGTTTTGGTAGCTGCGAGAAATGAAGAAAGTAAATTGCCCGGCTTGCTGAAAAGTCTTGGTGAACTTGACTACCTGCAGGAAAAACTTCAGGTCCTGATCGCAGATGACCAAAGCGTGGATCAAACCAAAAACCTGGCAGTAAGCTGGGCAGCCCAGGGAACAAACCGAAAAGTAATCACAATCCGACCCGACCAAAGTGCCCTTTTCCAAAAGAACGGGAAGGCCAATGCCTTGGCTATTTTAGGCAAGGAGGCTTCCGGCGAATTTTTCTTTTTTACAGATGCAGACTGTGTCGTACCCAAAACCTGGATAAATGAAGGGCTGAGTTGCTTCAGTGAAAATGTGGGAATGGTCTTGGGAATCACTCAGGTCAGAAGCAGGAGTTTCTTCGAAAAAATGCAGGAATTGGATTGGTGGAATACCTTGGGAATTGTAAAATCAGTCACCGATTGTGGGATGGCCACCACAGGCTTGGGAAATAATATGGCCATCTCGCGTGAAGCATATACCAAATGCGGAGGTTTTGAAGGGATTCCATTTTCGATGACTGAAGATCTGGAGATCTCCAAAGCGATAGGTAAAGCCGGGTATGGCATCCGACATCAAGTCAGTGAGGAGTTTTTGGTCAAGACGAAGGCCGAGACGACCTGGAAAACCCTGATGCATCAGCGAAAGCGCTGGATGGGTGGGGTAATGACCCTTTCTATCCCATGGAAAATTTTACTTGGGCTTCAGTTCTTTTATTTTCCCGCAGTTGCTGGGTTGATCATTTTGGATTGGAGAATAGGGCTCTTTCTATTAAGCGGAAAGATTTTGTTTCAGGGGCTTTTCTTGAGCCGTTTTGCCAGAAAAGCCCATCAGAAACTTGAGGTCTTGCCTTTGATCCTCTTTGATTTTTACCAGATTCTCAGCCTCAGCCTGACGATTCTTTATTACTTTTGGCCCGGGCAAACCCAATGGAAGTCCCGCAATTACCCATGAATTTGATTGATACCCACGCTCATATTTATTCCTCTAAGTTTGATTCCGACCGTGACCAGGTGATCGAGGAAATCAGGGAAGCGGGAGTAACCAAAATCTACATGCCCAACGTCGATGTGTCAACGATCGACCGGATGCTGGACTGCGAGGCACGCTATGGTGACCTGTGTGTTCCCATGATGGGGCTCCATCCCTGCGATGTGAAAGAAGGGTTTGAGCAGCAACTATACGTGATGGAGGATTGGCTAAATAAGCGCTCATTCGCTGCTGTCGGAGAAATAGGGACCGATTTGTATTGGGATAAAAGCACGTTTGGGATTCAGGTGGAGGCATTGAAAATTCAGATTTCCTGGGCCAAGGCTCACGATCTTCCCATCGTTTTGCATTGTCGGGAATCCATAGATCAGACCATAGACCTCATTGAATCGGCCCAAGACGGTACGTTGAAAGGGATTTTTCATTGTTTTACAGGGACACTGGAACAAGCCAAACGGATATCAGATTTAGGCTTTTTGCTGGGAATCGGAGGTGTAGTGACTTACAAAAACGGCGGCTTGGATCAGGTAATTCCATTTGTGGATTTGGAAAAGCTAGTTTTGGAGACCGATGCGCCCTATTTGGCACCTGTGCCACATCGGGGAAAACGAAATACGCCCGCATATTTGCCAATAATTGCTCAACGTGTTGGTGATTTGTTGGAAATATCCGTTGAAAAGGTGGCTGAAATCACCCAAGCCAATGCGTTAAACTTATTTAAAGAAATCACGAAATGAACTATAAAATCGTCCGTTTGAATACCGGCTTGAAAACCGGAAAAACTGCTTCGGTTTTGATCATTTATACCGGAGGAACTTTGGGGATGGCCTACGACGATTCCGGCGCTTTGGTCCCCTTCAACTTTGGGCAGATTTTGGAGAAGATCCCTATCCTATCCAATATGGATATCGCGATCACGGTGATTTCTTTTCCCGAGCCTATAGATTCTTCCAACGTGACCATGCGGCACTGGATGGACATGGCCTATATCATCTATGAAAACTACGACAGCTACGATGGATTTGTGGTTTTACATGGGACAGATACCATGGCGTATTCTGCATCCATGCTCAGCTACATGCTGAATGGATTAAACAAGCCTGTCATTTTCACCGGAGCCCAATTGCCGATTTCGGCCATGAGGTCGGATGCCAGGGAAAATCTAATGACTTCGTTGGAGATTGCAACGGCAAAAATAAATGGAAGGCCGATCGTTCCCGAGGTGTGTATTTTTTTCAATCACATGCTTCTCAGGGGAAATCGCTCCAAGAAAGTTCAGAGTATACACTTTGACGCATTTGAATCTGAAAATTATCCCTCGCTCGCAGAGGCTGGGATCGTGATTGATTACAACACCAATGCAATCCGGCCCTTTGAACCCAACCGAAAACTGGTCAACAAAAACAAACTCGATAACCGGGTGATGATTTTGAAGCTTTTCCCTGGGATAACAGACAAAATCATGGACGCTTGCTTCAACATCGAAGGACTGCGAGGGGTTGTGCTTGAAACTTATGGATCGGGCAATAGCCCTTCAGAGTCCTGGTTTATGAAGTCGTTGGAGCGTGCCATTAAAAAAGGCTTGATCATTCTCAATGTCTCCCAATGTAACGGGGGTCGGGTGATCCAGGGAAGATATGAAACCAGCAAGGAATTGTTGGAAGTCGGAGTCGTCAGCGGTGCCGATATGACCACTGAGGCAGCGGTTACGAAACTGATGTTTCTTTTGGGCCAAAACTTCACCCGGGATGAAATTCGATTGAAGCTCACCCAATCGTTAGCAGGGGAGATCACATCCTGATTTTTGAAGGGAAAATTGGATGTCTATTTGGAATCGGCAGGAATAATAATTTTCTTTGCACTCCGATTCGCGAAAGAGCGAAAATTCAACACAGAGAGGTGTCCGAGTGGTTGAAGGAGCACGCCTGGAAAGTGTGTATACTCCAAAAGGGTATCGAGGGTTCGAATCCCTTCCTCTCTGCAAAAGCCAGCTTTCACAAAGGAAGCTGGCTTTTTTATTTCTTTTTCGAATAGGATTATTTTTTTAGGACGGATTGGCTTGAATATCAACAAGTTCAAAATCTTTCGGAAAAAGAAGGGAAAATAATAGGTAATTATCACGGAATTAATTCGGTGGAGTAAGATGCCTGAATTCAATCCATTCATGTAAAAATTGCCCTGAATTCGATTTAAACTGGGGATTCTTTCAAAAAAGTTAAAAGACCCATTTGTTTTTTGAAATTAAAAAATCATAACTTTAAAACTCGATTTTAATCTGGAAACCATTTAACCTTTATCAAAAGTCTATTTAAAAAACACATTATGAGAAAGTTAATCGCTTTGTTCATGCTTGCAGGTATCATGTTTGTTCCTGTTTTCGCTAACGCACAAGAAGCCCCTGCAGATTCTGCTGCAGCTGAGGCAACCCAAGCAGTAGAAGAACCTGCTGCATCTCCAACAGTTGTTGACGATGAGATCGTCGCTGAGGAGCAAAGCTTTCACCAGGTGCTAAAGGAGAAGTTTATCGAAGGTGATCCTTTGTACATGACTCCAGTATTGCTTTGCTTGATCCTCGGTCTTGCAATCGCTCTGGAAAGAATTATCACATTGAATTTGGCTACAACCAATACCAAAAAATTGTTGGCAAAGGTTGAGGACGCTTTGGCTTCCGGCGGAGTTGAGGCTGCAAAAGAAATTACTAGAGGCACTAAAGGACCTGTGGCCTCAATCTTTACCCAAGGCTTGATGAGATACCCAGAAGGTATTGACATGGTGGAAAAATCAATCATTTCTTACGGATCTGTTGAAATGGGCCGTTTGGAAAAAGGTTTGATCTGGATTTCACTTTTCATTGCACTTGCTCCAATGTTGGGCTTCATGGGTACAGTTATCGGTATGATCTTCGCCTTCGATACTATTGAAGCAGCCGGTGATATTTCTCCATCTATCGTAGCAGGTGGTATCAAAATCGCCCTTTTGACTACAGTAGCAGGTTTGATTGTTGCAATCATTCTTCAGGTGTTTTACAATTACCTTGTTTCTAAAATTGATTCCTTGGTTAATGATATGGAAGACGCATCCATTTCATTGGTTGATATCTTAGTGAAGCATAAGTTGACTGGAAAGTAATTTCCGGCTTACTACTACTTCTCAATATTTTAAGCATATAAATCTTTGAAACTATGGATACTTACGATATCATGCTTTACGCCTCTTATGCACTTGCCATAATTGGTACTGCATTGTCGATATTATTGCCTCTCCTAAAGTCTTTGGATGATCCTAAGGGATTGATTAAGTCTGGAGCAGCGATACTTGGACTTGCAGTTTTGTTTTTCATTGCTTATTCAGTTTCTGGAAACGAAGTGGCTCCCAAGTATGAAGGCGCCCCCTTCAATTTGACTCCTGGAATGTCTCAAACTATTGGCGGATTGTTGATTGCAACCTATGTGTTGTCAGTAATCACAGTATTGTCAATTTTGGTTTCAGAACTATTTAAAGCTGTTAAATAAAATGGCAAAGGGAAAAAATAGAATGAGTAATGAGATCAATGCAGGATCTATGGCAGATATAGCCTTCCTGTTGCTGATCTTCTTCCTCGTTACCACTACGATTGCTTCTGATAAGGGTATTTTGAATATCCTTCCTCCGAAGCAAGATCCGAATGTGCCACCACCAGACATTAAAGTAAACGAACGGAACATTTTCGCTATTTTGATCAACGCGAACAATGATCTTCTGGTGGAAGGTGAGTACAGAAGGACTCCAGAAGGCTTGGATAAAGACATAAAAGAGTTTATCCTGAATTTTGGAGCTCCAGATGAAGAAGCTGTCACTTTGTTTAATTCGCTTCCAGCTTCCCTTCAGTCCCAGGCGTTAAGAAGACCTGAATCTTCTGATCATCCGGGCGAAGCTGTTGTGTCTATCAAAACTGACCGAGGTACCAGTTATGAGCTGTATCTAGAGGTTTTTGATGCTGCCAAGAAAGCTTACTTTGAAATTTATGGTGAAAGAGTTGGCTTAACTTCTGATGAGTACCGAGCTCTGACCGGTGATGATGAAGCTTCAAAGACGCTTCAAGACAAAGGGAAAGAAGGTATTCCGATGGCGATTTCAATTGCTGAACCAAATAAAATAGGAGGGTGAGATGTCAAAGTTTAAGAAAAAAGAAAAAGCGATGCCCGCTGTATCTACAGCATCCCTTCCTGATATCGTATTCATGCTGTTGTTCTTCTTCATGGTGACTACGGTTTTGAGGGAGCAAGATCTTTTGGTTGAGCAAAAAATTCCGCAAGCTACCCAACTTCAGAAGCTTCAAAACAAAACCCTGATTTCTTACATCTTTATCGGAAAGCCAAAAAATACCGGGTTGTACGGTTCTGAGCCAAGAGTTCAGGCAAACGATGTTTTGATTGGTACTCCTGATATCGTTCAGTGGGTGAACCAAGAGCGAGATATGCTTCCTGAAGCAGATCGTGGATTGATTACCATTTCATTGAAGGTAGACAGAGATGTGAAGATGGGACCTGTGTCAGATGTTCAAACTGAGCTTCGAAATGCAGATGCCAGACGCGTGCTTTACGCATCTACTACAAAAGTTCCCAATTAAGTTTTCAATACTTATATTTAAAGCCATCCTGAAATCAGGATGGCTTTTTTATTTCAGAAGAAATGAATGTAAAACTTAGCAATACGTCAAGGATTCAAAGTGCATGGGCCATGTACGACTGGGCAAATTCAGTTTACAGCTTAGTCATTACCTCGACCATTTTTCCGGTCTATTATAACAGTGTAACCAAAGGGCTGGATGGTTCGGATAGAGTCTCTTTTTTTGGGATGGAGGTGGTCAACACCGTTCTCTATTCGTATTCCATCTCCTTTTCTTTTCTGGTCATTGCCCTTCTTTCTCCTTTGTTATCCGGAATAGCAGACGCTTCTGGCAAAAAGCTTTTCTTCATGAAATTCTTTGCCTATTTGGGTTCATTGGCGTGTATAGGTCTATTTTTCTTTGACGGTAGTAATTTGGAATTCGGCATTTTGTGCAGCGTGTTAGCCAGTATAGGATATGCGGGAAGTATTGTTTTTTACAATGCCTATTTGCCTGAGATTGCAGAGGAACATGAATATGATTTCTTAAGCGCAAGGGGTTTTGCCCTCGGCTATATCGGGAGTGTGATTTTGCTTGTATTTAATTTGTTGATGATCCAGTTTCCGGAATGGTTTGGAATTTCTGAAGGAAGCTTTGCTGCTCGATTTTCTTTCCTAATTACCGGGATATGGTGGGCTGGATTTTCTCAGATTCCCTTTCGTTTCCTACCCAATAATCCTTTCAAAAAAAATATTCCAAAAAGACTTTTTTTAAAAGGATACGAAGAAATCCGATCTGTATTTCATCAGGTGAAAGCTATTCCTGTAATGAAGCGCTATTTGGCCTCCTTCTTTTTCTATTCCATGGGTGTGCAGACTGTGATGTATTTAGCTGCATCCTTCGGTGACAAGGAGCTGGGTCTGCCTGGTGATCAATTGATTCTCACTGTTTTGATCATCCAATTCGTAGCCATTGGCGGCAGTTATCTGTTTGCCTTTATTTCCAAATCTTTTGGGAATAAGATCAGTTTGATGATCATGGTTTTGATCTGGATCGGCATCTGTGGAGCAGCCTATTTTGTCTATACCGTTTATGAATTTTATGCCCTTGCCTTTGTGGTGGGCATGGTCATGGGCGGGATTCAGTCCCTCTCCAGATCTACTTTCTCTAAACTTATACCCAAAGAAACTACCGATCACGCTTCATTTTTCAGCTTTTATGATGTCACCGAAAAGTTGGCCATTGTCTTGGGTACTTTTACCTATGGAGCAATCGAACAACTTACCGGCAGTATGAGGAACAGCGCCGTATCCCTTGGCATTTTTTTTCTGGTAGGCTTGGGTTTTTTGTTTTTAGTGAGTCTGCCTAAAAAGTCCCTGTCTCCTAAATTGACCTGATATGCTAAAAATTCTTTCCGGTCCTCAAGTCAAATCCTTGGATGCTGCACATGTGGCATCCAGTGGTATTTCAAGCTTGGAATTGATGGAAAAGGCTGCATTGGGTTTTTTAGAATGGTGGAAATCAAAAGCCTTTTCTGCCGAAAGTCCAGTTTACATTTTTTGCGGAGCAGGCAACAATGGAGGAGATGGCTTTGCAATCGCCAGGCTTCTTCACAAGATTGATTTTTCGGTTACTGTTTTCACCTGTTTTGAGAAAGGAACAGCTCTCAGCCCTGACGCGAGCAGAAACTTTTCTTTGCTATCGGAAGGAATAAGAGTCAGAAGTTGGAGGGAATTTGACACAGAGGCAAAAGGAATTCTCATTGATGCATTTCTAGGAGTGGGCTTAAGTGGTCAACTTAGACCTGAGGCTATGCAGATCATTGAAAAGATCAACGCATTCAAAAGAGAGATTATTTCCGTTGATATTCCCAGTGGAATGCCTTCTGATGAAATTGGAAATGGGATCTCTGTCCGAGCCCATTACACCGTTACCTTTGCTTTTCCAAAATTGTCCTTGCTTTTCCCAGAGCATTCCACTTTTTCCGGGGAGCTCGTCTTGGTTGATATTGGCATAGGGGACGAGGAATTTGATTCTTATGACAGTTCCTATTTTTATTTAAGGGAAAAGGATATACCAGGCTTTCACCGTCAGTTTGGACGGTTTTCCCATAAGGGGGATTATGGAAAAGTTTTGATTTTGGGAGGAAGTAAAGGGAAGATGGGAGCAGTGGTTCTTTCTTCAAAAAGTGCCCTCCGTTCGGGTTCAGGGCTTGTTTCCTGCTGGATCGATCCAGAGGAACGGTGGATTCTCCAGACCGCTGTACCGGAGGTCATGTGCCGGTTCGAAAAAGGAATAAATTATGGGGAATTTGATGCCATTGGCATTGGTCCAGGGTTGGGAACGGAAGGTAAAGGTGAGGTTTTGAAGGATCTTTTTGAGCGATATTCGCAACCCGTGGTATTGGATGCCGATGCGATTAACACCCTTTCTCTTCATCCTGAATTGATTCCGGAAATTCCGAAATACAGTATTCTGACTCCCCATTTGGGTGAATTTGAACGGCTGTTTGGGAGTTCGCTGAATCATCTGGAAAGGCTTCAAAAAGCCCGCGAATTCTGTGTCAAATGGAGGCTAAATTTGATCATCAAAGGGGCTCATTCCGTAATCTGTCTTTCCGATGGGAGACAGATTTTCAATTCATCCGGAACTAAATACATGGCCACTGCCGGGTCGGGTGATGTCCTGACGGGGATGATTACTTCTTTTCTTGGTCAGGAATATTCACCGGAGGAGGCGATGATTTGTGGGGTTTTTCATCATGGTCTAGCCGGAGAATTGGCTGGAGCTGAAAAACGAAAAGGAACGATTGCGTCGGATATCATTGATGCCATTCCCAAAACATTTGTGCGATTAAATATTTTCTGATTTATTTTCAATCCAGGCAAACTTAAATTTTCCAAGAGGGGTTTTCAAACCATATATTTTTGACATGAAGAACGAAAAAGCCCTGCTTTGGACTTTAGCAGCCATCAATTTCATCCACATCGTCGATTTCATGATTCTCATGCCGCTCGGCCCTCAGCTGATGCGGATTTTTGAAATTGGACCAGCCGAGTTTAGTTTTCTAGTCTCCTCTTACACCTTCAGTGCAGGAATTTCCAGCTTCTTTGGGGCGTTTTTTTTGGATCGATTTGACCGAAAAAAAATCCTGCTTTGGGTGTATGTGGGATTTATGGTGGGAACCTTGGGCTGTGCACTTTCTCCCAGTTATGGAGTGCTGTTGGTGGCCCGAGTAGTTTCGGGAATTTTTGGAGGACTGACCTCTGCGCTGATTTTGGCTATTATCGGTGATGTGATTCCCAATGAACGAAGAGGAAGTGCCATGGGATTGGTCATGGCGGCTTTTTCATTTGCATCGGTCATGGGAGTACCCTTGGGATTGTTTTTGGCCAGTTTGTCCAACTGGCACACGCCGTTTTACATTTTAGCGGTCCTTTCGATTCTCAGTTTGGGAATGATTATCCGGTTTATTCCTGCGATAAGAGACCATCTCGGAAGGGAAATCAAACGTCCGCACCCCTTGGAAGTGATCTCTCGCGTCACAGGCAACAGCAACCAAATGCGGGCGATCACGCTTTCCATTATGATGATGTTTGGGCAGTTTATGATCATTCCGTTTCTGAGCCCCTTTAACGTAGCCAATGTGGGATTCACCGAAATGCAGTTGACTTACATCTACATGGCAGGAGGTGCGTTTACCATATTCACCTCTCCCTGGGTGGGAAAGCTGGCTGATCGACACGGAAAGCTCAGGATTTTTACCATTTTCATGATTCTAAACCTAATTCCAATCGGCATCATTACCCATTTGGGAGTGACTCCGATCCCTTTGGTTTTGATGGTTACCACCTTGTTTTTTGTGACCTCCAATGGGCGCTATGTGCCTGCTGCTGCGATAGTTACCGGTACGGCGACCCCAGAAAACCGCGGAAGTTTTTTGAGTTTCAACTCAGCCGTTCAGCAAGTAGCCGCAGGTTTGGCTTCTTTGATTGCGGGAATGATTATCGGCGAAAATGAATTGGGGCAGCTGACCAATTTCAATATAGTGGGATACCTGGCGATTTTCTTCAGTATTCTGTGTATTCCGCTCGCCCGACGCGTAAAAGTTGTGAGTTAAAAAAACATCCCCGGCCTTTTTGGATTGACCGGGGATTTTGATTTTTAAAATTCTGCGTTTCCTGGAGTCCTCGGGAAAGCAATCACATCCCGGATATTTCCCATACCGGTGACAAACTGAACCATTCGCTCGAAGCCCAATCCAAAACCAGCGTGTGGCGTTGCCCCAAATCTTCGTGTATCCAAATACCACCAAAGTTCTGCTTCTGGGATGTGCATCTCTCTCATGCGCTGAGTCAATCGATCCAGCCGCTCCTCACGCTGAGAGCCACCGACGATTTCCCCGATCCCCGGAAAAAGAATATCCATCGCCGCCACGGTCTTGCCGTCTTCATTTTGACGCATGTAAAATGCCTTGATATCTTTTGGATAATCTGTCAGGATTACCGGCTTTTTGAAATGCTTTTCTACCAGATACCGCTCATGCTCGGACTGTAAGTCTGCTCCCCAAGATTCAATGAGGTATTGGAATTTCTTTTTCTTGTTGTGGTTGGAATTTCTCAGGATATCGATGGCTTCGGTGTAGGTCAGACGTACGAAATCATTTTCTACCACGAACTTCAATTTTTCAATCAGACCAAGTTCTGCTCGCTGATCTGCAGGCTTGGCATTTTCTTCTTCCTGAGCCCGCTGAGCCAGGAAGTTGAGATCCTCCGAACAATTGTCCAAAGCATATTTGATCACATATTTGAGGAAATCTTCTGCCAGATTTTGATTGTCCTCCGCATCATAAAAAGCCATTTCCGGTTCGATCATCCAAAACTCCGCTAAGTGACGGGTAGTGTTGGAATTTTCAGCCCGGAAAGTAGGGCCAAAGGTGTAAATCTCGGATAAGGCCATGGCGGCCAACTCTCCCTCCAACTGACCAGAAACAGTCAGGTTGGTTTCCCGCTCGAAGAAGTCCTGCTTGAAGTCAATCTTTCCGTCCTCGGTTCTTGGAGGATTTCCGAGCTCAAAGGTCGTCACTTTGAAGGTCTCACCTGCCCCTTCCGCATCGGATGCGGTGATGATCGGTGTGTGGATGTAGAAAAATCCTCTGTCGTTGAAGTACTTGTGTACAGCAAAGGCCAAGGCATGTCTTACGCGGAAAACAGCTCCAAAGGTATTGGTACGCATTCGGAGATGAGCGATTTCCCGGAGAAACTCCAAAGAATGCTTTTTGGGCTGAAGTGGATATTTTTCCGGATCGGCTTCTCCGAGGATTTCGATGGATTTGGCGTTCAGTTCTGATGCCTGACCTGAGCCTTGGGATTCTACGACCGTCCCGGTGATTTTGAGGCAGGCACCGGTACTGCATTTTTTAAGAATCTCCTCGGAGATCAGGTTAGGATCCGCGACTACCTGGTAATTGGTGATGATGGAGCCATCATTGAGTGCGATGAAAGAAACGTTTTTGTTGCTTCTTTTGGTCCGTACCCAACCCATCAGGGTGATTTCTTGTCCGATCAGGTTTTGTTCCAGAATGGTCTTGATTTTGACCCGTTTGTTGAATGCCATTGGAGATTTTTTTATCGGAAAAAGTGCTTTTCCGGCCAATTTTTAGTGGAATGCAAAAAAACGATTAAATCACCTTTTTATCAAAAAATTGCCTCTTTTTCCTAAATTTGATCGGCTGGCTTTTTCTGATGAAAAAGCTTTTTTTAACCCAACTAGCAGGTTTTAACTGATTTCAATGCAAAAGCTTAACCTTAGTCAATCTCTTTCTCAGAAGCTTTCACCCCAGCAAATCCAGTTTATCAAACTGCTTCAGGTGCCGACTGCTGAGCTGGATACACGAATCGAAGAGGAGCTGGAAATCAACCCCGCGCTGGAAGAAGGGAGAGAAGAGGAATCTGAGCAATCCCAGGAGGATGATTTTGAGGACTCTTACGAGGATGACCTGGGAAGGGATGATCATGAGCTCAATCTGGATGATTACCTCGATGACGAATACAGCGGGTACAAAATGCAGGGAGACGGAAATTACAATGCAGATGACGAAGACCGGGAAATCCCGATTTCCTCTCAAGCTACCCTGCATGAGCAATTGATAACCCAGCTTGATTTTTTAAAACTTGACGAACGACAAAAAATAATCGGACAGCAACTCATCGGGAGTATAGAAAATGACGGATACATCCGCAGGGATCTCGAGGCGATCATCAATGACTTGGCCTTCAGCCAAAACATCGAGACCGACATCGATGAGATGGAGGAGATTCTGCGTAAAATCCAGACGTTTGATCCGGCAGGAATTGCTGCGCGAAACCTTCAGGAGTGTCTGATTATTCAGCTGGAGCGAAAGGAACATCCGGATGACCCGGTGGTTCAGCATGCATTGCTGATCGTTCAGGATTGCTTTGACGAGTTTACAAAAAAGCATTATTCAAAGATTCAAAAGCGGTTGAATCTGGATGAGGAGGAGATCAAAGATGCAGTCAATCTCATCACCCGACTTAACCCAAAACCTGGGGGAGTATCTGACGGATTGGTCAGAACCCAATACATCATTCCGGATTTCATCCTGACCAACAACGGAGGCAAGCTCGAGATTAGCCTGAATTCCAAAAATGCTCCGGAATTGAGGATTTCGCGGTCCTATGCAGATATGTTTGATGCGTACGACAAAAGCGATAAGAAAGACAAGAAACTGAAGGATACGGTCACCTTTGTGAAGCAGAAACTGGATGCAGCCAAGTGGTTCATTGATGCCATCAAACAGCGTCAAAACACCCTTTTGAGGACTATGGAGGCGATCTTGAATTACCAAAAGGAGTTTTTTATTGACGGTGATGAGACCAATCTGCGTCCGATGATTCTAAAGGATATCGCCGAGCGAATCGACATGGATATTTCGACCGTTTCGAGAGTTGCCAACAGTAAGTCTATTCAGACTGAATTTGGGGTGTATCCTTTGAAGTACTTTTTCTCCGAAGGAATCGCTACCGATAGCGGCGAAGATGTGAGTAATCGGGAGGTAAAATCTGTATTGCAGGCCATGGTGGATGCCGAAGATAAAAAGCGCCCACTTTCTGATGACAAGCTCGTGAAGATGCTGAACAAAAAAGGCTATAACATTGCCCGCCGGACAGTCGCGAAATATCGGGAGCAACTCCAGATTCCTGTGGCTAGACTTAGAAAGGAACTTTAGTGTTGAGGTCAGTCGCATTGGTGATTTCGGTGGTTTTTCAGCCTTTGCTGATGCCTACCCTGGTTTTTGGATTGGTGCTTTTTGCGGTGCCAGAGGCCACCAGTATCCCGGAGGAATTTAAGGACAGGATATTTTATCTGATCGTGCTGTCCACACTTCTTATTCCGATGGTTACCATCGTCGGGCTGAAGCTTAGCGGCACCGTGAAAAGTCTCCACATGCCGGAGGTGAAGGATCGCCGGGTCCCGTTTTTGATTACCTCCACCTACTTCTTGATGACCACCTGGTTTCTTTATCAAAAGTCGGATTTAGATCCGGTGCTATGGGAGGGAATGGCTGTGATTTTCGTAGCTGTACTAGTCCTCACCTCCATCACGTTTTTTTGGAAGATTTCTGCACACATGACAGGATTGGGAGGATTGCTTGCTGTAGTGCTGATTTTGGGAGAGAAATTCCCCACGTTTGAGGTCCTTTATCCGCTTCTTGGTGCCTTGGTTTTGTGTGGGGGAGTGGCCTCTTCCCGGCTTCTCCTTCAGGCGCATCGTCCGGTGGAAGTATATGCAGGATGGATGCTGGGATTTGTGATTTGCTGGTTTGGATTCACCTGGATTTGGGCATAAAAAAACCCGGGAAATTTCCGGGTCATTTTTATTTGGGGGTATTTAAAAGACGGTCACCGCAAGACCAAAATTAATCTGGCTTGCCTCTGTCGCAAAAGGACCTCGTCCAGCTTGCCACATGTCGTTGAGGAAGAAATTGCCCCATACGTAAAAACCCGGAGATCCAGCCTTTACACTGATTGCATATCTGATTTTTTCCAAGCCGTAATTTTGCGAATCCTTTACTTTTCGCTTGTCAAAAGCCGCGGATTCGTACTTGATTTTGGTATGGGCTTCATAGAGGAATCCTACTTTTCCGCCTATGCTGACGCGAAAGCTTTTGCTGTAATTGTTTTTGTTCAAATGATACCGGAGATCAATGGGTATCTCAAGATAGTTTGCAGAAAAATTGTTTGCCAGGATATTGATATTGTCTCCATATACATCGGTAACCTCCCGCAAGAGAGAGGATTCTGCACCAAGGGTAGGATTGATAAATAGGTTTTGTCCATCCTTAAACTCCAATTTATCCGAACCGACTCCAAAACCTGGATTCAAAGTAAGTCCCGAACCTTTTCCAAAAACAGGAATCGGAAACTGATAAGATGCGTTGAATGACCTGGATCCTATGAAATCAATGCCCAAATCCGCTGGGCGGTTATTGAGTTGGTTGAATCCAAATTCAAAGTTTAAATCACTCGGGATATTGGGACGACCCCCGATCGGGGTTTTGGGTTTAGTTTCGGAATCCTGTGCCTGCACGAATTGAAAAGCCAATAGTGCAAGAGACAGCGTAAATAATTTTTTCATCAAAAGTGGATTCTTTTTTGTGGAATGTGGGCAAAAATATAAAATCCTGAAGGATTTACCCCTTTCGCTATCTTAATTATTCTTAAGGTATTGGTAAAGGAGAAAGGATAAATCCAAATTTTCTTCTTTCGGACTATTTGTATAAAAGAGAATATTAGATACTTTTGCAAACCAATTCGGCCTCGTAGCTCAACTGAATAGAGCACCTGATTACGGC
>CAYONF010000022.1:0-46928 GCA_964405255.1 uncultured Limnohabitans sp. | reverse complement strand
CGCTCAGCAAATGGGTCTGACTTCATACTCAGTCCAATTCGCTTCCGGGCTACATCTATTTCCATTACCGTCACCTGAACTTTCTGGTTGACTGTCACGATTTCATTTGGATCCTTGACAAAGCGATCTGCCAAGTGGCTTAGGTGTACCAGTCCGTCCTGATGAACTCCCACATCCACAAAAGCGCCGAATGCGGTAATATTCGTCACCACTCCGGGCAGCCTCATCCCGACTTTCAGATCGCCTATGGAGTTCACTCCCTCTTGAAAACTGAACAATTCAAAAGTCTCGCGCGGATCCCGACCCGGCTTGGCCAATTCCTGCAAAATATCCTGAAGCGTCGGTAGACCGACGGTTTCTGAAACGTAATTTTTCAAAATAATTCGGTTGCGTAGTTCCTCCGAACTCATCAGGTCTTTCACCGAGGCCTTGACGTCTTTGGCCATCTGTTCAACCAGTTCATACCGTTCAGGATGGACAGCCGAAGCATCCAGGGGATGCCTGGCATTGCGGATCCTCAAAAATCCGGCGGCCTGTTCGAAGGCCTTTTCGCCCAGCCTAGGCACCTTCTTCAGTTGCGCACGGCTGGTAAACGGTCCGTTTTCGGTTCGGTAGTCCACGATATTCTGGGCCAAAACTGGCCCCAAACCAGATACATACGTGAGCAGTTGCTTGGAGGCAGTATTGACTTCCACTCCTACTCCGTTTACAGCGGACATCACCGTATCATCCAATGAATTTTTCAGGGCATTTTGATCCACATCGTGCTGGTATTGACCCACGCCGATGGATTTTGGATCGATTTTCACCAATTCCGCCAAAGGATCCATCAGGCGGCGACCAATTGAAACCGCTCCCCGGACGGTCAGATCCAAATCCGGAAACTCTTCCCTTGCCACATCCGAAGCGGAATAAATGGATGCTCCTGCTTCATTCACCATCGTTACGATTACAGACTTCGGCAAACCCAGACTTTTGACAAAAGCTTCCGTCTCACGTCCCGCAGTGCCGTTACCGATAGCGATAGCCTGGACGCTGAATTTTTCCGCCAGGCCTTTCACGGTCATTCCTGCCGCAGCAGATTGTCGCTGTGGCTCATGGGGAAAGATAGCCTCATAATGCAGCAGCTGACCCTGAGGGCCCAGGCACACCAACTTGCAACCCGTACGGAACCCCGGATCGATAGCCATCACCGATTTCTCTCCCAAAGGAGCACCCAACAGCAACTGTCGGATATTTTCAGCAAAGACACGGATCGCTTCTTCGTCCGCTTTCTTTTTGGTAAAAAGTCGAACCTCAGTCTCCATGCTGGGTTTGAGCAGTCTTTTGTAGGAATCCTTGATAGCCAGCTTTACTTGATCTACCGCTGAATTGGCTGCATTTTCCAAAACTTCCCGCTCCATCAGCGCAATGGCTGAGAGTTCTTCGGGACTGGAATCCAGCATCAGAAACAATTCCTTCTCCCCTCTTCTCATGGCTAAAATCCGGTGAGAGGGTGCGGTTTTTATCGGTTCTGACCAGTCAAAATAGTCCTTGTATTTGATGGCTTCAGCTTCTTTTCCCGGAATCACCCGGGAAGTGAATACTCCTTCTTCCAGAAAAAGCTTCCGCATTTTTTCACGCAGCGAGGCATTTTCAGTGATCCATTCGGCAATGATATCCCGTGCTCCCTGAAGCGCCTCTTCAATGGATTTTACTTCTTTTTCCTCACTCAGAAACTTCTCAGCTTCCGTATCCAAGTCAAAGGATGTCTGGGCAAAAATCCGCTCTGCAAGGGGCTCTAAGCCTTTTTCCCGGGCAATAGTCGCCTTGGTCCGGCGCTTGGGTTTGTAGGGCAAATAAATGTCCTCTAGCTTGGACATGGTCTCGGCTGCCTCGATGGATTTCTTGAGTTCGGGGGTAAGTTTCCCCTGCTCCTCGATGGATTTGAGGACAGCTTCGCGGCGCTTATCCAGTTCACGCAATTGCTCGATCCGGTCACGGATCGTGGCAACCTGGACCTCATCGAGGGTTCCGGTGGCTTCTTTTCGGTATCGGGAAATAAAGGGAACAGTCGCTCCTCCGTCCAGGAGTTCGATCGTGGCTTGCACCTGATGCGGTTTTACTCCAAGTTCGGAGGCAATTTTAATCTCGTAATTCATATTCGAAAGGAATTCTCTTCAATTTTGAGGCTGCAAGATAGCCGAGCTTTCGAAGACAAAAAGCCGGAATTGTGCGGCTTGTCACTAAGGGGCTGATTATTTGATTGTAAAATTGAAAGATTGAAAAATTGAAATAGTAGGTCGAGAGGTGGAGAGGTTGGTCTTAGTTTAATCGCAAAAAATCTCTGAGACCTCGTAAATCGTACTTCAAAATGGATTGGAAAAAAGAAGTTAAGTCCTGGGGCCTGATTTTGGCCTTTTTCGCATTTCTCTACTTCACCGGGCTTTTGCCGGTAATTCAGGGTGGACTTCAGTCGGTATTACTTGCGACCGGATTGATTAAACCAAAAATCGAAATACCCGACCTGACCGATCAAAAATTTGACTATCGGGGCCAATTCAAGGACTTTGAAGGAAACATTATTGACCTTCAGGAATATCGGGGAAAGACCCTTTTCATCAACCTTTGGGCTTCCTGGTGCGGACCGTGTCGGGCTGAGATGCCTCACATTTCAGAATTGTACAAATCGGTAAAAGGCACCCCTGATCTGGAGTTTCTGTTGATCGGACTGGACAGCGACTTCAACAAAAGCAAGAAGTTCATGGAGGGAAAAACCTGGGCTTTCCCCACGGCCCATGCGAGTTTTGGACTCAATCAAAGTCTGCAAAGCGAGTCGATCCCCACCACTTTAGTGGTCAATAAGGAAGGTAAGATCGTGTTTTACCAAGAAGGCATGAGCAATTTCAACACGGATGAATTCCGAAATTTCCTCCTTTCCCAGTAAAACAGCCGCTTAGGACTTCATCAGGGATTTTTTATAAATCAGGTTGGCGAGATTGACGATTTATCGTAATCTTAAACCCAACCCGAGTAACCTATGAAAAAGTACTGCCTGCTAATCCTATTGGCACTTTTTTCTGTACCCACCACCTTTGCCCAGAAATCCGTTCTTTGGTATCAACAGCCTGCCAAAAATTGGGATGAAGCTCTTCCTGTCGGAAACGGAAGGCTTGGTGCGATGGTCTTTGGCAATCCCGGCAAAGAACGCATCCAACTCAACGAGGATTCCCTTTGGCCGGGAGGACCGGAGGATTGGGGACTGGCTGAGGGCACTCCAAAGGATCTGGAGCAGATCAGAAAATACCTCCTCACAGGAGACCATGCAAAAGCAGACTCGCTGTTGGTACTGAAGTTTTCCAGAAAAGAAATCACCCGATCCCATCAAACCTTGGGCGACCTTTGGCTGGAGTTCGATTGGAATTCGGTGACGGATTACAAGCGAAGTCTGAATCTGGAGGAGGCGATTTCGCTTACCGAATTCAAAAGCGAGGGACATGAAGTAAGCCAAGAGGTCTTTTCCTCAGCACCGGATCAGGCCATTTTTATCCGGCTAAAGACAAGTCATCCTCTTGGATTCCGCGGAGCAATCCGACTCAGCCGACCTGAGGATCATGGGTTTCCCACCGCCCAAACCACGGCACTCCATGACAATCTGCTCAAGATGAGCGGAATGGTGACCCAACGCTCAGGTCAGATCGATTCCAAACCCTTTCCGATTCTGAATGGAGTTAAATTCCAAACCTTGCTCTTGGCTCAAAATCACGACGGGGAAATCAAGGCTATCGAAGATCACCTGGAAGTAAGCGGTGTGCAGGAAATCGTCCTCAAACTGGTCACTGCCACTTCCTATTATTTTCCGGATTTTGAGAAAAAGGCTGAAGCTCAACTTGATCAAATCAGCTTTAAAAGCTGGGGAGAGATCCATTCCGCACATGTGCGGGAGTACAAAACTTGGTACAATCGGATGAGTCTCCGAATCGGTGACGTAAGCCCGGAGGACATCCCGACCGATCAGAGAATCCAGCGGGTAAAAGAAGGTCAAACCGATCTTCATCTCGAAAAACTGCTCTTCGATTTTGGACGCTACCTGTTGATCTCGTCCTCCCGCCCCGGCACCAATCCGGCTAACCTTCAGGGAATCTGGAATCAGCACATCGCTGCACCCTGGAACGCAGACTATCATCTCAACATCAATCTGCAGATGAACTATTGGCCGGCTGAGGTGACCAATCTGAGTGAACTGCATGGTCCACTCTTTGACTTTACCGATGGCCTGATTGAAAACGGAAAAAAGGCAGCTTCCGGCAACTTCAACATGCGTGGCTCCATGCTGCCACATACTACAGACTTATGGAAAATCCCTTTTCTCCAGTCTTCCACGGCTTATTGGGGAAGTTGGATCGGGGCAGGCGCTTGGTTAGGACGGCATTATTGGGAGCATTACCTGTTTACCGGTGACCGAGATTTTCTGGAAAAGAGAGCTTTCCCCGCTTTTGAACAGGTGGCTCAGTTCTACTCCGACTGGCTGATGACCGATCCCAAGGACGGGAGATTGGTCTCTGCTCCTTCGACTTCTCCAGAAAATCAGTTTATCAACGAAAAAGGCCAAAAGGCGGCCTCCACCCTTGGCGCAGCCATGGACCAGCAGCTGATCGCGGATATCTTTTCTATTTATCTCAAATCATCTGAAATCCTGGGCAAAAGCTCAGCACTGAAGGAAAAAATTCAATCCCAGCTTTCCCAACTTCGCAGCGGAATCCAGCTGGGATCGGATGGTAGAATCCTGGAATGGGATCGGGAATACGAGGAACCTGAAAAAGGCCACCGGCACATGTCCCATTTGTATGCATTCCATCCGGGCGCGGCAATCACCAAAAGCCAGACGCCGGAATATTTTCAGGCCGTCAAAAAAACGCTGGATTTCCGACTCGCCAACGGAGGCGCCGGACCGGGCTGGTCCCGAGCCTGGCTGATCAATTTTTCGGCAAGGCTTCAGGATGGGGAAATGGCACATGAGCACATCCAAAAACTCATCACACAAAGCCTTTTCCTCAATTTGTTTGATGGCCATCCCCCCTTTCAGATTGACGGAAATTTCGGCTACACGGCAGGGATTGCCGAAATGCTGATTCAATCACATGAGGAGGGGATGATCCGGATTTTACCTGCTTTGCCCAAATCCTGGACTTCGGGAAAAGTGACCGGAATAAAAGCCAGAGGCGGATTTACGCTGGATTTTACCTGGGAAAAGGGCGAAGTAAAAACAGTGAAAATCCGATCAGATCTTGGAAAAAAGACCACGCTGTTTGCAGACGGGTCCGAAATCGAATTGGAATTGAGGCCGGGAGAAAGCATTGAAATGGAATTTTGAACCCATTTTTCCGAAGGAATTTGAGTCCAAGGAAATTTCCCTAAATTCCAAAAATGATCCACCCATCACCCCAGATTATTATCGTCGGAGGCGGTTTTTCCGGAATAGCCGCAGCTCAAAAACTTCACCGGTCAGGAATTTCATTTCAGGTACTCGAAGCACGGGACAGGCTGGGTGGCCGGGTGTATACCAAAAACCTTGGCGATGACCTTTACCTCGATTTTGGAGGCCAATGGATCGGTCCGACCCAAGACCGCATGTATGAACTCTGCCGGGAGTTTGGTATCGAGTACTTCGAAACCTACAACCAGGGAAAAAACATTCTGGATTTTGCGGGAAAAATCAAAACCTACACCGGAGTCATTCCCAAGATCGACCTGTTTTCCCTGCTCAATCTGGACTGGACTCTCCGGAAAATGGAGCGGTTGGCAAAGCAAATCGACCTAATTTCTCCCTGGTCCCATCCCAAAGCAGCAGAGTTTGACAGTCAGACTTTGGAAGATTTTCTGAAGAAAAACTCCAAAACCAAAGCCTGCTATCAAGTCTTAAAAATCGGATGCGAAACCGTCTTTGCCTGCGAACTGAACGAGCTCTCTTTGCTTCATGGGTTATTTTACATTAAGTCCGGAACCTCCCTCGACTGCCTGATCAATATCAAAAACGGAGCACAACTCCACCGCATCAAAGGCGGCATGCAGACCATCGTAAATAAAATAGCGGAAGCTTTTCCGGAGAAAATCCAATTTAATTCCCCGGTCCGGAAAATCGAAAAAACCGAAACCGGCTTTTTGGTAAGTTGTGACGGACAGGTCATTTCCTGTGAAAAGGTGATTTTCGCTGTCCCACCCCCGCTTTTGAATGAAATAGAAATCATTCCCGGGCTTTCTCCCGAAAAGAAAAAGCTTCTGAAAAACTACCCCATGGGCCGTGTCGGCAAGTGCTTTATGATTTACAAAACACCGTTTTGGAGAAAAGCAGGATTCAGCGGACAGGCTGTTTCTGATGAAAATACACCTTACCAAACGCTCTTTGATTGTTCACCTGCAGATGGAAGCTATGGTATCCTCATGGGATTTACGATCGGAAATCGGGCGAAAGCTTATTTTGAGCTTTCCAAAGAAGAACGGAGAGCCAAAATGCAGTCCCTGTTGGTTTCCTATTTTGGAACGGAAGCCAATCTGTTCCTCCGTTACGAAGATTTTACCATGACAGATGAAACTTGGTCCCGAGGATGCTATGCAGCTCTGATGCCCACAGGAGCTTGGACTGAATTCACCGATGCTTACCGAAAACCCGAGGGATCGTTTTATTTTGCCGGAACGGAAGCCGCTCCCCGTTGGCATGGGTATATCGAAGGGGCAGTGCTGGCAGGTGAGGCTGCCGCTGATCAAGTACTTCTTTCACTGAACCAATGATCAAAAAAATCATCAGTTTCCTGATTCTCTGTGTGTTTGTATGGTTGATTTGGTCTTTTTCGGGACGCAATCACCCGCTTCCTTCCGCAGACGTAATGCTTACAGAAATCCAGGAAATCAATCCTTCGGACAGCCTCGAGCGATCCCTTGTCGGAATCCAGCCCTACATGCTGGTATCGGATTATTTTTCCCAAGCCATATTCAAAGAAAAGCTGGGAATCTACCTTCGGGAGGCGAAAGGAGAAGGAATGATAAAGGAAAATACCCTGGTGCTTTTCCCTGAATATCTGGGTACCTGGTTGGTCTTGGAGGGGGAAAAACACAGTATTGCTAAGGAAAAAACTCTCCAGGGAGCCATGACCACTATGGTGATCAGCAACCTGTTTGAGTTTTCAAAATCCATGCTTCAAGCTGGTGGAGCAAAAGACAAAGCCGCGGCTGCCTTATTCCGGATGAAAGCCAGAAAAATGGCCAAAAGTTATTTTCTCACCTTCAGCGAATTGGCCAAGGAATACAAGACCCACATCGCTGCTGGATCGATCATTCTTCCCGGTCCAAGGGTAGAAAACGGAGAACTGGTTTTGGATACCGATGAACCACTTTACAACGTTTCCTTCATTTTTGGTCCGGACGGAAAGATCGTAGGAAGACCGATTTTGAAAGCCTTTCCGATTGAATCCGAACAACCCTTTCTGGCTGCTTCCAATCCTGCAGAAATCCCCACTTTTGATCTGCCAATCGGCAAGACGGCTCTTTTGGTCTGCGCAGACAGCTGGTATCCCGAAGCCTATCAAACAGCCCGACAGGAAAAGGCAGAAATAATCCTGGTTCCCTCCTACTGCACCGGAAACGGTACCATGGATCTCCTTTGGAAAGGATACAGCGGCTATCCCGAACCGGCTGATACCGAACTTTCAGACATCGGAAAACTCACCGAAAATCAAGCTTGGAAAAAATATGCTTTGCCCGGCAAGATCAAAAATACCTCTGCACAAGTGGGAATGAATGTCTTTTTGAAAGGGGAATTATGGGACTTGGGTACCGATGGACAGCCTTTAGTGGTCAAAGACGGGAAGCTTTTGCAGGTAAATCCAGCCGAAAAAGCAGGGATCTGGAGCCTTAATTTCTGAGAAATGTGTGACACGCTGGTCGCTTTGCCTACAAGAACCCGATCAGGGAATCTGATTTTGGGGAAGAATTCCGATCGGGAACCGCTCGAGGCACAGGCTATCATCCACTTGCCTCGCAGGTACTCGACCGAAAAGGAAGTACAATGCACTTTCATTTCTATCCCTCAAGCTCAAGAAACGTTTGAAGTCATTCTTTCGAAGCCTTTTCAAATGTGGGGAGCTGAAATGGGGGTTAATGAATTTGGACTGGTAATCGGGAATGAGGCGGTTTTCACCAATGTCAAATTCAATAAAAAAGAAATCGGGCTAACCGGAATGGACCTGCTTCGCCTGGCCTTGGAGCGATGCAAAACTGCAAAAGAAGGCCTGAAATTAATCGTAAATCTGCTCGGGAAATATGGCCAAAATGCCTGCGGGGGATACCAAAACAAGGATTTTTATTACCACAACAGTTTTCTGATCGCGGATCCGAATCAGGCTTTCATCCTGGAAACTGCTGGAAAATCCTGGGCCTATCGGCAGGTAGAAGCACTGGGGAGCATTTCAAATGGCCTGACTATCGGAGAAGATTACCAGGAAGTTCATTGGGAAAAAGAACCCCGAACACTCCAAAAGCTTTTCGCAGGAAAACGGGAAAGTTTCCGCGAAAACTTTTCCGACTTACTTTACACTACCGCTGGAAAATCCAAGGCTCGTCAATCCTGCACCTTGGGTTTTCTGGAAAAAAAAGAAAACCTGAGCGTATCCGATTTTTTCCAGGCCTTGCGCCAGCACAACCTGCCAGAGCGAGAATTTGAACCGGGAAAAGCGAGTACCGGAAGTATCTGCATGCACGCGACAGGCTTCACCAATCCCTCAGACACCACCGGAAGTATGGTGGCTGAACTACGGAAAAGCCAGCCTTCCACCATCTGGCTGAGCGGAACTTCCTATCCTTGTCTGAGTCTTTATTTGCCTTTTTACATGGGAAATGAGATCGATTCAAAGACCTTTTCTCCCGGACCAAAACCGGATGAAAGTCTTTGGTGGAAAGCCAAGAAAGTCCATCAACGTATTTTGAAAAACTACCGAAAACTCCAACCGGACTATCGAAAGCGCTTGGATGAACTCCAGGTAAAGTGGATGGAAACAGACCGGGAACTGATTGAAAAAGGGGCTTCTCCAGAAGACTTTGGACAATTTTCAAATTTCTGCGTAGCGCAATATCATGAGTTTCTCAAGAGAAATTCAGCGTTGCACACCTGATTTCCCTGACAAAAGTCAGCTCAAAACATGGCATATAACAGGCCCTGAAAGTCGAATTCCGGCCGATCTGCAGGTATTTTTGGACAAAATTTCTCTTAATTACCCGCACTGAATCAATGCTTTCAACTTCCGGACTTCACTCCTTCCATATCCCTGTGATGGGATTGGGCTATACCGTTGACACCCCGCTCAAAGTCGCCAAATTCGGAATCTCCAGCGTAGTCTCCATCATGGATGATTTTCTGCTGGAAGACATGCGAAAAATCCACTCCCACAAGCTAAATCTGCCTTTTGAGCCCATTTCAGAGGACGAAGAGGACTACCGGGCCAAGCGAATCCAGGCGTACCTGGACTTTTTGCATAACATAATCCAAACACAGTTTGAGGAACTTAAAACTGAAAATTGGGAAGAACCGGGAACCATGAGGCAACTGGTTTCTTTGCTGCCCGAGGAAAGCCCTCTTGCACAACTTTTTGGCGAATACCAAGTGACAAACTCTGCTGAAAAGCCCAGGCTAAAAGCGCAAATCCTAAAGCTGCTGACTCCCGGTTCGGTGGACGTCAACATCATGACCAAAGTCGATAAACTCAATTACGACAAGGATGGCAAAGAGCTTCCACGTGAATATTCCGATGCCCTTTCTGCCTTGAGGGCTTTTGGAAAAAGCAAACTTCAGGCTTCTGTGGTTTTTTCCGCAGGGATGAATCCGGCACTTTACAGCTATTCGGAGCAGTTTGAAGGCTTTTTTCCGGATGAAACCGGAAAAATCAACAAGCGGATCATTCTCAAAGTGAGTGATTACCGGTCGGCTCTGATTCAGGGGAAATTCCTGGCCAAAAAAGGACTTTTCGTCTCCGAGTTCCGGATCGAATCCGGTCTCAACTGCGGTGGCCATGCTTTTGCAACTGACGGTTTTCTTGCCGGGCCAATCCTCGAAGAGTTCAAAACCAACCGTGCCGAGCTCATCTCCACCATCCGCCAATCCTGCAATCAGGCCTTGGGAGAAAAAGGCCTTCCGCTTTTACCGGAAAGTGAACCCATCAAAATCACCTACCAAGGCGGAATCGGAACGGCAGGCGAAGACAGTTTCCTCCGAAACTATTACCAATTGGACGGCACGGGTTGGGGTAGCCCATTTCTGCTGGTTCCGGAAGCTACCTCGGTGGATGAAGACACCTTGCAGCGGATCATTGAAGCCAAAAAATCCGACTTCTTCCTAAGCCATGCCTCCCCATTGGGAGTTCCTTTCAACAACCTGAGAACCAGCAGCGGAGAAAAACAACGGCTGGAGCGCATCGAAAAAGGCCGTCCGGGAAGTCCCTGCTACAAGAAATTCCTGACCTTCAGCACCGAGTTCACCGAAAAGCCAATTTGTACCGCTTCCCGTCAGTACCAAAATCTGAAGACCAAGTTTTTCAGTGAGGGAAAAGTCACCCATTCGGAATTGACCGACACCTTACAAAAAGATTGCCTGTGTGAAGGACTGAGTGCCCCGGCGATTTTAGCACAGGGAGAAACTCCAAGAAGAAATCTCAATGCGGTGACCATTTGCCCCGGGCCTAATTTGGCCTACTTCAAGGGCGTTTTCAGTCTGAAAGAAATGGTGGATCACATCTATGGAAAAATCAATCTTCGGCTGGATTCGGAACGGCCGCATGTATTTGTTAAGGAAGCGCAGTTATACGTGGAATACCTGAAAAATGAATTCCAGAAACTCATTCCTGAGGCTTCTGCCAAGCAGGAAGCTTATCTCGAGAAATTCAGGAAAAACCTGAATCTGGGGTTGACTTATTACCAGGAATTGGTCAATTCGATCCAGATGGATTCGGAAGAAATCCTCGAAAAAATGAAAAAACAACTTCAGGAACTCAAAGCAGAAATCGAGGAACTGAAACCGATCCTAAACTGATTCAAAATCAAAAAGGCAGCTCAACCGCTGCCTTTTTGAATTTCTGCGAAAGAAAATTAATAATCCTTCCTACTATTTATTCTAGAGTCTTGATTCTTGGCTCTTGATACTTGATTCTTGATACTTGCTACCTCCCTCAATGTCTTTCCCCCGAAAGCACCTTGAACGCATGCAAGACCGCCGGAAAAATCGCATCCATGGATTCACCGGCACCTGCAGCAGAACCAGGCAAAGCGAGAACCAACATTTTACCCATTGTTCCGGCAATCGACCGGGAAAGCATGGCTGTGGGAACACGCTGCTGGCCATAACTTCGGATGGCCTCTTCAATACCGGGAATTCTTCGATCCAATAGCGGTTCCAATGCCTCTGGTGTAATGTCCCTATGGGAAAGTCCAGTACCACCCGTGAAAATCAATAAGTCCATACCCTGGGCCAAGGCATCATTTGAAGCGTTTTGGATTTGGTCACTGTCGTCAGGAATGACCTTGTACTCTACCACTTGGATTTTCAAATTTTCTAGCTTTTCGATGATTACTTTTCCGGAACGGTCCTCCCCGACTCCCTGGGAAATCGAATCTGAGCAAACCACCACAGCTGCTTTCAATTGACTGAAATCGGATTGCTGGTCTGATTTTCCGCCCTTTTTCTCCTGCAGTTTGATCTGCTCGATGCTGATGCCTTTGTCGATGGGCTTGAGCATGTCGTACATCGTGAGCGCCACGACCGAAGCTGCATGCATTGCCTCGACTTCTACTCCCGTTTTGTAAATGGTGTGGATTTCGACGAGCACTTTGATCTCCATCACACCGATTTCATAGCTGATTGCAGTAAACTCGATGGGAAGCGGGTGACAATCCGGAATCATGTCGGCAGTGCGCTTGGCCGCAAAAAGCCCGGCTGTTTTTGCCATTTCCAAGACGTCGCCTTTGGGGACTGCCCGATCTTTGACTGCGAGGATGGTTTCGGGCTTGCTCACTTTGACAATTGCCTGAGCAATGGCTTTGCGGAGCGTGGGACTTTTATGGGTGATGTTGATCATGGTCTTTTTATCAACGGTCGACAGACGACAGTCCACCGAATTACTTGTATCTAAGGCAAACTAATTTAGGTAATCTCAACTCTTCGCACTTCCGTCTTCGGTCTTCCGACTTTAAACATTCACTTTCCAGACATGATTATCCGTGTCAAGGATTTCTTTACCCCAGACCGGAAGTTCCGCTTTGATCCGTTCGACCAGTTCGTCACAGGCTTGCATGGCAGCTTTGCGATGCTTGGAGGAGGTGAAAACAAAGAGGCAAAGCTCTCCGACTTTCACCGCTCCCAAACTGTGGTAAATGTGCATGCAGGTCAGGGGATACTTTTCAAAGATGGCTTCACGGATCTCAAAAGCTCTTTCCAAAGCCATCTCCTCATAAGCGGTATACTCAATAGCTACGACTTTTCCTTCCGGTTTTTCATCGGCCCTTACCTGACCCAGAAAAATCGAATGTCCACCGATATCGGTTTTAGTAGCGTGGTTGGCGATAGAAAGCGCGATTTTTTCCGGAGAAATAGCACCCTGAACAAAGATATTTTTGGGTTTTCGTTCCTTTTCCATAGTTTGATCAGTTGGAGTTCAAGGCATTGATTCCACCTCGGATGGAATAGATTTTTTTATCTGGAAAGGCCTCCTGAAGCTGCCTTGCGGCTTTTTGACTGCGGATTCCGCTTTGACAAAAAAACAGAACTTCCTCTGCTTCTTCCAGTTTGTCCAGTTGCTGAAACAAGACGGAAAGCGGGATTTTTTGCAATCCTGTACACTCTAAAGGAGGCATTTCACCGGGTTCCCGCACATCCACAAAGGCCACATCATGATTCATTTTACGCATGGCTTCAGACCAGGTGAGTTGCTTGATTCCCTCGCATTCGAGTTCGTAATCCATAATCTCAAAGGAAGCCAATGAAGCAGGCATGGCATCTTTAGACTCCGGTTTGGGGGAAATTTCCACCTCGTAAGTCTGTGAAGATAGGCTGTTGAAAAAGAGCACCCGATTCTTCAGGGGTTTCCCAAAACCGCTCAGGACCTTGATCGCTTCGAGAGCCATCAGGTTTCCGATGATTCCCGGCAAGACCCCGATTACCCCGGTCTCGGAGCAATTGGGAATCTCCGAAGCCGCAGGCATCCTGGGGTACAAGTCCCGGTAATTGCAGGAGTTTTCTCCAAGATTAAAGACTGAAACCTGACCCTCGTGTTGGTAGATCGCGCCGAATACTAAAGGCTTTCCCAAAAGCACACAGGCATCATTGACCAGGTATCGGGTGGGAAAATTATCTGTGCCGTCAATGATCAAATCATATCCGGAGATGAGTTCTTGAGCGTTTTCCACACTGATAAACTGCGGAAAAACCTCCCATTTGATATCGCTGTATTTTTCCTGAAAATATCGGGCTGCAGTCTCTGCTTTGCTTTTTCCAAGATCTTTTTCCCCAAAAAGCACCTGCCGGTTGAGATTGGAAAGGGCAACTTTATCTCCATCTGCAACTCCGATTTTTCCCACTCCGGCGGAGGCTAAATAAAGCAATATCGGGCAACCCAGACCGCCTGCTCCAATGACCAACACGGAAGAGTTTCGGAGTTTGGTCTGTCCATCAATCCCGAACCCGGGTAAAATAAGTTGTCGTTCGAATCGGTTCATAAGTTATCCTCCGGAGAAAGGGGGTAAAAGTGCGATCTCCATCCCGGCCTCAATCTCTGAATCACCCTGAATTACCTTTTTGTTCAAGGCCAGGCTGAATTTAACAGGCTTCAAATCCGGAAAACGCTCAAAGAGTTGGAGTCTGAGATTTTGAGTCGAACCCGGATTTTCCATTATCAGAGATTCGGTCCCGATTTTTTCGGCAACCATTCCAAAAGCCTTAATGCGGATGGTATTGGGCATTTTTATTTTAATTCAATTACTAAGTTAAGGTTAAGTATGTTTTTCCTTCTACAGATTTACACGGATCACTTTTCAGATTTGGACAAATACAACTATTTCTGTGCATGTATGTGGCATTTGGGAGAAACTTTCTCTGCGCCCTCCGCGGCTCGACGGTTAATAATTATCCAATTATCAACTTCACCGCCGCAAAAGCCAATACGAACGCAAGCAAATATTTCAGGGCCTTCGGACTGAATTTTTTGGCTCCCAGATAAGATCCCAAGGCTCCCCCGGCTATCGTCAAAGGCAACAAAACCCATAACTCCGTGGAGAAATCGATATGAAATACCGAGGCTCCCAGAAATCCTGCCACTGAATTGAGGAAGATAAACAAGGCACTTAAACCGGCCGTCTCCTTCACTCCCGCCCAACCCAGCATTAGAATAATCGGAGAAAGAATGATTCCCCCGCCAATCCCGATCATGCCGGAAAGTAAGCCGATCCCAATGCCCAATAGCGGGGCCATCCACCACTTTTGCTCGACTTTGGAAGTCTCTGAAATCGGAAAAACTCCGGCAAACCTCAACACAGGAAGTAGCAAAAGCACTCCCAAAACCTGCTTGTAAATCCCGGTATCCAGCAAAATCGTCCCGCCCAAGTAAGCTGCGGGTATAGAAAATGCGGCCAGGGAAATGAACAATCGGGTCGGGAATTCTCCGGATTTGCGATAGTTTAAAAACGAGATCATGGACACAAACATGTTCAAAATCAAAGCCGAGGGCCGGATTTCCTCCGGAGCAAAACCCATCAGAGCCAAAATCATGAGATAGCTACTGGCACCTCCATGACCCACGGAAGCATACATGAATGCCGCAAATGGCATCAAAACGTACAAAAGCCAAGACCAATCTTCCATTACCAAGGGTAAAAAGCAAGCAGACTTCCTTCTTCGATGTGTTGGGAGGATTCGGGAATTTCCACCAAGCCATCTGCTACTCCAAACGAAAGCAAATTGAAGGATTCCTGTCCCGGCAGCAGAATGATTTTTCCCTGCTCTAATTTGGCTTTTAGGAAAAAAGTCAAGTCCGCATTTTTGTTAAAATCACTTGCGATGGGATAATAGGGAGGACTTGTCCAAGCGTTTGGATTTCCCATCCAATTCTGCAGGCAAGGCTTGACATACTGGATATAGCAAGTCAAAACTGAAGCAGGATTTCCTGGAAGTGCAAAAACCAATTTCTCTTCTTTTTTTCCGACGAAAAGGGGTTTTCCTGGCCGCTGCTTGATTTTATAAAACAGCTGCTCCACGCCGTTTTGCTCCAGACTTCCTTTGACAAAATCATAATCACCCACTGAAATCCCGCCCGTAAGCAAGAGAAAATCTGCCGTTTCCAAAGCCTTTCCCACCACCTGGGTCACCTCGTTCTGATCATCCTTGACGGAATAAACTTCCAGTTCATGAATTCCCAATCCCTCCAAACACGCGCGAATTGAAGGTCCGTTGGCGTTGTAAATTTCCCCGGGTTGCAGAGGATTTCCCAACTCTACAATTTCATCTCCGGTCAGTATCAGCGCAACTTTCGGAGCGGGAAATACTTCCACCTCCTGAAGTCCCAAAGAGGCCAGCAAACCGATGGTCCCGGGAGTGATTTTTGTTCCGGCAGGTACGACTTCCCATCCCACTTTACACTGAGCCCCTTTCTTTCGGACATTGACTCCCCTGAAAAACTTCTGGGAATCAAAAAAAATCATTTCTCCAGTCCGATCGATGTATTCTTGGGGGATGACTGTATCTGCGCCAACAGGAATAGGGGCACCCGTAAAAATCCGGACTGCTTTCCCTTTTTCCAACACAAAATCCGGGCTGTCACCGGCTTGGATCACACCAAAGACTTCCCTTCCTTCTCCCTTTTCATCCCAGGCAATGGCATACCCATCCATTCCCGAATTGTCAAAAGAGGGTACATCCATGGGAGCCAAAACGGGGGAAGCCGTGACTTTTCCCTGACATTTTTCAAGGGGCAAAAAAAATGGATTGCCCTTGTTTTTCTGGGATTGAAGTATGCTTTTAGCTT
Organism: uncultured Limnohabitans sp.; assembly: GCA_964405255.1. Classification (GTDB taxonomy): domain Bacteria; phylum Bacteroidota; class Bacteroidia; order Cytophagales; family Cyclobacteriaceae; genus Algoriphagus. The sequence goes on along the minus strand of CAYONF010000022.1, from coordinate 30,897 downwards.
CGGATACTGAGATGAATTCTTTCATTTACCCACCGATTGTGATCATGCTTCGATTAGCAATCTTGTCCGGATCGGCTTTCAGGTAATCCGGAGAAAACTGTCCCCCCAACGCCGCATGTTTTCTTGAAACCGAAAGCCGAATAAGGGATTCTACTTCTTCTCCCCGGCGCATGGCTCCAAGCAAATCCAATTCTTCCTTGCCAAAAAGGCAATTCTTAATCTTTCCATCGGCAGTAAGCCTAAGTCGATTGCAATCTCCGCAGAAGTGCTCGCTCATCGTTGTGATAAAAGCGAAAGTCCCTGAGAATCCAGGCACCTGATATTTCTTGGCGGTATCGTGCTTTTTATCCTCGAGCTTGACGATTTCAAATTCCTTTTTTGCTAAGTCCAGCATCTGAGCGGCAGTGACCACCTGCTGACTGGTCCAATGGTTGCCTGTAAAGGGCATAAATTCAATGAATCGGACGTGCAAAGGCAGCTTTTCCGTGACCCGAATGAAATCACAGATCTCCTCCTCAATCACTCCATGCAAGGCAACTGCATTGACTTTGACCCGGAAACCCTCCTGAACCAACAATTGGATATTCGCCCATACCTGATCTAACTGATCCCGTCGGGTGAGTTTCTGGAATTTTTCCCTGTTCAGCGTATCCAAGCTGACATTGACCGAACGAACGCCCGCATCCTTTAAGGATTGAATGTGTTTGTGAATCAAGACCCCATTGGTAGTGAGGGTGGTTTCCACATTCAGCTTAGCGATTCCTGCCAAAATCTCCGGGAATTCCTTTCTGACCAAAGGTTCGCCGCCTGTCAGTCGGATCTTTTTTACTCCAAGGGAAACAAAAATCTCAGCAAGCTTTAGAATCTCATCTTTGCTCATGAGCTTGGACTGAGGCATCCACTCCATTTCCTCCACAGGCATGCAGTAGCTGCATCGGAAGTTGCAGTTGTCTGTCAGCGAGATGCGCAGGTAATCGTGAATACGTCCAAATGAGTCAACCAGCATAATGCGATGTTAGACAAAGTACTTTTGAAATGAAACATTATTTGCAAACTATCGACTCATTCGAGGTTAAGCGGAAGATCAATCACGGATGTATCTTTAATCCTCACTCGACCCGGTTGACCTTGATTTTTGACAAATTTTTTATGTGCCGTCTTCCGGTTCTCAAATCCGATTTGGAAATAAGCAAAAGTCCATCTTCCATTTCTTCAAGGCTTTCACCATCCTTGGAAGTGATCAGATAAACTTCCTTTCCCAATGGATTGTTGAACAACTCATTCCATGAAAAGACTACCATGTATCCGTCGGTGGCCTCAAAAACGAGGTAAAACTCACTCAACTGCTTTGGACTCGGGGAATCGAATTTTACCTGCTCCAGTAAGTTGACAATAGGAAATCCTTTGAGCCGGGTGGCTACTCCTCTGGGTTCTCCGGCATGATTGGTGATGGCAAAATCTCCCAAATCCATGGATTCCATAGCTTGGATCTGATTCATAGAAAAAACAACTGGAGTCAAAATAGCTCCTGTCACCTCGATGGAGTTGGTTTTTTGGGCAAAGGCCTGCAGCACCAGGAACACTCCCAAAAAAAGTGAAAGCGGGATAATTTTCATTTTGCTTAGTTTTTTCTAAACTGCGTAGGACTCAAGTTAAGCTGTTTTTTGAAGAAATTATTGAAGTGGGTCACCTCAGTAAACCCAAGCGCAAAAGCCACTTCGGAGACATTCCACAAACTGTGTTTCAACAATACCTTGGATTCCTGAAGAATCCGCTCACTGATCAGCTGGGTGGTGGTTTTTCCCGTCATTTCCTTCACAGCCCGGTTCAGGTGATTGACATGAATATTCAACTGATCGGCAAAATCCGAAGCCGTACGAAGTTGAATGGAGGTATGGCTTTCATCAATGGGAAACTGCCGCTCAAGCAGTTCCAAAAAAATGGAAGCGATTCTCAGGGATGCATTGCCATGTTGGATTTTTTGGACACTGGCAGGCTGGAGTTTCATCCCGAAATGAATCAGCTCAAACACGAAGTTGCGCAGCACATCGTATTTGTATTTGTACTCCGAATCCAATTCCTCCGTCATTTTGTCGAAAATGGCTTCCACCTTTTTGGTTTCCTCATCGCTCAGCTCAAAAATATGAACACCGGTAGGCTGAAAGACCTCGTATTGCTGGATTTGGCCAAAATTCGAAACAAAATGGGGATTGAAAATGCAATACACACCGGTTGTTTTTTGGTCCAGGTGATCCCACTTGTACGGAACCATGGGGTTTGAAAAGGAAAGCGCCTGTTTTTTCACCTCATAGACGCGATCCGCATAATGTACCCTGGCACTGCCTTTAACCAGCATGATCTTGAAAAAATCTCTTCTTCGGTAAGGCACCGCCTTGAGTTTGCCTTCAAAATAGGGTTCCAGCCGGAAAATATTGAAATGCCCCATGTCGTTTTTAAGGTCTTCGGGCAGCCAGTTAAATTTCCGTTGGTAAAACTCCTGCAAGGTTTCTGATTTCTCCATGGCTATTTTTTGGAAAAGGTGGTAGAAAACGTGTAAAGCAAACTCAAGTTCCAAACCAAGTCATCTCCGGGAACGGTAGACTTGAGTTTTTGGTTGAAAAAAGCCTGAAAACTCACCGGAAAGTCACCTTTAGAAAAGGTAAATGCCGAGTTTACATAATAGCCTGAAGTGTCATCGACTTTCAGGTAAAATAGCTGAGGATTGATCCGAAGTTTGAAGTCAGAGATCAATCTGATGTCAGAAACCTGCGTGTTGAAAGCCAGAAAATTGGAGTTTTCAGGCCCAAGCGATTGAAGTGCAGTACCTCGGAGGTAATAAATCCCCAGCTGGACGCGGTCAGAGAGCTTGTAATTGGAATTGAGTTCACCTGCCAGGTAGCGATTGGTGACCATCATGGTTTCCTTGTTTCCATTGACGATCATTTCTGTTTGCTGAAAAATGAAAGCCGGATGCGCACCAACGGTAAAGGTAAACCGATCATTTTTGATCAACTTATATCTACCCCAAAGCACAAAAGACCAAGGCTTTCCATCCATTCCAAAGCGCAACATGGGATCAAAAGAGAGGCGCTCTCCACCCATGGTCAAGTCAAATAAGACCGCAGGCCGACCTAAGGTGAAGGAAGGAATAATAGAAACACCGTTATTGGTAGCAGTGATCGTACCGCCAAGGTGGCGTATCCCGGTTTCTTGGGCATATAGGGAGGTGCTTACAAAAAACAAAAGAACCATAAAAAGCAAACGGCGCTTCTTTTCTGGCTTGGCTAAAGACGAATGGGAATGAATAGGGTTCATAGGTTTGATTAGGAATTATTCCGATGCAAAGTTGAACAATTTCCACTCGCTTTTTTGACAGTTTTCAAATGAAAACTTATGCTTTTCAAACAATTTATACTTCTAGCCAAGGGCTAATTTCCCAATCATGTTCCTAACTTTATTAAATCCCTAGATTTGATTTTGATAAGCTTTTGTTTGAAAATGGTAATTTTTAAAGCTTTTAAGGATTGAATTTTGTATCCTCACAAAAACTAAAAGTTGATGAAAAAGCACTTCTTCTTTCTTACCTTTTTTCTACTTAGCACAGTAGTTTCCCTAGCCCAGTCAGTTCAAGAGCAGGAAATCAAACAACTCTCTATGGATAAGTGGCAGTGGATGGCTGATAAAGACATCGCCAAACTCACTTCACTGTTTCATCCCCAGGCCAAATTCGTCCACATGAGTGGGACCTGGACTACCGCCCGCGAACTCGAAATCATAGAAACGGGAAGTATCTGGTACAAAAAAGCAGATGTGAAGGATACTGCGATCGAGATCGTGGGAAATACAGCCATCGTGTGGAACCGAATTACCCTGACCGCCAATGTCCGAGGCAGCGATGTGGTGACTGAGTTTACGGTGACGGAAGTTTACCAAAAGGAAGGAGCTTCTTGGAAAATGCTGGCCCTGACCTTCAGCAGTGTGCGAGATACGCATAAGTTGGAAAAATAAGACTAGAACTCTTGGACAGGCAGATCCCAACTAACTGGAAATTGATAAATTAATTCAAGTGAGTGAGGACACTCACTTGGGCGAAAAATGGTATGGTCTGTGAGGATACAGACCATGGCGAAGAGCGAAGAAAATCCATCTGTGAATCTGTGGCATTAAATCCTAGATCCGTTTGATTTATAAATACATCTGTTTGATTTCCGTAAGGCCTACCCTTCTGAAATCCCTAATTTCAACATCTAAATTCACAACCTATGGCCATTTTCAATCTCAACATCAACGGAACTTCCAAGCAGGTTGACGTAGATCCCAACACTCCGATGCTTTGGGTTTTGCGCGACCATTTAGATTTGGTAGGCACCAAGTTTGGCTGCGGAATCGCTCAGTGTGGTGCTTGTACCATACACCTAGACGGTAACGCCGTTAGATCCTGCCAACTGCCGGTTTCTGCAGCTGAAGGAGCATCGATTACCACCATCGAAGGCCTTTCTGAAACCGGAGATCATCCGGTACAGCAAGCATGGTTGGAACACGATGTACCGCAATGCGGCTATTGCCAAGCAGGACAGATCATGTCTGCAGCAGCACTTTTGGCGTCTAATCCGAATCCATCGGATACAGATATCGACAACGCCATGAATGGAAATATTTGCCGATGCGGAACCTATACCCGTATCAAAGCTGCTATCAAAACAGCCTCACAGAAACTCTAAACTCAGAAAAACATGACAACTGTAAACACCAAACTTGATCGAAGATCATTTTTAAAAGTGTCAGCTTTGGCTGGAGGAGGCATGATGCTGAGCTTTAGCTGGCTGGCCGGATGTAAGCCAACCGCCGAGGAAGCTTTGGGATTACCAAAAGAATGGTTTGAACTGAACAGCTATATCAAAATCGGGGAAAACGGAGCGGTGACCCTTTACTCTCCCAACCCTGAATTTGGCTCCAATGTCAAAACCTCCATGCCGATGATTTTGGCAGAAGAACTGGACACGGATTGGAAAAACGTGTTGGTAGAGCAGGCTGACTTCTATCCTGAGCGCTATGACCGACAGTTTACCGGAGGAAGTCAGGGCATCAGACAGGGTTGGACACCACTGCGAACAGCCGGTGCAACTGCCAGAGCCATGCTCGTGGCTGCAGCAGCGCAAACCTGGAAGGTTTCAGCTTCAGAAATCACCACCTCTGCGGGTGTTTTGGAACATAAGGGAAGTGGCAAAAAAGCACATTACGGTGAAATGGCTTCCCTCGCCGCCACTATGGAAGTACCGGCTGAAGTGCCCTTGAAGGAGATCAAAGACTTCAAAATTGTCGGCAATTCCAAAAAGAATGTAGATGCCCAAAAAATCGTGACCGGTAAGCCGCTTTTCGCCCTGGATCACAAGGTCGAAGGGATGAAATACGCAGCCATCGTCCATCCACCTGCATTCGGAATGAAGCTGAAGTCTTTTGACAAAAGCTCAGTCAGTGGATTGCCCGGAATTCAGGACGTCTTTTCCATTAGTCTTTTCAAGGAGGATTATGGAAGAAACTTTTTCGACACCACCACTTTCCCTGAGATTGTTGCCATTGTGGGCAATTCCACTTGGGAAGTGATGCAGGCCAAAAAATCACTGGCAGTGGAGTGGGAAAACGCTCCTGAATCCAGTTTTGAAGTAGGTGGCTTTGGCGGTCGCCCAAACACAAAAGTTACCGTTCCCTCCGGCTTGGAAAATACCTCCGCCCACAAGGACCGAATGAAGGAATACCTCACCAAACCCGGAACTATTGTCCGAAAAGACGGGGACCCGGAGGGTGCTTTCAAAAAGGCAGCGAAGGTGATCGAGAAGACCTATTCTGCACCGTTTTTGGCACATAACACCATGGAGCCGATGAACTGCTTTGCAGATGTCAAGGGGGATAAAGCCGTAGTCTACGGACCTACTCAAGCACCGGAATCCATCATGGGTACTTTGGTGCAGGCGTTGGGTATTCCAAAAGAAAACATTCAGATCAATCTGGCCCGTATGGGAGGAGGATTTGGCAGAAGAGCCTACAGTCACCACATGACGGAGGCAGCCCTGATTTCACAAAAAATCCAAGCTCCGGTGAAGATGGTCTACACCCGTGAAGACGACATGTCTGCCGGCGTGTACCGACCTGCGTACTCTGCGACTTATCGGGCGGCCTTAGATGAAAACAACAATCTGCTTGCCCTTCATGTAAAGGCCGGCGGCATCCCGGAGACCCCACTGTACGCCAACCGATTTCCAGCCGGAGCTTTGGACAATTACGTGGCAGAGAGTTGGGAAATCCCTTCAAACATCACCATCGGAGCCTTTCGCGCGCCCCGATCCAACTTTATCGCTGCTGCTGAGCAGAGTTTCTTGGACGAATTGGCAGAAGTGATGGGTAAAGATCCGATCGAATTCAGACTGGAACTCTTGAAAAGAGCTGAAACCAATCCTGTAGGCGAGCGAAATGACTACGATGCCAAACGTTATGCCGGTGTCTTGGAATTAGTCCGTGACAAATCCAATTGGAATACCCCGGCACCCGGAGTTCATCGCGGGGTTTCAGCCTATTTCTGTCACAATTCCTATGTGGCCGAGATAGTCGATACAAAAATTGTGGATTCCAAACCCGTCGTGGAGAAAGTATATGCTGCCGTGGATTGCGGAATTGTGGTCAATCCTGATGCAGCCATCAATATGGGCGAAGGAGCGATTGTGGACGGAATCGGAAATGCGTTTTTCGGTGAATTGGCTTTCGAAAATGGGGTACCCAACAAGACCAACTTCGATAAGTACCGAATGATCCGTCACAAAGAAACTCCCAAATCCATCGAAGTGCACTTTGTGGACAGCAAAGAAGATCCTACGGGACTGGGTGAACCTTTCTTCCCTCCGGTATTTGCGGCCTTGGCCAATTCGCTTTACAAAGCCACCGGCAAGCGCTACTACGAGCAGCCCTTTGCGCCTCAACTGGAAATGCAGAATTTGAAGATGTAGTCTCGACGAGCTCGACTACCGGGGTTTCGACATACTACGAGTAGTCCAGCACGAGAACTCACCTTCTGAAGTAAGAAGTGCGACGTCTCAGTAGATTCCTGACTTCCGACGAGGTAGGTACCCACTCTCCGAAACGCCGCTGTAAAAGCGAGGCGGAGCAATCCCTTTGAGGATAGTTGGAAAATTTAACCTTTGGGATTTTTAAAATCCCAAAGGTTTTTTTTCGTCAAGATTCCACCTGTAAAGAATTTTAACATTCACACATCCTTAGAATGCTAAAGCATCCAGTCGTTATTCAGAAGATCAGATTATTGACATTTCTGATCCTTTAATTGACCTTTTATCAAGTTTATGGTCCAAAAAAACTAATTTTTCCAAGACATGGATACGCAATAACTAATTACGAACGTGAATATCCTTATTGCTTGAATCTTTGCCAGAAACCAAACGATCACCAAATGACCAAGGGTGTGGAATATTGACCTTCAGAAGGTATTGTATTTCCACATCTTGGTTATTTATTTATATTACAAGTGTATCCTTTCGGATTGATTATTTATTTTAATTCAATTCTTAATACCCAAAATGTGCGGCGATTTGGCTACAATCAAAACTCCCCCTCATTTAATTTTGTGATTTTGAAAAAAACGAATTTTCTAAAATTTTCACTTTTTGTCATTTTCGTTATCCAAATTTTCGGGAGTCAAGGTCTCTTTGCCCAAAAACAAGTCTTCGATTCTTTTTCCAAAGCGTACAACATTGAAATTTGGGACAATTCGCAGGGGCTTCCACAAAATGCCGTTCTTGCTTTGGAAAAAGACAACCATGGATATCTGTGGATGGCCACTGAAGAGGGATTGGTACGGATGGATGGTAGCAATCCAAAGCTGTTTGACCAAGAGACCAATCCTTTGATGAAGGAGCAGACCTACTACTATTTTTTCAAATCTAAATCAGGTATTTGGGCAGCAGCTAACCGAAGCATCGTTCTTTTGGATAAAACCATCGTCCGGAGGATAGACTGTGATCAAGTCCTGCAAAAAACCTGGATAAAATCCATTGCTGAAACTGAAAATCAAGAACTGATCATTGGAACTCTAGATGGCAAAATCATCACCTGGAAAAACGAGGAATTTAGCACTTTAACCTGGTGGAATCCTCCCTTACCAATTGAAATCCTGACCATCTTCCCTGTTCAAAATGAAAAGTTATTAGTCGGAACTACCAAAGGCCTCTATGAACTGGATCTGAAATCCAAAACTTTCAAGTTGATCACCAATGAAAGTTGGGTGGTGCCCAAAATTTTCGGAACCTCAAATTCCATTCATTTTTCCGTCCAAAATCTGGGGATTTTCCACCTTAAAGAACTTGGTCAATTGGAAATGGTCCTGTCCTATCAAGAGCACAAGGACATCGATCAGGGAAGCCTGATTGCCGATGAACAAAACAAAATTTTGGCAGGAACCATCGACGATGGATTTTTGGTCCTGGAAGAAGGACGAATTTCCAGATTTTCTTATCCCGAACTAAAAAACTATACAATACGGAAGATCATCAAAGAAGAAGAGGCAATCTACCTGGGCACTCTGGGTAAGGGGCTTGCCATTATCAAAGAACCAAAAGTCAGACAGCTGGATTTTGATGCCTTGCGAGAAAAAACCATCAAAGCCATCTACCAATCACCTGACAGCAGCATCTGGATAGGAACACGGACAGATGGTCTCCACCGCATAAAGAACCAATCCATCCTATCACTGGATACTAAAGATGGTCTGGTCCAAAACGGAATCAATACAATTGGGGAATTTAAGGGGAAAATTTATGCAGGCTCTTCTCGGGGGATTTCTGTGATTGATTCCAAATCAGCCAAAGTCATCGATACCCTCTCCGTAGAGGATGGTCTTAAAAGCAATTATGTACAGGTAATTTTTGAAGATTCTAAAGGATGGCTTTGGATCCTGACGAGATATGGGGGGATGCATTACCTGGATGAACATGGGGTTTTCCACTCGGTTGAATTACCGGAGACGAACCTGAGTACCAGTTTTATTTCTCTGACCGAATTAAAAAACCAACAGCTGTTGATCGGTTCCATGACCGGAGAAGTATTTCGAATCGATAATGGGAAAGTGATCCAAACTCTAACCCTGCCACTTAGCAAAGGAGAGGAGATCATCTACGATATTCAAGAAGACCAAAACGGAGACCTTTGGTTTGCCACCCACGGCGGAGTTGTTTTGTTTTCCAATGGAAAATACCATTCGCTGAAAAAAAGAAATGGTCTCAAATCCCAAAGTATTTACAGCATCACAGCAGATCCTGTAGATGGGCTATGGATGAGCCATAATGCTGGGGTTCAATACTTTTCAAACGCTGAATTGGCCTATTTCAAAGCTTCGCCCAACACGGATCTTTTTCTCGCTTCCACTCTGTACAACAAAAAGCTAGGCTTACCAAATTCTGAGACCAACGGGTTGATTTTTCCTGCTGCCATTCAGGATTTGGAAGGCAAAATATGGGTTCCCACCGTTTCGGGAGTGGGGATCATTGATCCTTTGGCTATTTCCAAATCAGAAAAAACTCCACTCAATTTTGTCTGGGATGAACTTCAATATGGCAACCAGGTGGCTCAGATTACAGATGAAATCAGAATCCCTAAGGGAATCAGAATGTTTCAGATTTCATTCAGCCTGATTGATTTTGACAATCCCTCCAAGTATTCCCTGTTCTACAGAATAGACAAAAAATCAGGACCTTGGACCCCGATCAAGGATCAACATTCGATAAATTTCAACGGTCTTGCACCTGGAAAATACAATCTGGAATTGATCATTCTCAGATATGGAAAGGAGGAATCCCGAAAGACCATACCCATCATTGTCGAATCCTCATTTTTTGAAACTCCCCTATTTTGGCTTATTATCGCCGCGACATTCATTCTCTTGGTCTATTTTTCCTTTCAAAGCTATTTCAACAATCGGTTAAAAAATGAATTGGAAGCCAAAGTAGCCCTAAGGACCCTAGAACTCAGTCAGGCCAATGAGAAATTGACAGCTGCGGTTGGCGAAATTGAGGATCAAAATGCTCTGCTTAAGGAAATTACCTGGAATCAATCCCATTTGGTAAGAGCACCTCTGACCAAGGCTATCGGAATCAATCAGCTTTTGATTAAATACTCGACTTACTCCAAGGTGGGAAAAAGCAAAGAACAACTGGAATCCGAACTTCTCGAAACGCTCAGGCAATTGGATCAAATCGTGAAAGAAACCCATTCCATTTCTGAAAAATTAAAAAAGAATGAAGATTGAAAAGCCCCATATCTTGATAATCGATGACGATATTGGAGTACTTTTTCTTCATGACATCATCTTGACCGAAAGTCGGCTCATTGCTTCTCCGTTGTCATTTTCGAATGCCGAATCAGGGCTGGAATACTTGAAATCTCAGGATTACCCTGGTAACCGCGCATTGATTTTTCTGGATATCAACATGCCGAAAATGAACGGTTGGCAATTTTTGGATCACTTGGAAAAAGAAATCAAGCATGTAGACGTGAAAGTCGTCATGGTCACTTCCTCCCTGAGCAAGGCCGAGAAGGAAAAGTCAAAGGAGTATTGCCGGGTGATTGACTTTTGGGAAAAACCCATGGAGGAAGTACAAGTCCATGATCTGGTAGACCGATTGGGTGACTGGTTATAGTTGCCTTGATTACTCGGCTTTTTTTTGAGATAAATACCCAGAAACCAGGTTTTGTCAGTCCTAAAAACAGGCTTTATGGTCCTGTCTCCCTGAAAAATGCATTCATTTAAACCGGTGCCTACCTTTTCCCGGGAACACTTCCTTCAAAAAACAGGGATGTTCGGATGAATAATCCAAAATTTAAAGGGAACCAAAATTTAAGCGAAAACCTGAGGGTATTTTTCAAACTAATTACTAGTTTGCCTCAATCTTATTTAACCCATGAAATTCGTTATTGATCTTTCAAATAAAATATTGTTTTGTGGATTTTTCCTTTTTCTTTTCCTCTTGCTTGGTGGGAATTCTCTTCATGCCCAAGTAGAAATCCTGGCTGAACAGGATCAAGACCGAAACCTGACGCTTTTTGGCATGAACGAAGGGGTGATCCCCTACACGATTCGGATTGAGTTTTCAAAACTCCAAAACCTCGAGTCTCCAGAAGGAAACATTCTCTTTAAAGTCGCTACCCCGGGAAAAAGCACACTGCTAAAATTGAAGTCAATCTATGTCAATGAACCCATAGGATTCAACTACAAAACCCAGCTTTACAAAGGAGAAATCCTGGCAGATGCATCCGACCGGACTACGTATTTGATCCCAGTAGAGCAAGGCACCCCTGTAATTATGAGACCATTGACCGCCCAAGCCAGCAAGACAGCTCAACTCAATGAATATGTTGGCGTAGGCTTCTTTTTTGATAAACCCGCAGTCATATGTGCTCCCCGAAAAGGTATCGTCACCGAAGTCAAGCTTAACCAAAAACCCGCTGCCGGTCCGGCCGATCTCAACGCTGAAAACTCCATTGAATTGTACCATGCCGATGGCACCTTTACCCGGCTGACAGGACTACAGGCCAATTCGGCCAAGGTGTCGCTAGGTGAGACGGTATTTCCAGGTCAAATTCTCGCAGAGTCCTCTCCCGTGACCGATTCTCCCCAGCATCACGTCAAAATGATCCAAAGCCGCTGGGAAATGACCGAAAAGGGAGTTACCTGGATAAATTTCCCAGTGCCGATGTTTGCTGAAAAGCAGGACATCAAGAGTGACTCCGAGACTGCTGAACTCAACTCGGTGCATCCCACCGAACTGATCATCCGGGAAATGGATAAAAAAGAGCTCAAAAAATACCAGTCCAACTAAAGGGTAGAAGTCTTAACTCTCCCGATTTCAACGTTATTCCTGATTCAAAAAATCCCCTGCTATTTTCAGCGGACGGAATAGAAGCCTGTTTTTGATTCGGAGAGCGGAGCTCCGCCGGGAAATTTCCCGGAGGGTTTTCAACACCTCAAGGGTATGCTCTCCCTTGTTGATCATAATGCATTCGGCACGGGCTGCATGCCCGGCATCCGTCACCTCGGCACGGGTGGCTACTCCGGATTTATGGAGATTTTCCAAGACCTGGGTGGCCCAAATCACCGGAACATGCGCAGCCTCGCAAAGCCAAAGTATTTCATCCTGCACCTCCACCAAGCGCTCAAACCCGATCTCCACCGCGAGATCACCACGAGCGATCATCACTCCAAAAACCTCGTCCTTTTTTGCCTCCAAGATCAATTCAGGCAGATTTTTTACCGCCTCATGTGTTTCAATTTTTAGAATAATAAATGGGATATCTTCAGCATACTCCAGAAGAGCAGCACGGAGATCCGCAATATCTTGAGCTGTTCGTACAAAGGAAAAACCAACAGTGTCGGCATTTGCACAGACAAAAGGAAGACATTCCCGGTCGTATTCAGTCAGGGAAGGAATCTGCAGGGAGCAGTCAGGGAAATTGATCCCTTTATCAGATTTAATCAGCGGCTTTTTGGAGGAAATGCGCAGAATCTTCAGACAAGCACTTTCCGGCTGGACCTTTTCCACTTCACCCAAAATCAAGCCATCATCGATAAATACACGGTCTCCTACCTTAAGTGCATCCAATACCCCTGGTTCATTTGGACTGATGATGATGTCGTCATCTTTAAATCCTTTGGCTGAATCACTGAGCCAGATCTTTTGCCCAACCTCGATTTCTACCCTTCCCTTTTTCTTGCCTTTTGCGAGAAGCTTGGTCCGGATTTTAGGACCTGCGAGGTCCACATGAATTTTGCAGGGGATTCCGGTTTCTTTGCTGGCCAGGCGGATTTGGTCGACCATTTCCTGCCAGACCGTCTCGTCATCATGTGCGCAGTTGATCCGTGCAGTTCCCATCCCTTTTTTGAGGAGTTTTGGGATCAAGTCTTTTTCTCCCAGAAATGAGGCATCAAAAGTCACCATCACGGATGAGGACCAATCTTGGGCTTTTGGTCCGAAGAGTCTCCGACTGTTTTCTTCGATCTTTTTGGTGCCAAATTCAATGGTGCAGCTATCCAAAGGGTCAAATTTCATTCCCAGATGTTCCAAAGTCACTTGAATTTGCCGGCGGGTGTGGCTTTCACAACTGGCCAGAGAAGAAAGTCCATGGTTGTGCAATTGATACTGAAGTCCCTGAATGTCGGTCTTTCTCAGTATCAGGTAATTCAGAAAGTTGGTCGCTGATTCACGGTTTTCTGGATGGACCGATTGGATTTTTTCTGAAAACAACTGAGGAGTGAGGTCCATTTGCTCCAATAGGTGAAGCAGTTGGGTTTTGATCTCTTGGAGAGGCAGGTTCATAGATCAGCTATTCTGGGCTTTAAGTTTCAACTCTAATCGGGTAAAACGAAATAAGGTTGGGAATTTCTGATGAATAATCGAAATATTTTTTTGAGGTTTTTATCAAATCCCATTTTGGCAAACAATCTTCAAATCCGGTATTTTATTTTGGTAAAGCATAAAAATTTTTAATAAAATTCCAATTATCTCCTTAAAACCTTGAAAACCTTTTTCCGTGGAAGTGGCTAAAATCTCAAAGCATATGATTCGATCACTTCCTCTGCTGATTATCCTTCCACTCATCCTTGCCTGCGTGGACACTGATACTTCCCAACCAACCCAGCTGACTGAACCCCTTCAGGGTACTGTATGGCAGATCGTATATTTTGAAGATGAAGGCGTCGATGAATCAGACGAGTTTGAAAACTGGCAACTCGAATTTACAACCTCTGGCACTGTCCATGTCTTTTTCGACGAAGACTTGAAAGCCACAGGTACTTGGAGAAGTGTCAGAGATGATGGAAAAGACGAGATCTGGATTTCTTCTCTTCCCGATATAGGCGAATTGGGAGAGTTAAATGAGGATTGGTACTTGATCGAGCAAACGGAGACCCTCTTCAAATTAGAAGACCAAGGGGAAAACTATATCACTAAACTCCATCTAAGAAAGAACTAATTCAACTAATCATGAAAAATCTGCTCCTATCCATTTCTCTTCTTTCATCTTTTGCAACTGGATCTTTGGCTCAAGGTACAGAGACCAAGGAGACTATTCTCAAGGAAGTCAACCTAACTCAAACCGGAATTATGGTAGCTTCCACACTCAGTGCCTCAAACTGGGATGGAGCCTCCGTAGGCATCTGGACCAATCGGGCAGGAGTTGTCTTTGATGACAAATTTAGTCTGGGAGGCTTCTATTCTTTCTCAGTCAATGATTTTGTGCCAGATTCCGAAACAACCACCAGCACCTACATGGACTTCAAATGGGTAGGAGGATTTTTGGAGTATACGCTCAAGGCAGGTAAAAAAGCACACTTAACTTTTCCGGTATTGATCGGTGGGGCCGAATTGGAATTGGATCAGGAGCGCGATTCGATGAGTCAATTTGGTGAAGCAAACTTTCTGATGGTAGAACCCGCAGTCCTGCTCGAACTCAACTTACTCAAGAATCTCCGATTTCATATCGGTGGGGGTTATCGGATCGTAGGCGACTTTAGCTACCGAAACTTAGGTCCATCTGACCTTTCAGGGTTTACCGCGCAGGCAGGCATCAAATTAGGAATATTCAAGTAAAAAAGCGCGCGCTCTCAGGTGAAGCCCATGTCTACTGGCTCAGTCCAGACATGGGCTTTTGTATTTAGAAACTAAAAAAACCCAGCTAAGGACCAAGCAATTGCATAAAAGTCTGCAGGATCAAGCAAACGGGATGAAGCGATTTCGGGCTGTGATGCGTTTTGGATGAGAATTTGAATACTTAATCCAACACGTATGAGCTTATTCTCAAAAAGCAAAACAAGTTTCCAAAGAGGAATTATGATGGCAACCGGATTCCTGAGCGGATCCATCCTTCTGACCGGATGTCTGGACAACCTGGAGTCTCCGGAATTACCGCCTGCTGCCTATGTCTCCATCTATCAGGGTTCGCCTGATGCTCCGGCAATGGACATCTTTGCCAACCAAAATCGGGTAAATCAAAACCCGCTGAATTACACCGAAGTAATCGCATACAGTGCTTTTTATCCAGGGTCGAGGGATTTTCGATTCTCAGGATTCAACTCCGCCACTTCGCTCTTGGAGAAGAATTTTGTTCTGAAAGCAGATTCTGTCTATTCCGTTTTTGTAGCAGATGAAACTTCCGAAATCGATGCCTTTTTGGTCAAAGATGTCTGGGAAGAACCGACTGCCGAAAAAACCCAACTCCGCTTTGTCCATCTGTCTCCCGATGCCGGGTCTGTAGACCTGCAGGTTAGCGGCACCACCAATCCACTGGTCAGCCAATCCAACTTCAAATCGGTCTCAGCATTTGAGGAGTTGGACAAAGGTATCGTTACCCTGACCGTCAAATCGGCAACCGGCAACGAAACCCTGATCCAAAGCGGAACTTTGGAACTCAAAGGAAACCGGGTTTATACCCTAATCCTGAGAGGATTGAAAAGTGAAGCCAGCGGAGAGCAGAAGCTCGATCTGCAACTGATCACCAATTACATCAACTATCAATAAAACGCCTCAATTTTTTGTTTTTCCCGGAGCCTGGGTAGGCTTCGGGAATTTTTCAGTCTATCGTGCGACTGATCGACTTGCTCACCCAATTAATCCCCAGACTCAGATTTAGGAATGGTGATGTCTGAGCCATCCCGGTTGGCTCGATAGTGCGGCGACATGATCTCTATATCTCTATCCCGACAAAAGTCCTGGATATTTTTGTGAAGTTCTGAATAGACCAAAGCCTGTTTGCTTGCCTGCTTGGTATAGGCATTGAGCTGATAGGAAACATAAAAATCATCCAGACTCGTCTGAAGTACAAAAGGCTTGGGTTCTTTTTCAACAAAATCAGTGACAAGTGCCGCATCGATCAGGGTTTGGTGAACTTTTCGCCAGGGAAGATCATATCCCAAGGTGATGGTGGTGTGGAGGATTAGTCCCTGTTGTTCCGCTTGTTGGGAATAGTTCACCGTATTGCCAGTAAGCACGGAGGAGTTTGGAATTGTAATGATTTCGTTTTTGATGGTTTTGATCCGGGTTACAAGCAAGGTCTTCTCGATCACATCGCCGGAGACTTCCGCAATCTTAATCCTATCGCCAGGCTTGAACGGTCTCATGTACGTGATCACCAAGCCTGCGACCATATTGGTGACTGCGGAAGACGATCCAAGGGAAAACAGCACCCCTACGAAAACTGTCACGCCCTTGAATATCGGAGAATCTGATCCCGGGAGGTAAGGAAAAATTAAAACCAGCGTAAAGGCAAACAGCAAAAACCTGACAATATTGTACGTCGGCATGGCCCAATCCGCATGAAAGCCGTTGATTTCCAACTTTTCGGATTCTATCTCCTTGAAAACAAACTTTATAAAACGGATTAGGTACCGCATGAAAAAGATGATCACAAGGATGCTGAAAAGATTGGGAAGATACTCCCAGATAGATCTCAATACTTTTCGAATCGGCTGAAGGACCCAGCCAATTATAATATCTGACCAGTCTCTTGATTCCGGAAAAATACTGAACAGAACCGGAAGCAACAGGTATAAGGTGAGAAGAATCAAAAACCACTTGAAAAAGCCCAACAGCTGGAGCACCAAACTCAGCTCCCGTGCTTTTGTCAGGTAGGTGTAGTTGCGGTAAGAAAAATCTCGAAACATCCTGTCCTGCTTCGATATCCAATTCGCTAGCTTTCTAAAGCCCCTTTGCACCAAGAAGAAAATAGCCACTGCGGTCAAGAGCGCAGCCATTGCCAGTCCTATCCGCATGGCCCAAGCCTGCCATCGATATTGCTCTTGGTAAGCCAAAACATCCGCATCAATTGTTGCTCGACAGCGCTCGGCCAACTCTCCCAACTCAGCCCCATATTGCCTGGCATCGGTGGGTGAAATCGTGATGATAATTTGCTCATCGTAAATAATATCCAGACTCTCCTCAACTTCTTCAATTCTCAGAGAATCTGACACATAGAGCTCATTATCGGCGAGGGTCTGAATCCGTTGAGTAATGCGGTTGGCCCTATCCTCCGGAGTCAGCGAACCAAATCTGGAATACACCAAAAAAAGTGTGTCACCGTCGGCACCGAAAACCGGAAATCCTTTAAGTGCGGAGGTTTCCTTCTTTTCATTCCCTGGATTGGTGACTTCCTGTTGCAAAACCGTTTTGGCTTGCAGTTCAGATTTGAATTGCACTGCTGAGAGGCAAATCAAAACGATAAGAACAACTCGATTCATATCCGATTAAGGTAAACCATGAAGTTAATTTAATTCAGCGAAATCGAAGCGGAGGAATACGCAAAGCCATCCTAATTTACATCGGATTCAAGGCTTCACTGTATAAGCACAAAAAAGCCACTCCGAGTATCCCCGAAGTGGCTTTCAGTTGGTCTAGTATTTCAATTTATTTCTTTTGGATCGCACCGAAATTAACTCTGAAGGACGCTCCTACCATGCCCAGCTTCTCTCCATATCCTGAAAATTCCTGCAAAGGATAATTGTAAAAGGGCATGACTTCATAGCTGGTCTTTTTGGATTCATAGAGCCGGATATTAACCCCAAAATTGGCAGTAGCAAAGGGGTAAAATTTTTGCCCTGGCACAGACAAGTCTTGGGTTTGATTGACCGATTCTGACTTCAAGGTAAAGGAATTAGCACCGGCCACCGAAGCATCCAAAACTGCCACCTGCCGGGTGTAGGAAGATTGTTGCTCGGCATTTTGATTGAAAGTCAGCAGATTGGAAAACCCGGCCTGAACCGAAATGGATTGGTTTCGAGTGATGGGATATTTGACATAAAGCGGTAGGTCTACCTGGACTTGGCTGATCTCACTGGTCTGAGTAACTGGGGAAGAAAGTCCCGCCACCTGGGCATAAGATTGACTTTGGCTGGCCTGATTGAGATAGTTCACCGCCAGTCCTGATCCCAAGCTCAGCTTTCCGGGCAAATCCACATCCACCAACACCCCAAGTCCCAAGCTAGACCCAGAGGTGGTTTGCTCTGTTCCCTGAGAAGTTCCAAATCCCGGGGAAAGCCCCATGATCAAGTTGAAGAAGGACTTTTCATCCGAAAGAACCTCGGCAATTTCCTCATCAGACATCATCGGTTCCTTCGGCAATTCCGCCTGTGCTATCACTGGCTTCTCCTCCACAGATGTGCGGGTTTCCATAGCAAATTGTTGCCCCTGATCCGAAATCTTGATTTTTGACTCGGCCGATGAGGAAACTGGCTGGGTTGTGTTCTGATTTCCGGTGATTTCCAGAGGTGATCCTACTTTTGCTCCTCGATCCTTGGTCAGGAATTGTTTAGAATTTGGCTTTGGAGTGGAAAATGCCAGCTGATTTTCTGCTGAAGGCTCTTTTCCCTCCATCGCCATCTCCGATTGCTGAGAATCGGTTTCCGGAGAATTTTGCACTTCTGAAGGATTTGATTCGGGATTTTGCTCAAGAGTGACCTGTCCGGAAAGGATCTCCTCGCCGGATGGAATGTCCATGGTAAGCCAAACCCCGCCAGCCAGCAGCAGCAAAGCAACAGCCGCTGCCACACCTGCAAACCATAGCGGATTGATTTTCCTGGCTGCTAAATTCCGCTTTTTTTCAAAGGCCTCCCAAGCCCCCAATTCGTAAGGAAGTGGGTTTTCTTCCTGCTGCTTTCGCAGCGAGGAGGCCAACCATTTTTCGATATTATCTTCCTGCATATTCTTTCATGTGTTGTTGAATCAACTGACGCAACTTGGATTTGGCCCGCGTCAGATAAACCCTGGAGGAGCTTTCGGTGATTTCCAGCCGCTCAGCTATCTCCCTGTGACTATACCCTTCCACCTCGTAGAGGTTGAATACCAATTTTTGATCTTCCGGCAACGCATTCAGAAGCTTGAGGATTTCCTCAAATGCCAATTGATCCGGGGCATATACCTCATCGAAAACCGGGGTTTCACCGTCTGCTTCCAGGTGATTTTGGAAGCGCTTGTCTTTCCGGAAATAATCGATTGCTGTATTTACCGTAATTCTCCTAAGCCAAGGCTTAAGAGAGGGAGCCTGCTCCATTTTTTTAAAGGAATCAAAGCACTTTAAAAAGGAATCATTGGTGATCTCCAAGGCCAAATCCCTGCTTTTGGAATAGGACAGACTGATCCCCATGACATAGCCATAGTACTTTTTAAAAAAAAATTCCTCATGTTTTTTTGACCGACGTTTGCAACCGTCGATCAATTCTTGGTCTGACCAGTTCAAATCAACCTATTCTTGTGTATTTATTTTTCAATCGGGAATACTCAAATCACAATGGCCTTCGCAATGATAATCTCTGAAATTGCAATGCTCTCGCAGATACACCGAGTAGGATTCGACCGACTCGATAATACGGAGCGCCTTACTCATATCCACCCGAATGACATCCACTTCTGTTTCGGAAGAGGAAACACAGGATGAAAATTGTGCAGTCAGGTAAATCTGCATCCGCTTTGGGGAAGATTCCTGCCATGTCCCATCCCAGACCAATTCGTAAATTCCTTCACAGCCCTTAGGACGTGTGATTTCGAGCGTAAGTTCATTACCATCCCGTTTTACCCTTCTCACCTCAAAATCTATCTGACAAAGGGAGGGATCCTTACGGTTGAAATCCAGCTTCTGAAATTTCACCGGATCCGCAGTGAACAGGTATCCTTCTCCCTGCACCTGATACGGGGACGTGATTCCCAGATCGACATCGGTAGAATCCACCGAGCAGCTACAAAGGAACAAGAAAAGGAAAAACCGCATCACCGAAGCCATTGCCAGATTTTTTCTCAAGACGATAAAAGGAAACCAATCTGCTACAGGATTTTAAAAAAAATATCCAAAATGATGCACTCCTGACAATGACCAAAAGTCCGGATAAATAAAGCAAACAGTTTCCAATTCGATTTGGAGGGTCTTTTTTTCGAAAAGTGATCGGTCCTGCCCAGGAAATTTCAGTTCCCGGATTTTCGGCTTTCTTGGTAATCCATGAAAAGCCTGATGTGCTTTTGATCCATTTCATCGGAATCCCCATACGAAGCTCGAACCTCCTTCAATTTGGCGTGCATCTCTTTTCTCACTTCTGAGTAGGCTGGATCTTCGTAGACGTTTCGCATCTCTTCGGGGTCTTTTTCCAGGTCATAAAGTTCCCATTCATTGATGTCGTAGTAGAAGTGAATGAGTTTATAGCGGTCAGTGCTGACGCCGTAATGCCGCTTCACCATGTGAACGGCGGGATATTCATAGTAAGTGTAGTACACGGCATCTCTCCACTGATCCGAACTTCCATTAGCCAGATTTCTGAAGGATTCGCCCTGCATGGCTTCAGGGATTTCCACTCCGGCATAGTGAAGCAAAGTCGGGGCGAAATCCAGGTTTTGAACCAGCTTATCGATCTCCGTCCCGGGTTTGATTTCTTTGGGAAAGCGCATCAAAAGCGGAGTCCGGAAGGATTGCTCGTACATAAAGCGCTTGTCAAACCAGCCGTGTTCTCCGAGGTAAAAGCCCTGGTCGGAGGTGTAGATCACGATGGTGTTTTCGGCGAGGCCATTGGCTTTCAGGTAATCCAACAGCTCCCCCACCCCGTCATCCACGGATTTGATGGTTCTCAGGTAGTCTTTGATGTAGGTATTGTACTTCCACAACGCCAGCTCTTTTCCCTGCAATTTAGCCTTCAAAAAAGCCTGATTTTTGGGTTCGTACGCAGCATCCCAGTCCTTTAACTGCTGTTCATTGAAGCGCTTGAGGTAACTCAGCATCAGGGTTGGCTTACCGTCCGGGTCTGTTTTCAATTTGAAATCGATCCCCCAATCCGCGTGTCCGTCGATCTGCATTTCCTGCTCTTTGGCTGCCCGACCCCGATTGGAGTAATCGTCAAAAAAATTACTTGGCGGGGTAAAGGTCTTGTCGTCGTAAAGCTTCAGGTATTTGGGGGCAGGTTGCCAATTTCGGTGGGGAGCCTTTTGGTTGTAAATCAGCAAAAAAGGTTTGCTCTTGTCCCGACCCTCTTCCAACCACTTGAGCGCATGTTCGGTCGTGATGTCTGTTACATATCCTTCAAAGCGCTTCATCTCCCCGTTGACGATAAAATCCGGATTGTAATAATCCCCCTGACCCGGCAAAACCATGGAATGATCAAAACCCTGAGGCAAACCGTCGAGGTGAATTTTACCGATCATGGCAGTGGTGTATCCCGCTTTTTGAAGCAGTTTGGCAAAGTTGTCCTGATCCCAGTCAAAAGGCTGGATATTATCCACTTTCCCGTTGACAAAGCTGTGCTTGCCCGTCAGTACCACCGCCCGACTGGGAGCGCAAATCGAATTGGTAACCGTAGCCCGGGTGAAAATTGCGCCTTCTTTTGCCAGTCGGTCAATGTTTGGAGTTTCATTTAGCCCATGACCATAGGCGCTGATCGCCTGATAGGCATGATCATCGCTCATCATGAAGATGATGTTTGGCCTCTTTTCGACATTTTGAGCGAACCCGGTAAATGGGGTAATCCCAACCAAAACGAAAATCAAAAGGGGTATCAATCGTCTGCTTTGCATAGTGGATTCAGCAAGAGTTTATGGATTGCCCAGGAGGCGAAAACCCTATTGAAATAAAAGAGAAATTACATTCAAAGACTTACACTTCCTGCCCTCAATCCTTCCACATCCTTGATTTCTATGGGCAAAGGATCCCCCAACAGCATGGAACCCGTCTCAGTAATCCGATACGCATCCTCCACCCGAATCCCACCGAAATCCCGATACTGGGCCACTTTTGCGTAGTCGATGTATTCGCTGTGCAGGTTTTTATCCTGCCACTGATCGATCAGTTTCGGGATAAAATAGATGCCGGGTTCGATCGTAATCACAAAGCCTTTCTCCAGTTCCTTTCCTAAGCGAAGGGATTTCAACCCGAACTGTTTACTTTTTTTGAGCTCCTCGGTATATCCCACATATTCCTCTCCCAAATCTTCCATATCGTGGACATCCATTCCCATCATGTGGCCCAAACCACACTGGAAAAACAAGGCATGTGCGCCCTGGCTCACCGCATCATCCAGATTTCCTTTCATCAGTCCCAGGTCTTTGAGCCCCTCCGCCAGTTTTTTACATGCCAGCAGGTGAACCTCCTTAAATCGTATTCCGGGTTTTAATGCGGCCACAGCGGTTTGATAGGCATTTAATACAATCTGATAGATCTCCCGCTGACTGTCCGTAAATCTTGATCCCACGGGAATAGTCCGGGTAATATCTCCGGCATAATTCATGGCAGATTCGGCTCCAAAATCTCCCAAAAGCATCTTCCCCTTTTCCAGGGTATTGGAATAGTTGTGATTGTGCAGAATCTGTCCGTCAATCGTGATGATGGGAGGAAAAGACAAACTTCCGCCCAAGGAAAGTGCCTCGCCGGTCACCAAGCCCAGAAGCTCAAATTCTTTCATACCGGGCTTGGCTTCGGTCATCAGTTTTTTATGCATCCGCACACTGATGTTCACCGCCTTGGTTAATTCTTTAATTTACTCTTCTGACTTGATCGACCTCAGGGAAACAACGGCTTTAATGAAATCGACTGAAGCTTTGGTAAGGATTTCCGCTACGGGTTTATTCAGCCAGTCGGATAGTTTTTGGGCATTTTCTGGTCGATAAGGAGGCAGAAAATGGATGCGATGAAGATCCAAACTCTTCAGGAAATCAAAGATCTCGCCTTTTGATTGGGTTTTCGAGACTCCGACCGCAGTCGCCAAATCCGAAAGCGGCGGGTGTGATCCCTGCCAAATCGTTTCTTCCACGGTCAGATTGTCCCCGAAAATGATCTCCACATCCCGGTCAATATCGATCACCGCAGCGAGCCCCGGCATATTCAGGCCAAAGAAGTAAAGGAAGGAGCTGTCCTGTCTGAAGGGGTACCAGTTGTCTTTGAAGTTGACACTGCTTTCCTCATTTCCGAGGAAAAGGAGTACTCCGGAGCCCATTTTTTGCTTCAATAGCCTCCTTCTTTCTGTATAAGTTTCTTTCGAAAAGGTCTTCATAATAGGTTTGATTTAGCGGCCCCCGGCAGGTAAACTTCTCAGCCAGAAGGTTTTCATGGTCTCCCGGAGATGGAGGGAAGTATTTTCTCGTTCGTTGATGCTGTGTGAACGCATCGGATAGGACATCATGGAGAATTGCTTGTTGTATTTGATCAACTTGTCCACGAGCATCTCAAAACTTTGGTAGTGCACATTATCATCGGCCGTGCCGTGAATGATCATGAGTTCGCCCTGCAGGTTTTCGGCATAAGTGATCGGAGAACCGTCTCGATAGCCTTTCTGATTATCTTCCAACAATCCCATGTACCGCTCCTGATAGGTGGCGTCGTAGAGTCGTTGATCAGAGACGAAAGCCAATGCCAATCCGGCTTTGTAGAGTTCAGGAAAGCGGAACATCAGGTTGAGCGTCATCTGACCACCTCCACTCCAACCCCAAGAACCTACCCGAGTGGGATCGATGAAGTCATAGGTGTTGAGAATTTTTTCCACTGCTGCTTTTTGATCATAAGAAGCCAAAATTCCGATCTGGCCATAGATGGATTTTCGCCAGTCCCTTCCCCGGGGAGTCTTGGTACCCCGGTTGTCGATGCTGATGACCACATAGCCCAATCGGGCCATGTAATGATGCCATAAGTCTCCATCCGCCCAATTATCCTGCACGGTTGAGCTTGCAGGCTCGCCATAAACATAGGCCAAGAGCGGGTATTTTTTGGACGGATCAAAGTTCTTGGGTTTGATCATCCAGGCATCCAACACCACATCCCCGATATCCACTTTGATAAATTCCTTGGGATTTAGTCCCAAGCCAGCATACTTGGCTTTCAACTCCTTATTTTCTTCCAAAACCCTTATTTTCTCATGATTTGGCAAGCTGACCAGAGAATAGACGGGAGGTGTGGTGGTGTTCTGAAAAGTATGGATAGCAAATTTTGAATCCGTGGAAATCTGATAGGCATTTTGCCCGGACAGGTCAAGTGGCGTAATCCGTTCAGCTTTTCCTTTTTGAGTCAGCGAACTGCGATAAAGGTAGCGTTGGGTGAAGATTTCCGGTGAGGCAATGTAATACACGTACCCGCTGGCCGGATCGATGTGACTGATTCGCTCCACGTCAAATTCCCCTTCAGTCACCAAAGCGACCGTTTTTCCATCCCGGGAAACTTTAAACAAATGCAGCCAGCCGTCCCGCTCACTCGTCCAGGTGAAAAACTTCTCCCCCTCTAGCCATCGAATGTTATCATGGATATCCAAAAAGGCCGAATCCTCTTCAACCAAAATTTTGGTCAAACTCATGGTCTGGATATTCGCTGTCCAAACGGTATTTACATTTTGACGCCGGTTGAGCTGCTGGACCATCACCTCCTGAGAATTGGGGATAAATTCCATTCTTGCCAGGTAATTGTTTCTGGGATCTCCCGGGAAATCAAACCAACGCGTCTGTCCTCCCTCGCTGGAAACCACGCCGATTTTTACATCGGAGAGCGTTTGTCCAACTTTAGGATAAGGTAAAGGGATAGGTTTTGAATAGATGGAATCGATATTGTCGATCAGGAAAAAAGTGCCCACGCCTCTGGTGTCAGATTGCCAGTAAGCAATGTTTTTGCCGTCAGGGCTCCATCTGAATCCGTCCCGACATTCCAATTCCTCCTCGTAAACCCAGTCAAAGGTGCCGTTGATGATAAATTCTCCCCCGTCAGTAGTGATCTGATTGATTTTTCCCGATTCCAGGGATTCAACAAAAATGTTGTTTTGACTCACGTAGGCCACCCGGCTCGCATCAGGTGAAAACTTGGCAAACATCAAGGTTGTGGCGGGTATCCCTTTGCCCAACTGACTCAGTTTCCGGGTTTTTAAGTCCAAAACCCAATAGTCACCACGGGTATGGTAGCGCCAAACCTTTCTGGTATTGGTAAAAATCAGCAACTTATTGTTGTCCTCCGACCACTGATAATCCGCAATGGACAAGGGTTTACTCAGTCCAGCGGGAACCAATTCCTCAGCAGAAATCAGGACGGATCGCTTTCCCGAAAGGGCATCGTATCGGACAATTTCGTCCCCGTCAAGCTGTGAACTTTTTTCAATGCTGGAGTAGCCCTGCCCATCCTTCATCCAGCGGATTGGGCCAAAGCGATTCTGTCGGTAAACCCCGTTTTTGTAAATGTCGGGCAAAGTGAGCTCGGATTGAGCACTTACTTCACCCACAAAAGCAAACAAAAAAACAATTGCCAGGTATCTCATTCTATAATTTTTTAACAGTTACAGTTCAATTTTCAGCCTAGGCAAAAGAAGCGAAAGGCACGAGTTTCAAGAAGTTTGTCAATACGCCTATTTGCTCACCAAAGCTTACTCTCGATTTTAAATCAAAGTAATTTTATTTGGTTATATGTGACGGATAGGAGCAAAAGAATTTGTCCAGTTTCCAAAATCCAAGCTCATAAGTTTTATTTTTAAGTGAAAAACAAAATAAACCATGAGTTTCCCAAGCATTTTTAACGATGTCATCGGCCCGGTCATGAGAGGCCCCTCGAGTTCACATTGTGCAGCTTCCCTTAGAATAGGGCGAATTTGCCACGATTTGATGGGAGGCAGAATCTCTGAAATTCTGATCGAATTTGACCCCAACGGTTCCTTGGCCACTACGCACAAAGAGCAAGGTTCAGACATGGGACTGTTCGGTGGATTTTTGGGATGGGAAGCATATGACGAGCGCTTGGTCAATTCAGAAATGCATATCGGAGCAGCGGGTATTCAGGTAAAAATCGAGATCCGGGACATTCAGGCTGACCACCCGAATACTTATCAAATTACACTCAGAAATCCCTGGGAAACGCATCGGGTGATCGCCATTTCCACCGGGGGAGGCATGATCGAGGTAATCGAAATTGACGGGGAAAAAGTATCTCTGGCCGGAGACAGCTTCGTTACCCTGATTTACGCTTCAGATCTCCAAAAAGTAAATAACTACGTCCAACAATCTGACATTCTAGACGAAATAGAAATTCACAGAGAAGAAGGAAGTTTCCTAGCTGTCAAATCACAGGCTTTTTTGGAGGAAACTTTAATTGAGGAACTGAAGGCAATTGACGGAGTATCTCAAATCAAGCAAATCAGACCTGTGCTGCCTGTTCTGACCGGGAAAAATCAGACTGTGCCATTCATTACCTGTGAGGAGATGATGGCTTATAATCAGGACAAGAATCTGAGCTTGTGGGAATTGGCGGTACGATACGAAAGTATCCGGGGCAATATTACTTCGGTGGAAGTACTCGAAAAAATGGAGCAGATCCGGATTATTTTGAAAAACGCCGTAGAAACCGGCCTGAAAGGGACTCAATTTGAGGACCGAATATTGGGACCTCAATCGGTGAAATTCAAGTCCATGATGGAAGACCGGAAACTGATCAGCGGGGACGTTTTGAACCGGATCATCATGTATGTCTCTGCCATCATGGAGGTCAAGAGTTCGATGGGAGTAATCGTCGCAGCACCTACCGCCGGTTCGTGTGGGGCAATGCCCGGGGCTGTTTTAGGTGTTGCGGATTCCTTGGGACTATCCGATGAAGAAACCGTCCAAGCCCTGATGATAGCAGGTTTGATCGGGGTTTTTATTGCAGCCCATTCCACCTTTGCTGCGGAAGTGGGGGGATGTCAAGCAGAATGCGGTTCGGGCGCTACCATGGCCGCCGCCGCGATTGTTCATTTGGCCGGAGGCAACTTAAACCAAAGTATTTCTGCGGCTTCCATGGCTTTACAGAGTTCATTGGGCATGATCTGTGATCCGATAGGAAACCGCGTTGAAGCGCCTTGTCTGAACAGAAATGTCATGGCCGCCTCCAACGCCCTTTCCTGTGCCAATATGGCCCTGGCAGATTATGACCATTTGATTCCACTTGATGAAGTGATTGAGACCATGTACGAGGTGGGAAAAAGCATCCCCAACACGCTCAGATGCACCAATTTGGGAGGGCTGTCTATCACCAAAACCGCAAAGGAAATCGAAGCTAAACTGACCCAGAAGCATTTTAATAAGAGCTGTTAGGTTGCTCCTAACTTATGAATCGTGTTCTGAACTAACCCCGATATATCTTTTCCCCTGTCATCTTTGAGCTGGTATTGGATTTCCATCCCCCAAGTGGGCTGGATTTCAGGTATCATGAGTTTGATCGATTTTTTGTCTTTCCCCAGTTCAGCTTTAGTGACCTTCAGAGTTTTTTCATTGAGGTGCTTGGATCCATACTTTCTGGAGCGCAGAAGATCCCAAGTCTTTACGGTGTAGTTGGAAACTTGCTCAACACTGGCCCCCTCCAATTCATCAGTGAAGTTTAGCTCGATTCCTTGGGTCGTTGCTTTAATGCCAACAGGTATTACCATAGGCTGATCCACTTTTCTGATCCGGTAGAGTCCTCCCAATTGTGGCTGAGTGGATCCCCATGCAGATAGCCCGCAGAGGTACAATTGTCCATCTCCGGGATTAAAGCGGCCTCGCATCACACCAGTGGAAAACCTCGGTACTGGCAATTCAAAAATCCCTCCCTGAACCTGGTTTCCGATTTTTTCAAAAGGAACTACAAAGACTTTCCCGTATCCATAGGACAAGTTCAGGAGTTTTCCGTCCAAAGCCCCCCACTTTTTACTGTTTACCCAGAGAAGTTCTGAGGGAGATTGATCCCGTTCCCGATCCACCCAAACCAAGGGAAGCTCCATCCCATTCTCAGTACTATCAGCAGGTGGATTGAATCCAAACATGTTGCCGTAGAATCCACCCTTTTTCACCCAATTGATCCGGTTCATCGGATTCCAATGTCCCTCCTGATCCGTGACGATGAAGGTGCCGTCCGGATTGATGCAAACCCCGTTTGCAGCTCTGAAGCCGGTGGCAATGATCTCAGTCTTTTGCCCGTCTTTACTTACTTTAATCAGGGTGCCATGCTGAGGCACCAAGGCCTCTCGGGCGTGTCTGCCACTTTTTGCATAGTAGAAATTCCCCTCCTTATCCACCTGAAGTCCCATGGCAAATTCATGGAAGTGATCGGTCACCTGGTGGTCATTGTTGAAACTTTCGTAGAAGTCTGTTTCCAGATCTCCATTAAAGTCATGCAACTTCACCAGCTGATCGCGGCAGGTGACAAAAATTTCTTCATTGACCACCTTGATTCCCAAGGGCTGAAACATACCGGAGGCTATGCGCTGCCAGGTGAGATTCCCGGTATTTTTGGTAAAGCCTTCCACCAGCCACACATCCCCGTCGGTAGAGCAAATCACCCCTCGGTTAGGATCTTTGAAAAAGTCGATTCCGCTCAATCGGAACTGATTTTTCCATGGACTGTCAAAAGGCGGATTCATGATATCCACCTGAAAAGGTCCTTCCTGATTTCCCTGTAAGATTTCTGTTGTCAATTTCTGAGGATACCTCGCAGGACCTCCTTTGATCATCGTATTCAAATCTTCGGGAGCCTTGGAAGTTTTTGCATAGTGCGGAAGTCCCTTTATTCCCGATTTTCCGATCAGCAATTTGATTTTAAGGGGCTTGGCAGGGGCCACTTCCATTACGATGAATCCACCTTGGTCTTTCAAAACTGCTCCCTCACCCACAATCGCAACTGAGGTACCGGTAGGTGCTACCCTCATTTTCAAGGATTTGTCAGAAGGTGAAACATTCAGCGTTCTGGTAAAAAGGGATTGTTCCTCCAAGGATTCCAGACCAAAAGTTTCCAAGACTTTGGCAGTACCAACTGTGTAGGAAATGATCACCCGGTCTTCATAGTGATAAAGCCCTTTGAAATGTGTCCATTCCCGAGGCAAGGTTCCAAACTTTCGTTTGTCCCGCGCTGTAAATCTTGGATCATCAAAAGTTCCCGTAGCCGGATTGGCCCAAGCTGGCACAACAGGGTTTTGAAAATGGAGAACCCCTATCGTTCTCGGGGATATATTGTGCCTGCCATTGAATAAAATCGCCTCCCAGTCGATAAAACCCTCCCCAGTCCAGGCTCCTGCCACCCGCATCAGGTCGTGGTCAAACATCATCCAGGCCTTGCCTGCAGCTACTCCGCCTTCTCCCGGATCTACCCGCACAGCAATTCCTTTGTAAGCAAAATTGGCCTTGCTTAGGTTTTCATCCCGGAGAGGTGCCGGTCCAGAAGACCGCTCCCGTTCGGGAGCATTCTGTCCAACCACCTCATAGGTATTGATCAGAAAATTCCCATAATCCATTTCGGCCCATGGCTTGAATTCCTTCGGTTCTGGGCCTGTAGTCGTACCAACAGGCAAACTGGCCAAGTAGGTAGAATCAATTTCAAAGTATTGACCGGGGTTTTTCTCCTGGATAAAAGTTGCCCTCAGGTAATTGATGAGGTCATATTTCTCTACCGGGGTCAAATTGACCTGAGGAGGCATGGATCCATAGCCGCGGGTGAGCGTTTGGTAAATCGAATAAGGATCTTTGCCAACCTTAAAAGTATCCTCCCAAAACTTGAAGGCTGTCGGAATAGATCCGGGCGTTTCGGGATTGCCGTGGCAATTGAAGCAGATGTTGTTGTAAATATGCTCCCCGGTTCGGATAGACTCATCTTGGCGATCTCCCAAAGCGGTAAGCAACCCTGTATGGTCAATATTCTTTTCGTAATCCGGAAGGTCAGATTCCGAAAGAATAAATCCCTTAGTGGAATCCGAATTAGTGCTTTTTGATCCCGAATTACAGCCAGCTATAAGGAGCGTCAGAATTAGAGAAGTTAATCCAAGTAGGAATCGGTTCATAAAGATACTGCCTTGAGTAGATTGGGATAATTTACTGATTAACCAGTTATTATCTTGCCTTTGGGCAACCTATTTAAACTTACAAATGCGATTTGAAAAACTATTTAACACATCGAAATCGCCCTAAAAATGGCCTTCTATCTTCCCATTCGCACCAGGAAGTCACATTTTATGTACCAAAGCCTAAAAACAAAAAGCTCTGTAAACCGGAAATTTACAGAGCTTTTAAGCGGAAAGTACCAAATAATGTCGGGGTGACAGGATTTGAACCTGCGACCACACGCCCCCCAGACGTGTACGCTACCGGGCTGCGCCACACCCCGAATTGGGAAGCGAAATTACATTTTTCAATGATTTACACCAGCAATAATCCGAATTTTAAAGTCTTAAATACAAAAGAGTTTGAAAATCAAAACCTTGATTTTTAAGACTTATTTGATTTGGCCGATGAGAAAATAGCTTGAAAGGTGGACTGACAGCATTTTTCGCATAAGGCAGCCTTTTCTTTCAATTGGAGAGCTTTCCTCATAGCTTCTTGGCCATTGTTAAATGGCCCAAGGTAATCCCGATTGATTGAGTCGGGAATATGAGGACATTCTTTTTCATGAATTTCAAAATGACCATGATCATTGGGTATTGAAGATAGATAAAAGAATTTCATAGGTAAGATTAACAAATTCAACCAAAAGTAAAAGAAGAAAAACTGCTAAAACATACCCTATTTAGGGTATTTTTCGAGGGTCTCTCCTCTCTTTTCCTGAAATTTGGAAGGAGTTTTACTTCTTTATTTCAGATCTCCTCATGGGCATGGCATCGATTAACCTAAAAATCTCAGAAACCTCAGGCATTGAATTGCCGGATTTTTTAATCCCTCCATCCAAACCCACCAAAATCCATGTTACTTGATTCGTCTGCTTTTGATTGAGTTTTTCCAGGAAATGATTCGCGTCTACTTCTCCCTTGAAATTAGATTTAACTGACTTTTCAGAGTTAAAGAAAAAATATAAAAGCTTTCGCTCTTCAAGGCCTTTCCGAATTCCTTCA
This sequence comes from uncultured Limnohabitans sp., assembly GCA_964405255.1. Taxonomy (GTDB): domain Bacteria; phylum Bacteroidota; class Bacteroidia; order Cytophagales; family Cyclobacteriaceae; genus Algoriphagus. Next base: position 41 of record CAYONF010000022.1, on the reverse strand, counting down.
TCCAACCAAGAGTCAAAATTCCCCTCACCTGAATAGATCAA
>CAYONF010000021.1:31646-48205 GCA_964405255.1 uncultured Limnohabitans sp. | reverse complement strand
TGCTGCTTCTCCTGAAGCAGCACTCGGTCAATCAAGTTTTGTCTTAAAGTTTGGGCAAATCCCAAGGCTCCCGATACTCCGGCCAAATCATCGCATTGGCAGCAGCGTTCCCTACAAATTCCCTTTTTTGATCATCCCAAATCAGCTGTTCAGCACCTATCCTTGCTGCGATGTTTGGAATATGAGCATGAAGTGCAGCGAGTCTTCCGGCCTCGGGAGGGCAATTGGGTTGGTTTCGGGTTTTGATGCATTCCACAAAATTGGCCACATGGAGGTTGTGGGACTCTGTGGTTCCTTCCAGTTTTTTGACCTCGCATTTTGGAGCTTTGGTAGTTCCATCCCATTCGGGATAGATTTCATAGCCACTTCGGTTGACGACCAGCGTACCCAATTCACCGACATAAGCAATTCCGTAAGGTTTGTTGTATGGACCACTTTGCAGACCACCGTTCATATCATAATTGATCAGGAAATCTTTCTTGGGGAATAGCACATTCATCGTATCAAAAGTATCCCGGTCCCGGTTTTCCTTGTTTACATTTTTGGCGTAAGTCAGGACGGTTGAAGGTGCAGCCGGATTTTCCTCCACCCAGATCGCCATATCCAACAGGTGTACACCCCAATCTGACATCAATCCTCCTCCATAATCCCAAAAATGTCTCCAGCTTCCATGGAAGCGGTTGGGGTTGAAGTCCCGCTTGGGTGCCGGGCCCAGCCAAAAATCATAGTCCACCCCATCCGGAACAGGCGTCACAGGTTTAAACTCGTTGCCGAGACCGTAGTTGAAATTGGACCAAATGTTGACTTTTCGGATTTTGCCCAGATAGCCGCTTTTGACCAAGTCCCGGGATTCGAGGAAGGCCTGTCCAGCCCGCTGCTGCTGCCCGACTTGAATGATCCGCTGGTACCTGGATTCGGCTTTGACCATGAGTTCACATTCCCCGATGGTATTGGCCATGGGTTTTTCCACATAGACGTCTTTTCCAGCTTCACAAGCAGCCAAGGTGATCAGACAATGCCAATGGTCCGGCGTACCGATGATCACTGCATCCAGATCTTTTCTCTCCAGCAATTTTCGGAAGTCAGTATATCGCTCAGGTTTTTTACCAGTGAGTTCTTCCACTTCCTTGATTCTTTTGTCCAATACATTTTGATCCACATCGCAGATGGCTATGCAGTCTACCTCAGGTAGGGCAAGATGATGGCGAAGGATTCCAAAGCCCATGTTATTCGCACCGATGAGTGCTACCCGGACTCGGTCGCTGGTGGAGATTTTTTGCTTGGCTGCAATAAGACTGGGTGAAACGATCAATCCGCCTGCAACTAGCGCGGATGATTTAAGGAAATTTCTTCGATCGGACATGGCGTTTTTGGGTTTGGGTTAAAGCAAAAAGTGAGTTTAAAATAATCTGTAGCACAAGAGTATAAAAGCGAAGAAATAAAATTTTGAAATTTGAATAAAAACTAATTAAACAAATCAATAGATGTGGAAAACTCAGATTTTTTAGTGGATAAAGTGTTCTTTTGTCGGAATTTTCTCGGGGAAAAATTGTGGGAAAGTTTTTAGTTTAAAAGTTGTAAAAGCCTCAGATCCGGTGCAACTTAGAATCATCAAGTAAAAGATAAAAGGCCGGAAATAAGATTCCGGATCGTAGTTTGAAAGTTTGAGATCGGGCACAAAGGGGGACAATTCTTCGGAGGAGTTTCTGAGACGGGCAACCGCAGAAGTGCCACCTAACGATTGAGCTGAATTTGATGAATTCTTCGGATGAAATCAGATTTCCGGGCATGAAGGATTGGAAGAGCGATCTTCCGGTTGAAAGAGGCAACTCCAGAAATGCATCTACCGGATTAATCGGCAGCAGGAGTCTTTCGGGACTTTTGTCAACCAATCGGGCACAAAGGAACAGGTGCTTAGCTGCATCAGTTTGCGACGGGCAACCGCAGAAGTGCAAAAACAGATCGGCCCAAGAATTTGACTCAAATACAAATTCAGGGTATCCAGCATGAAGGGGCTTTCAGAAATGGAAGTCTGAGAAGGGAAACCGCAGAAATGTCAACGGATAGCTGAAAAGTGGGACAAGCTTAATAAGCGGCTTCAAACGACCGATTTTGACCTGGGCAACTGGGAATAGCCTACTAACTGTAGCTTGAAGTGGATTGAGAGTTACGATTTTCGGTTCGCTAAACGGGAAGATTTCGCAAGAAATACTTCCCGTTTCTGTTTTAGACTTGTCCATTTTTTATTTTAGGTCATGAAAATTCTGTTGATCTCGGCATTGGCCCTTTTGGGTGGACTTTTGATCTTATTCAACGCCTCTTTACCCTTCTCCAAATCAGATAATCAATATCGAGACAACAGACCCAATGTGGTTTTTATCCTGGCCGATGATCTGGGTTATGGAGATTTGGGATTTTTGGGGCAGCAGTACATCGAGACTCCGAATATTGACCGATTGGTGGCTGAGGGGATGTTTTTTACCCAACACTATGCAGGTGCTCCGGTATGTGCCCCGTCCCGCTCGGCTTTGATCACTGGTCTGCACACAGGGCACACTCCGGTTCGGGGTAATTTTGAAGTTCAACCGGAAGGTCAATACCCGATGCCCGATACCTTGCAGACCCTGAGTAAAATTTTCCAGCAGGCTGGCTATGCCACAGGAGCCTTTGGCAAATGGGGTTTGGGTTTTGTCGGTACTTCCGGCGATCCAAGCAATCAGGGCTTTGATCAGTTTTATGGATACAACTGCCAGCGCTATGCGCATCGCTACTATCCGGCCTACCTCTGGCAAAATCAAACCCAAGTTGACCTTCCTGGCAATGACTGGACAAACAGGGTCACTTACGCTCCGGATTTGATTCAGGAAAAGACACTGGATTTTATTGAAAAAAATGCCAAAAATCCCTTTTTTCTCTTCATGCCGATCGTGATGCCTCATGCCGAACTTGCGGCTCCCGATGATGCCGTTTTTCAAAAATATCAGGGCATGTTTGGGGAGGAAAAGCCTCATGTCGCACCAAAGGGCGGTGATTACGGTCCGGATATGCTGATTCCCGGATACCAGTCCACTGAGTATCCCAGAGCGACATTTGCTGCAATGGTGGAGCGTATTGATCGATATGTGGGGGAGGTGGTAGCCAAGCTGGAGGAATTGGGCTTAAGTGAAAATACACTGATTGTCTTTACCTCGGATAATGGAGCACATTTTGAAGGAGGGGCGGATCCGGAGTTTTTCGATAGCAATGGACCTTTTCGGGGATTGAAACGGGACTTGTATGAAGGGGGAATCCATGTTCCTTTGATTGTCAAATGGCCCGGAAAAGTTAATCCAGGAAGCCAATCGGATCATGTTTCTGCCTTTTGGGATTGGTTGCCGACATTTGCTGATATTTTGGGAAAAAAGTCTCCCGAAGGAATTGATGGGATTTCATTTTTGCCGGCTTTGCTGGGAAATTCCGATCAAGCCAAACATGATCATTTGTACTGGGAATTTCATGAATTGGGAGGCAGGCAGGCTGTACTCAAGGACGGTTGGAAGCTGGTCAAATATCAGATAAAGGATTCCACCAAAACCACCACCGAGCTTTTTAACTTGACAGATGATCCGGGTGAGCAGAAAAACTTAGCGGCTGACTTTCCCAAAAAAGTGGCTGAATTAGAGGACTTGATCGATCAGGCACATCTTCCCAATCCGGTTTTCAAACTTTTAGAAAAATAAAAACGGGAGCCAAAAAGCCCCCGTTTACTTACCCAATCATTTACTTATTACCCTATAAGTATGACTAATTTATTTTCCCTTACCCGATCAACTATCCTTCTCTGACCTGCTTGAAAATTTATTTCCAATCCCAAGCGACGATGGCCCAATCCTGGGTTTCATCCCCAAACTCGTGAATCACTTCAAAACCAACTCGTCTGTGGGCCGCCAGTGAACGGGTATTACTGAGGGCAATCTCGGTGATGGCAAAGGCAAAGCGATCTGAAAATTCCTGCTGATAGGCCGAATACATCCGGTCAAAAAGCCCTTTTCCCCGCTGATCTTTTCCGACACAGACTTGACCTACCACCATGAATTCGTAGTCAGAAACATTTTTATCCTGATAGCGAATCCGATCAAACTGATCAAACATCGGCACCAAAACCGGAATCAGATCCCGGCTAGCCTTAGTCATCGCCAAAATATATCCAACCACCCGATCTTCTTCCACTGCAATGACATGCGGAGCAATGGTCTGAAGCGCTCTCATTTGGTCGGGGGTATGCCTGACTGTAACGAATCCGTCTGCCTTTTTGACTTCTTCGGATACTTGGCTGAGGTGATTTTCCCATTGGAGATCCAGGATTCCCTGCAAGTCGGATTCGGTTTCTGCGGTTCGGATAAGAGCCATGAATTGAAATGGATTTTTTGGAAAATTACTTCCTTTTTCCTGCTAAAAATCATTCTCGACCGAATATCCAAGTAAGGATGGTTTGAATTTGAAATTGCTTAGTTTTAACCTGATCAACCCAAAATTCTATGAAATTCAATCGCATTTTCTTCGGCATTTGGTTTTTCCTCTTTGCCCTCTTTGCTTATTGGCAGTTCAATGATCCTGATCCGGAGGTCTGGGTAAGTATCTATGGGGTTGCCATGATTTTCTGCCTTTTGGGAACCCGGGGTATTTTCCCGAAAATTCCCCTCACACTGGTCATCCTGCTTTGTTTGTTGGGGGCGGTGTATTTCTTTCCCGGAGGAGTCGGGGATTGGATTTCTCAGGAATGGGCCCAAAAGGATCTGACGATGAAAACGCAACAGATGGAGGAAAACCGGGAGACTTTTGGCCTACTTTCTATCGCATTGGTTTTAAGTCCCGCTTTGTATAAGGCCTGGAAGAAGTAAAAATCAATACAGTAGAAATACATTTTGCTTTGCTCGATGAAATAAGGTTGAAATAGATTTAAAGAGGTATATCCAACCTATTTCAACCTCCGAAGGAGGTAATATTTCAACTGTATTTCCAACTATTTACTCGTAATTCAAATCAATTTTCAATAAAATCAAACCCATTAACCATATGAAACAACTGACCACCCTTTTACTCGCCATGACCTTGGCGGTAGTCACCTTTGCCCAGCAGGGCATCAAGTCCAAGTACTTCGAAATGCGGACCTACACCGCTCACGAAGGAAAAATGCCGGACTTGATCAAGCGATTCGAAAACCATACGCTGAAGCTTTTCAAGAAAAACGGCATTGAAAATGTCGCCTACTTCATCTCGGAAGAGAATCCTGACAAAACACTCACCTTTATTCTTGGCTATCCTGACGAAGCTTCCAGAGATGTGCTTTGGAACAAATTCGCCAATGATCCGGATTGGGTGGCTGCCAAAAATGCTTCAGAGGTCAATGGTCCCTTGGTCCAAAAGGTGGATCAAACCTTCATGGTTTGGGCCAATAACTTAAACGACCACAAAAAACCAAAGCCAAGCGGAATTCTTCAAATGCGGACGTATTACTGCCTTCCGGGAAGAATCGAAAATATCCAAACTCGCTTCCGTGATCATACCCGTGAGCTTTTTGCCAGACAGGGTTTGAAAAACTATCCTTACTGGTTGACGGTAGAAAAGGACGGAAGCCAGCCTAAGTTGGTCTATATCTTAGGCCATGACTCCAAGGAAGCCTACAATGAGGCCTTCAAGCGATTTGTGGCTGATCCGGATTGGATCAAGGCAAGGGATGCCTCTGAGGCTGACGGTAAAATCGTGGAAAAGATTGACGCGGTGTTTTATACCGCTTTGCCTTTTTCACCGATGAAGTAAATGAGTTCGGAAGCTGGGATGCTTCGACAAGCTCAGTACAAGGCTTGGAAGTATGGAGGCAGGAAGGTTCGAAGTTCGATGTTCAATATTCTACATTCGATATTTCAAAAAATTCATTCTTCTGCTTAAGTTTCTTCAAAAGTTTTTAAACCAAAATAAGCCATTCTGATCAGTTCGGGGTGGCTTTTTTAATTCAGGTGTAGCTTCTGCATGATATCATCCGTTCTTCCAATAAACCAATTACTTTGCGGGTATGAGAAGAACCTTTCTGCTTATTGTTTGTGCTGCGATTCTATTTTCCTGTAATGAAAATGAAGGTCCTTCTGCATGTGGAGTCGAGAATCCAGTCGAGGATTTGCCTTGGCTAAAATCCTCCATTCAGGAAACCGAATCCAGTGCATTGGCTCAATATGCCTACCTTATCCAAGGCACATACAAAGGCCAAACTGTGTTTTCCATGGGTTCTTGTTGCCCCTATTGCTTGACATTAGTGGTGATCCTGGACTGTCAGGGGAATGTGATTGAGGATGCGGCGTTGCAAGAGGTAAAAAATCAAAAAATCATCTGGCGGCCTGAAAATTCAACTTGCACGATAGACTGACGAACGAATAAAAAACAACAAAGCCACTCTGAACCGGAGTGGCTTTGTGTTTATAAAGCGGGTTTGAATTACTTCGCGTTGAATGTTACTCCAATGATAATTGCTGTTCCCAAGTCTCCTCCGTTTGGATCACTCACAAAGTAAAGCTTATGTTTTTGGCCGTCTTGTCCCCCGGTAATTGGAAGGGTTGCCATATGCATAGGAATTGGCATTTGTGGTACCTGCATTCCAGCGCCCGGATTTAGGACACCCTGACCTACAACTTGTCCGGTTGGGCTGTCTTGTCTTATTTCAAAGTTTATAGGTTTGGTGACCTCGCCTTGAATGGCCATGTTGAGGGTGACCGAGCCAATGCCTGTCAAGTCAATAGCCGGCATTGCAAAAGAAGCTGGCTGTGCCGGGATCGTTAACAGGGTTTGACCATTGAATACCATTTTGTTGTATCCGGTAAAATCTCCTGCCATAGTCAAACTTGGAGAATTGGAAGTCAAAATCAACGAGTTGGATCCGGTCATCGGCTTGATGTTTTCGCCACCCTTGTCTGTGTAAGAAGCGGAGAGTACCAAAGCACCTGTAGGAGAAGCAGGCTTTCCTAAAGTTGGGTCAACGGTTCCCTTGGCAGCAAGACTTGGCTTGGTTTCCCGTCTTAGAGAAAGGATGTAGGTGACCAAAGCATTCACCTCAGAGTTTTTCAAATCTGGGTTTGCAGGCATGGCTGTTTCGCCCCATACTCCACTTCCTCCTTTTCTGATCTTATTGACCAGATAGTCGCGGTCACGCTCACGGTATTTTTTGGCTACTTCAGTGTAAGCAGGACCGATTGAAGTTTCATTTTCTTTGTGGCAGGTCTTACAAGTTAAGGATTGAACGAGGGATTTGCCGGTCATGGCTTCACTCATCACCTTGTGTCCCATGTCAGCTTCTGCCTGATCGATTCCCTGAAGGTAGTCAGCTGCCACATAGAGGCTCGAAACATCCGATGCAGCATCCGGATGGTCTTCATCTGAAACTGACACAGAATAAGTTACTTTTTTACCTGGGAAGTAAAACGATTGGTTTCCATCCACCTTGATCGTCACTACAGGAGCCACATTTCCGGAATAAACCGAAACCAAAGGACTGGTTCCTGCCAAACCGGAAGGATCGGCAGCTGTAACCTTGATTTCAAATTCTCCCACGGCATTGTAAGTATGGGTAAGGGTCGGTTCAGCCGTAGTTTTGGTTTCGCCGTTGCCCAAATCCCAAGTATAGGTCATGGCATCTTTTTCCGGATCAGAAGAAGTGGCAGTCAGGGTCACCGTCAATGGATTTTTTCCTGAAGTTTTATCCACTGTCAACTCTGATACGACTGGTGCACGGTTGCCTCCGTTGAAATCGATTCGGAACAAGCCCGCATCCGGATTTTTGGTAAACCAGCCGTTTCCGTATTCCAGGATGTAGATTTTTCCGTCCGGACCCATTTCCATATCCATCAGTGCATTGAATTTGGTACCAGGCATAAACGGCTCCATTTTGTCAAAGTCTCCGTTTTCCTTCATGGTCACCACTTTGATCCAACCGCGGATCCAGTCGTAGATGAATAGCTTACCGTCAAAATAATCCGGGAACCGGGTTTCTGCCGGATACATGTCGGAATAATAAACCGGACCTGCCATGGCATTTCTTCCCCCCGTTCCCAATTGCGGGAAGTCAGGAGATACCGAATAAGGATACCAGATAAAGGCAGGTTCCACCGGAGGCAATTGCTTCAAACCGGTATTGTTTGGAGAATTGTTGACCGGGCCGGCAGGATCAAATGCTGCGCCTGGGTCGCCTGTCTCATAATTGAATTCCCGATAGGCAAAGTTTTTACCGATTGTGTACGGCCATCCGAAATGTCCGGCTTTTCTGGCTTGGTTCACTTCGTCATATCCTCTCGGGCCTTTGATGTCCAACGAGTCATTGTTGGCATCAGGACCTACTTCACCCCAATAGAGGAATCCGGTTTTTTGGTCAACTGAAATTCGGTAGGGGTTTCTCAGACCCTGAACATAGATTTCAGGACGGGTTCCTTCGGTTCCCTGAGGGTAAAGGTTTCCTTCTGGGATGGTGTAACTTCCGTCTTCTGCTACTTTGATTCGAAGGATTTTTCCTCTGAGGTCATTGGAGTTACCGGAGCTTCTACGTGCATCCCACTGCTTGTTGCCATCCCGGCCATCCAATGGAGCATAGCCGTTGAGGGTGTATTTGGAGCCAGGTTGGTTGAAAGGAGTAGAGTTGTCCCCGGTAGAAAGGAATAGGTTTCCATCTTTGTCAAAAGCAATGGATCCCCCGGTATGACAGCAAATGTTGCGTTGGGAATAGAGCTCCAGGATGATTTGCTCGGAAGCCATATCCCAAACTCCATTGGCAAACTTGAATCGGGAAAGTCGATTGATTTCTTTATCTCCAGTTGGCGCATAAAAAGCATACACCCAGTTGTTGGTGGCGTAGTTGGGATCTTTTTGCAAGCCCATCAACCCTTCCTCAGCATTGACACCTTGTACCTCAGTTTTCCAATACACGTCCAGCTTGACCACTTCTTTCAATTCTCCCGTTGCATTGTTGTAATGCAGGATTTCCCCTCTTCGCTGCGCCACCAAAATATCCAGATTTGGTAAAATGGTCATTTCCGTCGGTTCAGTGAATTGACCTACGGAAAGCGTGGTTTTGGTAAATCTGTTTTCCTCAGGTACCCGCTTGGATTTGGCTTTGGAGTAATCCAGTTGCTCGTTGTCACCGATGGCATACTGAATTCCTGCGAGTAAGTGCTTCAAGAACTCAGCCTCTTCGTAGGATTCTTTGGTATGGCCTCCGCCGGTGTACCAAGCCCGGCCTCCGTCAAAATCATGGTACCAGGCGATTGGGTGCTCTCCCATGTCCATTCCACCTTGATAGGAGGCTTCGTCCAGCATCAGAAGTTTTTTGGTGTCTGGGTTCACGTTTTTGTAGCTATACCATTCATCGGTTCGCTCCCAGGATTCCGGAAGGAAATCAACAGAAGGATGCTTTTCAGCGGTTTTGGTGATTTTTCCGGGCTGTACATTGGGATGAGGGTCGTTGATGCCGGGATGGTCAGAGAAATATCCTCCCACCAATCGGCCGTACCAGCCCCACTCGTATTCGGTATCGGCTGCGGCATGGATACCGACATACCCGCCACCTGACTGAATGTAGCGCTCAAAATCCGCTTCCTGGTATTGATTTAACACATCAGCGGTGGTGCTGAGGAAAATGACCGCTGCGTATTGCGCCAGGTTTTCTTCGTTGATCAACTCGGCATTTTTGGTGGTGTCCACCGTGAAGCCATTTTCGGCTCCAAGCTTTTGGATCGCAGCAATCCCGTTTGGAATGGATTCATGGTAGAATCCCGCAGTCTTGCTGAAAATCAGCACTTTCGGTTGGCCTTCCCGCTTTTTGGAGCAAGAAGCCAAACCTACTCCCAACAGCACAAGCAAAAAGAGCAGGCTACGTAGGTTTTTCGGGTAATTCATAAGGTTTGGATTAATTTTTTGCAAAATAGAGTATTCTCCGAATTCGGCCCCTAAGTAACTGAATTTCGGTAATTTTTCATGATGAGAATGGCTATTGTTACAGGATGGAACAATAAAATATCCCGATATTGCAGCGGAAAATTGGGTGGGATCTAAAAGCCTTTTCCAGTGATTTTTAAAATTTAAATATGTTTCCAATGAGACCAGTTAAAACCACCGCTGTTTTGCTTTCGCTTAGCCTCTTTGCCTGCGAAAGCAATCAGATCACCGAGCAAGCGCTAGGTGAAGATATTGTCCTCGTCAAGCAGTCCATGGGGCAGACTCTGGGATATTCCAAAACTTCCGGTGTGACGATTTTGAATGAATCAGGGCTTGCTTTCAAAGACCTGAACAAAAACGGTTCGCTTGATCCCTACGAAGATTGGAGATTGCCGGTGGCGGAACGCGCCAAGGATTTGGCTTCCAAAATTTCCAAAGAGCAAATCGCAGGATTGATGCTCTACAGTTCCCATCAATCCATCCCTGCCAATCCACAGGGTTTCGGTGCAGGTACTTACGGGGGTAAACCTATCACAGAAAGTGGAATGCCTACTTCTAGTATTTCCGATCAGCAAAAGAAGTTTTTGGAAGAGGATAACCTGCGCCATGTCTTGATCACACGAGTGGAAAGTCCACAGATAGCTGCAGAATGGAACAACAATGTTCAGGCTTTTGTCGAAGGTTTGGGCTTTGGTATTCCTGCCAATAACAGTTCGGATCCCCGCCACAGCCCTGTTGCGAGCACGGAATACAATGCAGGAGCAGGAGGAACCATCTCCATGTGGCCCGAATCTCTCGGCATGGCAGCGACCTTTGATCCTGCTTTGGTGCAGCGATTTGGAGAGATTGCTTCTGAAGAATACCGTGCTTTGGGAATTTCGACTGCGCTTTCACCTCAGATTGATTTGGGTACTGAGCCTCGTTGGAATAGAATCAAGGGCACTTTTGGAGAAGATTCTCGCTTGGCGGCCGATTTGGCTAGAGCCTACGTGGATGGATTCCAGACTTCCACGGGCGAGGCGGAGATTTCAGGCGGTTGGGGCTATCACAGCGTCAATGCCATGGTTAAGCATTGGCCAAGTGGAGGCCCTGAAGAGGGCGGTCGGGACGGGCATTTTGCCTATGGCAAATTCGCTGTGTACCCGGGTAATAACTTTGCGGAGCACTTGATACCTTTTACCGAAGGAGCTTTCAAGCTGAATGGCCCTACGGGAAAAGCTACCGCGGTCATGCCGTACTACACCATTTCATTTGGTCAGGATAAAAATGGAGAAAACGTCGCCAACGCCTATTCCAAGTACTTGATCACCGACTTGCTCCGTGGAGAATACGGCTACGAGGGCGTCGTATGTACCGATTGGGGGGTGACGGGCAATGAGCGTGACAACGTGAATACGTTTGCAGGAAAGCCTTGGGGCATGGAGACTGCCTCGATTGCCGAGCGACATTTCAAAGTCTTAATGGCTGGAGGGGATCAGTTTGGAGGAAACAATGATAAAGTTCCGGTCTTGGAGGCTTTCGAACTCATGGAAAAAGAGTTGGGAGTGGAAGCTGCAAGAGCCCGTATCGAGCAGTCAGCGGTTCGATTGCTTCGCAACATCTTCAATGCAGGACTTTTTGAAAATCCTTACCTCGATCCTCAAGCCACAGCTCAAAAGGTGGGAAATGCAGGTTTTATGGAAGAGGGCTACAATGCACAAGTGAAGTCCGTAGTACTTCTGAAAAATGAGGCGCAAGCCTTGCCTGTCAAGGAGCGCAAGAAGGTCTTCATTCCTCAGCGCTATGTGCCTTCCACGACCAACTGGTGGGGAATCAAGACTGAACCAAAATGGATCGATCCTGTCAATTTGGAGATTGCTGCCAAGTATTTCGAGGTGGTAAAAACAGCCGCAGAGGCAGATTTCTCCTTGGTTTTTGTGGAGAGTCCTGAGTCAGGCACCGGCTATGATCTTGCGGATCGTGAAAAAGGCGGAAATGGCTACGTTCCAATTTCCCTCCAATACGGTCCTTACAAGGCCGAACTCGCTCGTGAGCAAAGCCTAGCTGCTGGTGATCCGGTTTTGGATCCGACGGTGACTAACCGTTCTTTCAAAAACAAATCTATAGAAACAGCCAATGCTCAGGATCTTCAAACGATTCTTGATACCAAAAAAGCGATGGGAGAGAAGCCGGTTTTTGTGGTGGTAAAGGCTGCCAATCCTATGGTGATGGCCGAATTTGAAAAGGAAGTGCAGGGAATATTCTTCCACTTCGGGGTGCAGGATCAGGTGATTTTTGACCTGGTAAGTGGGAAATACGAGCCATCGGCTTTGCTTCCGATCCAGTTGCCCGCTTCGATGGCAACGGTAGAGACTCAACTGGAAGACACCGCGCACGACATGGAAGTCCATGTAGATGCTGCAGGCAATGCCTATGATTTCACCTTCGGACTCAACTGGTCTGGAGTCATCCAAGACGAGCGGGTAGCGAAGTATAAGAGGAAGTAAAAAAGTAGGGTTTTATGAGTATAGACCTGCCCGAATTTCAAATTCTGGCAGGTCTTTTTTTTACCCAATTACCCTCGCCCCATCTCCAATCTCCACCAGAATAAACTCAGGAGATTTTTGGAAGACCTGTTCATAAGGGGATTTGAGTGCGGATTGGAAGGCTTCCAATTCGGAGGTTTTGACCAAGTTGATCGTGCAGCCGCCAAAGCCACCTCCCATCATTCGCGCACCGAGGACAAAGTCAAGTCCTTGGGCTTTTGTTGCCAAGAAATCCAGTTCGGGACAGCTGACCTCGTAGTCTTGACTGAGGCTTTGATGGGTGGTGTTGAGCAGTTTTCCGAAGGAAACCAAATCCCCTGCTTGCAAGGCTTTAGCCGCCTCATGCACACGAGCGCACTCGGTAATGATGTGTTTGGCTTTTGGGAAAAGATCAGCCGGAAGGAGCTTTTCTACCTTTCCGAGTTCATATACAGAAATATCCCGGAGCGTTTTGATGCCTGGAAATTCGCCTTGCAGGATTCTGACGCTTTCTTCGCAAGCTTCTCTGCGCTTGTTGTAGGCTGTATCGGCCAAGGTGTGTTTCACTTTGGTATTGACTAGCATCAGGGAAAAGGCTCCAAGCTGAACGGGAATTTCCTGATGAGTATTGGTGCGGCAATCGAGCAAGAGTGCTTTTTCTTTTGCTCCAAAAGCGGAAGCATACGGATCCATGATCCCACATTTCACGCCGGCATAGAGGTGCTCTGACTTTTGGGCATAGAGCACGATATTTTTCTTGGGAATATGGAAGTCAAATAGACTCGAAATGGCAGTGCCTATGGCCACAGATAGTGCGGCAGACGAGGAGAGGCCCGAACCCACCGGGATTGTTCCCCCAATGACCATGTCAAATCCCTGTACATCATAGCCTGATTGCCTCATCAGGGCGCACATGCCCATGACGTAGGTGGCCCAATGCCCGTTTTTTGGAGAAATAAAATCCAACTCAAAGCTGAACTCTTGGGTGAAATCCATGGAATAAAGCCTGCAAACCGTCAGCTTGTTCTTTTGAATTCCCACCCAAATCCCCTGAGACACCGCGGCTGGAAACACAAACCCCTCTTGGTAGTCTGTGTGCTCACCGATCAGGTTGATTCTTCCCGGGGCAAAAGCAACCAGAGGTACAGATTCAAACGTGGATTGAAAGATTTGCGTGACTTGGGAAAGCATAGTGAAAGATAAGTGGTCAGTAGTCATTTAGTCTCCAGCTATTACTTTCACACTAGGAAAAAGATATGGCTACAGGAATCAAAGACTATTAAAATGCCTAGATGATTTCCTTGGAACCAAGGTTGTCTCCAGAACAATCGAAACAGGGTCTTCGGAAGCGATGCCATCGAGTTGGTCAAGTAGATGGCTGACCGCCAGTTTTCCCATTTCATAACCGGGTTGGGAGACAGTGGTCAGCGGAGGTTCGACTACAGCTGAGGTCGGATTGTTGGTGAATCCAGCTAGGGCCATATCTTTTGGGATATTGATTCCCATGGATTTCCATTGGGTAAGTACGTCTACAGCTACTGGATCTATCATGCAGAAAACCGCATCGGGCCGAGGATTCATGACAGCGATTTCTTTTGCCACGCGAATGTTGTCTTCCAAAGTAAGATCGGAGATTTTAATCAGAGAGGAATCTTCCTCAATTCCATATTCGGATAAGGCCTTGAGATATCCTTCTTTTCTCTTTTTGGAAATGTATAGATCTTCAGGGCCAGAGACATACACAATTCGTCGATTGCCGCCTTCCAGGAGATGATGGGTTACCTGGTAGGCCCCTCCGGCATCATTAAAAGTGACTTTTGAGACTGGAATATCCTCTTGTACCCGATCGAAAAGCACAAAATTGATTTCCCGATCATACAGGTCATACAGGTGCTCGAAGGTATTGGTTTCCCGGCTGAGGGAAATCAGAAGCCCGTCTACCTGGCTTGACACCAAGGTTCGGATGTTGGCTTTTTCCTGCTCAAGTGACTCGTTGCTTTGGCAGATCATCACGTTGTAGCCGCGTTTGTTGGCGTGATCCTGGATGCCGCTGATGCAGGAAGCGAAAAAGTGGGAAGTGATTTCGGGTACGATGACCCCAAGCGTTTTGGACCGTGAAATACGCAGACTCTGTGCCAGGAGATTGGGCTGATAATTCATCTCTTTGGCCATTTCCACGATTTTCCGTTTGGTTTCAGGATGTAATTCCGGTGAATCCTTGAGCGCTCTGGAAATGGTGGAAACCGACACGCCGAGCTTTTTGGCGATTTCCTTCATCGTGATCTGATGACCCTTTTTCATGTTAGTGCTTTCTAAATTCTAAATCCCGCAATCGTCTGCAATTACGAATAAAGCAAAGATTTTCAGAAAAAACCTCATTCCTGATAAACCGTGTACAAAACAGTTTCTCCGACAGCTTTTAAAGTCCGGGGATCAATTAGGCTCATATTGTCCTGATGGGTATGGTGGTAGTGCCCAAATCCAAAATCCGGTGAAAAGTCTATGATGTCGACCATGGGTATTCCGGCGTTGACGTTTACAAACACATGGTCATCCAGGATTTCAGGTGCGTCTTTTTGGATGAAAAAGTCGGAATGTCCCAGACTTGCGGCGTTGGACCAGACTTTGGACAAGATTCCGCTGGCGTATTGTCTGGAATAGCCCTCCCGATGGAATTTGGCATTTTTTCCGCCTACCAAATCCACCAGAATCCCATAGAAAGCCGAGTAATTTGGGGTGTGCTTGTTTTTGGACCAATATTGAGAACCGTGACACCACCAGATTTGGGAGTTGTTGGTAGTCTTGGCATTTTCAG
Source organism: uncultured Limnohabitans sp. (assembly GCA_964405255.1). Lineage (GTDB taxonomy): Bacteria > Bacteroidota > Bacteroidia > Cytophagales > Cyclobacteriaceae > Algoriphagus. Next base: position 32,935 of record CAYONF010000021.1, on the reverse strand, counting down.
GTTCGCCGTCATCCTCTCCGTCAAAGAAAATGAGGTCGATACCGACCTCTGGCTTGAGTTCCTGAGAAGCAATTATCCGTGCGATTTCCAGCAAAACCCCAACGCCTGAAGCCCCGTCATTTGCTCCGTCGATCGGTTCATTGAGTCGCTCGGTGTCTTTGTCGGCCATTCTTCGGGTATCCCAATGAGCCGCCAAAAGAACCCTCTTGGTTGCCTGTGGATTGTAGGAAGCGATGACATTGCTGAGATTCCAGGTTAAGCCATCGTAGGTTTTTGCCTGAAAGTCCTGAGTTTGGACGCTCCATCCGTAGCTTTTCAGCTTTTCGATCATCCAGTTTTTGGTTGCGGTATGCCCCGGCGTTCCCGGAACTCTCGGGCCAAAATCTACTTGCTTTTGGACAAAAGCATACGCTGAATCCGCATTGAAAGTGGGATAAGGCTTAGTGACTACCTCGGGTACTACCGTTTCCGTGGTCTTTTCGCCCGAGCAGGCCCAGGCAAAAATCAAGAGGGCGATGAGCCAAAATCTATTCTTCATATGCCCAGTCGATTTTATCTTTCATGTCTTTGACCACAAAGCCCATTTCCTTCAATCCTGCCCGGATTTCATCCACTTTTGCGTAGTCGCGGGCAGTTTTGGCTTCAGAGTAAAGCTTGAGCAGCAAGTCAAGCATGGGGTCCTGAACGTCGCTTTTTTCCTCCATCAATCCCAAAATGTCTACCACAAAGGTGATGTACGTGTCTTTTAGCTTGGAGAAAATCTCTTCTCCCAAAGCTGCCGAACTCAGCTGTCCGGTGAATATGGAATTGATCTTTTTCAGCAAATTGAACAAATGTCCGATCGCCTGAGCGGTATTGAAATCATCATCCATGGCCCGATAGGCAGCAGCGATGCTTTGCTCGATTTGTTTCACTTGTTCGACATCAATTGCCACATCGGTATTCGGAAGGTACTCCAATGACTTGGCGATCCGCAGTCCGTTGATGATTTTTTTGTATCCTTTTTGGGCTGCTTTGAGGGCGTCGTTGGAAAAATCCAAAGTGGACCGATAATGTGCCGTAAGAATAAAATACCGGATCGTCATCGGGCTGTAGGCTTGATCCAGCAGTCTATGATTGCCGGTGAAAAGCTCCTGTAGCGTAATGAAATTGCCCAGAGACTTGCCCATCTTCTGCCCGTTGATGGTGATCATGTTGTTGTGCATCCAGTACTTGGCCGGATCGCGGTGATTGCAGGCGTTGCCTTGGGCGATTTCGCATTCGTGGTGCGGAAACATCAAGTCCATCCC
>CAYONF010000021.1:0-31546 GCA_964405255.1 uncultured Limnohabitans sp. | reverse complement strand
GTGTCAAAAGTGATCGCCGGACGACCGTGGCCCAAGTGAGCATCTCCGTAAACAGTCGGTCCGCAGACATACATTCCTACAAAAGGCGGATTGATGGGTTCAAAATCTTCCTTTTGGCGGGATAGGGTGTTGTATAGCTTGAGTTGGTGAGATTTCATTTTGAGATGCAAGAAGCGAGATTCAAGAAGTTAGAACCTGAAAATCAGTTTTTGGGTTCGCCTTGCAAAATAGGGGATTTGGCTTGGGAAATGAAAAGAAATGGCTTGGGAAGGCGGTTAAGTTTTGCAAAGTCGCTCATTCAAACTTTTCCAAAGTTTCGAACTTTGGAAAAGTTGAAGTGCAAACATTAAGAAATTAAGGGCATTGAGAGTTGACTTTCTCAGTCTCTAGTTTTTTCTAAATTCTCTCAATTTCTCAATGGATAGAAAAAGAAAAACCTCCGATCCCAATCGAACCGGAGGTCTTGATACTAGTTTCTAGATACTAGATACTTCAAATTAATGCTTAAAGTGTCTCACTCCTGTCATCACCATGCTCATGCCATGCGCATCGCAGAAGTCAATGCTGTCCTGATCCTTGATCGAACCACCGGGCTGTACCACAGCTGTAATCCCAGCTTCGTGCGCGATTTCCACACAATCCGGGAAAGGGAAGAAGGCATCCGATGCCATCACTGCGCCCTTTAACTCAAAGCCAAATTCCTTTGCTTTGATGATCGCCTGACGCAAAGCATCTACTCGGGAAGTTTGACCCACTCCGCTGGAAAACAATTGGGTATCGTTGCTCAGGATGATCGTGTTGGACTTGGTGTGCTTGCAGACTTTAGCTGCAAAAACCAAGGCGTCCAATTCCTGCTCAGTTGGGGCTACTTTCGTTACCACTTTGAAATCAGCCTTGCTTTCGGTAGCCAAATCTTTGTCCTGCTCGATCACGCCGTTGAGCAAGGTCTTGATCATCTTGGTGCCTGGCAACCCCATTTTCTGACGGAGAAGGATACGGTTTTTCTTGCCTTTCAACACCGTCAACGCCTCTTCGGTAAATTCCGGAGCGATCAAAACTTCGAAAAACAAAGAGTTCATTTCCTCAGCTGCAGCCTTGTCCACGGTTTTATTGGTAACCAACACGCCTCCGAATGCGGAAGTAGTATCCGCGGCGAATGCTTTCTGATAGGCTTCCTTCACGGTATCCGCTGTCGCGCAGCCACAAGCGTTGGTATGCTTGAGGATCGCAAAGGCGGTTTGATCCGGGAATTCTGCGATCAGATTCACGGCTGCGTCTACGTCCACCAGGTTGTTGTAAGAAAGCTCTTTGCCGTTCAATTGATCGAAAAGATCTTCCAAGTTGCCGTAGAAATGAGCCGCCTGATGTGGGTTTTCCCCATAACGAAGTGCTTTGGCTTTGTTTTCAGAGACTTTTAGGGCAGGGATATTTTCAGCTCTGTTGAAGTAATTGAAAATATGCGTGTCGTAGTTGGACGATACTTGGAAGGCCTGTGCAGCAAAGTAGCGACGGTCTTCCATCGTGGTGGCTCCGTCTTGAGCTTCCAGTTTGGCTTCGAGTTCGCCGTACTGATTTTTGGAAGCGATGATGATCACGTCTTTGAAGTTTTTGGCTGCCGCGCGAATCAAGGAAATGCCACCGATGTCGATTTTCTCGATAATGTCGGTTTCAGAAGCACCGGAAGCCACGGTTTCTTCAAATGGATACAAATCCACAATCACCAAGTCAATTGCAGGGATTTCGTATTCTGCAGCTTGGGCCACGTCTCCTTCATTTTCTCTTCTGTATAAAATTCCTCCAAAAATCTTTGGGTGGAGGGTTTTTACTCTTCCTCCGAAGATGGATGGATAGCTGGTCAATTCTTCTACAGGAATTACTTCTGCGCCTTGTTCTTCGATGAATTTCTGGGTACCACCGGTGGAATAGATTTTTACTCCGTGTTTTTTAAGTAGGGCGATGATCGGTTCGAGGTTGTCTTTATAGTAGACTGAGATGAGCGCAGATTGAATTTTTTTGGTTGCCATCGGGGAAATGGATTTGGATGAATTCGTTGGAAGGCGCAAAGGTAGGAAAAATGGTCGGAAAGGCAGGGTGAAAAAATGGAATTGCTTCAGCCTTTTGGTCTTAATCTCTTTTCCGGACAAAATGATTTTGCACGATTTTGTCTAAAAAAAGGGTGGTTTCCCTGCATTCAAAAACCAACTGCTTCGGCAATGATCCAAATAATGGAATCCCCGAACCCAACAGAACAGGAATGACGGTCACAGTCAGTTCATCAATCAGGTCTGCCTGAAGGAAACTTTGAATCGTTTTGCCTCCGTCGATGTAGAGTCGGAAAAACCCTTTTTGGTGAATTCTTTCCAGAATTTCGGAAAGATTTCCCCGGACCAATTCCGCTTTTCCCCGGGCTTTTTCAGGAATTTCCACCAGGGTATTGCTCAGGACAAACACCGGCTTTTGGTAAGGCCAGTCGATGTCAAATCCACAGACTGTCTCGAAGGTTGTCCTGCCCATCACGAGCGCATCGATCCCTGCCATAAAGTCTGCATAGCCGGAGTCAATTTGATTGATCTCAGGAAAAGTGTCTAAAAAGTCGATTCCGCCCGTGGAGTCAGCAATGTAACCATCCAAGCTGGTAGCGATAAAGACGCGGTTGCTGGTGTTCATATCTCTTGCAGTGGTTCTTGTTCAGTTGTAGGGTTCAGAGTTTAGTCGAAGTGTTCAGGGTTCAGGGTTATACTTCCCTAAATCCCAGCCTCAAAGCTCCATTTCTTCCATCTTTCCAATCTTCCCAACCCCTTTACTTCCCCAATAAACTCTCAATTACTTCCGGAAAATACCGATGCTCGAGTGCGTGAACTTTTTGTGCGATGGTGTCAGGAGTGTCTTCCGGTGTCACGGGGGTGGCTGCCTGGAAGATGATTTTACCCTCGTCGTAATGCTCATTGACCAAGTGGATGGTGATACCCGTTTCGGTGTCTCCCGCGGCTTTGACTGCTTCGTGAACAAATGCCCCATACATGCCTTTTCCGCCGTATTTGGGAAGTAAGGCCGGGTGGATATTGACCATCTGATCCTGAAATGCACGGATCAATTCATCCGGGATTTTGAGAAGAAAGCCGGCTAAAATCACCCAATCGATTTTTTCCGACCGGAGTTTTTCCAACAAAACTCCCGCATCCATTTCCTTTTTGGTGAAAGTAAAGGTGGGTACCTCAAACTTTTTTGCCCGCTCCAGCACAAATGCATCCGACTTGTTGGAGGCGATCAAGGCCACCTTGGCTTGGGTGGAATTTTGGAAATGTTCCATTATTTTTTCGGCGTTGGAGCCGCTACCGGAGGCGAGAATGGCAAGTTTGATCATTTTATTAGAAGCAAGAGACAAGATTAGTATCAAGTATCAAGACACAAGTATCAAGATTTTAGTATCAAGTATCAAGAGTTTTGAGCCAAGATACGAGACACGAGCAACAAAAGACGAAAGGTTAATTTCAAGACTTTAATGTGATGTTTCTACTATTTAACGTCTAAAGTCTAAGGTCATAAGTCTTGTTTCTTGAGTCTTTTGTCTTGCTTCTTGAGTCTCCAATCACTTACTCTTCCCCCGCCTTCAGATCGTAATTCACCATCCAGCCGATTCCGAATTTGTCCTCGAAGCTGCCGAAATAGGCTCCCCAGAATGTTTTTTGGTATTCCATTTCGACTTTTCCTCCTGCAGACAAGCCCTTAAACATCCGCTCACCCTCTTCTTTGGAGTCTGCATTGATGGAAATGTAGTTGTGATTGCCTTTAATCCAGACGTGTCCCATGCTTGGACTGGTGTCGCTGGCCATGATTTTCACCGAATCGCTGATTTTTAGAGCGATGTGCATGACACGGGATTTTTCTTCCTCGGGGAGTTCCATACCGGGGATCTCACCGAAATAGCTGATGCCGCCTTCGAATTCACCGCCGAGAATGGACTGGTAAAACAGCATGGCCTCCTCGGCATTGCCGTCAAAATTGAGGTAGGGATAGATATTCATAGAACTTGGGGTTTAGGTAAAATCAAGAGTTGGATTTGTACTTTTTGGAGTAAAATGAAATCAAAGGAGAAATCAAAAACGTGGGCAAAAGCCAAAGCCCCCAAACCGGCAGCCAGTCGGGAAGATCTCTCAAATTGACTACCAAAAAGGCAGTGGCCGAAGCGATAAATCCTCCTCCCAAGCGCTGCAGGTGCTTTCGCAAATAAGCCTTTTTGTCGTGATGGGTTTGGGTACTCCGGATGTCCTGCCAGGCCATCAGCAGTCCGATGCAAGCAAAAACGAGGTAAACAATTCCAAAATTGTTCCCTGCCAGAATTCCTTTTATTCCAAAATAAACCAAAGCCAAACCTGCACCTATCATCCCAAACTGAAGAAACCGATCGATGGAATGGCGGGATTTGGGGCTTTTGGTAAAAATAGCCCGGGCGCCCGTGCCAACCAGGTAAATCGTAAAAACCCCTACCATAAACAGAAAGGTATTCGGGTGAATCAATGCCATAAACTGGGAAGTAACTCCCGTGAGCAGCATACCTCCAATGAAGAGCTTTCCCAAGGTACCGTGACTTCGGTTGCCTTTTTTCAGCACAAAAATCAACAGGCCACAAATCAGACCTACCGAGCCCCCTACAATGTGGAGAAAAAGGAGGAGATTGAAGAAAAATTCACTCATTGGCAAAAGATAAAAATTCAGTTTATCTAAGATAATGTCGATCAACAAGGAAAGCCAAAATTCCGAGAATAAACCCAATTCCTGCCATAAAAAAGGCCAGTTGGATTTGGGAGTAGGAAACCGGGATGGAAAGGAAATTTAAACTGAGCCCACCTACCCACACCAAGTGCCCGATCCAAGTCCGCTTGGATTCTGTCCGCTCAGGTTTTTTCGGAAAAGTCTCATTGACCAAGGGGAGGAAATAATCCCGAAACTGCCAAAGCAGAAATCCATTCATGCAGAAAAGGACAGCCAATACGTAGGGAGTTCCCTGCCAGTTTTGTGAGATCGTCACCATCAGGATATTCAGTATCATAGGCACGAGCATAATGCTTCCCAGCAGTTTGAACCGGGTAGTCAGCAACATGAAGCCAATGGTAATCTGGGCGATGGCGACAAACTCGGCGTATAGCCCCAGATCGTATTCGGCGAGTTTTTCGACCAGCCAAGGAGGACCTATCCAGCCGATAAATCGATGGCCGGCATAAAGCTTGACCATGCCCGCACCCCAAAAGGTGAAACCTAAAAATCCGGATATTAAAATGATTAGTTTGTTCTTCATGATTTTCAGATAAAGCTAAATCCGAATCTAAGATTAAGGTTTTTACTTAAAGTTGCTGGTTTATTACAATTTGCTAGTTTTTCAAGGGCAAATCGATTAGTTTTCTTTTCCTGTAGCAATTTAAAAACGAGGTTGATATAGGAATCTGGATGAAGTTTATTACCCCTTGGCTATGAGTTCTTCCTTATCACCTTCTTTTTCCCGGGAAAAATTTCCAGCTCTTCAGCTCAGGCAATTTTCTCAAAAAGAATTTGATCAATTGGCAGAGCTGGCAGCCTTAGTCTGTCGATCTCCCCTTGTCATTCTGGCTTTGGCCGAGGAAGGGGAATTTTTTATCAAATCCCAAACTGCAGATTGTCCTTTTTCAGCATCGGATTTCTTCACCTTTTTGAAAAATGAGGCTCAGTCCCCAGATTGGTCAATTCGGATCCATGATCTTGTAAATCAGGGCCAAAATCCACAAAAGTCAGCCTTTGCGGTGAATCCGGACTTCCATCCCTTTTTCAACTCACCTTTGGTAGGTGAATCGGGAGAATTGTTCGGTTTTCTGGTAGTTTTTGGTTCTGGGGAAAAGGAAATTTTCTCACTGAATTCCATTGAGCGGATTTCAGCCCAAATCATTGGCCTGATTGAGCACTTACAAGATAAGCAATTGTTGAACCTGGCAAAATCAGAACTTCAGCAAGAGCATGCTCGATTGCAAAATATAATCGATGCCACGGAGGTGGGAACCTGGGAATGGCAGATCAGGACGGGGGCAATGACGTATTCTCCAAGTTGGGCATCCATGTTGGGCTACACACTGACTGAGCTCGGGGAGATTAACCGAAATACGAGGAATTTTTTTGTTCACCCGGAGGATTTGGCTGCTTCAGAACATATTCTTCAGGAATATTTCCAGGGTAAGGCCAAAATCTATCAGTGTGAATTACGCTTGAGACATAAAGCGGGACATTGGGTGTGGGTTTTGGACAGGGGGCAAGTCATGACTTGGGATGAAGCCGGGATACCCGAGGTGATGTTTGGTACTCATACAGATATTACTTCACAGGTTTTAGCCAAAGAGCAATTGGCAATCCGAGAAAAAAAATTCCGAGCCTTGATCGAAAATTCAGACGATGCTGTTGCGATTTTTGACCAAAACGGAACCCCTACTTTTGTTTCTGCGTCGGTCCATCGGGTTTTGGGGTACACTGACCAGGAAGCCTTGCATCTCAATCTTTTTGAACTGACCCATCCAGAGGATCGTGAAAAAGTGTTGGAGCACTTACAAATTGCCATTGAAAATCCCGGAATCCCTGTTCCGGGACATACTGGTCGAATCCTTCACAAAGACGGCACTTGGAGATGGCTTGAAGCTACGATTACCAGCATGCTTCATGATCCTGTGATTAATGGGATCATAGATAATTTCAAAGATGTGACCGAAGAGGTGATCGCTGACCAAAAATTAAAGCAAAGCGAGCGGAGATTCAAAAAAATGGTGTTGGAAGGTGCTGACCTGATTACCATTCTAAATAGCCAAGGACACTACCTATACCTCAGTCCCAATTACCTGCAATACCTTGGAGAAAACTACGAAGACTACCTTGGCAGGGACGCTTTTGAATTGATTCACCCTGACGATTTGCCAAGAATCCAAGAAGAATTCGGTCCAATCACTACCGTCAGGCAATTGAAATCCAATCCATTTCGAATATTCCATCACTTGGAAGGGTGGCGCTGGGTGAGATCTATTGCTACCAATCTATTGGATGACCCAGACATAGAGGGTATCGTGGTCAATACGGTGGACATCTCAGAAACCGTGGAAATTCAAAATCAACTTCTACTGGCCAACGAGCGATTTGAGCTGGTCGGTAAGGCCAGTATGGAAAGCATATACGAGTACAATCCGGATACTCGGGAGATGTTTTTGAGTCAGTCCTTTCAAGAAGAAATGGGGCTTGAAATCAAATCCGAAAAAGAAAACCTAGACTTTTTTATCGCAAATGTCCATCCGGAGGATAGGGAAAAGGCTGTAGGAGAATTCCGGTCCATGCTTTCTGATCCACAAAAGATAATTTTGGAGAGACAATATCGATTCAGAAGAAGCAACGGAGAATATGCAGTGGTGAAGGATCGGTCGATTCGTCGTAGGGATTCCAATGGAAAAACCATTCGAATAGTAGGAGCGATTCGGGACATCACCAAAGATTACGTTTATGAAAAGCTGGATGAATACGAAAAAGAATTGATCGAACACAGCCTCGGCGAGAATGCGGTCGAACTTGAGGTATTCAATCTTTTTTTGAAAAGAATGGAATCGTTGGTTCCAAACATGAAGGCTTCAATCGTAAAGATTATTGACGGTCGGCTTAGCAATTTTTCGGCACCTTCATTGGATCCCGATTTGATTCAGGCGATCCAAGGCCTTCCCATAGGAGACGGACAGGGTTCTTGTGGCACTGCCGCATTCCTCAAGGAGCGTGTAGTAGTTCAGGATGTGTTTAGTGATTACAGATGGGAAAAATACACCCAATTAGCTGAGAAGTTTGGAGTCAAGGCTTGCTGGTCTTTTCCTATTCTGAATGCGGAGGGAGAAGTGATCGCTACCATTGCCAATTACTTTTCGGAACCTAAAAAAAGATTTGGGATCGAATTCGATGTACTGGAACGGGCCCATCGAATCGTCGGAATCGTGATGGCAAAATTCAGCTATCTGGAAAAAATCAGGAAGGATAACGAGCGCTATCAGATTGTAAATAAATCAACCAACGAAGCGATTTTTGATTGGGATGCCAAAAATGACATCATAGTTTGGGGAGATAGTTTCCGCCGCGTTTTTGGTCATGATTATTCGCAGAAGTCATTCAAGCTTTCCGACTGGGTGGCATTGACCCATCCTGCAGATCGTAGTCTAAAGGATCAGGATTGGGAGGAATTTATGGCAGATCCTATTCGGGACGGTTGGCAGAATCAATTTAGGCTCATGCGGGGAGACGGCTCCTATGCCTACGTTGAGGAGCATGCCTATATGGTAAGAGATGAGACCGGCAAGCCATCGAGAATGGTGGGTGTACTCAGGGACCGGACCGAGAACTACAAAATTGAAATCCTAAAGCGAACCGAGGACAGTATTTCGAGGGAGTTTAGAAAACAGCTTCCCTTAAATGATATTCTCGATTTGGTGCTGGTTCATCTCATGGGGGTAGGAAATTGGCTTTCGGCCGAAATCTGGTTGGCCAACAAAGAGACAGCTAAGCTTAATTTGTCTGCTAGCTCCGGGCTTTGGGTCGAAAGAAAATTCTATGACGATGACAAAGAATCCCTGGAAAAGATTAGCGACCGACTGGGCTTTCCTGAAAAAATCTGGAAGAAAAAAGACCTGCTGTTTTGGAATGATATTCAGGATGTGGAAGACTTCATCAGAAAGCGATGGGCCAAGGAAACCGACCTATGCACTGCAGTCGGTCTTCCATTTATTTTCGGAGACCAGATATTGGGAGTCTGCTTACTTTTTGGCAGGGAGAAATTAGGTGATCACAGCACACGAATCGCCATTTTGCGCGAATTGATGCCATCCATCGGTGCTGAACTCATACGAAAGCAGCAAGAAGAAGAACTTCAATACTTTTTCAATTATGCTCCGGATATTTTGGCGATTGCTTCACCCAGGGGGTATTTCACCAAAGTCAATCCTGCTTTTTGCAAACTGCTGGGCTATACAGAAGAGGAACTTACCTCGGTTCCTTTCTCAGAATTTTTACATCCGGTTGACTTGAATCAGACCGAAGTCGAATTTTCCGAGACGTCCACCGGAGAGCGTCTTGCATCCAATTTTGTCAATCGATACCGAACCAAGGCGGGTGAATACAAGTACATCTCCTGGAGTTCTTCCGGAGTTTTTGGTCCAAGTAATGAGGTTTTTGCTTACGGTAGAGATGTGACCGCATTCAAGAAGATGGAAGAACTTCTTCAAAATGCTACCCAACTTTCCCGTGTGGGTGCTTGGGAAATTGATTTGGTTCGGAATGTTACCCATTGGTCAGCGGTGACCAAGCAGATTCACGAGATCGATGAGGGTGCGGTACAGCAACTGGATGCGGCGATCAATTTTTATCGTGAAGATTATAAAGACATGGTAGCCCAAAAGGTAGCGCATACCATTAAGACAGGAGAGCCGTTTGATTTTGAGGCGGTCATCGTGTCTGCCAAAGGAAATGAGCGCTGGGTTAGGGCCATTGGAAATGCGGAGCGCGTCTTTGGAGGTACCCATAGAATCTTTGGGTCTATTCAGGATATCACGGAAAACAAGCTGATGGAGGAGCGTTTGAGAGGGATTTCGGATAATGTGCCCGGGGCAATATTCCAATATATTCTTAAACCAGACGGAACAGACGGATTGCTGTATGTCAGTAAAGGATCAGAGTTGATTTGGGGATTGTCTCCGGAGGAATGTATGGAGGATAGTTCCAAAATATGGTTTCAGGTAGCCGGAGGAGGGGACATGCAAGAGCTCCAACAAACCATCATGGAATCGGCTAGGACGCTTCAGAAGTGGAATTTTGAATGGAGGGTACTATCCAAAGAAGGACAGATTAGATGGCACCATGGAATGGGTATACCCTTCCGAAAGGCTGACGGAACTGTCATTTGGGATTCTTTGGTCATGGATGTCACGGAGAGAAAGCGTCTCGAATACCTTCTGGAGCAGACCGCAAGGATGGCGAAAATCGGAAGTTGGGAAATTGATAACCGGATACAGCCGCTTTTTCTGAGTTGGTCCAAGACCACCGCCGACATTGTAGAATCTCACTTGGATGGGGTTCCATTGGAGCATGCATTTCAGATTTATTCCGCTGAATCTCAGACAAAAGCCCGAGAGGGATTTCAGGACCTTCTGCAAAAAGGAGTCCCATTTGATCAGGAATTGTTGTTGGTTACTGGAAAAGGAAATTCCAAGTGGGTGCGTTGCATGGGACAAGCTCAGTTATTTGAAGGAAAAGTAATCCGGGCTTTTGGTAGTTTTCAGGACATTCACGACCGTAAGATTGCGGAGTTGGATCTGAAAAAATTGTTTGACGAGCGTAATTCCATATTGGAAAGTATCGGAGACGGATTTTTTGCGGTGGATAGAGATTGGATGGTTACCTACTGGAATCATCAGGCAGAAGTATTTCTCAGAGTTTCCAAAGAAATGATCTTGGGTAAAAATCTCTGGGAGGTATTCAATCAAGAAACAGAAACGCTTTCATTTACCAATTACCGAGTAGCTTTTGAAACTGGAGAAACCGTTCATTTTGAAGAGTTTTATGAAAAACTACAAACCTGGTTTTCCATTTCTGCCTATCCATCTCCTGCTGGGTTGACAGTATTTTTCAAGGATATTACTGCTGCCAAAGAATCAGTCCGTCTGATCGGAGAATCCAATGATCGGTTTGAAAAGGCCGCTGAAGCGACAAACGATGCGATTTGGGACTTTCAGGTAGAGTCGGGCAAAATTTACATGGGAAAGGGGATGAGGACTCTGTTTGGATACGATCCTGATCAGATGGAGAAGTCGGTTGATTCCTTGCTTGGATTAATTCATCCCGAGGATAAGGAAAGGGTCATCAAGAAGCTGCTTGGGGATCAGGAAAATCCAGCCGTTCCAAACTGGAATGACGAGTATCGATTCAAAAAGGCAGATGATACTTATGCATTCATCATCAACAGGGCGGTTTTTATCCGCAACGAAAAAGGAAAAGCCATTCGGATCATCGGTGCCATCACGGATCTCAGCGAACGAAAGCAATACGAAGAATCCCTTCAAAGACTCAATACCAACCTGGAGAAAAAGGCAAAAGAATTGGCAATTTCCAATTCAGAGCTGGAGCAATTTGCCTACGTAGCCTCCCATGACTTGCAGGAGCCATTGAGAATGGTATCAAGTTTCCTGTCCCAACTGGAAAGAAAATACAAAGACGTATTGGATGCCAAAGCCCTTCAGTACATCAATTTTGCAGTGGACGGTGCGGTAAGGATGCGAAGAATAATTCTGGATTTGCTGGAGTTTTCAAGGGTCGGAAAGCATGAGGATAACCTGGAGTGGATCGAAATGCCAAAACTCATGCAGGAGATCAGGCAGCTTCAAGGTCAATTAATCAATGAATCGAAGGGTCAGGTGTTATTTAAAGGATGTCAAGGATTCTGGGGTTACAGGTCTCCGATCATTCAGCTATTTCAGAATCTGGTTGGAAATGGCCTAAAATATCGCCGTGAGGGAGTTCCTCCACAGGTGGAGGTTTTTTGTGAGGATCAAGGGGATTCCATATTGTTTTCGGTTTCAGACAATGGAATCGGGATAAAAAAGGAATATTTCGAAAAGATTTTTATATTATTCCAACGGCTTCATGCCAGAGATGAATTCCAGGGTACAGGAATGGGGCTCGCCATTGTAAAGAAAATAGTAGATAATCTTGGAGGTAAAATATGGTTAGAATCCCAAGTGGGGGAAGGAACCACATTTTATTTTACTCTTCCAAAAAAACCAATGTAAAAAATGCATGTATTACTCGTAGAAGATAACGAAGGTGATATTCTTCTTCTGACAGAGTTGTTGGAAGAGAGCAGGTTTGTGGAGAGGTTTTCAGTTGCCAAAAATGGTCAGGCAGGGATTGATTTTGTGCACCAAAGTATTCTGGACCAGGATTGTCCGGATTTGATCTTGCTGGATATCAATCTTCCGTTGAAAAGCGGGTTTGAAGTTTTGGAGGAGCTCAAAAAGTCCAAAAAAACCTGTATTATACCGATAATAATGTTGACGAGTTCTTGTGCTCCGGATGATATCAATCGGTGCTACAGCAACCACGCCAACCTTTTCCTCACCAAACCCTCAGAAATGAGCGAGTTGGAAGATGCCATAGGGGCCATAGAAACCTTTTGGACCCACATCGTCCAGCTTCCGACCAAAATGTGTTAATGTCTTCTCATTTATTCGATCCACTTAGTTATTCTAAGCAACTCTATGATGTCAGCAAGCGAATTAGGCGTAGGAAGCCGCATCAGTCATCCTAAATTTGGCAGCGGAATCATTGTTTCAGTCGATTCGACCTATTACAAAATCTACTTTTCTGTTTCGGAAGAAGTCAAAACCCTGGCAAGGGATTATGAAGGATTTACCGTGGAGGAAGCCAAAGTTCCGGACTTTCCCATGCTCACCATGAAAGATGTGGAGCGGGCCATCCGAGAAGCCCTCATGGCTACTTCCGAACGCGCCCCATTAGTCCCGCTTGGAGGAAAATGGATGGGAGGAACCTTGGTCATAGAGCCTTCAGACCGCAGTTTGCAGTCTAAAGAAATTCCGATCGAAACTTTCTTCCATAAAATCGTGATGGTACGGGAAAAACTCCGAGTCCTCGAACAGAACATCAACAATCATCCCAAGCTGGACGACGAAGATCGCATCAACTTGCAGCAATACATCACCCGATGCTATGGTTCGCTGACGACCTTCAATGTGCTTTTTGCTTACAAGGAGGACCAGTTTAAAGGAAGCGGAAAAGATTGATTCCCGAGGGAATTTGAACCTCAACTTTAAAACCAAATCGTAAAGTTGGCGGTGAAGGGTAGGACTTTGAGCCAAGGTTGGTTTTCAACGTACTCTATCCCAAGTTCCAATGAAAGCATTTCTGAAAGGTATTATTGCGACCGAATTGGCGTATCATCGAATGGCCTTTACTGCAGAAAGCACCTGAATCCCACACTCGCTTCCACCGTTTTTGGGTTGAGTTAATTTCCGATACCGGCTTCTGCCAAAACGGTGAGCAAGGCCAACTTGATTGAATCGGTTCCGTTCTCATCCAGCCACCACTCGTCGAGGGCGTGGGCATTGTCCCCCTTTCCGCCCCAACCCAAGGTCACGGCTGGTATTCCCTTGGATATCGGCCAATTCGCATTTCCAGACATGATCATCAAATTGGGAGTGATGCCAAAGGACTGAATGGCAGCCATGGATCGCTGGACCAAAGGTTGGGTTTCAGCAGTAGTTCCGGAAGGCCGGAAACCGATCTGTTTGATTTCAAGAGTTAAAGCCGGGCCGGTTTTTCGCCTGCCGTTGTACTCATCCAGTCCCCGTTGCATGGCAGCCTTGAAAATCGAATCCATTGTTCGGAGACTTTCATTGTCCTCCGAGCGCATGTCTACTTCCATCCAGGATTCGAATGGGATCGAGTTGACAGAGGTTCCCCCTCCGATTTTTCCCACATTGAAGCTGGTTTTGGTTGGTGCTTTTGCGGAAAATTGAGCGGCCTCTTCCGCAAAATTATCGATCATTTTTCCCAAGGCATGGTGAGGATTGACCAAGCCAAAATCGCCCCAGGAATGTCCTCCGGGGCCGATTACGTTTACTTTGTACCGAATCGAGCCAGTCCCCCGATTGGCTACAGGTCCTGTTCCCGATACATCGATCGAGATCCAGGAATCGATTTTCTGATTCCCATTTTCAAACAGGTATTTCACCCCCCGGAGGTCTCCGTTTCCTTCTTCTCCCACCGTTCCGACAAATAGCAGATTGTCTTTGGTTTGAATATTGGCCTTTTCCAAAGCCCTTAGCACAGTGAGGATGACCACCAGTCCGCGGGTATTGTCACCAATCCCGGGAGCAAAAAGCGTATCACCTTTGGTTTTGACTTTGACGTCCGTTCCCTCCGGAAATACGGTGTCCAGGTGAGCATCAAGCGCCACGGTCCGTTCACCGACAGTTCCTTTGCGGAAGGCCAATACATTACCGATGCTGTCTATCCAGACCTTCACTCCTCCGGCTTCCTCCAGCATCTGTTGGTATTTTTTCCCCCTTGAAGATTCCATAAACGGAGGCGCAGGGATCTCGGTGAGCAGGATCAATTCCTCCAGTCCCTGGGGATTTAGTCGCTCGATTTCTGCAAAAGCAGCCTGAACAGATGGCCTCCCGGAAAGCTGTTCGATTTCGGAATGGTACTGGGAAGTCGCCTCGGTTTTTTTCACCTGGGAAAAAGCAGAAATGGTAAGGATAAAATAAACGAACGTAAAGAGTGGGAACTTCATGGGCTGGGGAGTTGGGCTAAGGAGAATCAAGTTGGATTCCGGCCGGAAAATCTACGGATTAATCCGGTTAATTTTCGAAGGAGAGAGGTTAAAATGGAGTTGGCCAAGCAAAGCCAAAAGAGAAGCAGGATGGAAATTCTGGCTGATTTTTGAGTGAAAACAAGGAATTTTAAACACCCGGCATAAGCATGGGTTAATCAGAAAAAGAATTCCATGAGCCGAGCTATTCTCTTGTATTTGATGCTGTTTCTGGGCAGTGGGCTGAGTTTTTCCTGTCAGGCCCAGCAAAAAAACAAAGCCGACGAATCATCCTATACCTATAAAAACCCAAGCTATGATGGGATTGGAAAAGTGTACATGGGAAGAGAGATCTCTTTCGTGATGGGATTTGAGGGAAGGGACTGGCTCGAGCGGCAGGAGCGGGAACAGGAGGAAAGCATTGCTTTGGCTCTGGAAAACCTGCCGATCACTTCCCAAAGTGTGGTTGCTGATATCGGGGCAGGCTCCGGATATTACACCTTCCGAATTGCACCGAAAGTGCCGGAGGGAAAGGTCTATGCCGTGGAGATTCAGGATGAAGCCATTCTTTACCTTCAAAACCGAAGCAAAGCGTTGGGATTTTCCAATGTAATCCCTGTCAAGGGAGGAGAAACCACTCCCAATTTACCGGAAAACTCTATTGACTTGGCGATCATGGTGGATGTGTACCACGAACTGGAATACCCTCAGGAAATGCTGGACGCAATCAAGAAATCCCTCAAGCCTGACGGCAAACTCCTACTGATCGAATACCGTGGAGAAGATCCTCAAGTGGCCATCAAACCCCTGCATAAAATGACGGTTCGTCAAGTCAAAAAGGAGTTGGAGGCCAATGGTTTCAAACTGATCCAAAACGGGCAGTTTATGAGTATTCAGCACTTTTTGGTATTTGGTAAGGCGGATTGATTGTATTTTTTATGATTATCCGCAATGATACCAGTAGAACAAAATGGCCTCGACTTGGTTCGACCGGCTCACCAACCGTCACACGGCCTCAGAGTTCAAGTTTATGATTGGAGAGGAGGAAAATGCTGCGCAGCATTTTCCTCCTCTCTCCACCTAAATACCTATGACGGTCACCGAGCTCGGTCCCTGAGCTTGTCAAAGGGTCAAGGCGAACCTTAACAAAATTTGGCTACTGGCAAGAAAGCAGATATACATATTATTTTTTTAACCTCAGAGATTTTCCTTTTTCAAAAAGTTCAGATGGGAATTCTATCCGATTGGAAATTGGATTTGGTCTGAAAGTCTTTTTACCAAGTGCTCTTAGGGATTTGAAAGGAGCGAAAGTTAAAAGCAACCTTACAATTACAGATGGTTTACATCGGATGACAAAAATTGAGTTTCATCAAGGCATAAAAACAATTGCACTTGTTTGGTTTGTTTTTTTAAATAAGAATTATTATTCTTTTATTTTTTGTTTTTATTTATTTTAATTCTGTTTTATTGTGAAAATAACGAATAATAGGAAGTTTATTCTGGATGCGGTTATTAAAACTGTAATCGATCATGAAATAAACTGACTTTAGTCAGTTTAAACTTCAGCCTCCTTTCAGACTTTAGCATCATCAAATCAACCCGTATGATGATGAAAATTTCAACTCCCAACCCTTTAATCTTACTGGTTTTCCTGCTGATGGTAGGATCACTGACCGGTATCTCTCAGACCAAATATGTCTTATCAGCTTCGCCCGAATTTAAAGTAGAGGGTGGATCGACGCTTCACGATTGGCACATGATTTCAAAAACAGCCAAAGGAGAAGGACTTTTTGTGTTAGAGTCGGGGCAGTTTAAAACTGCCAAAAGTCTAAGTATTTCCTTTCAGGCCGAGACGCTCAAAAGCGGAACAAAAGGTCTCGATACCAATGCCTACAAGGCTCTGAATACGGAAAAAAACAAAGAGATCAGTTTTGTGCTCAAAGAATTGACCGGCAGCGGTACTTCTTTCGTGGCAAAAGGTGATCTCACTATCGCAGGTGTTACCAAGCCCGTAAGCTTCCCCGTCAAAATGACTTCCAGTTCTGGGAAATTCACCTTTGAAGGCAGTATGATGACCAAGCTGACCAACTTTAAGGTGACTCCTCCGACGGCGCTAATGGGTACAGTAAAAACCGAAGACGATATCAAACTTTCTTTCAAATCAACATTTCAACCCACCATTTAATCCAACAGCATTATGAAAAAGTATTTATTTTCCGCAATCCTCACTGCAGGGATCTCTGTCATTGGTTTGGCTCAGGGATTACAACGAGATGTCCAATATTGGAGACCCTACGATCAACGAGGGGTAAACATCTTCGAAACAGGTAAGCAGGATACCGTAGCTTTTGAAGGTGTCAAAGTCAGAATCGGGGGACATTTTACCCAACAACTTCAGAGTCTAAGCCATGAAAACACCGCATCCCCAGTCTTGAATACCGGAGGGGTAAACCTGAATGAACTTATCGAAATCGGTGCCGGAAGCAACCTGGCTACAGCCAACCTCAATATTGATGTGGAATTGATGGATGGGGTTCGCTTGAATCTGATTACCTACCTTTCATCAAGACACCACCAGGAAACTTGGGTAAAAGGTGGCTACCTTCAGTTTGACAAACTTCCTTTTCTAGGCAATCCTGAGTGGTTTTCAAAATACTTGACTTTGAGAGTAGGTCACATGGAAATAAACTACGGTGATGCTCACTTCAGAAGAACTGACAATGGTAACGCCATGTACAACCCCTTTGTAGGTAACTACATTATGGACGCCTTTACCACCGAAGTGGGTGGTGACCTGACTTTCCAAAGCAATGGATGGATGATCATGGGGGGTATCACCGGGGGTGAAATTCAAGGTGGAGTGACCAAGCCTGATGATCGTGAGCTTTCCTGGATTGGAAAAGCCGGCTACGACAAGCAGCTTTCCGATAACCTACGGGTGCGATTGACCGGCTCTATTTATACCACCAAAGGTTCTGCAAGAAATACACTCTACGGAGGTGACCGTACTGGTTCCAGATACTACTTGGTCATGGAAAACACCCTTGCCACTACCAATGCTCAGTTTACCTCAGGAAGAATAAACCCAGGCCAAACCGATAACATCACTGCGACCGTTATCAATCCATTTATCAAATTCAGAGGCTTGGAGTTTTTTGGCAACTTTGAACAATCCAAAGGCAAAGCAGCAAACGAAACAGAAGACCGAACTTGGAATCAGGTAGGAGCGGATCTGGTGTACCGATTTGGGATGAATGAGAAATTCTACCTCGCAGGGCGATATAATCAGGTAAAAGGCGTATTGGCTGGCAGTGGCTTGGATGTGACAATTGGCCGTACCCAATTTGGTGGAGGCTGGTTCATCTCCAAAAATATCCTTGCCAAACTCGAATATGTGAATCAAAACTACAGCGGATTTGCCGCTACCGATATCCGGAATGGAGGTAAATTCAACGGAATTATGATCGAAGGTGTGATCGGATTCTAAGATATATTACACCATGCGTTTTCTAGCTCTCATAGCCCTTTTTCTTTTCTCTTCTGGAATCCAGGAGAGAAAAGAACTGGTCATCACCCAACAGAAAATCCAGGTAAGCGGATATACGTCATTGGGTAAATTCAACTGTGATTTCTCAAAAGTAGGCATGGCGGATACGCTTCAATTAAACTCCAACCCAAACGGGATCAGGAAAAGTCTCGAATTCAAAATCCCAGTGAAAAGTTTTTCCTGTGGAAATTTCTTGATAAACAGTGATTTTCGATCCACCCTCAAAGCAGATGATTTTCCGTTTGCCTTTGTCAAAGTGGCCAATTTCAGAGAAAAGTCAGGGAAGATTTTCTGTCACCTGAGTCTTAATCTGGTGGGAAAAAAGCTTGAATTTCCCGACTTGATGCTCGAAAGGAACCCCAAAGGCTTGACAGGAAAGTTGATTCTCAATTTTGATTTACTCAATCTTAGTCCCCCCAGTAAATTTGGTGGTCTGGTCAAGGTAGAAAATCAACTTGATCTGGAAATCCTCCTGGGCGCCTAGACAATGAAAGCCTACCGATTATCCGATAGGCTTTCATTTTTTTTGCTTGGCCCTGATTGTCCTTTCAATCCCAGGGCAAGGATAATTGAGCTGGGAGTTTTTATTTGGAAAAACAAAAAACCGTAAGGGGTGACACTCCCGATGGTTAATGGCTATTTCACCTTCAACCAGGGAATAAGTTTCCTAAAGGAAGGAATATCAATGCGCTCAGCTTTTCAAACTTCCGTTCTTCCCAGGTTATTTAAACCGATAGGCCTCCATCATTTTGTGGAAGATCTCATTGTTTTGGTAGATTCCTGAAAAGCGCTCTGCACCGGGTCCGAAGGCGAAAACAGGAATCATCACTCCGGTGTGGCTGCCAGTGGTAAACTTACCCTCAACCTCCCCTTTTTCGGTATTTCCGGAATTGATGGTGAATCCTCCGGTTTCGTGATCGGCCGTAATAATCACCAGGGTATTGCCATCCTTGGCTGCGAAGTCCAGCACTTTCCCGATGGCATTGTCAAAGTCAATCATTTCTTCGACAATGTACTGGGTATCATTGCCGTGGCCTCCCCAGTCAATCTGAGAGCCTTCGATCATCAAAAACATGCCTTTTTTGTTTGTTTTCAACAGATTTAGAGCGACTTCGGTAGACTTGACCAATTCATCTCCGCGTCCCTCAGAAAATCTGGCTTGCTGCTCCTCCGCCAGAAAAGCAGCCAATTTTCCGCTTTTGATTTGCTGCACTTCGGCAATGGAATTGGCGATCTGATAGCTTCTGCTTTTCAGGGAATCGATCAGATTCAGACCATCGCTCCGGTTGGCAAAAAACTTTCTCCCACCCCCGATAAACACATCGATATCCGTCTGGAGAAAGTCCATGGCGATGTTTTCATCCAAAGCCCGGGAAGGCTGATGTGAAATGAAACTCGCCGGGGTCGCATGGGTGATAGAGCAGGTAGCTACCATTCCTGTGGCAAGTCCTTTTTCTTCAGCGATTTCCAAGATGGTGGGGACAGGTTGTTTGTTGGCATCCACGCCGATTGCTCCGTTATAGGTTTTTACCCCGCAGGAAAAAGCCGTGGCCCCTGCCGCTGAATCGGTCACAAAGCTGTTGCTCGCTTCATTTTTGTGAAAGCCTACCACCGGGCATCGCTCCAGATTGAGTTGGCCGTGATTCCCGGTCATTCCGGCGTAAATCTGGGCCACCCCCATGCCATCGCCTACCATGAGGATGATGTTTTTCGGGTGTTTGGCTTTTTTTTGCGCCCAGGAAGGGCCAAAACATAAAAACAGGGCGAGCAGGAGAATGGATCGTTTGTGCATGGATGGAGGTTAAGTTTTGGTGGTATTTGATTCCAATAATAGAACCTGGTATTGGATTTTGATAGCCGCAGATCAAGTTTAACCTAATCTTGATTTTTTGTTAATCTTTTTAATTTTCGCTGAGAGGGGCTGATTTACCACTGATTGGATTACTCTTTTATGACTGAAAAAGGCCATTGGATAGAATCCTTTATTTTCTCTTCAAGTTTTAGGAGGAAAGGACTAGTGGATTTTTCAAGCGGCAGACCGGAATTCTGATTTGAAGGAAACAAAAAAGGTGTAGTTGCCTACACCTTTTTGAGTTTTTCAACGCAAAGATCAAAATTGGAGATTTACTCTAAAGATTCCTCTTCTTCCTCTTCTACCACCACATCCATAGTAGCTTCGGCCCATTCCACGATGAGTTGACGCTGTTCGTCAGTAAGTTTGGACTCCGAGTGAATTGCTGTGTAAATTCCCAAGGGCATTTCCCCTTCCTTGACTTCGATGGCGATGTCGTCCAGCTTCTCCAGCTTTTCCAACATTTCGTAAGCTTGCCAGGTGGAGAAATTGAGTTCCTCTCTGCCTTCACGGGTATCCTTGGCCACCAACCAAGAGACAGGAGCTATATAGGAATACCAGGGATAGTTAGTCTCATTGCTATGGCAATCGTAGCAGGAGGTTTTGAGCATTCCAGCCATTTCCGCATCCACAAGACCGCTCCCCATGAGATCTCCGGGATTATCAGTTTGCACGGGTGGCAATTCATTGGGGACAAGTTGGATTGCCAGCGCGATGACCACTAGCCCACCCAATCCATATTGCCAGATTTTCATTATTTAGACTTCTTTTTGCCTGCACTCCACTCCATCAGCGTAGCCAGTTCTGCCTCTGTCAATTTGCCTTCAGGTTTGTTTTCGAGGAATTTGGCTGGAGGCATGGTTCCTTCGTTTAGGGTTTCTGAGATTTTGCCCATTGTAGCTAAAGACTTTGATTTTTTTGCAGCTTCCAAAGCATCCCAATCCAGCTTTGCTTTGCCTTTTTCGTTTTTGGAATTGGCATTGTGGCAGCCATAGCATTTCTGCTGGACGATGGCTTTCACATCTTCGGGAAGTGCAGGAGCTTCAGGATGCAAAGCCAATAAGGTATCCGCCTCAGGTTTGGGATTTGCCTGAAGAAATAATAGGCCAACAATAGCGGCCACCGGGAGAAAGGATAATTTTTTCATAGTGTGATTGAAGGGTTAAAAATGGAATTTCAGAAAGATTCTACGAATTGGCAATTTAAACGGTTGTAAATTGTAAATAAAAAGTATTGAAAAGAATAATATTCTGATTTTTAGATAAATGAAAGAATAAAATTTGAATTGTTTTCTTGAGTTTGCCAAAGGATTGGATCAACCTCTTTCTCCCAGTAATCGCGCACTTCGTTGAGTAGGCGGAAGTCTTTTGTAAGGAGCTTCAGGAAAAGGATTTTGTAAGCGTTTTTTGTTGAAATTTTTCTATTTCCCGATGCATGACCAAAAACCACAAGGGAGGAATCAGGGCCAAAAGCATCATTCCGGGGTAGCCTGTAGGCATCTGAGGACTTTCTTCGTGATGCCGCAGAAGCTGGTATTTCCTGTTGGAAAGGAAGTGATGGTCAGAGTGCCGGGTGAGCTCGAGGAGAATCATCCTTCCCAGCGGATGGTTGGAATTCCAGGAATGAGCCGGTAAGGTTCGCTCATAGACCCCGTTCTTTTTGGTGCGGCTGAGTCCATAATGTTCGATGTAATTGACCGTCTCGAGGAGAAGAATCCCGACCATTGCCCCGGCCATGAAAAACAGCATAGTCTGGAGCCCAAAAACCGCCAGGATAATGCCCAACAGTCCGAGTTGGATCAATTGAAATCGGAGCATTTCGTTGTGAAAAGACCAAAATGCCCGGCCTGATTTGCGAAGCCTTTCTCCCTCCAGTTTCCAAGCTGAGCTCCAACTTCCGGTGATCGTACGCAGGAAAAAGGGATAAATCGACTCACCATAGCGGCTCGATGCCGGATCTTCTTCGGTGGCTACATGCCGGTGATGTCCCCGGTTGTGCTCAATAAAGAAGTGCATGTAAAGCGAGGTAAGCAAAAGAAGCTTACTGAGAAACTGCTCGAAGCGGGAACTGCGGTGCCCCAACTCATGAGCGGCATTGATCCCCAACACTCCACAAGACATGCCAAAGGCAAGTGTCATCCCCAGTTGAACTGGAAATGAACTTTCGAGGGAACTCATCTGAATCAGAAAGAAAACCAAAATCCCATATTGGACAGGGACAAGTAGGTAAAGCAACAAGTCGAAGGACCGGTTGTTTTTGGCTTCCAACTCAGATTCCGGACTCAGGTTTTCTGAAGAACCCTGGGTAAAAAGCTCAATCAACGGAATCAAGCCGAACACAAAAACCACTGCCGAATAGGACCATAGGTCTGCTGACCAGAGTGAAAAAATCACCACAGCAGGGATCAGGTACACCGGGAGGTATTTTGCAGCGCTCGCTTTCATTCGGTACAATTTGCAAAATAGTCGGCAAAGAGAAAAAGGTGAGCTAAAGCGCTACATTCCAGGAACTAACTAGCTTTTGGAGAAAACAGCCAATCGAAATTCATAGGCGATAAGCAGGAAGAGGATCAGGATTTCGCCCCCAAAGTAGGCTACTCCTATCATGGTCACTTGCTCCCACTCGCGGATTAAGAAGTAGGTGGTGAGACTGGCATAGCTGAAATTGCCCAGAGCCACGAGTCCCAGATACTTTCGCCAGTGGATCGGCTTATTCAGGTAGAGACTGGCAGAACACAAGGCAAGAAGGCTTGCGAAACCACAAAATAAAAGAACGATTTTCTGTGGCATCCCGACTAACTCCTCATACCGATACAGGAGCAAAAGGAAGCTCAGGGAAACTCCGGCACCAAGAGCGTCGATAAGGAAAATGGGTTGAGGCTGACCGGTGGAAGGGTTCATAGGAGGATTTTCTTGTGTTGAAAAAAGGGAAAAGAAGTAACCCGGTGAAAAATGTGGGGAGACTCAATTGAGTCTCCCCGAAAAGCTGATTTTTCTGGAATCGTAGGAATTTTGAAAGATTTTGAATCTGTTTTTTTGATTTCCTGCCCAGACCAGCGCCTCGGCTTGACCGCTGTTTTTATTTCGCAGCTAAAAACTTATTCACCTCCAACCAGTGCATAAAGGCATCAAACCAACGGTTGCTCGTGCGGTTGGGATTGCCGAGGCCGAAGCCATGGCCTCCATTTTGGTACAGGTGAAATTCTACAGGCCGACCGGCTTTGTGCCAGGATTCGATGATTCCGGATTGACCGTCGTAGAGGAAGTCGTCTGTGGCGATCACATTAAACATCGGAGGGGCATCCGCTGGAACTTCTACAGGTCCCATTCCTCCATAAATCGGTCCGATAAAGGCCAATTTCATGGTTTTGGAATTCAGCGTGGAGTGCATGGTGAGTCCAGCCCCTGCCGAGAAGCCAATCATTCCGATTCGGTTGATATCAACTCCCCATTCTTTTGCCCGGTTTACAATCATCGCATAGGCCGCTTCCGCGTCTTCCAATTGATTGGAAAGGTCGCGTTGTGCAGGTCGTGGAGATGGAGTGGCATTGCCAGAGGCATCGGAAGCAAGGGCAGGTGCTGTGCGGGGTCGGTTCATCCAAGCCGAAAAGTCTTCGAGGGCAGGAGGTGTAGGGTTCAGGCGATATTTGAGCACAAAGGCTGCGATTCCCTGCTTAGCTAGGGCCTCGGCAACTTCCCAGCCTTCATTTCCCATGGAAAGCCAGCTGAAGCCTCCTCCGGGAGCAACAATCACTGCTGCGCCGTTGGCTTTGCCGGGTTCGGGTAGGAAAGGAGTTAAGGTCGCCGTGGAGATATTTCGTGCCATGGGGTCACCCCACTGCCGAAACCATGTCTCGGGTGCAGGCTGATTTTCCACTCCGCCTGTATTGAGCGGGATGGCATTGGGTTCGGCAGGAGCCTCTAAGGGATAGATCGTTCCGTCTTGGGCGAAAGCCTGAATGGAAAAAGCAAGGAAAAAGGCTGCTAATCCGGATTTGGCTAGGTGATGCATGGGTTTAAGGTTTTTTGGGTTTGAATAGGAAGTAAGATATTGGTTTTCTGAGAAAAAGTCAGGGGGAATTGTTTGAGTTCGATAGTCAGAGTATCGATTAGATCTTTTCTGCCTTTTGCAGAAAGCAAAAGGTGAAAGTGCTTTGTTTAAAAAGCTTAAGAAAGTTTGCAGTCCTATAAAACGGTTTAACAGGACAAATCCTGTCGATAAGAAAATTTAAGTAATATGAATGTCCGCAATGACACCCCTAGGCAAATTAATTAGTAGATATGAGGGTTAATTTTTGGTAGCCTAAGATCCGAAGGATCGTAACAATTCATAACCTCCGGTGTAGCCGGGGGTAAAGTCAATGTATATAGTAGAAAAGGAGCCCTGAAGGGGTGACAGGTTGAAGTTTCACCCTTTCAGGGCTCAATAGAGGGAAAATTTCAATAGCTACCCTGCACTTCGTACAGGGTCATGAATGGTTTGGCTCCTTTGGAGCTACTTAAAAAGGCGATTTGAAATTTTGTAAAAATATCGACTTCATAAATCTTATTTTGCTTTCAATTTAGTCCTGGTGCAATTGCTGATATACAAATTAAGTATTTATCACCTCCTCCTCATTCGTTTTCGTTCTCCAGCTCCACATGAGTAAGCTGATGCCGGATAAGCAGATTGACATAGTGCCGATTTCGGCGGTTTTTCTTGGCATCGGCCCGTTTTTCATTTCGTTTGTCTTTGACTAATCGATCCAATTCATTGAGATCTTCCAGTCGGCTCACATCCTTGACAGAGGTTCGTTTGGGCATGGATTAAACAAGATGAGTTGATTTTTGTCTTGAAAACTGCGGATAGGGGGATCATGTTGGTTGTTTCGGATTGGAAAGAGGCAAAATCTTCAGTTAGTTTTTACCTAGCTTTCCAAAAACATCCGGGTTGTCACCCGAGTAATGAAGATGTCGCCTAGATGTCGTATCTGAGGCGTTTTAAGTCCTGTCTGTAAAACTCAATTTTGACCAGTGAATTACGGAGCACAAATCAAATCCCGAAGAATCTCCCAAGGATGGACCCAAAGCGAACTGGCCGATCGCTGCGGGGTAACGCTGAGGACCATTCAGCGACTGGAAAAAGGGGAGGTCAAGCCAAGTCTTTTTACCCAAACCAAACTGCAGGAAGCGCTGGGTGTCCAGTTTCAGGAGGAAGAAAAAGATCCGCAATCCACTCCAAATGAGTCCAAACACCAAAACATCTTCAAACGTATGCAGACAGCAATTCCATTTCTTAGCACACCCCGCCTTGCATGGGCTGGGGTAATCGTCTTGGCACTTGGTTCCTTCCTCTGGACAAGCCAACAGGAGGATTTTTTCACGGAAAAAGGATCCTCAAAGCTGATTTCAACCGGTCTTGAGATCCAAACCGTCAACTGTGGTTCGGACACCGAGTGTGATATTCAGGTGACCCGGAAAAACGAAAAAGGGGAAATCCTTTGGCAAAAAACCTTTGGGGGAAGCAGCTATGACAAGGCCACTTCTGTTTTGGCTACTGCTGACCAAGGAATCTTGATTTTAGGTTCGACCAGTTCCTTTGGCCAGGGGAATTATGACATTCTGTTGATCAAAGTGGATCAAAACGGCGAGTTTCTCTGGCAAAAAACCTTCGGGGGCTTTTTCAACGAATACGCCAAAAACCTTTCCTACCAGGAATCCGAGGGGCAATATAAGATCGAAGGCAGTCAGCAAACCTGTACCACACCCAATGTGTCCGAGAATTGTGAAATGACCGAATGGAGCTTTCTGATTGATGCCAGTGGAAAAGAAGTGGGAGAGATAAACGGGTAAGGTTCACACCGCAGGGAGTTGAAGAAGTGCCATTAAAAACATTTGCAACTCATTAAGGAAAATAGACTCGTAATAAAAATTCGTTCCAAAGTTTATTTGAACCTCATAGGAGGTGAGTAGAATCTAGGCCCAGATTGGGAGTAGCGAATTGCAAATTCGTTTTGATATAAAGGCGTAGTTTCAAACTACGCCTAGTCTAAGCCATAAACTGAACTTCAAAAGTGCTGAGCAGAATCTACGCTTAGGTGAGAACAAACCAAATTAATTATTGATTTTGTATTTTTTGCTTTTTGTTTTATAAAAGATATTTCCTACCGGGGCATTGACTACTTCACCTTCCCAATTAGCACTAAAAAAATTTGAAATATACATCCCTTCTATTCCACATTTTGAGATAAAAAAAACCAAATCGATTCCTAGCATAGGTATATTTATATCGTCTGAATAAAGATTTTTTAACCTAAGCTCAAATATTTTTCTACTTTTATAAATAAAAGAAGAATCTAAATTTACCTCAATTGTTCGTCCTCGGTATGCAAATTCAAACTCAGTATTTCTTTTTATGTCATCGATTAACAAGAAACTAACAAAATCACCTTTAATTGAATCATAGACTAAGATTTCACTACCTTTATCCTTAAGTAATATATCTAAATTAAAGTAAGGAATTCTACTTTCATCACCCCTCATATAGCCTACTGGATAATTTAGATCTAAAGAGTATAGCGTCAAACTATCCACTTCAACCTTTTCAAAATGAAGCCCTTCAAGAGTTGCAATTTCATCGCAATCAAAAAATATTGGTTTTTGATTTTCTTGACAGGAAGCAAAAACTAATAATCCAATGATTAAAATAATTTGATTAATTCTTGCTTTCATTTTCCTTGATTATTTTTTGATTTTTTTATCTATACTTTTGTGCTCTATATCAAATCCCCACAGGGACTCGTTCCAATTTCTTATAGAACTTCAGAGGTGGTGAGTAGAATCTACGCCTGGAAGGGGTAATTCAGCGAAGAATTTCACCAATCCGCTTCGTCGGTGAACAATACAGCAGGTTTTTCCTCGGTTTTCATTGGCCAAATGCCAAATAAGATCACCTCCTCATCTACCACTTCATAGCTCATAATCACTGTCCCCGAACTGCAGAATTCATACTCCAGAAAAAGGTTTTTCTGGTCATTGTCTCCTAATTTTCTGTAAGTCTTGAGCAGCTTAAAATCTTTTGGATCCTCACATTGCTCGTTAAAATAGTTCTGAAGGTTTTTGATGAACTTCGCTTTGTTTTGCTCTTCGATTTCTTCTGGCAGGTTAGTAGGCAAACCCACCAGGTGGGCGGATAATTTCTCAAAGCTGTCCAGTTTGCTGAAAAAGGCCTTGGCGTCCTCATCGGCCAGTTCCTCATAGCTTTTTGTCTCACAACCCATGCTGAAGAGAATCAAGCATGCGCAGATCAATTTTCCAAAGGCGATTTTCATGTTCAGTTGGGTTAGAATGGTGAAGAAAAAAATGGCTTCAGTTCAAGGTAATTATTTCGGTTGGGTTTGGTTTTCAGTAACACCTAAAAATTTCAATTGAATTTCGATTGGTTTAATTCATTTGGCCTTTGTTCTATTCTTAAGTGAAGTGGGAAAAGAACCATTGCATCCCGATAGCTATCGGGAGGGTTAGGATAAGAGGGTTGAATTGCAAATTTGACTCAGCGACAACGGAATCTAGGCTCAGATGTTGGGCATGCAACCCTCTTGGGTGGTTTGGCATCTTTTGAAAAAGCAAAACCAACTATGGAGAAAACACTACTCTTGGGAATCGGATTAGCTTTGAGCTATCTGCCTCTTTTTTCCCAATCCCTCACACCCGATCAGATTTCCGAGGATTTACAGGTAATCAGAGAAAGCCTCGAAGCATTTCATCCCGAACTTGATCACTATCAGACTCGGGATGAATTGAGGCAGCGCCTCGATCAGCTCCAAGCATCGTTGGATCAACCTCTAGAAAAGCGGGAATTTTTTCAGAAAATGCTTCCTGTTTTGGCAAGCATAAAAGACGGACATCTCAAATGGATAGTCTAGGGAAAGGATCAGTACTATCCTTTTTTTGAAGATAATTTGTTCCCGCTCCAGCTCCACCTAGCGAAGCAAAAAGTGGTGGTTCTGGGTCATTTTGGAGATGAAAAAGTACCTTCATTGGCGACACTCATCTCCATCAATGGTCAGCCAATCGATCAGGTGATTTCCACATTGCTTTCCCATTCTACCTTTGCTGATGGAAACAGCGAGGGAGGAAAGTACTATCAGTTGAACCGCTACTTTTCAGCCCTTTATTCCAATGCCTTTGGGGTTGATCGTACTTATTCCGTCGAATTAGAAGTCAATGGAGAGCTTGTCCTTCTGCAGTTGGATGGAGTGAAAAAGGAGCAGATTGAATCCAAGTATTTGCCTGAGAAAACTCCTTTTTCTTTTGAAATCAAAGCTGGAAGTGTAGGCATCCTTACAATCAATCGTTTTTTCACCTATCCGGGAGAGCCTGATTTTAAGCGGTTTTTGAAAAAGACTTTCATGGAAATCCAAAATCAAGGTATCGAAAAATTGGTATTGGATCTCCGGGGAAATGAAGGCGGAAATGAAAAATTGGGAATTGAGTTATACCGTTACCTGGCCCTTAAGCCATTTGAGTATTACGCTAAAGTCACTACCCGGCCTAATCAATCGGTAGCTTTTGAAGCTAGCACATCCCGACTATTCAAGCTGGCCAATTCTTTTTCAAAGAAAAATTCAGAAGCCACCTATTTTAGGTTTTCCCCATCTGGATTGCAAAAGCCACATGCCAATGCCTTTCACGGTGAATTACTGGTGTTGGTGGACGGCCAAACGTTTTCAGTGGCCACTGAATTTTCGGCAAGGGTAAAAGCAGACGGCCGGGCCACCTTCCTTGGAGAGGAGACGGCAGGGGGTGCGGCGCTCAACAGCAGCGGCTTTTTTACCATCGTGACGCTGCCACATTCCAAGATTGACTTGGGAATCCCCCGACTTGGTTTTCATATGGCCAATTTACCTTCCGCTATAGATTCTGAACGAGGCATTGTCCCGGATTTACAGATTGCACCTACCACTGAAGACAAACTCTTAGGAACGGATCCGGTAATTAAAAAAGCCTTGGAACTTATGAGGTAAGAGCATTGGTGAATGAGCAATTGCAAAATGAACCCAGCCTCGAACTGAGTTTCAGAGACGCTGAGTTGAATCTATGTCTAAATTGAGGGGTAATTATCCTTTTAAAGTGAGTCCAAGGGAATTTTAACCCTGAATTTATAAACCTTTCCAGCAAGGAAGGAGCTGCAATCGTAAGGCGAACAATCCCTCTCCCCGTTGACAAATTCATAGGTTCCGGCGCCAACTTCTTTCAAAACATTGATGGTGAATCGGGAATACTGTTCATTGTAAGGAACCACCAGACGAAATTTTCCCTGGCTATCCGTCTCAATGGTATCCTCTCTGATAAGTCCAGGAAGTGTAAGTAATGGAGCCTTCTCATAAACACTGACTAATAAAGTGACGCCGGGAATTTCCCTGTCCGTCTTTAGGTCAACCACCTCTCCGGAGAACACCGTCGGATCCTCCGGTCCACAGCTCTGAATCAGTAGGATACAGCTTAGCTGCAAAGCTTTTTTGAGTAAATTATAATTCTGCTTCATCTGATTTGGCTGAGTGTTGTTAAAAATTTGGTTGGACTTAACGGGTTCCAAGTCCCCTAATGACAATTACTTCGAAGCTGACGTAGGCCCTGGGTGTAGTTTGCAACTACACCCTAATTTCCTCAACAATTTAAAATTGGCTAAAAGACCTGAATCTTATTTATTTATGGCGAATTATAAATTCGTTTGGATAGTCGAGCGTAGTTGCAAACTACGCTCAGTCCAACGTCAAACTACACCTAGATGGGGGAAGTTCAATTTTAGAAGTCATTTTTTCAGTACGAATTAATGTCGTAAGGAATGGTGATCCATTTTCATTGTTCATTTGTACATACCAGCTTTCAGTTGAATTTTTTTTATCAATCTTGAGAACAACTTTATATCGTTCAATGTCTTTGTTGTCGAAATAAGGAATAATAAATAATTCTCTTCCACTCATTAAATCAAGTGAAGCGGAAGCCCAACCTTGTCTAAGGTCCAAAACCTTTTTTTTATTAAATGGCTTTTTGTTTTCACTAACAAAAAATGTATGAATAATTTTTGTGCCTTTGTAAACTAATAAGGTGTATTCTGTTTCCGGAAGATTTTCCAATTGAGCAAAACCTACGTAAGCTTCAAAAATATCAGGACGTTTATTTTTTTCGCTATTTAAATTTGCAGGTTTATAAATTTGATCTGCAATAACTAGGTAGCTAATTGGAGCTAATTCTAAAGGGAATTTGGACGGATTTCCAATTTTCCCCTCATTTTCCCAATATGGTTTTCGAGAAGCTAAACTGTGCCTCAAGTCTATGTGTTCTCGACCAGTCCATTGGTTTCCGTTTACCAGAATCAATCCTGTTTTAGGTGAAAATCGAAAAATTGAGGTTTTCTTTGTTCCTAAATGTAATAGGTTAGGTATGCTGTACTCAGGTTTCTTGGCTTCCTTAATGATGTTTTTTATCTCTTGTTCGGTAAGTAAATCCTCTTTCATTTTTTATTTTTATTTAGGGAGCTACAAACTTCTATTAGCAATTCAATTCTTTAAATTTTCATAAAGCATGATAATTATCCAAGTGAAGGATTACTGTATTCTTCCTCTCCGGTTTCGTGAAGGTAAGGATATTCAGAAAACTCTTGTTTCAAAAGATAGTACCTACGCCTAGGCCAAGTGATGGTTAGTAGAAATTCACCATTTATCGAAGATGACCAATTGCAAATTGGTCAGGATAGTAGGGTCGAATTACAAATTCGACCCAGCGCCAAACTGAACTTCAAAGGTGCTGAGCAGAATCTACGCCTAGGTGGGGAGTGATCGTAGTTCCCTGCTTCTTCTCGACCCCTCCCCTGCAACCCGGCTCTTCGCTAAAAATGTCCACTGGACATTTTCTTTACGCTCAGCCCTCAGCTGTATCGTAGCGGAACTCGATCGGTGAGCCGATAGACTTGGTCACGTTTCTCACTTTGCCCGAAAATCCTTTTTCTTCTACTCACAGCGGGATTATAATTTAAATAAATAAACCACACCTATCACTACTATATATATCAATATAATAGACAAAAAGGGATAAATAGACCATTTTATTTTTTGCCTTTTCCCTAAACCATCACCAACCCAAAGTAATAATAGAAATACCCCTAACAAATAAATAGGCAATCCAATAATAACAGTATAGGGATTCAAGCATGTTAATCCCCCCAAAACAATGACGGCTTTTGAGATCAAACTTCGTTTCATAAATTATTAGTAGTCTGTTTTCACCCCCGAAGAACCAACATTTGTTCCAGTTCCTTCCATCCTAGGGTCTAATTTAGTAAACTGAGCATTCCAATCACGCAAATTATATTGCTTTCCATTTAAGATCACCCCACTAAAGTTATTACTATCGTTAAACTTTATTTGAAAAGAAAACTTTTGCATTTTCTCAGAACCATCAAACATTAGATCTGTATAAGGACCCCAAAAACCATCTCCATGTATATTATCAGGGCCTGAAACACCTAAAAATAATTGATTCCCCTTCTGGGTGTAGTCAAATCGAGGTTTGGACTGGGTGTAGTTTGCAACTACACCCAAATATCCTCTCCAATTTGCAATTGGTTAATCCCCTCACCTCAACCCCTCCAAATAACTCACCAAATCCACCAGTTCCTGCTCGGTGAGCGGGAAGGCGGGCATTAGGGATTCAGAGAGTTGGGTGATGGAGGCGATATCGGCAAGTTTGTAGATGGTCTGCTCGCTACTGCCGACGAGCTTCACGATTAGATCGTTTTCGGTCTTGGA
>CAYONF010000020.1:0-50511 GCA_964405255.1 uncultured Limnohabitans sp. | reverse complement strand
TGATGTTTACCAATGCCGGGATGAATCAGTTCAAAGACGCATTCCTTGGCAATGAAATCGCCAAATATCCAAGAGTCGCCAATTCCCAAAAATGCCTTCGCGTCAGCGGAAAGCACAATGACCTCGAGGAAGTGGGCGTGGACACCTACCACCATACCATGTTTGAGATGCTGGGCAACTGGTCATTTGGAGATTATTTCAAGAAAGAAGCCATCGAATGGGCATGGGAACTCCTGACTGAGGTGTACCAACTTCCAAAGGACAGATTGTACGTTTCCGTATTTCAGGGAGATGCCGGTGACAAGCTGGAAAAGGATCAGGAAGCCTATGAGCTTTGGAGCAAAATCGTACCCGAGGACCGCATCATCATGGGTTCCAAGAAGGACAACTTCTGGGAAATGGGAGATACGGGGCCATGCGGGCCTTGTTCAGAAATCCACGTGGATCTGAGATCCGACGCAGAGCGCGCTCAAATCCCCGGACGTGATTTGGTCAATAATGACCATCCCCAAGTGATCGAAATCTGGAACTTGGTGTTCATGCAGTTTAACCGACTGGCGGATGGAAGTCTGAAAGAACTTCCTGCCAAGCATGTGGATACCGGAATGGGTTTTGAGCGATTGGTGAGAGCCATTCAATTCAAATCTTCCAACTACGATACCGATCTTTTCGGTCCATTTATCCATGCTTTGGAGGTGAAATCAGGCAAAACGTATGGTAAAGACGAGCAGACGGATATTGCATTTCGGGTGATCGCAGACCATATCCGGGCCATCTCTTTCACCATCGCCGACGGTCAGATCCCTTCCAACAACAAGGCAGGATATGTGATCCGCCGCATCCTTAGAAGAGCAGTCCGCTATGGCTATACTTTCTTAGGCTTCCATCAGCCTTTCCTCTATGAATTGACTCCGATGATCGCGGAGTATTTCGGAGACATTTTCCCTGAAGTAAGACAGCAGCAGGAGTTTATCTCCAAAGTGATTCAGGAAGAAGAGGCTTCTTTCCTCCGAACTCTGGACAACGGGCTGAAAATGCTGGATTCCATCAAGGCAGAATTGAATGCCAAGGGTGAAAAGGTAATTGCCGGAAAAACCGCTTTTGATCTTTACGATACCTATGGTTTTCCATTGGATTTGACCTCCTTGATTGCGAGAGAAAATGGCTTTTCGGTGGATGAAAAGGGCTTTGCGGAAGAGATGGAAAAGCAAAAGACCCGATCCCGTGCAGCTTCGGAACAAGAAACAGGAGACTGGAATTTTGTCCATGAAGACACTGGGGTGGAGTTTATCGGCTATGATTTTACGGAGGCTTACTCACATATCATTAAATACAGAACCATCACCGACAAAAAAGGTGACCGCTTCCAATTGGTCTTGGACAAGACGCCGTTTTATGCGGAAAGCGGAGGACAGGTGGGAGATACCGGTTGGCTGATTTCCGAGACAGAAAAGATCCGGGTGATCGATACCAAAAAAGAAAATGATTTGATCGTTCACTTTGTGGAAAAGCTTCCTGCACATCCTGAAGTGAGATTTTCTGCAGAGGTAGACCGTGAGAAGCGCATGCTGACCATGAACAACCATACAGCCACACATTTGCTTCAGTCGGCTTTGAAAGCCGTGTTGGGAGACCACATTCAGCAGCGGGGATCTTTGGTCAATGGGCAATTGCTTCGCTTTGACTTTTCTCACTTCGGAAAAATGACGGATGAGGAAATCGCCAAGGTAGAGGAGATCGTAAACTCCAAAGTGCGCGAAAATATCCACCTCAACGAGCAGCGAAACGTGCCTATCGAAGAAGCCAAAAAGATGGGTGCTACGGCTCTTTTTGGAGAAAAATACGGGGACTTTGTGCGCGTGATCACCTTTGACAAGAACTTCTCGGTTGAACTTTGCGGAGGTACGCACGTTCCCTATACCAGTCAGATCGGATTGTTCAAAATCACTTCCGAAGGTTCGATTTCATCAGGAGTTCGCCGAATCGAGGCCATCACTTCCAAAGCTGCCGAGGCCTATTTGCGTGAGCAGGAAAGCTTGGTGAAGGAAATTCAGGACCTTCTCAAGAATCCAAAAGATGTGAAGAAGGCTATCGAGTCTCTGATTCAGGAAAGAAATGAACTGAGAAAAGAGATCGAATCCCTGCATTTGGAAAAGGCTTCAGGATTAAAAACCGAGTTGCTAAAGCAGTTTGTAGCCAAAGACGGAGTCAACACCCTGATTGCTCAGGTAGAATTGCCCAATGCTGATTCCCTGAAGAAGCTGGTCTATGAACTGAAAAATGAAGTGCCCAATGCCTTTGTGGTTTTGGCAGCCAAAATCGAGGATAAGCCACAGGTTGCCGTGATTTTGGACGATGCTTTGGTTGCTTCCAAAGGACTCAATGCAGGACAGATTGTAAGGGAATTGGCCAAGGAAATCCAAGGTGGAGGAGGAGGCCAGCCTTTCTTTGCTACCGCAGGTGGAAAGGATCTCGCCGGTCTGGAAAAAGTAGTGGCCAAGGCCCGGGAAATGTTTTTATAATCGCTGAATTACCAAAAAATGCTAAGCGAAGAACTCCGGAATAAGTACCAGTTGGTGGTGGGCTTGGAAGTGCACGCCCAGTTGCTGACTGAGAGTAAAATGTTTGCGGCAGATTCCAACGAATTTGGCAATCATCCCAATACGCTGATTTCCGTGATTACCTTAGGACACCCGGGTACGTTGCCCAAGGTGAACAAAAAGGCGGTGGAGTTCGCCATCCGAATGGGCTTGGCCTGTAATTCAGAAATCACGCGATACAACATTTTCTCCAGAAAAAATTATTTCTATCCGGATCTTCCCAAAGGCTATCAGATCACTCAGGACAAAGGTCCGATTTGTGTTGGGGGAGTAGTTCCAATTGAATTGCCCGACGGTACCGAAAAAGTG
The DNA here is from genome assembly GCA_964405255.1 of uncultured Limnohabitans sp. Classification (GTDB taxonomy): domain Bacteria; phylum Bacteroidota; class Bacteroidia; order Cytophagales; family Cyclobacteriaceae; genus Algoriphagus. The sequence goes on along the minus strand of CAYONF010000020.1, from coordinate 47,602 downwards.
ATCCGGCTTAACCGTGTTCACATGGAAGAAGATGCCGGCAAGTCCATGCACTTGGCCGGAGAGACCGATACCTTGGTGGATTTCAACCGCGCAGGGACACCGTTGGTAGAGATCGTGACCGAGCCGGATTTGCGTTCTTCGGAAGAAGCTTACGCATTTCTTACTGAAGTAAAAAGGCTGGTAAAATACCTGGATATCTGCGATGGCAATATGGAAGAAGGCTCGCTTCGCTGCGATGCCAACGTATCCGTGATGCTGAAAGGCGCAATGGAATACGGGAAGAAGGTAGAGATCAAAAACATGAATTCCTTCCGAAACGTTGCCAGAGCAATTGACCATGAGTTTGAGCGACAAGTAGAGCTAATCGAAAAGGGGGAAGAAATTATTTCTGAAACAAGAACTTTTGATGCGACAACCGGGAGCTCTTCCAGTATGCGTACCAAAGAGGACCTGAATGATTACAGATATTTTCCTGAGCCGGATTTGAGCCCGGTGGTGATCTCAGAAGAGTGGTTGAATTCTGTAAAAGCGACCATGCCTTCTTTGCCACGAGAGCTTTTTCACAAGTTTGTGGACATGTATGGATTACCCGTTCTAGATGCAGGCGTTCTTACTGATGAAAAGGAAATTGCGCTTTGGTTTGAAGCGCTTTGCTCCAAGACTAAAAACTACAAAGCCGCTTCCAACTGGATGATGGGTCCGGTAAAATCTTACCTGAATGAGCAGGCTTTGCACATCGATGATTTCCCGATCAAGCCAGTAGTTTTGGCGGATCTGATCGAGTTGGTGGATGCAGGAAAGGTTTCTTTCACCGCAGCTTCCCAAAAAATCTATCCCGAACTGTTAAAAGCGACAGGTGAAAATCCGATGGCAATCGCCCAGCGCCTAAACCTAATCCAGGAAAGCGATGAAGGATCTTTGAAACCAATCGTAGAAAGCGTTTTGGCAGAAAACAAAGCGAAGGTGGCAGAATACAGATCCGGCAAAAAAGGCCTCATGGGTTTGTTTATGGGGGAAGTGATGAAAAAGTCCAATGGAAAAGCGGATCCGAAAGTTGCTACCAAGATTTTGGCTGAATTGTTGGGAAAATAACCTGTCGAAATTGAGGATGTCTTTTTAGTCACAAAGGGATAAGCTGAAAGCTTTCTATATTTCGTCAAGTCAAAAAATAGAATAGTATAAACACATGAAATACACCATGATTGGAGTTTGGGTACTTGCCGTAACGGCATTTTTCTCCTGTGGAGGAAGCGGATCTTCTGCTGATGGCAAGATTCAGGTGACTGGAAAAATCGAAAATGCTCCGGAAGGAGTAGTGGTCCTCTCCCAGTTTACTGACAGCAGACCAAAGGTTTTGGATACCTTGGAATTGGGTTCGGATGGAGAATTCTCTTATGAGTTGACAGTGGAGACTCCGACATTTTACGAGTTGAACCTCTATGGTCAAAAGGTGGTCCGTTTGGCTTTGTTTAAGGAAAATGTGGAGGTCAACTACAATTTTTCCAACCCTGAAAGTCTTGTGATTGAAGGGTCTGAGGATTCTAAAGAGATGCTGAAGATTGAGAAATTGATGAACGAGTACCAGGTGGAAGTCAATAAACTGAATGAAGCATACTATGAGGCCATGAGCAAGAATGACGCTGAAGCGATCAAAAAAATCCAGTCTGAAGCCATGACCTTGGAATCTCAGCAAGCCGAAAAGGTAAAAGAAATGATCACCAGCATGGGAGACTCATTTGCTTCTTTGGCTGCCATTGGACTGTTGAATCCAAAAAATGATTTTCCGTTCATTGACGGACTGGTGGCCAAGCTTAATGAAAATTATCCGGGTACGATTTCGATCCTTCAGATGAAGCAGCAGCTGGATGAGATGAGAGCGCTTTCTGTTGGCCAACCTGCCCCTGAGATCGAACTTCCAAATCCTGACGGAACCGTAGTGAAACTTTCAGATTTGAGAGGAAAATACGTGCTGATAGATTTCTGGGCAGCTTGGTGCAAGCCTTGCCGTCAGGAGAACCCAAATGTGGTTCGCCTTTACAATCAATACAAAGACAAAGGTTTTGAGGTATTCGGCGTTTCGCTTGATCGAACCAAGGAAGATTGGGTGAAGGCAATCGCAGACGATGGCTTGACTTGGACTCAGGTATCTGATTTGAAATACTTCAATTCCGCAGCAGCTGAATTGTATCAGATTCAGGCGATTCCTGCTACCTATATGATCGATCCGGACGGAAAAATCATCGCCAAGGACTTGAGAGGTCCAAGTTTGGAAAATAAATTGGCCGAGTTGTTCGATTAAAGACTAACCGCTATTAAACTCAAAAGCCTCTGACCGTTAGGAACAGAGGCTTTTTTTATGAGCAGAAATTTAATTCCAAGAAAAAAGGAAGGAGGAAAAAGTACCAAACAGTCCTTCCTTTAAAAGTCGTGTCTCTGAAAAAGGAATAGCAAAAGTTGTTTATCACCCGAGACAAATCTAATAAAAACATTTAAAAGAAAAACAATTCTAAAATTATTCTATTTTGAAGTTATTGTAATATTTCGATAAAATGATTAATAATTCCAACAGGAAATCGTTTGAGAATCGCAATTGGTCGGATTTACTTATTCGCCTTTATACTTTTTCTAGGAGGAAAAAATCAAAAAAAAATCGCTGAAGTGCTCAGCGATTTCATTTTGCCGGTTTTGGAATTTTACTTTTCGATTTTCTCATAGCTGGCGATGACTCCACGGACCATGGCTGAACTGAATCCCTGATGTTCCATTTCATTCAATCCCACAATGGTGCAACCCTTAGGCGTGGTTACCTTGTCAATGGCTGCTTCCGGATGGATGTTTTTTTGGATCATCAGTTCAGCGGCACCTTTGACGGTTTGATTCACGATTTTGCTGGCAGTTACCGAATCAAAACCGATCTGAATACCACCTTGGATCATGGCTCGCATAAATCTCAGGACATAGGCTATCCCGCAAGCCCCCAATACTGTGGCGGCTTCCATGAGTGTTTCATCGATCGAAATGGTGAATCCGATTGAGTCAAAGAGTTCTTTGATGACATCCACCTGAGTGGGCGAGGCTTGCTGCTGACAGATGCAGGTAATCGACTCCTGAATGTCAGCAGCGATATTGGGCATGGCGCGAAAAGTTACCGTATGGGGATCCAGAACCTCATACATTTCTTTCAGCGTGACTCCGGTGGCCAGGGAGATGATGATTTGCTTTTTCGGATCAAGGACGGGATTGATTTCCTTGAGGATGTTGGCCACGTTGTAGGGCTTTACTCCCAAGAGGACCAAATCGGCATTTTTTGCAGCCGCCGCATTGTCCGAATGGACGTTTACCCCCTTGCTTTCAAATTCAGTTAGGCTGGCTGTGTTTCGCTTGGTTAGGGTCAGGTTTTTGGGATCAAAGTCACCACGCATCAGCAAACCGTTTGCGATGGAGGTGCCGAGGTTTCCACATCCGATGATGGCGATTTTCTGGTTGGAAATCATTGAATTGAATTTTTAACAGGTTTGATTGGCTAAAGGTAAACAAATCGGAGGCCTTTTCTTCAACCGAACAATCCGTCCCCGGCAATTCTTAAGCATGATTTGATGGGTTTAAAACTATTTTTGCAAAAATATTTTGACATAAAGTAAAGTTTGTTTTACATTTGGACAAACAAACTAGACTTATGGAAAAGAACTCAATTCTAAATGTGCCCTTACTTTCTCCAGGATGGAAAAAGTTTGCCTATGTGTTTTTCCTGTTACCGGTTTTTATCGTGATCGGGATGTCCGTGGTCAATCCACAGATTGACCCCAATGATACCGTCCAGATTATTTACGGATTTTGGGCTATTGGTTTTGGAATCTTGAATCTGACGCGTGAAAAAGTGGAGGATGAAATGATTCGGAAGTTTAGGCAGCAAGCATTCCATACCGGTTCGTATTGGTTAATCTGGGGGATTGCGGCATTAATGACGATCAATTACCTGCGATTTGATCGGATCACCTCCGAAGTATTTACGGCCTACCTTGTCCTCTTTTTGCTCAATGGGTACATCTACGCGGCATTTCAGTATCAAAAGTATCAAGCTTACAAAGAAGAAAACTAAACCTAAATCCCGATGCTTACTAAGATATTATTACCACACCGGTATCAGAAGTTTGGATGGATGCTCCTAATTCCATTTGCGGCCTTGCTTTTCTCTACCAATTACCTGGGATTTGAAATTCCTTGGCTTACTGTTCAATTTGGGGAGGATCAGGGGTCCTTTTCTGAATTTCTTGATCCGTCCAAGGAAAATTTCACCTTGGAAATAGCCTTGATCGGCGTCTTTGTCTCGCTTTTCCTGATCGCCTTTTCCAGAGAAAAGGAAGAAGATGAATACATTCAGAAGCTGCGCTTGGATTCCCTTTTGGTGGCCTGCTACGCAAATTCGTTCATTCTGATTTTGGGGACGGTTTTGTTTTATGGTTTTGGTTATCTCGAATTCATGGGCTACAATATGTTCACCATCCAGCTGATTTTCATTGCCAGGTTTCGTTGGGTCTTGCATAAGCAAAAACAGTCTTTGTTGGCTTTTTAATCATCGCTTTATGAGAAATACCATCAAAGTGGAGCGGGCTAAAAAGGACATGACTCAGCAGGACTTGGCCGAAAAAGTCCAGGTTTCCCGACAGACGATCAATTCCATCGAGGCGGGAAAATACGTGCCCTCGACCGTTTTGGCGCTTAAAATTGCGGGAGTTTTTGGGGTCAGGATAGAGGAAATTTTTGAACTGGAAGAAGGGGATTGACGATCGGAGATTTGTAGAGATTGAATTTAGATTCCAACCAAAAATGGATTTTGAAGTGGGCAAAAAGTCAGGAGATTTTCTGATTCACACACCTCGAATTCAATGGACTTTTTGCCCATTCCATTCAAATTTCAGGAGGAGTAGATGCGTTAAAATCTTACCTTTGCCCCTTTAGAATTCCTTTTTGATGCCCAAGCTGATTCGTATTACCACCGTTCCTCTTTCTTTGAAACTTTTGCTCGCCGGGCAGATGAAGTATGTGAAAGAACAAGGGTGGGAGGTCATCATGGTCAGTGCGGAGGGTAGGGAAGTGGATCAAGTAATTAAAGCTGAGGGAGTACGCCATGAGGTGATTCCTTTCACCCGCAAAATCACCCCGCTTCAGGATCTCCTTTGCATCTGGAAGCTGATCAAACTTTTTAAGAGGGAAAAACCCGATATCGTCCATACCCATACGCCCAAAGCCGGACTGTTGGGAATGATCGCGGCAAACCTTGCCGGAATAAAAATCCGAATCCATACCCTGGCAGGAATCCCCGCTATGGCGGCTGAGGGTGGTAAAAAAAGCCTCCTGGAGAGTGCGGAAAAATGGACCTATTCCAATGCCACGGAAGTTTGGCCCAATTCAGAAGGACTCCGCAAGTTTGTCACCGAGCAGGGACTCTGTCCAGAGCATAAGCTGAGAATCATTCACAAAGGCTCATCCAATGGAGTGGATTTGGAGAAATTCAACCGGGAAGCGCTGAAGGAAAACCACCTGGTCGCTGCTACCATGCGAATCCAGCCCGGGGACGAAGACTTTATTATCCTTTCTGTCGGTCGGTTGGTCAAAGACAAGGGGATCGAAGAATTGGTTTCGGCCTTTTTGAATTCAAAAATTGTCAACCGATCCAAGCTTGTTCTTTTGGGAGCTTTTGAGCAAGATCTGAATCCTTTGTCTCCCGAGACCATGCAGCTTATCCGAGATCATGCCCGGATCGTTCAGATAGACTGGTCTGATCATGTATCCCATTACCTTGCCTTGGCCGATGTACTGGTCCATCCTTCCCATCGGGAGGGATTTCCCAATGTTTTGCTGGAAGCAGGCGCAATGAATGTTCCGGTGATTTGTTCTGATATTATCGGTAACACCGATCTGATTACCCAACAAAAAACAGGTTTGATTTTTCCGGTGAAAGATGCCGGTGTATTGAAAGAAGCCTTGGAATTCGCCTTTGTCAAGCGGGAAAAAATGGCTCATTATGCTTCGAATTTGAACCGTGAGGTGGTTGAGCATTTTGACCGAAAGATGCTGCACAGGGAAATTTTCAATCACTACCAGCGCTTGTTGAAGGCCGCAGAATCGGCGGAATAGTATATATTTGGCCCAAAATGAATAAGCCCCTTTTTCTTTTATGAAATACCTCGTGACCGGAGCAGCCGGATTTATCGGATTTCATGTTGCACAAAAATTGATCGATCGCGGGGAGGAAGTTGTTGGGCTGGATGTCATCAACGATTACTACGATGTCAATCTGAAGTATGCCCGTTTGGCGCATCAGGGCATCAGTAAATCTGCCATTAAGAAAGGAGAGTTAGTTCAGTCCAATGCGTTTCCCGGCTATCGATTTATCCAATTGGATTTGGTGGAAAAGGAACCATTGATGGGACTTTTTGAGGTGGAAAAGTTTGATGTGATTATCCATTTGGCAGCTCAGGCAGGGGTGAGATATTCACTAACCCATCCGGAAGTATATATTCAAAGTAATATAAGTGCCTTCCTGAATATTCTGGAATGCTGTAGATTCCATCCGGTCAAGCATTTGGTGTTTGCATCGTCCAGCTCGGTGTATGGTGCAAATGAGAAGTTGCCGTTTTCGACCTCAGATTCGGTTGATCATCCAATCTCACTTTATGCCGCTTCCAAAAAGTCGAACGAACTGATGGCTCATACTTACAGCCATTTATTTGGGATTCCGACTACAGGATTAAGATTTTTTACCGTATATGGCCCTTGGGGGCGACCTGACATGGCTTTGTTTCTCTTTACGGAGGCAATCCTCAAAGGAGAACCCATTCAGGTATTCAACTACGGGAAAATGAAGCGGGATTTCACCTACATCGATGATATCGTAGAGGGTGTGGTTAAAGTCGCTGATCGACCTGCCAAGCCCAATCCAAATTTCGATCCCCAAAACCCTGACCCGGGCAGCAGTAAGGTTCCGTTCAAAATTTACAACATTGGAAATTCTGCTCCGGTTATGTTGATGGATTATATTCATGCTGTGGAGAAGGGGTTGGGAAAAGAAGCAAAAATGGAACTGCTTCCTTTGCAACAGGGAGATGTACCCGCCTCCCATGCGGATGTTCAAGACCTGGTGCGCGACACCGGATACAAGCCCAACACTCCTATTGAAAAAGGGGTAAAGGCCTTCACCGATTGGTATCTCAACTACTATAAGAAATAATTACTATGTCTAAATCTATCCTGATCACTGGTGGTGCCGGTTTCATTGGCTGTCATGTAGTTCAACTTTTTGTGACCAAGTACCCGGAATACAAAATCGTCAACTTGGATGCCCTGACCTATGCCGGAAACTTGGAAAACCTGAAATCTGTAGAAGGTGCAGCGAATTACTCTTTTGAAAAAGTAGACATCCAGGATGCTGAGGGATTGGACGCCGTATTTGCAAAACATCAAATTACAGATGTGATACATCTGGCGGCTGAATCTCATGTGGATCGTTCGATCACCGATCCATTGGCTTTTGTAAAAACCAATGTATTTGGGACTGTGAATTTGCTGAATGCGGCCAAAAAAGCCTGGGCAGGGGAATTGGAAAAGCATATGTTTTACCATGTGTCCACGGATGAAGTGTATGGTTCCCTGCATGACGGGGGATTTTTTACAGAAACCACCCCATACGATCCGCAGTCTCCCTATTCTGCTTCGAAAGCAGCTTCAGATCATTTTGTACGAGCATATGCTAATACCTACAAGATGAAGACTGTGGTTTCTAATTGTTCCAACAACTACGGCCCCAACCATTTTCCAGAGAAGTTGATCCCTTTGTGCATCAACAACATTAAGAACAAGAGACCTCTTCCCGTTTATGGAAAAGGGGATAACGTTCGCGATTGGTTGTTTGTCAAAGATCATGCTCGGGCAATTGATACCGTATTTCACAAGGGGAAACCGGGTGAAACCTATAATATCGGTGGATTCAACGAATGGAAAAACATTGATATCGTCCGGTTGCTTTGCAAAAAGATGGACGAAAAGTTGGGACGCGAACCCGGTACTTCAGAGAAGCTGATCACTTTTGTTCAAGATCGGGCTGGCCATGATCTTCGCTATGCCATCGATGCTACAAAAATTCAACAAGAATTGGGCTGGGAACCCAGCTTGCAGTTTGATGAGGGAATCGATATCACGATCGACTGGTACCTGGCCAACGAGGAATGGTTAAACCATGTCACTTCGGGAGCATATCAGGATTATTATTCACAGCTTTACGAAAGCAGGTAATTTTGCCTGGACCTAAAATGACAAAAGCCCCGATTTTTCGGGGCTTTTGGGTTTAACCAGGGTATAGAAATCAATAGAGTGTTCTGAATCGGATCGTACCCGGAATAGTTTTTAGCGCTTCAATGGCATCCGCTTCGTAAACTTTGTCGATGTCAGTGATCACATAGCCGATTTTTTCATTGGTTTTCAGGTATTGACCGACGATGTTGATGTTGAAATTGGCGAGCACCTGATTGATTTTTGCCAAGACTCCGGGTTCGTTTTGATGGATGTGAATCAGCCGGTGTGCATTTTTAAGGAACGGCAACTGAATATTCGGGAAGTTCACGGAATTGAATGTATTTCCGGTATTGATGTATTCCATAATCTTACCGGGAACAAAGCGGGCGATGTTTTCCTGTGCTTCCAAGGTGCTTCCTCCAATATGTGGAGTCAGAATGGTGTTTGGCAATCCCTTCAGTTCGGACTCAAAAGGCTCCTTGTTGTTTTTGGGTTCTTCTGGGAATACATCCACCGCACATCCTGCCAAATGACCCGAAAGAATAGCCTCACGCAATGCCGGAATGTCCACCACATGACCGCGGCTTAAGTTGACCAAGATTGCACCGGGTTTCATTTTGCTGATTTTTTCCTGGTCGATGAGGCATTTGTTGTCTTTTCGACCATCGACGTGCAGGGAAATGACATCACAAGAGGAAAGCAATTCATCCAACGAATTCACTTTGGTGGCATTGCCTAAGGCGAGTTTTTCTATGACATCGTAGTAAAACACATTCATACCCATGTTTTCAGCCAAAACAGACAGCTGGGCGCCGATATTTCCATAACCCACGATCCCGAGTTTCTTTCCCCGGATTTCGAAGGAACCTGTCGCTGACTTATCCCATTTTCCCTGATGCATGCCCACGGATTTGTCCTGGAATCGGCGCATCAGGAAGATGATTTCAGCAATGGCCATTTCTACTACCGAGCGGGTGTTGGAGAATGGGGCATTGAATACCGCAATTCCCTTTTCCTGACAGGTTTCCAAATCGATCTGATTGGTTCCGATGCAAAAGGCACCGATAGCCAAAAGTCGGTTTGCATTTTCAAGGACTTTTTTGGTCACATTGGTTTTGGAGCGGATACCGAGAATGGATACGTTCTTGATTTTTTCGCAGAGTTCATCCTCGCTCATTGCACCGGTGGCTACCTCGACTTGATATCCTTCCTCCTGAAGTAAATCGACCGCAATAGGGTGGACATTTTCCAAAAGGAGAACCTTGATTCGGCTTTTGGGATAAGAAAATTTCGTATTCAACTTATTGATGTATAATATTTCGTCAAAACTGGGAGCAATGTGGTCGGCTTGGCTGACCACTTTGGGTCGATGGACATTTTCCACAAATGCGTAAAACTTGTTTGCTAACCCTGAAGCCTTGATTTCATAATCCGTGTACCCGTCCCCGATCACATAGATGTCTCCTTCAAGGTTGACCCGCTTGATGGTTTCCGCTTTTCCGTTGTTTTTGGAAAGTGGGTTGTCCCGGTTGAAATCGATAATGTTTCCTACCTCATCGTAGACAAATTCATTGGCAAAAACGTTTTCTTTTCGGATTCCGTAATCTGCCACAATCGGGATGATAAAGTCTTTGAAGCCATTGGAAATGATGTAGATATCGCTGGCATTTTCCTGCAGAAACTCTTTGTTTCGCTCAAATGACTTGGATACTTTTTGCTTCAATGCCGTGATCAGGTCGGTGATTTGAGATTTGCTGGCTTTCAGGATATTCAGTCGCATCTCCAGGCTGTCCCGAAAGGTGATGGATCCCTCCATTCCCTTGTCCGTGATGTCTTTGATTGCCTGAAGTTTCTGTGCTTTGTCCGGGTCATTGACCAGGCTGATTTCTCCGAGAATATCCAGAGCTTCCACCTGGGTAAAGGTACTGTCAAAATCAATGATAAACTTTTTGGTTTGAGGCATGAGTGCAGGGTCAATAGGTCTTTGAGCAGGTAAAATTACAGGATTGTCAAAAAAATCGAAGGTTTGTTAAAGGAATTGTTTGAAAAGTTTTTTTGCGTTAAAAAATTAAAAATCAGGCAAAAACTGCATGCTTCCAGATTCCAACTTAAAATATCTGAAATCCAGAAGGAATTCTTTTTCTCAGGATCTGAATTGAGTTAATTTTAGGACCAAATTTAACATGACTATGAAAAAATCATTTTTCCACATGGCTTTTGTGGTTTCTGCACTGACTTTCGCTTGTCAGCAAAAGACCGAAGTGGTTCAGAAAACTACTTACGAAGTTGTCGGAGAGGCTGAAGTTGTACCCGGAAACTATGGGGACCTGATCGAGGCTGAGGACGTCGTATCTACCACGGGGATGATCGCTGAAGTGGAATCCAAAGGAACCTTTCAGGGAAAAATTTCCGGGGAAATCAAGGAAGTTTGTACCAAGAAAGGTTGTTGGTTTGCTATGGAACTTCCAAACGGTGAATCCATGCGCGTGACATTCAAGGATTACGGATTTTTCATTCCGACCAATTCTCAAGGCTTCCCTATCGTGATGGAAGGAGTGGCTACCTTGTCCGAGACCGATGTGGAGACGCTCAGACATTATGCTGAAGATCAGGGAAAAAGCAAGGAGGAAGTTGAGGCCATCACCGAACCCAAAAAGGAAATCACCTTTGAGGCAACAGGAGTGGTAATCAAAGCCAAAGCCTGATGCCAATGGCACTCGACAACCTGCGAGTAGGCCGGGTTTACCGCTTGGTCAATATGGGAGAAGTGCGAAGAATAGAGATCATGAACCGGATTTCGGGAGAGAATTTCCGGGTAAAAGATCTGGACACGCTGGAGCACTACACCTTATTTGAACTTCTGCAATGGGGAAAGGGCAAGGATTACGATCTGGAAGAAACGACTTAAGAAAGGGCCAAAAAGCCCTTTTTTTTGTGATTTTTTGTACAAAGCCTTTTGGAGGCAATCAGTATCTTCGGGAAAATTTTATCCATGAGTAAGATCAGTGCCGGCCAAGCCATCGCAATGGCCAAATGCCCTAAATGCAGAGAGGGGAGAATTTTTTCTGCGAGTTTGCTGAGTTATCGTAAACTTTCAGATGTCAATAAAGAATGCCCGGTTTGCGGAGCCAATTTTGTCCCTGAACCCGACTTTTACTACGGGGCCATGTATATCAGTTATGCCTTTTCGGTGGCTTTGGTGATTACTTCATTGACGGCAATTAATGTGCTGATTTCTAACCCCGAACTTTGGATGTATCTGGCCACCATGGTACTATTGAATATTATCCTGCTTCCAGCCATGCTTCGGTATTCCAAAGTCTTATACCTCTACTGGTTGGGAAAATTGAAGTACAGGGGGTATTGAAACATATACCGAAGAGTTTACCTGTTTTTTTGATTTGGTGCCGATGATTTCATGGCAAATTCTACTAACTTTTTGATTCTAATATGGTTGGTATTTACATGAAACGTTGGCAAAAAAAGGTAGTCATAAATGGAATGGCCTATTTTTATATCGCTGCTGGCCTCAACCATTTCATCGCTCCCCATTTCTACTTAGATCTGATTCCCCCTTTTTTTTCACAGCCCGAATTGGTCAATCTTCTGGCTGGAATTGCTGAATTGTTGTTGGGTTTGGGGATTATTTTTTATCCTACCAGAAAGCGTTCAGCACTTGGAGTAATTTTCCTGCTTCTGGCTTTTATTCCCTCTCACGTTTATTTTATTCAGATAGGGTCCTGCATAGAAGGAGGTCTTTGTGTCCCGGAATGGGTTGGTTGGGTGAGATTGTTGGTTATTCACCCCGTTCTGATAATCTGGGCCTATTGGGTTGCAAAAAATACCAGAATCTATGGCTAAAAATGTTTTTGGAGAAGACTTGATTGCATGCAGTTTTGAACCTCTGACAGGTTTCTACAGAAATGGATGCTGTGAAACAGGCCCAGAGGATCGAGGCACTCATTCAGTATGTGCAATTATGACAGAGGAGTTTTTGATTTTTTCAAAAAGCCGGGGAAATGATCTGATTTCTCCTCGTCCAGAATTCCAATTTCCGGGACTTAAACCCGGGGATAAATGGTGTCTTTGCGCAAAAAGGTGGCTCGAGGCCTATCAAGCCGGATTTGCTCCGTATGTCTACCTTGAGGCTACCAACGAAGCCACCTTAAAGCTGATTCCCTTGGAGGTTTTGGTTTCAAAAGCTTTAAGAAGCAGTTAGTAAAATTTTTTTATTGTTAACATTACTAACAAAAATAGAAGATTTGCGAACTTTTGTGAATTGAGGCCGTTATGCCTATAGTTTTCACCAGTTAGGCAAAATGGAATCAATCATCAAAAGAATCAGGGTGGAAGTCAGTCCTAATCTTTACCTGAAGGAGCCTTTCAGTTCCGATCTTGGAGTTTCCATCGTACGAAAAGGAACCCATTTAATCCAGGAAGTGGGGATGGAGCAGTTTACATTCAAGAAATTGGCACAGAGCATTGGGAGTACTGAAGCGGCTATTTATCGCTATTTTGACAACAAGCACAAACTTCTTTTGTATCTCAGTGCTTGGTACTACGCCTGGCTAGAGCATAACCTCGTTTTTGCAACGGCCAATCTTAAGGATCCTTCCGAGCGCCTCAGTGTTGCCATACGTTTGATGGTGGACGGGCCTATCTATTGCGAAAATGAGTTTCTCGACCCAAACCAATTAAGAAGTTTGGTAATTAATGAGTCCATTAAAGGTTATTTGACCAAATTGGTGGATGATGAGCATGAATCTGGGATTTTTGCTCAGGTTTATAAGTTTGGTGAGCGTGTATCTTCCATCATTCAAGAAATCAATCCCGGATATAGTTTTCCGAAAACTCTGGTATCAACAGTTATGGAATCCAGTCTTCTTCAGTCATTTAATGCTATGCACTTACCCGGAATGACAGAAGTAAAACCGGAGGGAAGTGAGCGATATCAGTTCTTCCACCAACTTGTCTTTAAAGTAATCTCCAATGAATAGTGCTCCGGATACTACACCTGTCAAGCGGTTTTTTGGCTTGCTCAAAGAAGAAAAAAAACAGGTCTATGCCATATACTTTTATGCCATCTTAAATGGTTTGATCACGCTATCATTGCCATTGGGTATTCAGGCTATATTGAACTTTATCCTCGGTGGAAGGATCACCACATCCTGGGGGATTTTAGTGGTGATTGTGGCTTTGGGTGTTGTTTTTGGGGGATTTTTACAGATTTCCCAGCTTCAGATCATGGAAAAACTGCAGCAGCGGATTTTTTCCAAATCGGGGCTTTCTATGGCTTACCGTCTTCCCAAAGTGAAAACCGAGATCATGCATGGGGAATACGGACCTGAAATCGCAAACCGGTTTTTTGATACGATCAACCTCCAGAAGGGGCTTTCCAAAATCCTGATTGATTTCTCCGCTGCGATGCTGCAGGTGATCTTTGGGCTGCTTCTTCTTTCTTTTTACCATCCTTCATTCATTCTTTTCGGATTGGTTCTCATTGTGATTCTTTTCCTGATTTTTTATTTCTCGGGGCCGAAAGGGATGGAAACAGCCCTCAAGGAGTCAACCTATAAATACCAGACGGCTTATTGGCTGGAAGAGGTGGGACGGACGCTTAATTCATTTAAGCTGGTTGGAAGTACCCGTCTTCCCATATTGAAGGCCGATAAACTGATTCAAAAGTATGTGGAGTTTCGTTCCAAACACTTTTCAGTCCTGATTTTCCAATACAAGGTGATGGTGGGATTCAAAGTGTTGATTGTGACCAGTTTGCTGCTCGCAGGCAGTTTCCTTCTGATCAACGATCAGATTTCGATCGGACAGTTTGTAGCAGCAGAGGTGATTATCATTTTGGTCGTCAATTCAGTGGAGAAGTTGATCTTGTCGCTTGATACCGTATATGATACGTTGGTAGCGGTTGAAAAACTTGGTCAGGTGATGGATTTGGAATTGGAACATCACAGTCCAAAGGATAAAATCATCCAGCCCAATCCAGAAGGGCTGAAATACAGCATGGAAAATGTGTATTTCCATCCTCAAGACTCAGTGGAGCCTATTCTAAAGGGAGTGACACTTACGATCCAGCCCGGGAAAAAAGTGGTGGTCACCGGCAAAAGCGGTAGTGGAAAGAGCGCCATGATGGCTCTTTTTTCGGGGCTATATGAGGAATATGAAGGTAAAGTTGCCGTAAATGACCTTTCGCTGGAATACATCAATCTGGAAAAGTACCGGGCGATGGTCGGAGATTTTTTGGAGCTTCAGCAACTTTTCCATGGATCCATCCGCGAGAACGTCCTGATGGGTCGGGAATTTGATGAGGACCAACTGGAATTCATTCTTGAGCTGGTGGGCTTGAAAGAATACATCTATCAATTGCCTCTCGGGCTTGATGCAATGATCCAGCCAGAGGGTAAGGGATTGTCAAAGTCTTTGGCTCAGCGCATTTTGCTGGCTAGAGGATTTGTAGGCCAGCTTAGAGGTCTTATCATGGAAAACATCCTTCAGCATGTGGAAAAGGATATCAAAGCCCGTATTGTTGATTACCTCATGAAGGGCAATTGGACCTTGTTGATGGTGTCTGACGAAGATGAGATCCTAAGCAAGGCAGACGAAGTGATCCTGATGCAAGCCGGGAAAATTGCTTTCCATGGAACCTACCAAGAATTTAAAAATTTAAATAATAAGTAAGGTCATGTTGAATATTTCAACCAATAAGATTGAGGATTCTATTCCATTCAGCGGAGCCAAAAGCCTGATCATGACACTCCCTCTAAAGGATAGTCAGCGAAGAGTCCGGCTGCTTACTGGAATCGTGATCGCTTCGTTTTTAATGCTATTCCTTCCTTGGACTCAGAATATACGGTCCAAAGGGTATGTGACTGCGCTTAGGCCAGATCAGCGCCCTCAAACGATCCATTCTGTAATTGCCGGCCGAATAGAAAAATGGTACGTCGCAGAAGGGGACTTTGTGAATGCCGGTGATACGATTTTGAGGATTTCTGAAGTAAAAGATGAATACTTTGATTCGTTGCTTTTGCCAAGAACTCAACAGCAAGTCGATGTAAAGGCCTTGGCGGCCGAGTCTTATGGCGATAAGGTGTCCGCTTTGCAGGACCAGATTGCTGCTTTGAGAAGAAACAATGTCCTCAAATTGCAGCAGGCAGAAAATAAGCTGAAAATAGCAGAGCTTAAAGTTCAGTCAGATAGCATCGGATTTGTTCAGGCAAAAGTAGATTACGATATCGGTAAGTATCAGCTGGAACGGGCAGAGCAACTGTTCAAAGAAGGACTCAATTCGCTGACCGTCTTGGAATCCCGTAGACTGAAATTTCAGGATGTCCAGGCCAAGCTGATTTCCTCTGAAAACAAGCTTTTGAGCAGTCAGAACGAGTTGATCACAGCCAGAATTGATCTGGATGCGATTGACAATGAATTCAAAGATAAATTAGCCAAGGCTGAATCCGACATGTATACGGCCATGTCCTCTCAGTTTGATGCGGAAGCCACTGTGACAAAATTAGAAAACCAGTATTCCAACTATGAGCGAAGAACCGGTTTTCGATACATCCTCGCACCCCAAAACGGCTACATCGCCAAGGCTATCCAAGTGGGTATCGGTGAAACCATCAAGGAAGGGGCCGAGATTGTCAACATCGTACCGGCGGATGCTGACCTTGCCGTTGAGATGTATGTGCAGCCTGTGGATTTGCCTTTGATCAAGGTGGGAAATAAAGTGCGATTCATCTTCGACGGTTGGCCTGCGATCGTGTTTTCCGGTTGGCCTCAGATCTCTAATGGTACGTTTGGAGGAGTAGTGGTGGCCATTGACCAATTTGCAGGGCCAAACAATCAATACCGGGTTTTGGTCGTCGAAGATCCCGAAGAGGAGGCATGGCCTGAATTGTTGAGGATCGGTTCCGGTGCAGATGGAATTGCCTTGCTCAATGATGTCCCTGTCTGGTATGAAATCTGGCGACAGCTCAACGGTTTCCCTGCTGATTATTATACCCAGGAACAAAAAGACCAACCTTCAGCTTCAAAAAAATGAAAATCAGAACGCTGACTTTATTGCTCTTTCTTTTTTCCTCCTTCACCCAAGCACAGGATTCTTTGAGGCTGAGTTTTGAAGAATACATCGAATGGGTCCGGCTTTACCATCCCGTTTCCATTCAGGCTGAATTAAACCTGAGAATGGGGGAGATGGAAGTCCGCCAGGCCAGAGGTGGATTCGATCCCTTGATTTATGGTAATCTGGATAAGAAAGAATACAAGGAGTCTACTTACTACGACAAAAGGGAGGCTGGAGTGAGTATTCCTACCTGGATGGGCGTAGAATTGAATGGTACTTTTGAGCAAAATGTAGGATCATTCCTTAATTCGGAGTCTACTGTTCCCACGGATGGACTATTGGCAGTAGGTGCCGCTGTCAATGTCGGCCAGGGATTGCTGATGGACGATCGAAGAGCAGCTTTACGAAAAGCCCAAATCTATCAGCAGGCTACTGAAGTGGAGCGTGTAAGTCTGCTCAATGAGCTAAACCTTCAGGCAACAGATATGTATTGGAGGTGGGCTCTAGCAAAAGAAAATGTCGATGTTTTCAAAGAGGGTGTGGAGTTAGCCAAATTCAGATTTAATGCGGTGAAGCGTTTTTTCGAATTGGGAGACCAGGCTGCCATCGACACGGTCGAAGCATTTACCCAACTGCTCAATAGACAATACCGGCTTCAGCAGGCAGAAAACACCTTTTTTGCAGCTACACAGGAAATAAACACCTTCCTTTGGGATGCAGAGGGAAACCCTATGGTGCTCGACCCAAATGTGGTTCCCCAAGGTTTGTTTGAAGAATTTGCCTTTGCTCCTGATACTGAAGAGCTTCGGGCTTTGGTGGCAAGACATCCTGAATTGCAGCTGACTGATTTTGAACTCGCAAGTTTGGATGTCGAGCGTAGGCTGAAAACCCAACAGCTTTTGCCTGTGGTCAAATTGAAGTATAATTTCCTTTCAGAATCTGTTTCAGACTTCAATGCATCTCCCTTCTTTGAAAATAATTACAAATGGGGAGTTTCGTTATACACTCCGCTTTTTCTGAGAAAAACAAGAGGGGCTGTAGGGTTGGCCAAAGCTAAAATTGAAATAAAGCAGACCTCCCGGGATCTCAAGGAGCTTCAACTGCGAAACAAACTGGAAACCGAACTGTACAATTGGTCCATTCTGAATCAGCAGGTAAATACGATTTCCCAAAATGTGAAAAGCCTAGAGGCCTTGCTGACTGGAGAAACCAGAAGGTTTGAAATCGGAGAAAGTACCCTGTTTTTGGTCAATGCGAGGGAAGTGGCAGTGTTCGATTCCAGAGTTACACTGAACGACTTGGCTTCAAAACTTCGTACCTCTTATGCTAAAACCCGATTTGCTGCAGGGTTGGGTTTTGATTAATGGAATCAAATCCAGATGGTTAGCCCAGTTTGCTGTAAGCGGATTCGAAGACGGGATTCCACTTCAGGTTCAACCAAGTTGAAAGTGCTTCTTTGAGATTTTCAGATTCTGACTTACTGTTTCCGATCGCCTCAAACCATTCCTTGATGTCAGGTGAATCCCGGATTTTTTCCGGATTTCTCAGGTAAAATAAGACTAGGGAAATCAGGCAAAAGCTAAGTTTGTGAGGGTAATTACCGGTAATATTCTTGAAATCCTCCATCGTAGGAATCAATCTGCTTTTTATTTTGGCGATGCTGTTGAGCGAAATATCGCTGAGCTTGTGAGTGACAAACGGGTTCTTAAAACGGTCGATCACTTCCTGTGAATAATCGTTCAATTCAGCTTGATCCAGCCCAATGGTGGGAATGATTTCCTCTTGGATCATTGCCAAAAGAAACGCCTCGCGATTTGGATGTTCGATCCATTCTCCAACGGAAAAGATACCCTTGAGAAGTCCGTCTCCTGTCATTGCAGTATGGGCTCCGTTGAGAATTCTCACTTTTCGGAGTGCAAATCCTGAAATATTACCCGCCAGTTTGACCTCTGAATCAGAACCCAAAAAGGGCAATTTGTGCCTGATTGATTCCGATCCTTCAATTGCCCAAAATGAATAAGGTTCGGTTTGGACAAGTAAGGGATCCACTTCTTTTAATTTGAAATCCAGATGTGAAGGAAAACCTGGTACAATTCTGTCAACCAGTGAGTTAAGAAATAATACTTTTTCATCTATCCACGAAGAAAACGGAGCCGGTAGTTCCCAGTTTTTAGCATGTCTTAGCACAAAATCGCGGAGAAGGTCTCCGTTGCTGGGAAGCAATTCACAGGGAAGAATGACAGTTTCCAATTTCGGATTTTTAACAAATCTGTGATAAAGCCACTGCGTCAATCTGCCCGGAAAGGATTCCGCAAATTTTTCCATGGGCTCCTCATTTTTCCAGACCATTCCCGCCTCTGTGACATTGGATATGATCCATTTTATCGGCGGTGAAGCAGCAAAGTCAAGAAATTTTTTTGACTCCTCTGGAAGCTTCAGTCCGTCTTTAACACACGTAATCTGTTGAGTTTGTTGGATTCTTTGGCCTGACCGAAAGCCCGCTTCCAAAACATGGTATTGAAAATTCTGAGATTTCAGTTTTTCAAGAGTATTTCCTGTAGTAGTTTGTATGATGCAGATATTCAGGTTATTGCCATTTTTATTTAGCTCTTGGACCATAGGCTCGAAGAAGGCCCTGAGGAAATTTCCCGTCCCGAATTGAAGAATTTGGATGTCAGAATTTGCCATATAGGAAGAATTGAACAATTTGGGTGAAACCAAAACACACCCTTATGTCAGCATTTGTATTAGTGGAAGTAAATATTCACGATCCTGAAGTTTACGAAGAATATAAGAAACTCACACCCGGCAGTATCGAACCGTACGGAGGGAAGTTTGTGATTCGTGGTAATCCTGTCCAAGTGATGGAGGGGGAGTGGAAGCACGACCGAATGGTTTTATTGGAATTTCCCAATAAGGAAGCAGCCTTGGAATGGTACAATTCTGAAGCTTATCAAAAAGCTAAGAATATTCGACAAACAGCCTCTTCTGCAAACTTTTTTATCGTAGGTTAATTTTTTTGGCATTTTAATTGGTATAAACTAAAAATAATAGGAGGTTTTTGCATAATCCATGACTATTCTAGCAAGAATAAAAAAGTAGATTTTGTGAAATTAATCTTAAAATAATCTTATCACTCAACCAAATTAATCACTGTAAATGAAACACTTAAGTAAATTCAGCGCCTTACTCTTTGGAGTAAGTTTGTTGGTCTTTTCTTGCTCTTCTCCTGAGAAAGAGATGATTCTTGAAATGGCGGAAGTTCAAAAAGAGCCAAGCTTGGAAGAGGCCTTGGCTAAGTGGGATCAGCTTGATAAAGAAGCCAATCTTACCTCCAGTTTCAGAAAGAACTTTGTTGCCAATTATTTAGAAATCACCGAGAACCAACTGTTTTTTATTCCTGGTGATGGATATGTAGGTGGTCCCGCTCCAGGTTTTTATCCTGGAACAGGCATTGGATTAGCTACTCGATTAGGAAAGTCCAGTTCATTTATTAACCAATTCGCTACGTTTGATGGCAAAGATCTGGTCACTGTCGGTGCTCCAGTTACAGCAGTATTTGGTGTTGAATTGGCTGGTTTGGGCCTTACTGGAATTCCAAATGAAGTCAGTTCACTTACCACCGATGGAAAAGGAAATGCTATTTGGTTTAAAAACTTGAAAAATACGGTGACCCCGGTTAGTGCCGAACTTTCCACCTTCGTTGCAGAAGTAGAAGTCATCGGAGGTAACGGGAAATTTAAAAAATCGAAAGGAGCAGGGGTTGTTCGTGGAAATTTCAATCCGTTGACTGGAGAGGGAGCTTCTGTATCCCTGATCAGAATCGACAAGTAATCGAGTAAACCAAAACATAGAATCCGGCATTTGGGAATTTTACCGAATGCCGGATTTTTTTTACAGTGAAACCCCTCTTTTCCAGGGGATAAAGTCGTAATTTTTATTCAATTCAGCTTTGGTTTTTACCGTGCCGCTGGCTATTTGGATGACCAGGTCCAATAATTTTTCACCGCAAGTTTCGATGGTATCTTCTCCTGAAATGATGGACCCCGAGTCAAAGTCAATGATGTCTGCCATTCGTTTGGCCATTTTCGTGTTGGTGGAAACCTTGATCACCGGGCAGATAGGATTCCCGGTGGGAGTTCCAAGTCCTGTGGTAAATAAGATGACATTGGCTCCGCTACCTGCCAAACCTGTGGTACTTTCGACATCATTTCCAGGGGTACAAAGGAGATTCAACCCTGAATTCTTCAGGTATTCGGTATAATCCAGGACATATGAGATGGGTGCTGTTCCTCCTTTTTTGGCAGCTCCGCAGGATTTGATTGCATCGGTCAGCAGCCCGTCTTTGATATTTCCGGGGCTGGGATTCATATCAAATCCGCTTCCAACCCGCTTGGCAGCGTCGTTGTAGGCTTCCATTAAGTGGATAAATTTGTCTGCCAACTCTTCTGTTTCACATCGATTGATCAGATTTTGCTCCGCACCGCAGAGCTCGGGGAATTCGGAAAGAATAGCCGATCCTCCCAATGCTACCACCAAATCAGAAACTCTCCCCAAAGTAGGGTTAGCAGAAATGCCTGAGAAACCGTCCGAGCCCCCGCATTCCAATCCGATGACCAGTTTGCTCAGCGGAAAAGGTTCACGGGAGACTTTATTGGCTTCTACTAATCCATTGAAGGTTTCAAGGATTGCTTTTTGGATCAGTTGATCTGTGGTGCCTTCTTGTTGTTGGTCACAGATTATTACAGTCTTTGGCTGACCCTTTTGAATCTTGGCAAGTTTTTCCATCAGGATGCTCGCCTGTGCATTTTGGCAGCCTAAGCTCATTACGGTGGCTCCGGCCACATTGGGGTGGTTGATGTAACCTGCAAGCAAGGCACAGAGGGCTTCCGCGTCCTGTCTCGTCCCTCCGCAACCCAAGTCATGGGTTAGGAACCGGATGCCGTCCAGATTTTCGAAGATTTTCGATCCGGATTTTAGGGGTTTTTCCGCAACCGTTTCCGTAATTTTTTTATTCTGGAGGTCAGCAATCAAGTTTTTGATCTGGATTTCATAGGGATTGGGTTCCGAAAAACCCAATGCATTTTCAAAGGCTTCCTGAAGTAATTTGACGTTGGTGTTTTCACAAAACACCAAGGGCAATACCAACCAGTAGTTAGCTGTACCTACCTGATTGTCAGCTCTTTGATATCCCAAGAAAGTCCGGTTTTTCCATAAAGAAACATCCGGAGCTGTCCATTGAAATTGGCCGGGGTTCTTGGTATAATGCCGGGTTTTATGCCGTATGTTTTGGAGTGTTATTGCATTTCCTTTTGGAATAGCTTGGGTGGCTTCGCCTACGATGGTTCCATACATCAGGATATCATCTCCAGGCTGAAATTCACGGATAGCAAACTTGTGCTTAGCGGCTACAAATTCCTGAATTTCAAGCTCTATTCCATCCAGAGCCACTTTTTGTCCCCGATCTAGGTCAGTCAATGCCACGCCGACATTGTCCAAAGGATCGAGAAGAAGCGAGGTGTTGTTCATAATTTTTATTCCTTAACTTGGTCAAATTAGAGAAAAATCTATTCTTCAATGAAGAAAATTGTAACACTGGGTGAAGTCATGCTCAGACTTTCCCCTCCCGGAAATCAGCGTTTTTTTCAGACTCATTCTTATGAGGTTGAATTTGGAGGTTCGGAGGCTAATGTCGGTGCGGCTTTAGCGTATTGGGGGATGCAAGTGGCGCATTTGACTGCATTTCCCGATCATGAAATCGGCTGGGCTGCAGCCGGTCAGCTCCGCAAAAATGGAATCGATACCCGTTTTATCCGTCATGCTCCAGGCAGGATAGGCATCTACTTTCTGGAACAAGGTGCGATGCAGCGAAGCTCACAGGTAATTTATGACCGGGCTGGATCAGTCTTCGCCAAGTACGATGGAAAAGATCTCAATTGGGATGAGGTGTTTGATGGGGTGAACTGGTTTCATTGGTCAGGGATTACCCCGGCCTTGTCCAAAGAATGTGCTGACCTGACACTGAAAGCCTTGAAAGAAGCCCAAAAGCGAGGAATCACGGTGAGTGGGGATTTGAACTACCGCAGCAATCTCTGGCAATATGGAAAAGCTCCATACGAGGTGATGCCCGGATTGATGGAACTTACCAATGTGATCATCGCCGGGACCCGTGATTTTAAGCAATGCCTGAATGAGGATTTTAAAAGCTTCACTGAGGTTCGAAAAATGGCTTTTGACCGGTATTTTGGGCTGGAGTACATCGTTAAGACAGACCGAGTTTCCCATAGTTCATCCAACAACACCATTTCAGCCACACTCTTTGGTAAAAAGAAAACCTATTCCTCCAAAGCCTACGAATTGACTCACATTGTAGATCGTGTAGGCACAGGTGATGCTTTTGCCGGGGGATTGATTTATGGTTTGCTAAGCATGAAACCCAAAGATGCGATTGAATTTGCCATGGCTGCCGGTGCCATCAAACACAGTGTACCGGGAGATATTTTGCTTTGTTCCCTTCAGGAAGTTCAGGAATTAGCCAGCGGGGAGGCCGTTGGAAAAATCAAACGATAAATGAGAAATCCAAGCCCTTTCATTAAACGGATGCATGCCGGCGGCATGATGCCTATTTTTTTTCATCCCGACGAGCAGGTTTGTCTGGACCTTTTGTACTCAGCTTATGAGGGTGGGGTGCGGGTGATCGAGATGGTAAACCGAGGAAAAGAAGCCAAGTCCATTTTTCCTAAAATCAGAGCAGCGGCTGACAAGATGCCAGGACTTTATTTGGGTGCGGGTACCATTTACCATCCTCATGAAGCGGAGGAGTTTATGGACATGGGCGCAGAGTTTATCGTCGCTCCGGTCATGAATCCGAAACTGGGGGAATATTGTGCAAAAGTGGAGTTGCCCTGGATACCGGGATGCGGAACCGTTTCCGAAGTTTTTTTCGCCCAAGAGCTTGGTTCCGAGTTGGTAAAAATCTATCCTGCAAACATTCTGACTCCGGATTTTGTCCCGGCAGTGCACGCGGTGATGCCAAAAATTGAAATCATCCCGACCGGTGGCGTAGAGCCCACTGCAGAAAGCTTAAAGAAATGGTTTGATGCCGGAGTACTTTGCGTAGGAATGGGCTCTCAATTGTTCCGGAAGGATTTGATTGCCAAGAAAGCCTTCGGGGAAATTCAGCAATCCGTCCGATATGCCATGGATATTATCGAGTCGATTCGTGCCAATAAACCCTGATTATGCCAAGATTTAGTCTTTTTCTCTTCCTCCTGGTCTTTCTGCTCTACGGAGGATGTCAGTCAGACTCCCGAGTCAAAATCATCAAGATGGGCCATGCCCAGGTGACCAATCACCCGGTTCACGATGCCATGGTTTTTCTTGCAAAAAGTCTGGAGAAGAAATCCGGCGGAAGAATCAAAGTCAAGGTTTACCCCAATCAACAATTGGGAACCGAGCGGGAGCTTTTAGAGCTTTTGCAGATCGGGAGTGTGGGAATGACCAAAGTGTCAGCAGCATCGCTTGAAGCCTTTTCCCCTCAGATCAGTGTTTTGGGTCTTCCCTTTCTTTTTAGAGATGATGAGCATATCAATAAGGTGTTGAATGGAGACATTGGAACTGAAATCTTATTAAGCTCCGAAAAATTCTGGTTGAGAGGACTGTGTTTTTACGATGCCGGAAAGCGGAGTTTTTACAGTAAAACAAAATCCATCGAGACTCCTGCTGACCTTGCCGGTTTGAAAATACGGGTGCAGGAATCCAAAATGGCGATCAACATGATCCGGGGTATGGGTGGATCGCCCACACCGGTTTCCTATGGGGAATTATACACGGCTCTTCAGCAAGGAATCGTGGATGCGGCGGAAAATAATCCTCCGAGTTTTTACAATTCCCGACATTACGAAGTGTGCAAATACTATTCGATCGACGAACATACAGCGATACCTGATGTGGTTTTGGTCAGCACCAAGGTTTGGGAAAGACTCAGCCCCGAGGAGCAGCAATGGCTACAGGAAGCTGCGGATGAATCGGCCGAATATCAGGCAAAACTCTGGAAGGAATCGGTGGAAGAATCCATGCGAGAAATCGAAAAAGCAGGCGTAGTCATTACCTATCCTGACCGGGAGCCTTTTATGAAGGCCGTGGAGTCAGTTTATGAACTGACTCGACAAGAGCAACCACAATTGATTGACCTGATCCAACGAATCCAAAATACCAATTGACATGAACTTTAAAATCTGGCTGGACAAGCTCCTAAGTTCCTTGATCGCAGTGTTGATGGCTTTGATGGTCATCAATGTTTCCTGGCAGGTGTTTTCCCGATATGTCTTGGAAGATCCGAGCAGTTTTACCGATGAACTTTCCCGCTACATGATGATTTGGCTTGGAATGGCAGGCACTGCCTTGGTTTCGGGAAAAAATGGTCACCTGGCTATCGATATTCTTCCTGAAAAAGCTCAAGGAAAGAAAAAGCTAGTGGTTAATTTGGTCATCCACAGTTTGGTCATCTTTTTTGGTTTGATGGTCATGGTGATAGGCGGTGGGAACTTGGTCTACATTACCGATATGTTGGGTCAGAAATCCGCTACGCTTCAAATTCCGCTTTCTTGGATATACATTATCATTCCGGTTTCAGGGGCCTTGGTTGTCTTTTACCACATCCATCACCTGATTTCTGTACTTAAAAACCAACCTTTGCCCCATGGAATGGATTAGTATTGCCATTTTGGTTTTGAGCTTTTTGACGCTGTTGGCGATAGGAGTTCCCGTGGCTTGGAGTTTGGGTTTATCCAGCTTCTTTACCCTCATTGTGACTGTGGCCGTGATGCCAGCATCTACTACGATTGCTCAGCGGATGGCTTCTGGGCTGGATAGTTTTGCGCTTCTGGCGATTCCTTTTTTCGTGCTGGCAGGAGAAATCATGAACAGGGGCGGCATTGCCAACCGATTGATTGATTTTGCCAAAGGTTTGACCGGAAGATTGCCCGGGGGATTGTTGTATGTGAATGTTCTGGCAGCCATGCTCTTTGGAGCAATAGCCGGATCTGCTGCTGCTGCAGCATCGGCTATCGGAAGTATTTTGGGGAAAAGAATGGATCAGGAAGGATACCCCAAAACCCTTGGAGTGGCAGTGAATGTTACTTCTTCCACCACCGGTCTCATTATTCCCCCTTCCAACGTCTTGATTATTTATTCCCTTGCCAGTGGGGGTGTTTCGATTGCGGCTTTGTTCGTGGCAGGTTATCTGCCTGGACTTCTTCTTGGTTTTGTGCTTATGGCCTGTGCGGCCATCTTTATCAAAAAGAACCAAATACCGGCTGGGGAGCGGGTAAGCCTGCTAGACCTAGGGCGATATTTTTGGAGAGCAGTTCCCAGTCTTTTTCTTTTGATTGTTGTCATCGGGGGAATTGTGGCGGGAGTTTTCACTGCCACTGAGGCATCAGCAGTAGCCGTGGTGTATACCTTGGTGCTTTCTTTTGCTTATGGCGAATTGAAGCTGAGTCAACTTCCGGGGATTCTTGTCAGGTCTTCTGAGACCACAGCTGTGGTTTTGCTTTTGATCGGGACGTGTATGAGTATGTCTTGGGTCATGTCCAGTGAAGATATTCCTCACATGATCAGTGAGTTTATGCTCAATGTGAGTGACAACAAATGGGTGATCCTCATCCTGATTAACCTGATCCTGCTTTTTGTCGGGATGTTCATGGACATCACGCCTGCAGTCTTGATTTTCACTCCTATTTTCCTTCCTGTGGTAGAAAATGTCGGTGTAGATCCGGTTCATTTTGGAATCATGATGACACTGAATTTGTGTATCGGTTTGTGTACTCCACCGGTAGGTTCTTTGCTTTTTGTGGGGGTTTCGATCGCAAAAATCTCATTGACACAAGTACTAAGGCCCATTTTGCCCTTCTTCCTCGCTATGATTCTTGCGCTGATCTTGGTGATGGTTTTCCCCGAAATCACCCTGTTTCTCCCGAGGTTATTCGACTTGTTGTAAATTGCTCAGTGGCATTTAAAAAATTAGGGTCCCGAATTTTTTTCGGGACCCTGATTTTTATAAATCCGGCTGAGGTGTCATTCTCAGGTAAGGCTTGATGACCTTGTGGCCTTTCGGGAATTTGGCCGGAATATCCTCGGTTTTAATCGCCGGGGCTACCACTACATCTTCTCCTTGTTTCCAGTTGGCTGGTGTGGCCACGGAGTAGTGTGCAGTCAGCTGCAGAGAATCGATCACCCGGAGCAACTCGTCAAAATTCCTTCCTGTACTCGCAGGATAGGTGATCATGAGTTTGATCTTTTTATCCGGACCGATAATAAAAACAGACCTCACGGTGAAATTCTCATTGGAATTGGGATGAATCATGTCATAGAGCTCTGAAACTTTCCTGTCCTGATCGGCAATGATCGGAAAGTTTACCACCGTATGCTGGGTTTCATTGATATCACCGATCCAGGATTTGTGACTTTCCAATCCGTCCACACTCAGTGCAATTACTTTGGTGTTCCGTTTGGTGAATTCATCTCTCAGCTTGGCTACGGCTCCAAGCTCGGTGGTACAAACCGGGGTGAAATCTGCCGGGTGTGAAAACAAAACACCCCAGCCATTTCCCAGGTATTCGTGAAAGTTGATGGTTCCTTCGGACGTCTCCGCGGTAAAGTCAGGAGCGATGTCCCCAAGTCGTAATGCCATAAGATTTAAAATTTAAAGTCTATAGAATAAGTAGACTAAAGTTAGGCCTCAAAAGTTTCAAAAAAAAGAATCCGTTGATATTGTTGGTTTTAAGTCCGATTAACCTTGAAAAGTTAAACATTGTCATTTATCCGAACTTTTTTAAATATCTCAATCCGTATTTTGACTTCATATCGTATATCAAAAAACTGAATAACAATACATGAAAACCTACTACAATCCCGAAGATCTCAAGAAGTTTGGCAAAATCGGAGAATTACAAAAATCCATGGCGGATAAATTCTTTGACTATTATGGAGAAGTTTTCAAAGAAGGTGCCTTGACCGCACGGGAAAAATCCCTGATTGCCCTGGCAGTGGCACATGCCCTCCAGTGTCCGTATTGCATCGATGCCTACACCACAGATACCCTTGAAAAAGGCTGTGATGAAGAGCAAATGATGGAGGCAGTCCATGTGGCGGCAGCCATCCGGGGAGGCGCATCGCTGGTCCACAGTACTCAGATGATGAACAAGATCAAGGAAATTTCCATGTAAGCCTTTGCCCATGAGCAATCTACCCGCATCCTGAGGCTTGCAGTGGGCATTCTCACTTAGCTATTTCAATTTATTAAATTCGATCAGGAATAAATGAAGTCATTAAAAGCGCAGCTGCACAGCTTGTCTGAACCTGAAGAGGAGTTGGCAATCTTGGAAGATAGGCATCCGGGTGGATCTCAGTATTGTTTCCAAAAGTATTTGGAGCCCATCGGTCTTTTTCCTCTCAGACCCACACCGCTGGAGATTTTTCAGATCAATCTGGGTAAAATGTGCAATCAGGTATGTAAGCATTGCCATGTAGACGCAGGTCCAGATCGCAAGGAAATCATGACCCGGGAAGCCATGGAGCAATGTCTTTGGATTATTCGAAAAGAATCCTCGCTCAACTGTGTGGATCTGACTGGTGGTGCACCTGAAATGAACCCCGAATTCAGGTGGTTTGTGGAGTCCATCCGAAAATTCCGTCCGGATGTCAAAATCATCGTGCGCTGCAATCTGACGATCATTCTGGCCAATCCAAAGTTCCACGATCTGCCTGAATTTTTCAAAAACAACCAGGTAGAAGTCGTTTCTTCTTTGCCTTATTTCACTGCGATGAAAACCGATGCGCAGCGGGGAGAAGGGGTTTTTGAAAAATCTATTAAGGCCTTGAAGCTGTTGAATGAGGCTGGATACGGAAAAAAGGACTCCGGTTTGGTTTTGAATTTGGTTTACAATCCTTCGGGAGCATTTCTTCCCGGCTCTCAATCTGAACTCGAAGCGGAATTCAAAAAGAAACTGATGGATAAATTCGGAATCGAATTCAATTTCCTTTTCACCATCACCAATATTCCGATCTCCAGATTTTTGGAATACCTGCTCCGATCGGACAATTACGAAAACTACTTGGAAAAGCTTCTCGCGGCTTTCAACCCGGTTGCAGCAGCCGGCGTAATGTGCCGCAATACCATTTCAGTCGGCTGGGATGGGTATTTGTACGACTGTGATTTCAATCAGATGTTGGATTTGAAAGTCAATGCAACTACATCCAGGCACATTTCGGATTGGGATTCCGCTGCGCTTTCCGGTCGGTCGATTGTTGTAAATAACCATTGCTTTGGCTGCACAGCCGGGGCTGGATCCAGTTGCGGAGGTGCTACTGCATGAGCAAAAACGCACTGATTGTTTTTCAAAAAAACGCCATCCCGGGTAAAGTAAAGACCCGACTGGCCGCAGGTGTTGGAGATCAACAGGCCATGAAGATTTACCATTGGCTGACCTCAAAAACATTTCAGAGCTTAAGCCAAGTAGCCGTTGATGCCTTTGTTTTTTACTCTGATTTTGTTCCAAATGAACCCAATGAGGAATCCAAAGACGGTCAGCAGCTAGTGCAAAACGGGGCAAATCTTGGCGACCGGATGCGAAATGCGTTTGAACTTATATTTGCCAAAGGCTACAGTAAGGTGGTGATTATCGGGACTGACTGCCCGGAAATTTCCCCCGAAATTCTCAATGAGGCGTTTGAAAGCCTCGAAACCGTCAACCTTGTGCTCGGTCCTGCAAAAGACGGGGGCTATTATCTGCTGGGTACCAATCAGCACTTTCCCCAATTATTCGATGACATCCCCTGGAGTACAGATCAGGTGTTGGATTTGACCAAGAAAAAGGCCGAGGGATTACACCTGTCTTTCTACTGTCTAAAGACCCTGTCAGATATCGATACTTTGGAGGATTGGGAAGATTTCATCAAGCGAAATCCATTGGTGTTTGAATAAGTTGTCCAATTCCTTAGGCCATGAAAAAGTAATGGGCCGGGCCAGAAGCTGGTTTTTTCGAAAATCTTTAAATAAAGGATACCTGATTTGTCAAAGAGTAATTCAAAGCCCAACGAATCTTCAATTTGCGGAGACAGTTCGATTACGATGAGGTCAGTACTTACTAATCCGTCAGGCTTTGGTCCTTATTGAAGAAACTGCCGATGCTATTCCTATCTTGGGTATAAAAGAAATTTATGATTAAAAATCTTCCTTTCATTTCCATCGCCGGAGCTGTTGTTCACTTGAGACTGTTGCTTTTAATACTCAGTTTCGGGTTTGTCCTTGGCACTTCGACCTATGCCCAGGAACAATCCGAAGATCTCAAATTTGAAATTCAGGTCTTGGGATTAAAAATCGGGGATATGAATGTCGCCAAGTATCAGGTGGGGGATACGCTACATTATGTAGCGGAAAGTCAGGTGAAGTTTTGGTTTTTTGGCTCGGTCAATTTGACTTTGACTACCCATTCCTACTATGTGAACGGTTTTTTGGTGAAAAGCCAATCCCGATCAAACACCAACCGCGGAAATTTTGCCTCATTCATTTATTGGGATGGAAAAAAGTATGTGGTCGATGCCACATCTTATAAGTATGAAAACAAAGAGCCCATTTATGGATTAGCCGAATGGTGCTCAGCCCGGATGTTTTTTGAAGAGCTTGAAGAAGGAAAGAAATTTCTGTCAGAGGTCTATGGACTCACCACTACCATAGAGAAAATGGGGCCAACTATGTACCAAACTGTCGTAGCCGGAAATCAAAATACTTACTACTACCAATTCGGTGCACTCCAAAAAGTGGAGCTGGAAAATCCGATCAAAGATTTCACTTATAAAAGAGTAAAATGATGGAAACTTTGCGGATCTCGGTGATCATTCCCGTACTCAATGAAGCGCAAAATCTACAGGAACTGATTCCTTTCATCCGGAAATATGGTGGAGAATTCTTGGAAGAACTAATTGTAGTGGATGGAGGCAGTGAGGATCATTCGAGTCAGGTGGCGGAGGAATTAGGAGCCCAGGTGTTTTTTACCGAACAAAAGTCACGGGCGATTCAAATGAATCTGGGAGCGGAGCGGGCAAATGGTAACGTGCTTTTCTTTATTCATGCCGATGCGCGACCCATTAAATCATTTGCTGAAGATCTCCAGATTTCATTACTAAAGGGGTACAAAGCCGGCTGTTTCCGATACCGCTTCGATTCTGAAAGTTTTCTCCTAAAAATTAATTCTTGGTTTACCCGGTTTAATGGACCTTTTTCAGGCGGGGGAGATCAGACTTTGTTTATTACCCGTAAATTTTTCAATACATTAGGTGGATATGATCCAAGATTTTGCCTCATGGAGGATTTTGAATTAGTCAAAAGAATCCGGCGAAAAGCAAAGTTTCACATTATCCCGAAGTCCATAACCGTATCGGCCAGAAAATATAAAACCAATTCCTGGCTGAGAGTACAACTAGCTAACCTGTGTGTTTTTACTCTGTTTCAGTTGGGGGCCAATCCGGAAAAGCTAAAAAAATTGTACTCAACATTTCTTTATCATGGCCCAAACCCCTGAAAGCACCTATCAAATCAACGGAATACAACAAATCGGGATCGGAGTAAAAGACGTCCACAAAGCCTGGGCTTGGTACAGAAAAGCATTTTCGATGGATGTCCCTGTTTTTGAAGATGAGGCCACAGCCAATCTCATGACCCGCTATACCAACGGAAAGGCGGAGTCCCGTCATGCTGTATTGGCGATGAATATGCAGGGTGGCGGAGGATTTGAAATCTGGCAGTTTACCAGCCGCACGCCAGATGCCACAGATTTTGAGATTTTGCCGGGTGATTTGGGGATTTATGCGGTCAAGATCAAGGTTCGGGATTTGAACGGGGCCTATCAGCATCTTCAAAAAACCGATGCAAAAATCCTGACTTCTCCGTCCAAAACGCCCAATGGAATCGGGACTTTTTTTATCAAGGATCCATTTGAAAATGTCTTCCAACTCGTGGAAGATTCCAATTGGTTTTCAGAGAATGCCTCACCAACAGGAGGGGTTTTAGGAGTCGTGATCGGGGTTTCAAATCTGGAAAAATCCATCCCCCTTTATCGTGATACCTTGGGCTTTTCTCAGCTGAATTATCAGGACGAAGGTGTTTTTGAGGATATTCCAGGTGATATGTTTACCTACAAAAGAGCTCTGCTGTCGATGCCGGGTAAGTGGAATACCGGCGCTTTTGGAGCCTTGCTTTGTCCGGCACAGATTGAGTTGATTGAGGTGAAGGGAAGAGAAGCCCGACATATTTTCAAGGATAGGCTGTGGGGGGATTTGGGATTCATCCACTGCTGTCTCGATGTCAACGGCATGAAAAACTTAAAGAAAAAGGCTGGGAAAGAAGGATTCCCTTTTACCGTGGACAGTGAGGACAGTTTTGACATGGGAAGTGCATCCGGACATTTCGGTTACCTCGAAGATCCGGATAAAACCCTGATCGAGTTTGTGGAAACCCACCGAGTTCCCATTCTTCAAAAATGGAACCTCTACCTCAACTTGAAAAAGCGAAACCCTAAAAAGAACCTTCCGAAGTTTCTGGTCAAACTGTTGGCCCTCAATAGGGTGAAAGCCTAAATCCCGGCAATTTTTTCAACCAAATTGACCAAGCGGCTGGCATAACCGGATTCGTTGTCGTACCAGCCGACTACTTTGACGAGATTTCCCTTTGAAGAGGTAAGCGCTTCATCAATGATGCAGGAGTTTGGATTCCCGAGGATGTCCATGGATACAATCGGATCCGATTCCACCTGCAAAAAGCCGCTAAGTTTTCCTTTTTCGGCAGCTTTGTAAGCTTCGTTGATTTGTTCGGCGCTTACTTCTGACTTCAATTCCACGATCAAATCAGTCAAAGATCCATCCGGAACAGGAACCCGCATCGCCGAAGCTTCGATTTTGCCGGATAGCCCAGGAAGGATCCGATCCAAAGCCTTTCCGGCATTGGTGGTGGTAGGAATGATCGAATAGGCAGCTGCCCTTGCTCTTCGTAAATCGCGATGCGGCGCATCATGAAGGTTTTGATCGTTGGTATAGGAGTGAACTGTGGAAGCGTAACCTTTGACCACACCGAAATTATCTTCCAGCACCTGAATCATCGGGGCTAGGCAATTGGTGGTACAGGAAGCATTGGAAATGATAGTTTCTGAACCATTCAAAATGGAATCATTAACGCCCAAGACTACCATAGGGATGCTTTCGTCCTGCACTGGAGCGGAGATAATCACTTTTTTTGCTCCTGCTTTCAGATGCTTTTCCGCACCTTCCCGATGGGTAAATCTGCCGGTACATTCGATCACCACATCGATCTCCAGATCTTCCCAGGGCAATTCTTCCGGATTAGCCTTGGAAAAAAGCTGAATCGAGGAGTTGTCTACGCTCAAGAGATCCTCTTCGAGAGAAATGGTTGCTTCGAATTTCCCATGGATTGAATCGTAGCGCAGCAGATGAGCGATTGCTTTGGGATCGGCGAGGTCATTGATTGCGACCAATCGAAGGTGGGGATGACGGAGCAACAACTTGGCAGTGTAGCGGCCAATTCTTCCAAATCCGTTGATGGCAACTTTGGTGGGGGCAATCGGAGTACTCATGTAGGTATTATTTCTGTGGGCGAAATTAGATAAAAGCCGGAGTCTATTTTTAAGTAAAATTTTAATCCTTTGGTTCAGGTTTTTACCTCGATTTCCAAAGAAATTTTTGTGGCGTTTTTGGCTTTGTAAATCTGACCCGCTATATTTGCACAACCTTTCGGAAAAGCACGTTTTTCAGGGGTTTTATGGTCCGTTCGTCTAGGGGTTAGGACGTATCCCTTTCACGGATAAAACACGGGTTCGATTCCCGTACGGACTACTTTACATGCTGATTTTCAACAACTTAAATCAGTGTTTTGAAATTTTTGTTTTCCCCTATGGTCCGTTCGTCTAGGGGTTAGGACGTATCCCTTTCACGGATAAAACACGGGTTCGATTCCCGTACGGACTACAAGACCTGAGGCTCAATCGCCGAGTGTCTTACACATTTTTGTTTTATGGTTGTTAGTGGTTAAAGTGAACCAAAATCCCGGTCTTTGATCGGGATTTTTGTTTTACAGACCTTTTATATCAGTGGCAAGCTTATGAGTTTCAATTTTTTTATTTTGGAATCCCATTTTAGTTTTTCAAATGCCCATGACCCAAAACAAACCTATTATGGCCGGAGCGATCTTACTTTCCGGTCTAGCCTTATTTTCTTGTAAAAAAGAAGAGCCTGTAGATCTCAGAATCATCACGCTGAGCAAAGAGGAAATCGCCACCCAAGCCGAAGTTGCCCGAAAATCCATCAGTCCCCAATTGGCTGAAGGCCTTAAACTGGAAGTCTGGGCGGTGGATTCCTTGGTCAAAGACCCCATTGCTCTTCAGGTAAACGATCGGGGTGAAGTATTTTATACCCGATCCCCAAGACGGCACAACTCCGAATTTGATATCCGGGGGCATCAATCCTGGGAGATCCGATCAATCGCAATCCAAACCATTGAGGATAAGCGGGCCTTTCTTCAATCCGAACTTTCTCCGGAACGATCCGCTGAAAACACTTGGCTTGCTGATTTGAACGGTGACGGGTCTCATGACTGGAAGGACATGACCGTGGAGAAAAACGAGGTTTATATGCTAAAAGACACCGATTCGGATGGCATGGCGGACTTCGCGCAGATTCAGGTTCAGGACTTTCACGATGAAGTCACTGATGTGGCAGGAGGAGTAATGAGTACGGAGGATGCCCTCTACGTGGCGGCAGGACCGGACCTTTGGAGAATGGTCGACAAAAATGGTGACGGCATCATGGACGAAAAAACCTCCCTGTCTCATGGGTATGGAGTACACATTGGTTTTGGCGGACATGGGATGTCTGGGATAGAAATGGGACCTGATGGCCGGATCTATTGGGGAATCGGGGACATTGGTTTCAACGGAAAAAGCGCTGATGGAACCGAATGGAAGTACCCTAACCGGGGAGTAATTGCCCGATCCAATCCAGATGGGAGCGATTTTGAAATTTTTGCCATGGGCGTGAGAAATACCCATGAGTTTGTTTTTGACAATTACAACAACCTGATCTCAGTAGACAATGACGGAGATCATGCCGGAGAAAAAGAACGCTTGGTTTACCTGACCAATGGCTCGGATTCCGGTTGGAGGATCAACTGGCAGTTTGGAAAATACCGCGACCCGGACAACAATACCTACAAAGTGTGGATGGATGAAAAACTCTACCTCCCTCGCTGGGAAGGTCAGGCTGCATTCATCACGCCATGCATCCAAAATTATGTGAGCGGCCCGACCGGAATGGTTTTCAATCCGGGAACAGGCCTGGGAGAGCGATGGAAGGATCATTTTCTGGTGGTGGAGTTTGTTGGAAATCCCGCGAATTCCGGTTTGCATGCTTTCCAGCTTCAGCCCAAAGGTGCGTCTTTTGAACTGACCAAAACCGAGAAAATCATCGGAGGCTTTCTGCCGACGGGAATCGATTTTGCCCCGGATGGCACACTCTACATGGCGGATTTTGTCAACGGTTGGGATGATAAAAACTACGGCCGTATCTGGAAATTGACGGATGAGACCGCCAAAGGATGGGCCTTGCAAAAGCAAACAGAAGCCGAAATCAAGGCGGATTACAAGAAACTTTCAGAAGATGAATTGAAGTCAAAACTCTACTTTGAGGATCAGCGAATCCGGAGAAAAGCTCAATTTGAACTGGCCAAGAGAGGAGAAGACGGGGCAGAAATTTTCCAGGCCGTCATCCAGGATAAAAGCAATCAACTTGCCCGAATCCACGCCATCGTAGGCTTGAGCCAATTGGCTCGGATGGATGACATGAAGTATGCGGATGCCATTGTTCCACTCTTGAAAGACGCTGATCCAGAGATCAAAGCCCAGGCAGCTAAATGGCTTGGCGATATCAGATATTCAAAAGCAGGGAGTGAATTGATCGCAAATCTAAAAGATGAAAATGCGCGGGTAAGATTCTTCACTGCAGAGGCTTTGGGCCGAACCAAAAATGCGGATGCGATTCAAGCTCTGATCACAGTTTTGGAAGAAAACAATGACGAAGATGCCTATTTGAGACATGCAGCGACTTTTGCTTTAGCTCAAATCGGAAAAGTGGAACCTGTTGCAGCTTTGTCCACCCATCCTTCCAAAGCGGTGCGAATGGGTGCCGTGATTGCGCTTCGCAGAATGGAATCGCCTGAATTGGCAAAGTTCCTGAATGACGCAGACGAATTGATTGTGACCGAAGCCGCAAGGGCGATTCATGACGACTTTTCCGTTCCGGCAGCACTGCCGGCTTTGGGTGCGATATTGAATACCACTCCTTTCCAAAATGAAGCCCTGATCCGACGGGTGATCAGCGCCAATCAGCGTGTGGGTAAGGACGAAAACCTCAACCAATTGATTGCCTACCTGGCAAAACCTAACACCCCGGAAGTACTGCGTCAGGAAACTATCGCTTCGATTGGAACTTGGGCAAAACCGTCTTTGGTCGATCGGGTCGATGGAAGATATCGTGGTGAAGTGGTGAGAGATGCAGCCTTGATCCGTGATCAGGTCAAGCCGGTTTTGGTGGCACAGCTAAGCACCAAGGAAGAAGCCATTCGAGTGGAATCTGCCAAAGCTTTCGGGAAACTAGTCATGACCGATGTTTCTGATCTTTTATTGACCAAGCTCAAATCAGATCCTTCCGATTTGGTGAAAGTACAGGCATTAAATTCCCTGGTGGCTATGGATGCGCCTAATCTAGGTGAAGCAATAGCCTATGCGATGAATGACAACTCCCAGCCGGTCCGAGTGGCGGGACTGGGGCTGATTGCCCAGACTTCCATTCCTAATGACCAGAAAGTCTCCCTGCTCGCAGATATCATCAAGAAGCGGACTAACCCTGAGAAACAAACTGCCCTTCTGACTTTGGGAGGTTTGGATGGAAGTGGGAATCTTCCGGTCTGGAAGGATATTTTGACCGATTTTGAAGGGGGAAAACTTCCCGATGCGACTTGGATTGAATTGGAAGAGGCCATCACGGCCACCGGTTCAGCCGAGCTTAAAACCCAATTCACCTCGCTTTTGGATGCCAAGGCCGGAGGGGAAACCTGGAAAAAATACGCGGGAGCTCTGGCTGAAGGAAACGTCCGACAGGGTAGAAGAATCTTCTTTGAAAATCAAACTGCCCAATGTATCCGCTGCCATGCCTACGATGACATGGGTGGAAATGCCGGTCCGGCCCTCGACAAAATCGGAATAACTTTGTCCCGGGAGGAATTGCTCATCGCTCTGGTGGAGCCCAGCAAGCGGCTTTCTCCGGGATTTGGTTTTGTGACCGTAGAAATGAATTCCGGTGAGAAAGTATCCGGGACCATGATGGGGGAGGATGCTTCTTCCCTGACCGTAAAAGTCGGATCAGACGATAAAGTAATTTCCAAAAAGGAC
The DNA here is from genome assembly GCA_964405255.1 of uncultured Limnohabitans sp. Classification (GTDB taxonomy): domain Bacteria; phylum Bacteroidota; class Bacteroidia; order Cytophagales; family Cyclobacteriaceae; genus Algoriphagus. The sequence continues at coordinate 10,726 of CAYONF010000020.1, read as the reverse complement.
ATCAAGTCCTCTCAATTGGCCGCATCCAGTATGCCTTCGATGGGAGAATTGCTGAGTAAGCGTGATATCAGAGACCTAGTCAGCTACCTGAGTACCTTGAGACGGACCGAATGAAAAAGTTACTGATTGTTTCGCTGGGGATTATCGGGCTAATCGTGTTGCTTTCGCCTTGGATTTTGATCCTTTTTGGAAGGAATCAACTCCATGACCATGATATTCCCCAGCACGAACAATTGGTGGACTCAGGTGAAAAAAAGTTGATTTTGGCTGTTTTTCCTCATCCGGATGATGAAGTGACGGTGGCGGGTACGCTGATGAAACTGAAAAATGAAGGCCATGAAATCCAAATGGTCTGCCTGACCCGTGGCGAAAAAGGAAAGTCCTCAGGAATAGAAGATGAGTCAGAATTGGCAAAACTCCGCACGGTAGAAATGCAAAAAGCTGCCGATCTGATCGGAGCGGATCAACTTCACTTGATGGATTATCCCGACAGCGGTCTTGAAAAAGTCGGTTTGGATTCCCTAAAAGCAATCGTTGAGGGTTTAATTCTGGAAATAAATCCTGATGTCCTGATCTCCTATGATTCCAAAGTGGGATTGTATGGTCATCCCGATCATCGGCTGACCGGTCAGGCTGTAGAAGAGGTTTTTTTGGAAAACAAGGAAAGGAAAGGGTTTTCTCCAGCCGAAATGTATCAGGTGACTTTGTGTAAAAATCAGATCAAACTAGCCCTTAAGCTTTCCTCAGGTTTCCAACGGAATTATCCTGAGGATCCCAAACAGGGTCTTCCAAAACCTGATTTTTCCATAAAAACTCAAGAATTCTTTCCCCGGACTCTCGATGTGATGGCTGCTCACCAAACCCAACAGGCAGTGTTGAAGGATTTAATGCCTTTTCATGACAAAGTGCCGACTTGGATTTATTCCAGGATTTTTGACCGGGAGTACTTCAAAGAAGTGAAGTAGCTAATGGAATTTTGACTAGCCTTGACGAATCAAGGCTGTTCATTATTTTACCTGAATCCCAACTTTCTTCTTACCCGATCCAAAAGTTCATAAGCTACCGATTTGGCTTTCTCTTCGCCGGCAGCAAGTCGCTTTTCGATTTCCTCCGGATTGTCCATGAAGTAATTGAAAGCCTCTCTTTCCTTGCTGTATTTGGTCAGGATGAGCTCCATAAACTCCTTCTTGGCATGTCCGTATCCATAATTTCCGCCAAGGTACTTAGCCCTCATTTGCTCGGTTTGTTCTTGGGTCGCCAGCAGGCTGTAAAGCTTGAACACGTGACAGGTATCAGGATTTTTTGGCTCTTCCAGAGGCGTACTATCCGTCACGATGCTGTTTACGTTTTTTTTCAATTCCTTTTCAGGAAGAAAAATATCGATGTAGTTGTTGTAGGATTTACTCATCTTTTGCCCGTCAGTGCCTGGGATAATCATCACCTGTTCACTGATTCTCGCTTCCGGTACGACCAAGATTTCTTCCTCCATGATCCGGTTAAACGTGGTAGCGATGTCCCGGGTCATCTCCAGGTGTTGGAGCTGATCTTTTCCCACAGGAACCAGGTTGGCCGAGTAAAGCAAAATGTCCGCAGCCATCAAAACCGGATAGGTGAAGAGTCCTGCATTGACATCAGCCAATCGGGCAGATTTATCCTTGAAGCTGTGCGCATTGGCCAGCATGGGATAGGGAGTAAAGCAGTTGAGGTACCAGGTCAGTTCGGTGACTTCCGGGATGTGCGACTGGCGGTAAAAAGTCGTGCGCTGAATATCCAGACCAAAAGCCAACCAAGCTGCGGCAACTGCCAGCGTGTTTTGCTTTCGGAGTTCTCCATCCTTACTGGAAGTCAGGGAATGGAAGTCCGCTATGAAAATAAAAGACTCTTCCTGGTTTTGATTGATCAGTTCTATTGCGGGTACAATAGCTCCCAGAATGTTGCCCAAATGTGGGCGACCGGAACTTTGGATACCGGTAAGTACTCTTGCCATTTCCTTAATTTTGGCGCAAATTAAGTAAATCAACCTATAATCAGGGGGAAAATATGTGTTAATTGCAACTATGAATCGTTTTACTATTCTCCTCTTCACCCTTTTGGTTTACCCTTTTTTTGAATCCAAATCCCAGGTTCAGAGTCCTTCTGTGCCCAAGCTGATCTGGAAAGTCAACCGCCTGGACATCGGTACTATTTTGGAGGAGCAGGGACTTCAAACGGCTGAATTTGAATTTACCCATACCCAGGATTCCCTCTTTTTCATTAAGGATGTGTGGCTGGAATGCGGCTGTACCACCGTGGAATACACTGAAGATACCCTGAAGGTCGGTGAATCAGGAAAAATCAAGGTTTCCTTTGATCCCACTTCTGCTTCCGGTTTTTTTTCAAAACTGATCGTGGTTAATGGAAATTTGATGGGAATCCAAGATTCCCTTTACCTGGAAGGAATTTCGATTCCGTATCCCTCGGATGTAAAACGGGCCTATCCCGTGATCAAAGGGCCAATCGGTTTAAGACTGAAGAAAATCAATATGGGCGATGTCTTTGACAATGAGCCCAAAATCAAGTATGTGGAGTTTTTCAATTTTGGAGAAAAGCTGTTGGATAAGGGTTCGTTGAGAGCCGAAACGCCCCCATATATTCAAATTTCCCAGATTCAGCAATTTGTAAGGCCTCAGGAAAGGGGATTGCTGATGATCCGGTACGATGGTAAACTCAAGAACGACCTTGGTTTTTTTGAAGACCACATTTCGATCAAGTGGGAAGATGTGGCGGAATCAGAACTTGAGTTGGAAATCATAGCTGACTTGTTTGAGTACTTTGCTCCGATCTCAAAAAGTGAGCTGAATGAAGTCCCGCAACTGGTAGTCTCTCAGAAGGAAATTGACCTGAAAGAAATCAGTTCCAAAGCAGTTGTCCGCCGAGCCGTAACCATCACCAATCAAGGCAGAACGAACCTGGAAATCAGGAAAATCCAGGGCAACTGTGAGTGCCTGCAGATCGAAGCGCCAAAGACCAACCTGGCTCCCGGAGAAAGCATGGAGCTATCTCTGATCTTTGATCCGATCGGAAGAAGGGGCATAGACCAGCGGAATATTTACATTTTCAGCAATGATCCTGTCAATCCAGTTCAATTGATCGTTTTAAAAAGCAGGATTGAGTAGTCCTTTCAGATTTTTTTGACTAAGATTGTTTTAAGAATTGACTATGAGTTGACTCATGAAATCTTTGCCAAAAACCTTTTTGATCGCCTTTTTTCTCTTTTTAGGCATATTTTTTAAAACAGAAGCACAATTAGCTTATCGGATTTTCCCTTATCTCCAAGCTGGAAAAGACAACCGTGTGCAGATCCGCTGGTTTGGGGATAAGGCTTATCCCTCAAAAATTACAATCCGCGACTCCAAGGGTAATGTCCTCATTAATACGGACGTATCGGGAGAATTACAGGAAAATCTGTATTACACCACTGCAGAAAAAAACCAGGTCATTCCCGGATTGGAGGGTGAAAACTGGATTGGTGCCGATCAATACTATCGATATGATTTTCAATTTACCCCACCTCCGGGTGAGGTAATTACCTATCAGGTAACCCTCAACGGGCAGCAGTTTAGTTCAATCTTCAAATCAGCTCCTGATCGGAGCAACTGGCAGTCGATTCGCCTGATTGCGCTTTCAGATTCAGAAACTGAGCCGAAAGGCAGGGTAAATCACCGCGCTTGGTACCCAGGAAAGCCGTTGATCCGTCCTTTTTCAATCCCGGCATCTTGGAAGCAAAAATTCGGAACTACTGTGGAACAGGGTTTTGAAATCCCAAATTATTTCATGAGCGAAAAAGATGGCTATGCTGAAAACCTTAGAATAGTCAATAGCAGAACGCCAGATATGCTCTTAATGCCCGGTGATCTGGTTCAAAGTGGAGGATATATGCCAGCCTGGGATGAATTTTGGCGGCATAATTCAGGAGAATTTGATTTTGGACTTTCTTCTTATTTGTTCCTTCCTGCGCTGGGCAACTGGGAGGCTCACGGCGGAATCAATGGTGGCTATGGATTCAACGAGCAGGGAATCTTTAATCCGGTGTTAGGTAGATCTCGCTTTCATTCTTTCTTTGAAATGGATGGCCAAGATCCTCTCCAGAAGCACAGACAGAGTTATTACCGAGTCGACTACGGACCGATCACCATTCTCACCCTGGACTCCAGCAACGGAATACCAGATCAGAAGGCATCCGATTTTGACGGTACAGAAAAACTAACCGGAACCCAATTTACCGAGCCTGGAACAGATACACAGGAGAATTTCACCCAAGCCGAATATGAGAGCAACGGGGGAACCGATCTCAGTGGCTTTGGTCCAGGCACCGATCAATACATTTGGCTGCAGGAAAACCTGAAAAACGCCAGTGAGTCAGGACAGTTGATTTTTGTCCAGTACCATCACATCGCCTATAGTAGCGGAGAGCACGGAGTACCCCTGAACCATGAATTGTCTATCGGACAAGTGGGCACACCTCTCCGGGTTTTGAATCCACTTTTCGAAGAATATGGAGTGATCGCAGTGTTTTCAGGACATGATGAGTTGTTTGAGCGAAGCTTTGTAGACGAGAACAATGATGGAAAAGGGGTAATGTACTATGATGTGGGGGTAGCCGGAGACGGAATGCGGGGAGAAAAGCGGAAATGGAATACCAATCCTCTGGAAACGCTCAACTATAATCCTTTCCGGAAATGGACTGCTGACCAGAATTCTGAGGAAAAATGGAATACAGGAGGCTCAGTTCCGCTTTTGGAAGACGGTGGAAAGCATTATGGGCATCTGGAAGTGAACCTTCAGAAAGTGAAGGAAAACGGACAGGATTTCGCAAAAATCAAGTTTACTCCGGTGTATGCCTTCCCGGTCATGAATTCATCCTACGATTTGGTCCGGGTGGAGCGAAGAGTGTATGCCGATGAAGTGGAGCTGAAGGTTTTGCTGAAATCCCAATTTGTAGTTCCTGTTTTCAAGGACACGGTAAAGATTTCCCTGAATTCATCCGGAATGGGAGAATTGAAGCCTTCTGATTTTCTTGAGAATACCGGGGATCAGTCACTTTTTACTTTCACCTATTCCCGGGATCCAAAGTTTACGTGCACGGATTTGGGATGGAAGGAAGTAACGGTCACAGCTAAAAATGCCTCCAATCAGACTTGGTCTTCCGTTGTCAAAGTGAACGTGGTCGATGAACTGGCCCCATACTTTGATGCTGCCAATGCGACCTATTTATTTGATCCTGTGCTGGGAAAGGTAGCTATTTCGGTAGCGGATTTTGACATTTTTGACTTGCAGGAAAACTGTTCAGCAACGCAAACAATTATCCTCAGCAGGCAGGAAATTACCTGCTCGGATATTTACCAAAATCCTGAGGCCCCAACTTGGGAGTTTCCCGTAACTCTTTCTTCCACCGACGCCTCCGGAAATACTTTTACCAAAACAGTAAAAGCCATCATCGGAAATGTAGTTGAGTCCAAAAAGGCCTCCATTTCCTCCCTTGATCCATTGGATGACGATGGAAAATCCACACTTAAGTTGGGCTCCGAACTGGAATATGAAGTCTTGGAGTGGAGAAAAGACGGTCAGTTAATTCCCAATCAAACCGGAAAGGAACTCGTGGTCAATTCCGGTGGGGAATACTTCGCCAAGCTCCGTTTATCTTCAGGCTGTATTGTTAATTCCAAAAGATTCCAGTTTGAACAATCAAGTTTACCTGAGGAATACACCGATGATGTGACTTTGGCTTTGGATCAGTCTGGGAAGGCTGTGTTGACCAAGGAAGCCGTCTTCAGTCCCGGACCTGTTCCTACGGATGAGGTCGTATTGAGCAAGAGAGAGTTTGGCTGTTCGGATTTTGGAACTCAAAAAGTAAAAGTCTCCATCAATTTCTCACCTCAAAATCCTCAAATCAGTTCGACCACCGAGTTTTGGATTAATGTAATTGTAAAAGATGAAATTGCCCCGACTTTGGTCACCAAGACTCCTTCCTTAGCCTTTGACAAAGTGAAAGGTGTATTGGAACTCAATCCGGAAGATTTTGTGTCCTCTGCTTCGGATAATTGCGGGATTCAGTCACTTGTATTGAATAAGAGCAAAATCATCTGTGCGGATTACGATCTACCGATCGAGATCATTGTCACAGCTATCGACCAATCCGGCAACCAAAGTTCAAAATTGGTGACGGTCACTGCTTCGGCTTTTGAATCTAAGAAAATCTCCATCTCTCCAGCTGGAAACTACCAAGGCTATAGCGGTGAACCTGTCCAACTTTCCTTGGGCAATGAATTTGAATTTACGGTGGATGAATGGGTGAAGGATGGAGTCAGGTTGGTCATTCCAACAGCTAAAACCATTTCGGTATCCGAACCGGGCACCTATTGGGCTCGAATCCTTCCGAATGGAGGTTGTCAGGTGGAAACCTTGAAAGTGACTGTTTCTTTCTCCGATAAGCCATATTCAGGAGTGAAGCAGCTTGTCGAACTTCCGCTGGATGAAACAGGCAAAGCAACCTTGAAGCCTGAAAATGTATTCCTGTCTTGGCCGCTTGCAGATCCTTCTCTGGATATCAAACTGAGCCAATCAGAATTTTCCTGTGCCGACTTGGGAGAAAAAGAAATCACGGTTACGATCAAAAACCAAAGCGGTAAAACCTGGGAAGAGAAAACCCGGGTTAAGGTGCAGGATAAGATCAAACCGGTTTTGGTACCAAAGAATTTCGCCACCAATTTCGATGTGACCAAGGGTGTTTTGGAATTAAAACCTGATGATTTTATTGCTTCTCTGACCGATAACTGCGGCATCAAAGAGGTGACCATCAACAAGACTTCGGCAACCTGCGAGGATTTGGGCAAGGAAACCCCTGTTGCCATCCGGGCTGTGGATTTGGCCGGAAATGTAACAGAGGCCACCGCAATCCTTACCTTGAATCGGGTGGAGAACCAGAAAGTCACCATTTCAGGTCCGGCTCAGCTTTGTGCCGGAGAGAAAGGAGCTCTTACGCTAACTGCAGCCCCTTCCTTTGAAGTCATCCGATGGAGAAGAAACGGAAATGAGATCCCGGGCCAGACAGGTAAGATTTTGGAAGTATCCGAACCTGGGAAATACCACGCAGTCATTCGTTATTCTGGCGGCTGCTTATCTGAAACAGAAGAGTTTGAGGTAAAAGTCAATGCGATTCCAAGCGGAGAAATTGCCGTAGACGGTAACATCCTCCGTGCTCCAGATGGAAGTTTCAGTTATCAATGGTTTAGAAATGGAGAGAAGATCAACGGGGCAACTTCCAGAACCTTGACCGTGGATCTGATGGGTGAGTATACCGTGGAATTGAGCAGCGCAGCAGGTTGTGTGGCCAAACTCAAACCGGTGACCTTGACCATTTCTGGTTTGGGAGGAAAGCCGGTAAGTCCACCAAAGGAACTGAAGATGTATCCAAATCCTGCTTCCGAGCTGGTTACTCTAGAATTGCCAGATGGAGTCTTGGACGGTAATCCGGAGATACTGGTTTATTCTTCCGAAGGCAAGGATGTGAGCAGTGCCGTGCAGATTACTGCGCTGAATGCACAAAAGCTTGAAATCCGATTGACTGCTTTGGCTAGGGGAACTTACATGGTGTGGGTAATCGGCCAAAACCAACAGTCCTATTTCGGCAAATTAGTAGTAGTAGATTAACCTTGATATATGAGATTTCTGACCCTTTCTGCTGTTTTGATTTTTGTTTTTTCGGCTTCATTTTCCCAAACCATTCCCTATACCAAAGGGCGCATCATCATCAGTTCGGATGGCAATGAGCACGATGAAGACGATTGGGCTGCGACTCCCATGAGTTTGGCTTTGCTTGCTTCCCAAGAACTTCAAGATCAGTTGGTGGTCTATGCCTTCAGCGACCATACCTGGGGCTCAAACAAGGAGAAAAAGGGAGCGGATGGACAGATGCGCGAAAGTGCCTTTATTGGAGCAAACAAGTTTGGATTCAAGAAGACCAAGTTTATCGAAGCGGTGGCGGCGCCCAATTATGCTATCATAGAGATTACATTGCAAATCAACAAGAGTTCGGCAAAAGATCCGCTGACCATTATCGCCGCTGGCCCCATGGATGTCATCGGTAACGCGCTGAATGAAGCGGACTCCACCAAATTGAAGTTTGTACGGCTGATTTCCCATTCCACATGGAATGACGAGCATGCCGACAAGCCCTACGAATGGGAAACCCATACCGGATGGACTTGGGCGGAGATTCAGGAAGAATTCGGTCCCAAGGGACTTCAGCTGGACCATATCCTGGGCCAAAATGGGGGAGCCGATTACGAAGGCCTAAAGACTGGCGTAGCACGATATGACTGGGTCAAAAACTCACCCAAAAAAGAGGCGAAGCCTTTCGAGAAAGGTTCTTGGGATTGGCTGTATGGACGCTTGGTCGCTGCGCAAAAAGGGGAGGAGTTTGACCCTTCTGATGCGGGGATGATTGTTTACCTGCTGACCGGCAAGCAAAAGACTAATCCGGATGACCTTCGGGAACTGATGGAGAATCCGGGGAAGGTGAAGTGATCTTTTTCAAGTAAAGATTAATTTAAATTTCACCCAGCGCCTTTCTGAACTTCAAGCTTTGAAAGGTGATAGTCTTAGCTCAAAGGGGTGGTTTTTCATTGGACGTTTCTGGAGTGTTAGTAGGTCAAAAAGTTCAAATTTTAAGCCAAGCTCTAAAATTTCTAGACGATAAAAATTAATAAAAGGATGATAAGTAATCAACTAGATAGATGAACAAGGCTATAAAGTTTGCTGCTATTTTAAACTCTATTGCTTTGTTGATTATAGCATTTATGCTTTTATTGTTTTGGTTGGCTTCGGCTCACATTAACTTTAAAGATTATCATCAATTAAAAATCCTCTTTGAAGTTGGGGTGTTCGCGGTTGGGTCTATACTGTTGCTGATAAAAAGAAATAGGTTAGATAAGTTTAATTGGAGCCTATTTCTAGCATTGGTTTTAATAGTCGTTTCATTCCCTGATCTCTATTTTGAGGTTCGATCTGTTGATTTCAGTAAAGAGAGTCCTCCTCTAATTTTAATTTTATTAGCCTTGGTATTTATTGCAAGTTTGACTTTCCTGATTGATCAGGTAAGAAAGCTAAAAGGAATTTAATTATAGTATTTAGAGTTGCGCAATCAGATATGGATTACCTTCCTTCAGGGAGTAGGGGGACATGTTTGAGAATACAATAGATTGCCTCTACACCTTTCTATTCTGACAAATATGTAATTTGCTAAAGGCACGAGACAAAATGAAAGGAAGCCAATTGCATCCCGATAGGTATCGGGATGGTAGGGATATTAGGCTTAGGCCAGCTTGCAGGGCGGGAAATTTCAGCCAGCACCGTTCTGAACTTTAGAGATGCTGAGAAGAGCGTAGTTTCTGTTTGAATGATCCAAAAGAGCTGACAGTGTTCTCTAATACCCGATAAAACAAAACAGCCCGGATACATCAGCATCCAGGCTGTTTTTTATTTTCTCCCGTGAGTGGAGACACTCACGAAGGCGTCTGATTTTAGCTCCATCTTCCAAACCTCCAAATTTCCAAACTCCCGGTTTCGACTCCGCTCAACCTGACTTACAAATCACTTAAACGCCTGAATTCCCGTGATCTCATTTCCCAAGATCAACAGGTGAATATCATGGGTCCCTTCGTAAGTGATCACCGATTCCAGGTTCATCATGTGGCGCATGATCGGATATTCTCCGGTGATGCCCATGCCTCCGTGGATCTGACGGGCTTCTCGGGCGATGTTCAGGGCCATTTCCACGTTGTTTCGCTTCGCCATGGAAATGTGTACGGTGCGGGCAGTGCCTTCATTCATCATCTTGCCGACTTTCCAAGCCAAGAGTTGGGCTTTGGTGATCTCGGTAAGCATCTCGGCCAGTTTCTTTTGTGTCAGTTGGAATCCTCCGATCGGCTTGCCAAACTGAATTCGCTCGGCTGCATATCTGCGTGCGGATTCGTAGCAATCCATTGCCGCACCGATTGCACCCCAAGCGATTCCGAAACGGGCAGAATCCAAACACATCATCGGTGCACCCAAGCCGGATTTACCAGGAAGCAGATTTTCCTTCGGAACCTTCACATTGTCAAAAACCAGTTCTCCGGTGCAGGATGCGCGAAGCGACCATTTGTTGTGGGTTTCCGGTGTGGAAAACCCTTCCATTCCCCGCTCCACGATCAAGCCATGGATTCGGCCTTCCTCATTTTTTGCCCACACGACGGCAATGTCGGCTTTTGGAGAGTTGGAAATCCACATTTTGGCGCCATTGAGCAGGTAGTGGTCGCCCATGTCTTTGAAATTGGTCACCATGCCGCTGGGATTGGAACCGTGATCCGGCTCGGTCAATCCGAAGCATCCCAGCATTTCGCCGGAAGCCAGTTTGGGAAGGTATTTTTTGCGCTGCTCCTCGGAGCCGAATTTGTAGATTGGATACATCACAAGCGAACCCTGAACCGAAGCCGTGGAACGCATGCCGGAGTCACCGCGCTCGATTTCCTGCATGATCAGCCCGTAGGAGATGTAATCCAAGCCACCGCAGCCATATTCCACCGGAAGCTGCGGTCCAAAGGCTCCGACTTCTCCGAACTTTCGGACGATTTCATAAGGGAAATGAGCCTTTTGAGCCCAATCTTCGATGTATGGAGAGATCTCTTTTTTTACAAAATCGCGAATA
>CAYONF010000019.1:0-51555 GCA_964405255.1 uncultured Limnohabitans sp. | reverse complement strand
TTTGATCATTGACCATTGTGTTTGATCACTGACCTTTGAAATTGAATTATGCCCATTATTTCCACGCTTCTAGGCAATATCCGACTCGAGTCTCGCGAAGGCTGCTTGAGCCAAGTCAAATTTACTGAGGAGCAAACCGACGGTGAAATCTTTGACCAGGTGCTTTTAAGTGCAAAGGAGCAGCTGGAGGAGTATTTCGCAGGTAAAAGGAAAAACTTTGACATGCCGATTGGGTTGGGGGGGACGGATTTTCAGCGAAAAGTGTGGATGGAGGTCGCCGGCATTCCCTTTGGGCAGACGACTACCTATATGAAAATCTCCCAAAAGCTCGGGAACCCCGCTGCCATCCGGGCTGTGGGTGCGGCAATCGGGGCCAATCCGATTTTGGTTGTTTTACCCTGTCATCGGGTATTGGGAAGTGATGGTAACCTTACCGGATATGCCGGAGGATTGGAACGAAAAAAGGCCCTCCTGGAATTGGAAGGCCATGCTTTTCAGGGAAGTTTGTTTTAGTGTTCAGTACTGCGATCTGATCACTTAACACTGCTTACTGAGACTGCCTATTTCTCCTCCAATTCCACGATCACTTCGATCTCCACAGCCATATTGTTTGGTAGTGATCCCATGCCGACTGCGGATCGGGCGTGCTTTCCCTTTTCCCCAAAAACTTCCACCATCAGGTCTGAGAATCCATTGATTACGGCGGGCTGAGCAGTGAAATCCGGGGTGCAGTTCACCATTCCTAGCACTTTCACAAACTGCTTGATTCTCGACAAATCCCCTGTGGCAGCTTTCAGTACGGCGATTACTTCCAGTCCTGTGGCCCGCGCAGCCTCGTAGCCTTGTTGCTGAGTCAGATCGGCTCCGACCTTTCCATAAACTTTTGGACCAGTCCCTGCGAGGTAAAGTAGATTACCCACCTGCCTCCATTTGACATAATTGGCGATCGGCTGACTTACCTCCGGAATTACCAAACCGAGTTGTTTGATTTTTTCCTCGGGCGTTTGGGCATTTGCAGCATAAAAGCATCCAATAATAAGCAATAGCATCAAGGGGAGAAATGTCTTTTTCATAAGTGTTGGATCTGTTTTGTCGTTTCTAAGCTAATCGATTCTCGCTACTTTTGACAAGCCTATCAAACTATTCCAATGCAATCCATCGAGATAATTCCGTTTTCCCCAGAGCTTCAGCCTTATTTTGAATCTATCAACAAAGCATGGGTCACCCGGTTTTTTGCTTTGGAGCAGTTTGATATGGACCAACTGGAACGTCCGGAGGAAACGATTTTGGCAAAAGGCGGAGTCATTCTTTTTGCCAGATTCGGAAATGAAATAGTCGGAACGGTGGGTTTGATTCCCAAGGATGAATCCACCTGCGAAATGATCAAAATGGGAGTGGAACCCAGCTTTCAAGGCAAAGGAGTGGGGTCGGCCTTAGGAGCTGCAATTTTGGAGGAAGCTCGGAAATTGGGGTTCTCCAAAATGGCACTCTATTCCAATACCAAGCTTCGGCCCGCTCTCCATCTCTACCAAAAATTGGGTTTTCAAGAGGTAAAAGCAGCGTGTGGAGCCTATGGTCGCTGCGATATCAAAATGGAAATCCTTCTCTCTCCAGTCCAAAAAGTCTAACATTTATCAGTTTTTTCACTGATTTTTCACAAGTGGTTTTTTCTTTGGTTTTGAGAACTTGTCAATCAATCTCTTAACTCCTCTTTATGAAAACCATCGTTGTTCCATTTGATTTTTCAGCATATTCGCTGTCAGCACTTCAGACAGCCCAGCGGATCAGTGCCAAAAACCGCGCTAAGATTATTTGTGTCACGGTGATTCCCTCGGAATTGGATTGGGACCTAATGTCCGATGAAGCAAAGTCAAAACATGATGAGTTAGTATTGGAGTACAACGAGGCGGTGGAGGTCCTGCCTGGATATATCAAATCGGTAGCCCCTGCCAAAGCCCAAATAGAGCAAGTAGTCAAAATCGGAGTTCCCAATGAACAGATCGTCCGTGTCGCAGAAAAAGCCCATGCAGACCTGATCGTATTAGGTGCCTACGGTAAGGGCTACACCGACGGTAAATTCATTGGCTCTACGATTCAGAAAGTTCTCAGAAATGCAACTTGTCCCGTTTTAGCGGTCAAACAAGCATTGGATGGAAATGCATTTAGGAAAATAGCATTTGCAACAGTTTTTAATCCTTCCGGCAAAGCTGCATTTGAAAAATTCCTTCCGCTTGCCAGGGCTTTCAAAACTTCCATTCATTTGTTGTATGTGAATACTCCGGCCCATTTTACCGGTTCTGCTCAATCCGATGTGGAAATGGCTGAATTTGGAAAAGGCCATGAGCAATTTGTGATCCACCGTCATGTCTACAACCATGAAGAAGCCGAACAAGGTATCATGGAGTTTTGTCAAAAGGCAGGGATTAATCTAGTGGGCCTGGTATCCTCAGATCGTAAGCATGCATCCACTTACGTCATTGGTACGACAGAGACACTGATCTTCAAATCTGACTTGGGAATATTGAGTTTGAAGGCGTGATTACCAGAATCTAAACCGCTTTTCGTAAATTCTGTCCCGGAAAATCCAGTTATCCCAGATGTCTTCCGAAAGATAGATTTCCACTCCGAGACTAAACGTCAGGTAACCGTCAAAACGGTGGTCCAGTCCTGAACCTCTTCTGATTCTGCCGTTGTTTCTCAGGATGGCATCGACGTCGGGTTCCCCATTGTCCAAGACGAATTGAGGATTACGAATGGCCAGCCGGAGTCGGTCAGGATTTGTCCCGGTCACATAGTCGTCTACCAAATCCAGGTAAAATTCCTTGACGTTATAGGCGGAGATGTCGTCCATGTAATCCGTCAAGGTGTACCGGTAATTCCCCTCAAACTTCAAGTCCATGTAGACATTGAGTTTGTATTTGAAACCAAGTCCCATTGGAAATACCACGATGTATTTTTCATAAGGATTGTTTTCAAGTTGAAGAGGTCTTAGATCTACCCATTCCCCCCGCAGGAGGGTTTGTGGATTGTTGGTTGACATCCCCACCCCGAAAAAGATGTAAGGATTCCAGAGGTGTCGGGTAATGTTGTTCAATTTCACTGGGTGCCAGTAATACTCGATGATTCCAGATACTTCCCAGTTTTTAGCCCTGAAGGTCAGGTTTCTTGGAAATCGATATGCTCTTGGGTCAGAAGGGACATCCGAACCGGACATTTTGTAATAGGTCCCTTCCATTCTGGCTTTCAGGTGAGTTCCGAAGATGTAATTCACTGAAAAGTTGGCATTCCAATCGGGCTGCACACCTTCGTTGTATTTCCAAAAGGAATAAAGTTCCCCGAAATATTGAGTAGGTCCAATGCCTGCCGAAATAGACCAAGGCTCCTCAAAGCGATAGCGGTAGAAGCTTTGTGAATAAGCTGAAAAGCTCACTAAAAAAAGAAAAACTATAAGTAATCTTTTCATGATTCCGTACTCCGGTTGTTTCCGCAAATGCAGTTAAACAACGAAAATTAAGGGTATTTGCCAGAATTTCAAATTTGTACCGCTTTAGGCTGGGTGCCGGCTCCAGTAAATTGAGTTCCGGAATCCGCTTTTTCTTTATTTAGAAGCAGGTAAAAGAGATTTACCAATTTTAAAGTCTATTTCCACCCTGGCTTTCCGACTGGGAGGTTTTGATGTTTATTGATTGGCTTTCCGTAATTTTGACTCATGAGTAAGCAAAGAGAAGAATTAGAACACCGACTCAAACTCAGGAATATCAAGCTGTCTGACTTTGATGATATCCATGAGATCATGGTGTCGATCTATAAAAATCAGGGAGGTGCCTGGTCAAAAGCCGAGTTGAAGAATCAGCTTAAGATGTTTCCCGAAGGCCAGATCTGCATCGAAGACAATGGGAAGGTGATCGCCGCGGCCTTGAGTATCATCGTGGATTACAGCAAGTTTGGAGATAACCACACCTATGATCAGATTACCGGTTATGGGAAATTTGATACGCACGATGACGATGGAGATACACTGTATGGTACAGATGTTTTTGTTCATTCCGATTACAGAGGTATGCGGCTTGGCCGACGATTGTATGATGCCCGAAAGGAACTTTGTGAAAACCTAAATCTCCGCTCCATCATCGCAGGGGGTAGGATTCCGGGCTATTCCAAATATGCCGATGAGATGACTCCACGCAAGTATATCGACTTGGTGAAAAACCGGGAGATTTTTGATCCGGTGCTTTCTTTCCAGTTGGCCAATGAGTTTCACGTCCGAAAGGTGATTACCAAGTATTTGCCGGAAGATACTGACTCCCGTGCTTATGCGACGCTGCTCGAATGGATCAACATTTATTACGAAAAGGACGAAAAGCTCATCGGCAACAAGAAGTCGATTGTCCGATTGGGATTGGTGCAGTGGAAAATGCGCCGCTTCTCCAATGTGGACGATCTGATGCAGCAGGTGGAGTTTTTTGTGGACACAGTTTCTGGTTATAAAGCAGACTTTTGCCTTCTTCCCGAGTTTTTCAATGCGCCACTGTTGGCCGAATTTAATGACATGGACGCTTCTGAAGCCATCCGAAATCTCGCCGATTACACCGATGAAATTGTCGGTCGGATGAGTGAATTGGCTGTCTCCTATAACGTAAACATCGTGGGAGGATCCATGCCCGAATACGACGGAAAGAAACTCAGAAACGTATCCTACCTCTGCCGAAGGGATGGGACACAAGACAAGCAATACAAGCTTCACATCACTCCGGATGAGGCGGCTTATTGGGGTTTGCAGGGTGGAAACGGAATTAACGTTTTTGATACCGATGCCGGCAGAATCGGGATTTTGATCTGCTACGATGTCGAATTTCCCGAATTGGGCAGGATCCTGGCAGAGCAGGAAATGGATATTCTGTTTGTGCCTTTTTGGACCGATACCAAAAATGCCTTTCTCCGTGTAAATACCTGTGCCAAATCCCGAGCAATCGAAAACGAATGCTACGTGGCCATCACCGGTTCGGTAGGAAATCTTCCCAAAGTGGAAAATATGGACATTCAGTACTCTCAGGCGGCGATTTTCTCTCCCTCGGATTTTTCTTTTCCCCATGACGCGGTGGTGGCACAGGCCTCCGAAAATGAGGAAACCATCATTGTAGCTGATGTGGATTTGGATTTACTTACCAAGCAGCGCAAAGCAGGAAGTGTACGTAACCTGGAGCAGCGCCGGCTTGATCTTTACTCGATTCAATGGAAACAGAAAAAATAATCGGCGAATACTTCGCTCATGTCCCTCAGGAAGTTTTTGAGAGGGCAAAATTTATCAAAGTGCTCATCACGGATATCGACGGGGTTTTGACGGATGGAGGAATCATATACGACGACCTGGGGACTGAGTACAAAAAGTACAATGTCAAGGACGGCTACATCGTGCAGCACCTGCGAAAGGCAAAAATTCTTGTTGGGGCCATTACGGGCAGGGCTTCTCAGGTGGTGGAAAACCGCTGTGAAGAACTCAAATTTGATTTTCATTATCACGGAATCAAGGATAAAGGCAAAAAACTTGAGGAATTGCTGGAGACGATGGAAGTATCCTTTGAGGAGGTAGCCTTTATCGGAGACGATTTGATTGATTTACCGATTTTGACCAAGGTGGGATTGGCCATTTCACCGGTCGATGCCTTGCCTTATGTCAAAGCACAAGTTCATTATGTTTCCCCTTTTTCGGGAGGAAAGGGAGTTTTCAGAGAAGTGGCAGATATTCTGCTTCATTCCAAAGGCCAACTTATCCCATTGATTGAAAATTTATCCAAAAAGGAATCATGATCAGAAATACTCAACCTATGCACATCCGAGAAGGGATTGTGCTGGGATCAGATAAACCGGTGCTTTTTTCGGGCCCTTGTGCGGTGGAGAGTTTTGACATTTGTCTGGAGATCGGGACCAAAGTCAAAGCCTGGGCAGATGAACATGGATTTTCTTATGTATTCAAAGCTTCTTTTGACAAAGCCAATCGGACTTCCTCCGGTTCATTTCGAAGCATCGGAATGGACAAATCGCTCGAGGTACTTCAGCGGGTGGGAAAGACGCTAAACGTTCCGTTGGTGACGGATATCCACGAAAGCTACCAAGCTGCAGAAGTGGCCGAGGTCGTGGACGTGCTTCAGATTCCGGCTTTTCTTTGCCGTCAGACAGATTTGCTCTTGGCAGCAGGCAACACCGGCAAGGCTGTCAAAATTAAAAGAGGCCAGTTTATGGCGCCGGAAGACATGCAATATGCCGTCAAGAAAGTCCGATCAACTGGCAATGAAAATGTCTGCCTCACCGAACGGGGTTTTTCTCTGGGGTATCACAACCTCGTTGTAGATATGAGAGGTCTGCCGATCATGCGTCAGTTTGCACCGGTGGTTTTTGACATTACCCATTCGGTTCAGCAGCCGGGAGGTCAGGGAGGAAGTAGTGGAGGGCAGCGGGAATTTGCTCCCATTTTAGCGCGGGCAGCGGCAGCAACAGGGATTGACGGATTTTTTATCGAAACTCATCCTGAGCCTGCCAAAGCACTTAGTGATGGCCCCAATTTGATTCCATTGGATCGCATGGGGGATTTTCTCAGTATGCTCAAGGAGTCTTGGTCCTTGGGAAGGAAGTTTCAGGATTTTCAGATTCAATAAACCATCAATATGTACAGATCTTCACTTTTCACGGTTTTAGTAGTTTTCTTAAGTCTTGGATTTGCCTCCGGCAAATCTTTTTTTATCGATTCTACCTCCGAGCAGCTCCGGACTATCCTAGAGCAGGAAAATCCAGGTGAAAGAATCACCATTCGTGACATTTCCCTCGAAAGCGCCGAAGCCATCCATGTATTTTATGACAGTCGAAACTACGATGAAGCCTGGTCCGAAAATGGAATTCTGACCGAGCAGGCCTATGAGCTTCGGTTTGAAATCAAGCAGGCAAAATTTGACGGGCTGAATCCAAAAGACTACCACATTGAATGGATTGATGCTTTTTTCAAGACGTTTGAGGCCAATAAAAAGTCCGGACAACCCAATGATTTTGCTGAATTGGCGGATTTGGACCTCTTGTTGACGGATGCTTATTTCAAACTGGCGAGTCACCTTGAGATGGGAAAGGTTGATCCTTCGAAGTTGCAATTAGAATGGGGAATTTCCCGTAAACCCCAAAAGGCAGATTATATTTCTATGCTCAACTATGCGATCCAGTCTAAAGAGATCAGAAAAAGTCTGGAGAAGCTCTACCCAAATTTCACCATTTATCGGAAAGGAAGAGAAGTAATCCGGTCGATGGACGAACTCAATAAGAAGGATTCTTTGGACTGGAAGGCGATAAAAATTGATAAAGCAATCAAAGTTGGCGAATCAAACAATGCCATTCCTGCCATCCGACAGCGGCTTCAGTTTTGGGGCCACCTCAAGGAGGGGTACGATTCGGAATCCAAAGTTTATGACTCGGCCCTGTTTGTAGCTGTTAAAAGGTTCCAAAAAGAAAACGGAATGGAGCCGGACGGAGCTATCGGTAAAAATACAGTGGAAGGCCTCAATGCTTCTCCCGCCTATCTCCTGGACAAGGCATCGATCAATTTGGAGCGTCTTCGTTGGTTGCCGGATACTGTCCGTGATGCGGAATTCATCCTGGTCAACATTGCAAACTATCAGTTGGATTACATCAATAAGTTGGACACAGTTTTTTCATCCAGAGTCATTGTAGGAAAACGGTATCACGAATCCCCTATTTTCACAGCTCAGATGAGCTACATTGTTTTCAGCCCGTATTGGAATATCCCGACATCCATCGCCAAAAACGAAATCATTCCTTCCATTCGCAAAAATCCCAACTACCTCAAACAGAAAAACATGGAGGTGGTGACCGGATCTGGCAAAGTGGTCGACCCTGCCTCGATCAATTGGTCTTCGAAGTCTTTTCCCTATATGATTCGACAAAAGCCGGGGGGAAGCAATTCATTGGGCTTGGTCAAGTTTATGTTTCCCAACAGCCACAGTGTCTACATTCACGATACCCCCTCCAAATCCCTGTTTGAGAAGGAAGACCGGGCACTCAGCCATGGTTGCATCAGGCTTCAGAACCCTGCCAAATTTGCCCAGATTCTGCTAAAAGACGATTCTTCCTGGACACCCGAACGAATCGACAAAGCCATGCATCAGGATAAGGAGCAAATCGTCAATCTCCCTAGAAAAATCCCGGTGGTTTTGGTCTACCTCACATTTTGGGCAGATTCCAGAGGTGAGCCTCACTTTAGGTCGGATATTTATGACCGAGACGAGGAATTGCTAAAGCTATTGAGAAAATAATCAGGGCTGTATCAGTGCCGAATTGCTCAGGTAATTTGGGTCTTTTCCGTAAATAAAAATCAGCGAACCGTCTTTGATCAAGTCGATTACCTTGGAAGAAAGTTCGGTGGGTAAAGCCGGACAGCCTAAGCTCCTTCCCAATCTTCCTGAAGTTTTGGCAACTTCTTCGCGGGCATAGTCGGCTCCATGAATGACAATTGCTCGGTTTCTTGCTTGGTCGTTAAACCCTTTTTCCAGTCCGTCCAGCCTCAGGGAATAGCCGTGTTTTCCTTGATAGGTCTCGGCGGTTTCGTAGAATCCCAGGCTGCTTTGGTAAGATTCCGGTCTGTTTGAAAATTTTTCCGCCATCAATTCACCGGAGTTTCTTCCATGAGATACTACGGTATTGAGGAGAATTTCCTGCTTTTCCATATCAATGATCCAAAGCCGCTTCTCCGTGGAGGGAAGAGTGAAATCTATCACCGTCAAAAGTGGCTTTTCCAGTTGATTTTCGAGCTTTTCCCAGCCCTCCAACGCAAGTGAAACGGCTTCCAAAGAAGGGATGTGCTCATGAATTTGGGCCAGGTTTTCCAATAGAATTTCGGATTCATTTTCGGAAACGACCACAGCTGAGGTTACTTCGCTTTCTCCGGGTAAATTTGCCATCGCCAAAACCCAGTATAAAGGAAGTAGAAATCCTTGCGTCAAAGTCATAAGTGGAATGGGTGGGTGATTTGCAAATCTACAGCAAGATCCGCTGAGACAAAAACATTGCCAATCTCAAATAGTTCCTGTTCGTAAGAATTTGTAAAAGATTTGCACGGGAACCAATTCCAGTCAAATTCCGGTTTCAGGGTTGGTGATCAAAAGTAAAGGAGTGCATGTGCCGTGAATAATGCCTACTTTTGCCATCTTTCCTTAAATTAAGCAATTGAACTACAGCGTTTTGATTTTTTTGTTTAACAAAAACTTATTAAATATTAAACAAAACGATCATTCCTCCTGTTTCTAATTTCAATGAAAGTATCGGTCTATCGCAAAGAACACTTCAATGCCGCGCATCGCCTGACAAATCCCAGTTGGTCAGAAGAGAAAAATGAGGCGGTGTTTGGAAAGTGCAACAATCCCAACTACCATGGTCACAATTACGAGTTGATTGTGCAGCTGAAAGGAGAAATCGATCCCGAGACCGGATATGTCTATGACATGAAAGTGCTCAGTGATCTGATCAAGGTTCATGTGCTAAATAAGTTTGATCATAAAAATTTAAACCTGGATACCGATGAATTCAAAAATCTCAATCCTTCTGCGGAAAACATTGCAGTGGTTATTTGGAATATTTTGAGGGAGAAAATTGATCGGAAATTCGAATTAACCATTCGACTCTATGAAACAGAAAGAAACTATGTTGAATACGATGGGAATTAATATTGCCCGTGCCTCATTTGAAGAACTTGGAGAAGAGCACGTAGGAACTTCCCTTCAGACTCCCCTGAGAGAGGACGCGTTCGTCATGGACGATGATCTCAAAGTGGAATTGATCGAAAAGCATTTTCGGGAAATCATGAACATCCTTGGCTTGGACCTGACCGACGACAGCCTAAAAGGTACTCCTCACCGCGTGGCAAAAATGTACGTGAAGGAAGTTTTTGCAGGGCTGAATCCAAAGAATAAACCTGCAGCCAAACTTTTCGAAAACAAATACAAGTACAACGAGATGCTTGTGGAGAAGGACATCACGTTTCATTCGCACTGCGAGCATCATTTTGTACCCATTTATGGCAAGGCTCATGTGGCTTACATTTCAAATGGCAATGTGATCGGACTTTCCAAGATTAACCGGATTGTCCAATACTATTCCAAGCGTCCCCAGGTCCAGGAACGACTGACCATGCAGATCGGAAACGAACTGAAGGAAGTACTCGGGACCGAAGATGTGGCCGTGATCATGGATGCTTACCACATGTGTGTGAGCTCTCGAGGTGTAAACGATACCAACAGCTCAACCGTAACTTCCTTTTTCTCCGGAAAATTTGAGCGTGACGAGCAAAGCCGCAATGAATTTTTGAAGTACATCAGTTTGAAAAAGTAATCCCTGACCGGATTGACTAAACCAACACAAACCGGGCATTTTGCCCGGTTTTTTGTTTTTACCCAAACAAAACAGGACTGAATCGATTTTAGCCTTGAATAAATTAAACCATGAAGGATCGAAACATTGTGATTGTAGGAGGGAATTCCGGAATTGGAAAAGCCACCGCAAATTTGCTTCGGGAAGCTGGAGCCAATCTGTTTTTGTATTCAAAAAGCGGAGAGGGCACCACTGCCTTGGATGTAAGCTTGGATTTTGCAGAAATGCCGGGTCTTCCGGAGGTAATTGACGGATTGGTATACTGTCCGGGCACGATAAATCTAAAGCCTTTTCACAGGATTTCAGTGTCAGATTTTCAACAGGAGATGGAGGTGAATTTTTTTGGGGCAGTCCGGGTATTGCAGGCTTGCCTAAAAGGATTGAAAAAATCTTCCCATCCTTCAGTCGTCCTATACAGCACGGTGGCAGTGCGGACGGGAATGGGATTCCATGCAGGAATCGCCTCCGCAAAAGGCGCCATCGAGGGCCTAACCCGATCTTTGGCCGCAGAGTGGGCACCTTCCAAAATCCGCGTCAATGCGATCGCGCC
The DNA here is from genome assembly GCA_964405255.1 of uncultured Limnohabitans sp. Lineage (GTDB taxonomy): Bacteria > Bacteroidota > Bacteroidia > Cytophagales > Cyclobacteriaceae > Algoriphagus. The sequence goes on along the minus strand of CAYONF010000019.1, from coordinate 40,583 downwards.
CTCGTTGACGGAGACCCCGCTGGCGGCAGCATTATTGTCCACTGCAGAGCGAAAAGAGGCTTCGGACAAAAGACATCCATTGGGTAGAATTGGTACTTCGGAGGACATTGCAGAGGCGACGGTATTTTTGCTTTCTGCCCAATCCTCCTGGATGACAGGTCAGATCCTCCATATTGACGGAGGAATGTCAAACCTGAAATAAACTTTAAACAATTTGGCATGTAAAATTGTCTATTGTTTGGGTATGGTCCCGAGAAGATAGAGCTGTGATTATGAAGAATCCACCTGAATCATTCCTGTTGTTTAAGGAAGAATTGAGGAAAGCCCAACTTGAAAAAGAAAGGCTTAAACAACATTATGAAGAGAAATTGGCTGATGTCAACCGAGAGCTTTGCCGACTAAAGGAGCAAATCCAGTCCCAGCAAGACATGATGCGGACGACTCTTGAATATGCTTCCAATCTCGAGCAGCGTCTTTCCGAATTCAAGGATGAGGTGGCCCATGTCACTTCTCAGCGAAAAAATACCGTTTATTGAATTTTACCTCTGTCAGCCATGAATGAAACCCTGAATCCATCCTACATCCAAGACTTTGAGGTAGCCTACGAGGAGCGATATGCCAGAGTATTGGTCAATACCGAGCGAAAAATCATCATCTGCGAACTTTTGGCGGACTATATCCCAATTGAGGACTTTAAGCTGGCCTTTGGCCAGATCGGTGAAATCGTAAAAGCCGGTGACTTCAAGAAGTTTATTTTCGACAAAAGATCCCTTCGAGCATTTCACCAGCCCACCATGGAGTGGTACTTCATTTATTGGAAAAAAGAAATGCTGGAATACGGAGTAACCATCCACCGAAAGATCCTTCCTTCTGAGAAGTGGTTCGAGAAAATGGTGCAGATCGCAAAGGATCAGATTTTGCAAACCTATCCCGACAATATCATTGACAAGCTTGATATCCGATACTGCGACTCCATCGAAGAGGCTATTCAGATATGATGAGACATTTTGATGTCGACCAGATAATGGAATCAGATTCTTTTTATCGAAGAAATCTGATCAATTGCCTCTCCGGATTTAAAAGCCTGAATCTGATAGGTACCCAGGACGCTCAGAGAAAATTTAATCTTGCGCTCTTTTCCCAAGTGATCCACATTGGGGCCAACCCACCTTTGGTGGGTATTCTTTTTCGCCCACACACCGTCCGAAGGGATACCTTGGAGAATATCCTTGAAACTGGGTACTTTACCCTGAATCATGTCACCCCTGATTTTTATAAAGAAGCCCATTGGACATCTGCCAACTGGGAATCTTCCGAGTTTGAAGCAACCGGAATCGATCCGGAAATTAAGCTTGAATTCGGAGCTCCATTTGTGAAAAACAGTCCGGTCCAGCTAGGATGTAAGTTGGTCGAAACTCAAACTCTCCAAGTCAACCAGACTGTTTTTTTGATCGGAAGCATCGAACACATTTTTGTAGAGGAGAAAGGCCTGAGAAAGGATGGATCACTGGATTTGGAAATTCTGAAGTCGGTCACTGTAGCGGGATTGGATGATTACTTTGTAGGGCATCGGCTGGCACGTCTGAACTATGCCAAGCCGGCTATATTCCCTGAGGAAATTTGATTCGTGTGAAATTCAGGGCTGTAATGGAAGGAACCAACCTTCTCGATTCTCGCTGATTTATCAAGCTTGCGGAAACTTGGATCTTACCCGGTAAATTACTGTTCCAATATTCAAGTCGGCTTCAACATGTCAAAACCTCTTTTTCACCTGCTCCTGCTTTCACTTGCATTTTCGTGTCAAAGTCCTCCAACAAATACGATTGACGATTTTATCAATACAGTCACCGGACCCATTTCAATCGACTCAATGGGATTGACGCTGATTCATGAGCACATGCTGGTGGATTTTATCGAGGCGGATTCGATCAATCCGGATCGTTGGAATCGGGATTCGGTCGTAGCAAAAGTCCTCCCATACCTCTTGGAAGTAAAGGAATATGGAGTCCGAACCATTTTGGATTGTACGCCCAGCTATTTGGCCAAAGATCCATTACTTCTGAAATCCCTGAGTGAAAAATCAGGAATACAAATCCTTACCAATACCGGATTTTATGGGGCAGTAGGAGGGAAATACCTTCCTGATTATGTCCACACCGAAACCGCCGAGCAACTAGCTAAGCGATGGATTGATGAATTTGAGAATGGAATCGAGGGTACGGGTATCAAGCCGGGCTTCATCAAATTCTCAGTAAATGAAGCCGACACTCTTTCCCAAATCGATCAAAAGCTCGTTCGAGCTGCAGCGATTACTCATCTGAATACAGGCTTGGCGATTGCTTCTCACACAGGAACTTGGAAAACTGCCATACAAGAAGTCCGGATTCTTCAGGAAATGGGAGTAGAGCCATCCGAATTTGTATGGGTTCATGCCCAAAATGAACCCGATTTTGCTAACTATCAAACAGCAGCCAAAATGGGAGTTTGGATCAGTCTGGATGGAATCGGCTGGGCAATTGATCCCTATGTGGAGCGACTGCTTTTCGCCAAGGAAAAGGGAATACTCGGCAATATCCTGATTTCCCATGATGCGGGTTGGTATGATCCTGCGAAAGCAGGAGGTGGGGATTTCCAGCCGTTTACCAACATTTTTGAAAAGCTGATTCCAATCCTGAATGAAAAAGGGTTTAGGGATGAGGACTGGAAACAGCTTTTGATTGAAAATCCGAAAAAGGTCATTCAATTGTTTGATTAGCAAAATCTGAATCTAATTCTTTCCAAGTCCAAATCGCATCTTGTAAGTCAAATTGAAATACCAAGGGAAGATTTCACCCACCCCATAAGCAGAGATACTCACAGCATTTTTAATGTTTGGATTCTTTGAATTCCATTCTGCCTCCAGTTCTGCCAGAAGGCCAAGTCTTTGGTACTTGTTGACAGTGTAAGGCTGGGCCGGGGCCCCGGTAAAGTAAAGGGGCTGGAAGGAATCTCCACCAAGCTGAAGAGAGGGTCCTATGGCAAAGGCCAATTTGAAACCAGATGGCCGTTGGAGGATATCGTATTTGATAGTTGGACTGATGAAAAGTCCTGAGGATTGGTCCTTGTTCTTTGCACCTGATTCTTGTGCCAGTGATGTTGGTGAAGTGGAGAATAAGGATTGATAAAAAGATAACCCCAGATTAAATGAAGTCCTTTTTCTCAAGTTGACATTCAGCTCGTTTGAAAAATTTACTCCCCAAAGTGAGTTCGTCCTGTCCAAAGTGGAGCCCAGACCAATAGTGTACTGCATCTTTGGTTTATCCTGCCCTAGGGACACAAGTGGGAGATAAACCAATAAGAAAGAGACCAGAAATAGTTGAGTTAATTTCATGATAAAAGAGTTTAAAGTTTAATTCCTCCAAACCTAGACAAGCTTCCTTCTTCAAAAAAATAGCTTTGTGTTCTTTAACTAAATAATTGTTAAATCGATGATGGTGATAATTTTTCAATTCTTTAATCTTTCAATTTTCAAATCCCTCCCCAAATTTTCTTTGCCTAATTTCTGCAAGCCGTTTAGCCTGCTTACCTTTGCGCATGGCAGAACAAATCCTGATCCTAGATTTTGGATCTCAATACACCCAGCTGATTGCAAGAAGAGTCCGAGAGCTCAACGTTTATTGCGAAATCCACCCCTACAACAAAGTCCCGGAAATCACCCCTGACATCAAGGGAATCATCCTTTCCGGTTCTCCGTGTTCCGTGAGGGACGAAGGAGCTCCGGATGTGAATACCGATGCATTCAGAGGCAAACTGCCTGTTTTGGGTGTGTGCTATGGTGCACAGCTCTTAGCCAGCAAGTATGGGGGAGAGGTACTCCCATCCACAATCCGTGAATACGGACGTGCCAACCTCGATCATATCGATCTTCACCATGACTTGCTGAAGGAAATGACCCATGGCTCTCAGGTTTGGATGTCGCATGGCGATACCATCAAGGAGCTTCCGGCAGGATTTGAAGTGATCGCCAGCACTTCTTCAGTTCGCGTGGCGGCTTTCAAAGTCGAGGGAGAAAAAACCTACGGGATTCAGTTTCACCCGGAAGTGACGCACTCTTTAGAGGGTAAAAACCTCCTTAGAAACTTTGTTGTAGGCATTTGTGGCTGTTCTCAAGATTGGACTTCGGATACCTTTATTGACTCGACGGTAGCTGAACTGAAAAGGAAAATCGGTTCGGATAAAGTGGTGATGGGGCTTTCTGGAGGAGTTGACTCTTCCGTAGCTGCCACGTTGATTCATCGCGCTATCGGAGATCAGTTGACTTGCGTGTTTGTGGATAATGGTCTGCTTCGCAAAAATGAATTCGAAGAAGTGCTGGATTCCTACAAGCACATGGGCTTGAATGTGATCGGAGTCGACTCCAAGCGGCGTTTTTACGACGCTTTGGCTGGCTTGACCGATCCGGAAGCGAAAAGGAAGGCGATTGGTCGGGTATTCATCGAAGTGTTTGACGATGAGGCTCACAAAATAGACGGCGTGAAATGGCTGGGTCAAGGCACGATCTATCCGGACGTAATTGAGTCGGTTTCGGTAAAAGGCCCATCAGCCACGATCAAATCCCACCACAATGTGGGCGGACTCCCTGATTTCATGAAGCTATCCGTGGTTGAGCCATTGAATACCCTTTTCAAAGATGAAGTTCGTGAGGTGGGTCGTGCTTTGGAAATTCCGGAAACCATCATCGGCCGCCACCCTTTCCCTGGTCCGGGTTTGGCGATCCGAATCTTGGGAGACATCACCGAGGAAAAAGTGAAAACCCTTCAGGAGGTAGATCATATTTTTATCCAAGGCCTGAAAAACCACGGTCTTTACGATCAGGTATGGCAGGCAGGAGCGATTTTGCTTCCCATCCAGTCAGTTGGGGTAATGGGAGATGAGCGCACTTACGAGCGCGTAGTTGCACTTCGCGCAGTAGGATCTGTGGATGGCATGACTGCCGATTGGATTCACCTTCCGTATGAATTTTTGGGCAAAATGTCCAATGAAATCATTAACCGGGTCAAGGGCGTCAATCGCGTTGTGTACGATATCTCTTCCAAGCCACCTGCAACGATCGAGTGGGAATAAGGTGCTTTTGATTCACGATTATACTAATATAAAACAGGTGTTTCCCACCTGTTTTTTTTATGCCATTTGGTTATAGGTTATTCATTTACAATTCGGAACAAGTAGAATAATAGGTGTGGTTTGCCTTCTTATTTTTGAAATGTCAAAAGAAATAAAGCCTCCCAAAGCCCTTTTAAGAAAGCATAAATTGATTAGGGAGAAGGGGTATTCTAAGAAGGCATCTAAACTGAAAACAAAAAATGGAACCATTCACCACATTCACTATTCTACTGATTGGAATGGGGGCGTTTTATTTGGTGAGCCGAAAGGTCTTTCCTCTTGTTTCTCCAAAAAAACTAGCTCTCGCAAACCAAATTCTTTCGGCTCAAACTTCAGAAAGTGAACTTCTTCCGGAGCTGGATATCGAGAATTCCCATGAGTTGATTTTGGGCCAGTTTAATGAGCTAGAAATCACCCGAAGAATTTATGAAACTTTAGTTGTAGAGGAAATCTATAAAGAACAAGGGCTGACCGTTGGAGAGTTTGCAAAAAAACTCGGTGTTCAGGCTAGGGTGGTTACCCAGCTGACGGAAAAGCTATATGGTCATTCTTTCAAGGAATTGACCAATATGTACCGGGTTGAATATGCCAAAGAAAGAATCGAGGAGGGGTATTTAGACTTGTTTACACTGGATGCTTTAGGGAAGGAGGCCGGATTTAGTTCCAGGATCACCTTTTTTAATGTATTCAAAAAAGAAATTGGAATATGTCCCAGTGAGTATTGGAAAAACTATCTTAATGAGGTTGTATAAGTAATTGATTGGGTTGTTTGTTGATTTTTATTTAGCCTATGCTTAAATAAGCATAGGCTTTTTTGGTTACTTAAATTTTATTTAAAGGGATAGTCGCGATATAAATTAGATATGAGAATCGGGCAAAAATAAGATGGATGAATTTGCATGTTTAATATGAGTTCATCTCATTTTTAGTAAAGTTATTTGTTTAATTTGTAGGAGATAATGGTGGGTAAAATGGCTTGAAGTTGGTTTTTTCATTTTTCTAAAAAATGTATTTTAAATATAAAAAAATTCATTTTGTCTTTTACATTGTTTCAAAAGCAGTTTTTGAAACATCTAATTATTGATATTATATAATAAATGTTGCTGTTTTGTACCAGTAGTATTGGTTATCTAAAGTGGTTTTTGAGAATCTGTTTTTTGAAAGACTAAAAGTTAAAAATTCAAATGAAAAATCAAAATAATCTGCTGAGACCTAAGCAAGCTTCGCCAATTAAATTAGAAGCGGAAACTGTTTATTTTTCAACTTGCCGATTGGTGAAGTTGACTCAATGGATTGTGGCAGGAGGAGTTGTTTGTAAAAGCTTGTTTTTCGTATTGGGTTTTATTTTTCTGTTGCCAATTAATCTAGCTGCACAATTTGCAGGCGGAATGGGGACCAAGCAGGATCCTTACCAGATCAGCACTTGGAAACAACTTGCATCGATCAAGGACAAACAATCCGCTGCCTTCATTTTGATTCAGGATTTGAATAAATACAGCGAGGGATATGTGGAATTTGCCGGACCCAACGCCAATTCTGGATCAGGCTGGCTACCCATTCCAAACTTCTCAGGAGTTTTGGATGGAAATGGTAAAACACTGGCTGATCTTACTGTTTTTAGACCTGCCCAAAATACCGTGGGTCTGTTTGCAAAGGCTGGCAATGCGACCTTCAAAAACCTTCACTTGGAGAATTTCACCATCAATGCCGGTAATGATATCGGTGGTTTATTGGGAATAGGAATCAATGTTCAGATCAGCAATTGCTCTTTCGACGGAAAGGTGGAAGGAAAGTATTATACAGGAGGATTGGTAGGGACGATTGGGAATTCAGAAATATTCGGGAGTTATTCCTTGGGGCAGGTATCCGGCTTTAAAGGTGTAGGAGGAATAGCTGGAAATGCCTACCATACAAACATCAATCAAAGCTTCTCTTCAGGTGAGGTAGCGGCTGAGTCTTTGGCGGGTGGATTGGTCGGTTTTTTCCATTCCTACTCACCCAATTTCATTGAAAATTGCTATAGTATCAGTCAGGTGACCGCAGAAAGTATTGCGGGCGGATTGATTGGAAAAATGAATGGAGCCAGCTTGTTGAATTCCTATGCCGCTGGGAAAGTCACAGCCAAGGCTCAATCCGGTGGATTGATGGGTTTGGCTGAGTCAAAGTTTTCGATCCAAAATTGTTTTTGGGATGAGGATCGTACCGGGCAATCTTCAAATGCCGGGGGAGGTTTGGGACTTCGAACTCAATCCCTTAAAGGGAAAAATGCTCATTTTAGTCAAACTTGGGATTTTGCCAAGGTTTGGGGGATAAAAGAACCTTCCAGTGCAGAACCCTTTATATCCTATCCCTATATCAAAACTATTGCTTACGATGAAGTAGGGAAAAAGGACTCCAAAAACCCTATTCCCGGACTGGAGTCCGCAAAAATCCCGACTGGGTTCAATTTCCCTCTGGTTTTAGTAAAGACCTATGGCGATCCGGATTATATCTTGGGAGATGACATGGACAGCATTGGCCAGACGGTGATATACCGGGCAGAGGATACCACTGTGGTCCGGATTCATGGCAATATGGCTGTTATTTTGAAAGCAGGATCAACCAAAATCACTGCCGAATCTGGCAACGGGCAAAACAGTTCTTACCACCTTCCTTTTGAGCAAACCCTGACCATTCAACCCGCCGATTTGCAAGTTTCAGCTGTCCCCGGCCAGAAAAAGGTTTTTGGTGCAGCTGACCAAGAATTTGAATTCACAGGTTCAGGCTTCAAATATAAGGATGGACCTGAAGTGCTCTCCGGCAAACTGGGCAGGGAAGAGGGTGAGGATGTAGGACAATACCTCATCACCAAAGGAACTTTGGATGCAGGACCCAATTACCATCTTCACTTTACAGCGGCAAACTTCGAAATCACCAAAAAAGAAGTGATCATCGAGGCCCAGGCCAATCAAAAGATTTTTGGTAGTGTGGACCCAGAGTTGTCCTTTTTGGTCAAAGGGATCGATTCTCAGGAAGTACAGAAAAAACTCTCAGGCCAGCTCGTCAGAGAAACTGGAGAAAAAATAGGCAGTTATGTCATCCAGCGGGGAGATTTGGACTTGGGATCAAATTTTGAAATCATTTTCAAAGAGGCTGTTTTTCAGATTATCCAGGCCGAATTGAGCACAATCCTGGATCCTGCGGAAATCCAAACCCCATGGTCGGTCATGCCTACCCTGCCCAAGCATGTTTCGGCCCTGACCAAAGATGGACAAATTCTGGAATTGCTGGTCCGATGGGAAAAAAGCAATTTGAATCTGATGGAAAATGGGACTTGCTCGTTGGTAGGAAACGTGGATTTACCTGACGGAATTGGGAATCCTGAAGCCCTTAAGGCATTGCAAAAAGTTGCCATTTTGCCAAAAGAAGCCCCGGAAGATGTGCTGTTGAGCGAGGATAAATTTGAGCCAGGTTCTGCCAAATCCGCCACTGAGATCGGTAGGTTTACTGTCGTGGACAAAACGGATGATTTTCATACCCTTTCCTTGGCAGAAGGCCAACTGGATAATTCGTTCTTTCAGATTGCCGGAAATTCTCTCGTTTGGAATAATTCCGGAAATTCAAAAACCAAGAACTCGTATTCCATCTTAGTCCTTGTCCTTGACAGGGGAGGAAACGTCTTTCAGAAGGAATTTGAGCTCACTCCTGTATTTGGGAGCATTAACGATATTGAAGTATTCAACACCTTTACCCCCGATGAGGACGGTATCAACGATACCTGGGGTGTCCCTTCTTTGGGTCAATCCGAAGGATCAACCGTCCAGATTTTTGAGCGGAGTGGATCTCTGTTGTTTTCCACAGATGATCCGGAGAAGCGATGGGATGGATCTTTTCAGGGAAAATCCCTGCCAGAAGGCACCTACTATTGGGTATTGAACTTTGCCCAAACCGGGGAAACAAGGAAGGGATTTTTGAATCTCATGAGAAAATAAGAAGGCCTCTGGGCAAGGATTTTATTTGTTCCGGCAAAATTGGGCTGGCCAAAAATCAAAATTTCAAAACCTGAAGTCTCGGCTTCGGGTTTTTGATTTATTACCGGTCTATGGCATAACCTTTGGGTTTGGAAATAATGGATTAAATTTGCCCTGCGTCAATCATCCCGTCATACCCGGAATCATGCGAAACCTTCTCCCATTCCTTTTTCTGATTTTTTCTGTCCACATTTCCCAGGCTCAAGGTGTACCAGAGGAGTACCAAAAAGCAAAAACAGCGCTCCTTGCCAAGGATTATTGGGGAGCGATGAATGGATTTAAACCGATTACAGATGCTGAGAAATATGGGAATCTGGCGAATTATGCTGCATTTCATTTAGCCGAAGCGGCTTTGGGTGCCAATCAACCCGGTCAGGCGATTGCCGCTTTACAACCTGTTTTTGGCAAAACCTGGAATAAATCCGATGAGGCCAAATACCTTCTGGCCGTAGCTTATTTCCGAAATAACCAAAACCTGGAAGCACTTCGGGTAATCAAAACCATCAAAAAAGAGGAGATTCTGAAGCAATCATTCGATGCGACTTTTGAATTCATGAGCAAGTCCACTTCGAGTTTTTTGGTCGCGAATCTTGAGGAATTCAAAGAAAATGAAGGCTATACCGCTGCTTTGGCTGCTGTATTGCAAAAGCAAACGATCATGTCCGCCAGTGAAATTGCCGCTCTGAATCAAATCCGGGCTGCATCTCCCACCAAGAATGTGGTCAAAGATGAAGTCTTGGATCTGGTTGTGATCTTGCCATTTACGGGTTCGGGGACGTCTTCCATCTCCGGGATCGCTTACACCGACTTTATGTTTGAATTGTATCAGGGAATCGAGTTTGGAGTAGATCAGTTGAAAAAGGAAGGTCAAAAAGTCAACCTGATGACTTTTGATTCCAAAAGAGACCTGAATCACCTCACAAACCTCCTTCAAGATCCTGCATTGAAAAAGGCAGATGCCATCATCGGCCCTATCTATCCGGAGGAGAGTGATTTGGTCAGTACTTTTGCAGAGACCGAGCAAATCCCGTTTATCCATCCGCTTTCCAACTTGGGGGAGCGATTTGAGCAGACCAAATACAGCTACCTTTTTCGTCCTTCTGTGAATTCTCTTTCAGCCGGTATTATTTCCAGCCTGAAATCTCAACGCTGGGGTACCCGTGTGGCGATTGGTTACAGCGGAAGTTCGAGGGATGAAAAGCTTGGACTTTTGCTTCAGACTGAACTTCAAAATGCCGGCTTCCAGGTTTCTAAAATTCAAAAAATAGACCCTCGGAATGCTTCCAGTTTCCTTCAGGGGCTTGGGGTCAGCCGGGGAAAAAACCCTTCTGTCGACCAGATAATTTTGCTGGCGGATGATCCTGCCGTCGCTCAGCCGGTCTTTTCATTGATGGAGAGTATTGCGACCTCAGTTCCTATGCTAGTGATGGATTCCTGGCTTTCATTCAATTTTGCCAATTATGAGATGCTGGAGTTTCCCAACTTTTACTTCATCTCCAACAATACCCCGAAATTCGGTTCCGAAAGTGCAAATTCCTTCCGTGAGGGCTATTACGAGCAATATTTGAACTATCCCAGCTTAAATTCTATCCTGGGTCTGGAGCTGGTTTATTGGGTTTTTGCCAACACCAACCCGCTTCATGGCTATGATTTCCGGACTAGCCTCAACGGAAATTCCTTTCAGCCAGGCAAACTTACTTGGGGCTTTAATTTTCAGAATTCCAATAACAACACCTACGTCCCGGTGTTTAGACTGGTGGACGGAGAGTTGATCCCGATAGACTAAATCATGCAAATTTCTGAAAGCAAGCGGCTATTTGCCCATGCTAAAAACTTTATTCCAGGTGGAGTGAATTCTCCTGTTCGTGCCTTTCGCGCTGTTGGTGGAGATCCGATTTTCATCAAACGAGCCGATGGTGCATTTCTTTATGACGAAGATGGCAATACCTACATCGAGCTGATCAACAGCTGGGGCCCGATGATTTTGGGTCATAATCACCCCATGATCCGGGAAGCAGTGATTCAAGCGATGCAGAATGGGACTTCCTTTGGAGCACCGACAGCCCGGGAGGTCGAGATTGCGGAATTGATCGTGAATATGGTGCCCTCCGTTGAGAAAGTCCGGATGGTGAATTCCGGAACTGAAGCGACCATGTCTGCGATACGAGTGGCTCGCGGCTACACCGGTAGGGATAAGTTCATCAAAATGGAGGGGCACTACCATGGACATGGGGATTCTTTTTTGATCTCAGCTGGTTCCGGTGCGATCACCATGGGAAATCCTGATTCGCCTGGAGTAACCCTAGGTACGGCAAAAGATACCTTGCTTGCTCCCTACAACGATTTGGAGGCCATCGAGACCTTGGTGGCGGCTAATAAAGGGGAAATCGCAGCTTTGATTTTAGAGCCGGTTCCTGGAAATATGGGGCTTTGCCTTCCCAATCCCGGCTATTTGCAGGGATTGCGGGACATCTGTACCCGAGAAGGGATTGTCTTGATTTTCGACGAAGTCATGACGGGTTTCCGTTTGGCAAAAGGAGGAGCACAGGAGCTTTTCGGTGTGACTCCGGATATGACCACCTTGGGCAAAATCATAGGTGGAGGTATGCCGGTAGGAGCTTATGGAGGAAAAAAGGAAATCATGGAGTTTGTCTCCCCTGCCGGTCCGGTGTATCAGGCGGGGACACTTTCGGGAAATCCCATTGCCATGGCTGCAGGCCTCACCATGCTCAAGTATCTGAATACTCATCCGGAAGTTTATTCCCGACTGAATGAAATCGGAATGCAGATCGCATCCGGTATGGCAAGCATCAACCACAAGCTGGGCCACGACTTCACCATCAATCAGCTGGGAAGTATGTATTCTTTGTTCTTTACCGAGGAATCGGTGACGGATTTTGAATCAGCCAAGAAATCTGACACGGCTCTTTTTGGAAAGTACTTCCAAGGAATGCTAAAGCGGGGCGTGTATTTGGCTCCTTCTCAGTTTGAAAGTTTGTTCCTTTCCACTGCGCTTACGGATGAGCTGATTGCTCAGATTTTGACAGCTCACGAGGAAAGTATCAAAGAGATTTTGGGTTAAAACCTGTTCAACATGTCACTCAAAGTATACGGAATAAAAAACTGCGACACGATGAAGAAAACCTTCACTTTTTTGGAGGAAAAGGGTGTTGCCTATGAATTTATCGATTACAAAAAACAGAAGCCCTCACAGGAACTGTTGGTAGGCTTTTTGGCAAAAACTCCACTGGATTCCTTGGTAAATAAGCAGGGAACTACTTATCGTAAAATGGATGATTCCCAGAAGTCAGCTTTGGAAAAAGTTGAGACTGCTCTTCCGATTTTGATCGAAAATTCCAGCATGATCAAGCGACCGGTGATCGTGTATCCCGACGGATCACTGACCTTGGGTTTTGCCCCTGAGAAGATCAGCGAAAAGCTATAACCGAAAAATCCGACTCGATGAGAGTCGGATTTTTCATTAATACACGATTGTGTCGGTGGGTAATTTGGGAAGGGAGTAATTTCCTCCTTCCAATAAAAACGGAAAACTCAGCTTGCCAGAATTTGCCAATTCCAAGGAAGAAGGGGAGTCGAAGACAAAAACTTTTTGAAGGGATTTGCTCGCTGTCAAGGCCTGAATCTGGGCTAAACTCACCTGAGTTTTGTTCAGGTAGAGCAGTTTAAGATGGGGTAGCAGCCCCAATTTTTCCAATGAATTTCCCGTAATCGAGGTGCTGTTTAGCTTAAGCACGGTCAGGTTGGGCAAGCCTGCAATGCTGTCCAAAAGCGCATCGCTGAGCTGCGTTTCGCTCAAATCAAGGTAGGCGATTCTGCTTTTAAAAGTCTCCAACTTTTCCCAATCCGAATCCCCAAACTCCGGAAAATTGGTGCAGGCAACTTTCAATAGCCCTGAACCGGCTTCTACAGCTTCTGCAAAAAATCCGGATTTTTTCAAACTGGCTAAAGAATCCGCTGAAATCGGAGTAAAAGTAGATGTCGGATAAAAGGGGATCTGATTCTTGAGGATAAAACGCTCCACCAGTTTTCTGGGAATTCCAGCTTCAGCCAAGGTTTGGTTTTCCTTAGCCCCGTTTTTGATCCAGCTCTCGATCAGCTCGATTTCTTCTTTACCGGGCTGGCGTTTTTCGGCGGGAGGCATGTGTTTTTCATCATCTTTTGGCAAAACAAGCCTCGAGAAAAGTTCGCTATGTTCTGCATCTCCGGCCGTAAAAACCAAGCCATCTTCCCCTCCAGCCAATAAACCCTTTATAGTAGTCAAGTCCAATTCTCCTTTTTGATTTCTGGGATTATGACAGCTTTTGCAGTTTTGGTTCAAAATGGGCTGGATGACTTCGGAGTAGAGTTGGGCATTTTCCCAGTTTTCCTCAGGGAGTTGCGGCCCTTTTTCTGGCTTGATTTCAGCCCCAATGAAAGACTGAAGTTCGGGTGGAAGAACTTCAGAAAAATACCCGGAGCCATGAGTGAGATTTCCTCCGAGATGTCCGGTGAAGATTAAGATAAGCCCCAATCCAAAGGCTGAGAATTTGATTTTGGAGGTTAAGGATTCAATTTTTCCAAGCTGGAAATAAAGGTAGAGGCTGCCAAATGCGGTAAAAACTCCCCCAATCAGATGGAATTGGACATTTTCCCAGGCAAAGCCCTCAAACTGGTATTGAAGAAAACCACTGATCCCGGCCATCAGGGCCGCAATCCCGCCAACAAGAAAGGCCAGTCGAATGGACGGTAGAAGCGGGTTCTTTTCTTTTTTGGGGAAAAAGCAAAGCAAAATCCCAAAAACCAGAATTCCGATCGGAAGGTGAACCAAGAGGGGATGCATTCGGCCCAATAATGGCCCAAGGAAATCAAGCATAAATTGACTTTGGGTGATAACTCTTGGCTTTCATTTTTTGGATCGATTAGGCTAAAATGGAATGAATCAACTCCCCATGTACATCGGTTAGCCGGAAGGGGCGACCTTGAAAATCAAACGTAAACTTCTCATGGTCGAAGCCCATTAAATGCAAAATTGTAGCGTGGAGGTCATGGACCGAGGTTCGCTCATCCACTCCGGCAAATCCAAAATCATCGGTGATCCCATAGCTGGTGCCTTTTTTGACTCCGCCACCGGCCATCCACATGGTAAATGCATCTACGTGGTGGTCCCTGCCGAGGAATCCCATCTGTTTGCCTTCCCGGTTTTCCTGCATCGGAGTCCGTCCAAATTCTCCTCCCCATACGACCAGTGTTTCCTCCAAGAGGCCCCGCTGCTTTAAGTCGAGCAGGAGAGCAGACATTGGGCGGTCGATTTCCCGGCATTTGTTTCGCAGACCCATGTCGATCGAACCGTCGTGATCGGTCCCATGTGTATCCCAACCCCAATCGTATAGCTGCACTACCCGTACGCCTTTTTCCACCAGCTTTCTGGCCAAAAGGCAATTGTTGGCAAAGGATTCCTCACCGGGTTTGGTACCATAGAGTTCATGGATGTGCGCAGGTTCATCGTTGATATTCATGACTTCCGGTACTTCGATCTGCATGCGGTAAGCCATCTCGTACTGATTGATCCGGGCGAGGATCTCAGGATCGCCAAAGGCCTCAAAATCTTCCTGATTGGCCTGATTGATCGCCGAAATGACGTTTTTCTTCAGATCCCGCGATATCCCTGTAGGATCCTCAAGGTAGAGAACGGGATCTCCTTTGGATCGGCATTGCACTCCCTGGTAGACTGATGGGAGAAAACCCGAACCCCAAACACTTTTTCCTGCATCGGGCGTTTTTCCACCGGAAGTCAATACGACAAATCCCGGTAGATTTTGATTTTCAGTGCCCAAGCCATAGGTCACCCAGCTACCCAAGCTCGGTCGTCCCAATCTGGGCGATCCGGTCTGCATAAATAGCTGTGCAGGTCCGTGGTTGAATTGATCGGTATGCATGGCTTTGAGAAAAGCCACTTCATCCGCCACTTTCGAGAAATGGGGCAGGTAATCGGAGATCCAAGCCCCGCTTTCCCCGTGTTGGGAAAATTTAGCCTGAGGGCCGAGCATTTTGGGAACACCCCGGATAAAGGCAAACTTACGCCCTTCCAGCAAACTCTCCGGACAGGCTTGGTCATGGTATTTAGCGAGTTCGGGTTTGTAATCGAATAGTTCCAACTGCGATGGCGCTCCAGCCATGTGGAGGTAAATGATCGATTTGGCTTTGCCCAAAAAAGGTGGAGGTAAAGGTGCTAATGGATTCAAGTCCCGCTCGGATAATTGAAGTCCTGAACTGGATTTGGAAAGTTTCCCAGGTTCACACCCAAAAAGCAAAGGAGCCAAAGCCAAACCTCCGACTTTGCTCACGCAATCCATCAGGAAATGTCTGCGGGTTTGGTTTTGCAGCTTTTGCACCGCAAGTTCGGCGAAGAGTTTTTCGAGATGTTTCATCAGGGTTTGGTTAAAAATTCATCCAGATTCATCATGGCATTGGCTACCACGGCCATCGCTGCTTCCTCGGGTTTTGCTCCCGGGTAGAATTCTTCCAAGGCTTTGGGATCATTGGTGAACTCAGATTTTGCGGATGCAAACAAGGCAAGAAGTGTTTTCTTTTTCCCTTCGGAAATAGGGCTTAAGATCAATTTTTCATAAGCGGAGGAAATGGCTTTTTCAGGATTTTCGCCACTGGATTCCCAGGCTTTTTTTCCCAGATTTTTGGCCGCTTCGAGGTAAACTGGATCGTTGAGTGTGACCAAAGCCTGAAGTGGGGTATTGGTAACCAAGCGCTTGCTCAGGCAGACTTCCCGGCTTGCTGCGTCAAATGTGATGAAAGAAGGGTAGGGACTCGTGCGCTTCAGGAAAGCATAGATTCCACGTCGGTACTTGTCCTCTCCTTCGCTTTCTGTCCAAGACTCGCCGTTGTAGACCGTCTGCCAGATTCCTTCTGGCTGTGGAGGTTTGACTCCCGGTCCGTACATTTTTGTGCTCAATAATCCGCTTGTTGCCAAAGCTTGATCCCGAACCTGCTCTGCAGAAAGCCGGAATCTTGGGCCTCGGGCATACCATTGGTTGTCCGGATCTTTTTGGTAGGATTCGGCGGAGATCGCAGAGGATTGTCTGTAGGTGGCTGAAGTAACGATCTCGCGAATCAGGGATTTTACACTCCAGTCGTAGGAATTCATCGTCTTCCAGGCCAGATAATCCAAAAGCTCGGGATGGGAAGGTGGCTCGGATTGGCTTCCCATATCTTCCAAAGTCCGGACGATTCCTCTGCCAAAAAGCTGATCCCAAACCCGATTCACCAGTGTGCGGGCAGTAAGTGGATTTTCAGGCGAAGTCAGCCAATAGGCAAAACCAAGTCGGTTTGCCGGCCATTCTTCCTTCCATCCCCCCAGCTCAGCAGGGGTTTTTGGGCTTACTTCCTCACCCAAAACCATCCAATTTCCCCGCTCAAAAACGTTTGTTTTTCGGGCCATGTAGGGTGGATTCTCGATCAGGATGGGAAGGCGTGTGCCTTTGAATTTGAGCAGCTCTTCCCAGCTTTTCTCAGCTTGGGCAAAGCCCGGCTTTTCCTTTCCTTTCAGACTCGGGACAAAAGCAAACCAAACGATCGTGGAAGTATTCTGCTCAGGTTTCGCGGATGGGTTTTTTGCTTCAAAATAGAGATTGACTTTCCCGGTGACGGGTTTGAAAGGGATCTGCCGGACGATTTCTCCTTCGGTTTTATTGATGACAAAAGAGGCCAAGACTTCACCTTCGGGACCATCTTTTCGAATCGTCATTTGGGTGCCATTCAGTCCGGTCCAATAGTCCAATAGAATCTGATCGGAGCCTTGGGTGTCGATGTTTTTGTAAACTGCTGAGCCTCCTGGCCAGAGTCCAAGCCATTTGGTATCGATCAGTTCGGATTTGTTAAAATCGGTAGCAAGGTGCGCGGCGTATTTGGGTTCGTAGAATTTGAGGAAATCTGACCGCATTTTCGCTGCTTTATCACCTTCATTTTGCTTTACCCAATTGATTACCGCTTCGATTTGACTTTGCTGCTCGGGTTCATAGAATCGCAATCTAGGCTCCTCATCGTGCGTGTCCTCGTCCCGGGTATTGTTGAAAAAAGCCGCTGATTGATAGAATTCTTCGTGTCTGATCGGATCATAGGTATGGCTGTGGCACTGCACGCAGGCCATGGTGGTGCTTTGCCAGACTTCGTAGGTCGTATTCACGCGATCCAACAATGCAGCTACCCGAAATTCCTCGTCCTGAGTTCCCCCTTCGTCGTTGTTCATCGTATTCCGATGAAAAGCCGTGGCGGTCAGTTGGTCTTGAGTAGGATTGGGAAGAAGATCACCAGCCAGCTGCTCGATGGTAAACTCGTCAAAAGGTTTGTCGGCATTGAAAGCCCGGATCACCCAATCCCGGTAGGGCCACATGGTGCGGGAGACGTCGCGCTCGTAGCCTTTGGTATCCGCATAGCGGGCGAGGTCCAGCCACCAAGTCGCCCACTTTTCCCCATAAGTTTCCGAGCTTAGCAACTGATCCACCGCTTGCTCATAGCTGATTTTGCCGTAGGAAAAGTCCCGAACCAAGGATTCTGAAGGAGGTAAGCCTGTGATGTCAAAAGCCACTCTGCGAAGGAGTCTCATCGGATTTTCGGGTGAAGCAGGACTCAAACCCAGACTTGGGAGTTTTTCTTGGACAAAAAAGTCAATGGGAGCAAGCGAGGTGTTTTCAGTTCCCCCCAAACTTGCAGCACTGGGATTTGCAGGAAGCTTGGGTTCTTGGACCGGCTCATAGGCCCAGTGTTTTCCCCATTTAGCGCCTTGGTCGATCCATTTTTTCAATAAGTCGATTTCTTCTTCGCTGAGTTGGGGACGCTGGTAGGGCATGCGCAATTCCGGATCAGAGTGCGTCAGCCGCTTGATGAGTTCGCTGGAAGAGGCACTTCCCGGGACGATAGCCGGATGGCCGGATTCGGTGGGAGCGAAGGCTTCTTCTTCAAACAGCAAGCTAAATCCTCCGCTTTTTTTCACTCCACCGTGGCAGGTGATGCAGTGCTTGTTGAGGATGGGCTTGATCTCGGTGCTGAAATCGACTTCTTTTTCAGAACCGAAAAAGAAAAAGCCGATCAGGGTGATCCCGATCAAAACACTGAGAAGTATAGCTAGGCGGTTTGTGAGCATTTCCCGAAATGAATCGGAAGAAAAATAGCCAATTTCGAAATAGGATGGAAGGAGAAATAGAGCAAGGGGAAATAAAAAGCCGCTTTTGAAAAAGCGGCTTTAAAAAGGTTTAGCATTTCTTATTTCTTGGGAGGAAAATATCTCGGCAGGTTTTTCAAAATATCTGCCGTCATCGCATCCAAGTCATACTCCGGTTTCCATCCCCAGTCTTCCCGAGCACGACTGTCGTCGATGCTATCCGGCCAAGAGTCTGCGATGGCTTGGCGGAAGTCGGGTTTGTATTCGATCTGGAAGTCAGGAATATGTTTTTTGATGCTTTCGAAGATTTCTTTGGGAGAAAAGCTCATCCCTGAAAGATTGTAGCTAGAGCGGATTTTTACAGCCTCCCGTGGCGCATTCATCAGGTCCAATGTGGCCTTGATGGCATCGGGCATGTACATCATCGGCAAGTAACTATCCTCGCGAAGGAAGCAGGAGAACTTTTCATTGGCGAGTGCCTTATGATAGATGTCCACGGCGTAGTCGGTCGTACCGCCTCCGGGAAGGGATTTGTAGCCGATGAGGCCAGGATAGCGAAGGCTTCGTACGTCGACATTATATTTTTGAAAATAGTATTCACACCACCGTTCACCGGCTTGCTTACTGATGCCATAGACGGTATTGGGTTCTTTGACGCAAAATTGTGGCGTATTTACTTTTGGAGTGTTTGGGCCGAAAACGGCGATGGAAGAGGGCCAGTAGATTTTGTCCAGCTTCAGCTCCTTGGCCAGCTCAAGAACAATGAGTAAGCTTTCCATATTCAGGTGCCAGGCAAATTTTGGATTTTTCTCCCCAGTAGCAGATAGGACAGCCGCAAGGTGATAGATCTGCGTCACCTGTTCTTCTTTGACCAAATCGTGCAGGGCTTCCTTATTCATCGCATCCAAAACCTCAAACCGGCAATAATCGAAGGCTGCCCGTGCAGAATCCCTCAAGTCTGTGGCGATAACTTGCTCTCCGCCAAACTGATCGGCCAAAGATCGGGTGAGTTCTGAACCAAGCTGTCCGGCAGCTCCGATGATGAGGATTTTTTCCATGAGATTCTTTCAAAAAAGCCCCAAAGTCGCCTTGAGGGTTTTTGTTTATATTTGGGTTTGCTTGCGCAAAAGTAGTAAAAATCACCTCTCCGCATCGGTTTTTTGATCAGCGGATTTTCCTGAAAAATTAAATCAATTTTAATCCATCGAGCATGTACGATCAGTTTAAACCCAAATTAGAACAAGAGCTAAAATCCATCGAGGAAGCCGGACTTTTCAAACGGGAACGAATCATCACTTCTCCCCAAGCTGCTGAAATCACGATCACTGGAGGACAGAAAGTATTAAACTTTTGTGCCAACAACTATCTCGGACTTTCTTCTCACCCTCGAGTCATCGTGGCGGCCAAAGCGGCCATTGACACCCATGGGTTTGGAATGTCTTCCGTTCGATTTATCTGCGGTACTCAGGATATTCATAAAGAGTTGGAGCGGAAGATCTCTGAGTTTTTGGGCACGGAAGATACCATCCTCTATGCGGCAGCTTTTGATGCGAATGGAGGAGTCTTCGAACCGCTTTTTGGTCCTGAGGATGCGATCATTTCCGATGCCTTGAATCATGCATCAATCATTGACGGGGTTCGCCTTTGCAAAGCCATGCGTTACCGCTACGAGCATAACAACATGGAGGATCTGGAAAAGCAGCTTCAGGATGCCATTGCGGCCGGAGCCAAGCAGAAAATCATCGTGACCGACGGCGTTTTTTCCATGGATGGCACCATCGCTCAGTTGGATAAAATCGTCGAACTGGCTGAAAAGTATGAAGCGCTGATCATGTCAGACGAGTGTCATTCCACGGGTTTCATGGGTAAAACAGGCCGAGGTGTTCACGAGCATCGAGGCGTAATGGGCAAAATCGACATCATTACGGGTACTTTGGGCAAAGCCCTTGGCGGAGCTTCCGGAGGATTCACTTCAGGTCGAAAGGAAATCATCGAACTGCTTCGTCAGCGTTCCAGGCCTTATTTGTTCTCCAATACCTTGGCGCCTTCCATTACTGGAGCTTCGATTGCGGTGTTTGACTTGCTGTCGGAGACGACCGAACTGAGGGATAAACTCGAAGAGAATACCAAATATTTCCGGGCTAAGATGACGGAAGCCGGCTTTGATATCAAACCGGGTGAGCATGCCATCGTCCCGATTATGTTGTACGATGCGGTTCTGTCTCAGAAAATGGCGGAAAAGCTTTTGGAAAAGGGAATCTATGTGATCGGATTTTACTATCCGGTCGTGCCTAAAGGTCAGGCCAGAATCCGCGTTCAGATTTCTGCGGGTCACGAACGGCATCACTTGGACCAGGCGATTTCGGCCTTTATCGAAGTAGGAAAAGAGCTGGGAGTTTTGAAGTAATTTCAGCTTTCCCACCAACAAAAAGCCCGGCAGATTTAATTCTGCCGGGCTTATTTTTATGGTCGCCTTTTATCAGGACTTACCTGATATCGCCAGCTTTTTCTTTGCAGACAAATCGTACTCTGAGAGGTTTTCGAAACGGTCGTCCAAGTCTTCATTATTCAGGTAGTCGTTGATGATTTCCCGGATTTCCTGGAAGGAGAGGTTGTGAAGGACCTTCCCGTTTTTCATCATCGAAATCTGCCCAGTTTCTTCAGAAACCACGAGGATCAAAGCATCTGTCGCCTCTGACATACCGATGCCGGCACGGTGACGCAATCCAAATTGGGCCGGAACTTCCCGCTCAGTCACCGGAAGAATACATCTGGCCGCTTTGATTCTCCCTTTGTGGATGATGACCGCTCCATCATGCAGAGGGCTGTATTTGTTGAAAATAGAGATCAGCAGCCGCTTGGAAAGTTCGGCATCGAGAATATCTCCGCTTTCTGCGTAAAATTTCAATTCCACCGTACTGGAAATCACCATCAAAGCACCTGTATTGCTTCCTGCCAATGACTTGGTGGCGTCAATGATCGGGCTGATGTTGAAGGCTGAGTTTTCTTTTTTTCTCCAGAAAAAGAGCAGGTCTTTCCAGACATTGTCATCGGAAAAAATGGACGAACGGCCCAGGATCAACAAAAACTTCCGGATTTCCGGGGCGAAAATGATGATGGCGGCAATCACACCTACTCCCATGAATTGGCCCAAAATCGCGGAAAGCAATTCCATCCTAACTGCCCGCACCAAAAGGTAAATCAGGTACAATGACAGGAATCCCAGGAAAATCTTAATGGCAACGCTGCCTTTGAGCAGCTTATACACTTGATACAACAGCGCTGCTACCAACGCAATATCGATCATATTGACGATGGAGATGTCTAAAAATCCTATTTTAAAAAGCAGGCTCAAGGGTATAGTTGTTCGTATAGTTTTATGGTCTCTTTTGCTTCCTTAACGTCATGTACTCGGAGGATGTTCGCGCCTTGCAATAAAGCAAACATATTCAAAGCTGTGGTCCCGTTGAGGGCGTTTGCTGCGTCAGTTTGCAGGGTTTTGTAAATCATCGATTTTCTCGAAAGTCCTGCCAAAAGCGGAAATCCAAGTGCCTCAAAAGTTTTTAGGTTTTTCAGCAAGAAGAAATTCTGTTCGACTGTTTTTGCAAATCCAAACCCGAGATCGATAATTACATCTTTGATGCCAAGTTTTTTAATAAGATCCACTTTTTCCGCGAAATAGTACAGGATTTCAGTCAAAATATCTGAATAATTCGATTGTTTCTGCATGTTTTGCGGATTTCCTTTCATGTGCATGGCAATGTAGGGAACACCGAGTTTGGCTACCGTTGGAAGCATTTCCAAATCCAGGTTTCCGGAGGAAATGTCATTGATTAGGTCTGCTCCTGCAGCTACGGATTCTTGGGCGACCTTTGACCGAAACGTATCTACAGAAACAAGAATTTCAGGGAATTCCTTTTTGATCAGTTCTATTGCGGGAACAACCCGGTCGATTTCTTCCTGAATTGAAATATCGGTAGCTCCCGGGCGCGTGCTATATCCACCCAAATCCAAAAAGTCAGCGCCTTCATGGATCATTTTTTCAGCGCTCAAAAGAATCGAATCACGATTTTTGGCAACTCTGCTTCCTTCAAAAAAAGAATCCGGAGTCAGGTTGAGGATTCCCATCACTTTGGGTTTATCCAGGCAAATCAGCCTTCCCTTGATTTGAAGTGTATATTTTTGGGGAAATAATTTATCTTCGGTCGAAGAAGACGGATTTGATCCGGAGAGCATTAAACTAAGGTGTTTTGGAGACTAAAACCAGCAACGAATATAAGCAAGTAATCGCCCGATGTAAAGAGTTGTTCCGGAAGAAAACCCTCGATTATGGGACTGCTTGGAGGATTTTGAGGCTTTCATCGATCACTGATCAGATTTTTATCAAAGCCCAGCGCATTCGGTCCATTCAGGAAAAAGGGAGCCAAAAAGTCGATGATCCGATCGTGGATGAATTTGTCGGAATCATCAACTACTGTCTGATCGCCTTGATTCAAATCAGCCTGAAAACGGATGAGCGGATGGAGATTCCATTTTCGGAGTTGGAGCCTTTATATGATCGATGGGCGGCTGACACAAAGGCTTTGCTGGAGAACAAGAACCACGACTACGGGGAGGCTTGGAGAGACATGAGAGTCAGTTCGATGACGGATATCATTCTGATGAAACTGTATCGGGTAAAGCAGATTGAAGACAATCAAGGCAAAACAATCGTTTCGGAGGGAATCGAGGCTAACTATCAGGACATGATCAATTACTCGGTTTTTTGCCTGATCAAATTAGGATATCATCACGTCTGATATCCCTGGTTGGGTATTTAATCGAAGGACATGTATGTGGTCTTACTGGGGGTGATTTGAAAAATAGAAATAAGTAATACATGAATAAGCAAGCCATTCTATGGATTCTCCGGTTTTTGGTCGGAGGTCTTTTTATTTTCTCCGGATTAATCAAAGTAAACGACCCGGTGGGGACAGCAATCAAGCTGGAAGAGTACTTTGATGTGTTTTCCAATGACATCGCGGGATTTTTCTATTATCTCAAGCCCTTTGCACTTTACATCGCGACTGCCTTGGTAGTGTCGGAAGTGGTCCTGGGAGTCATGCTTATTTTGGGGGTGAGGCTAAAGCAAACCGTTTGGGCTTTAGGATTGATGATTTTGTCATTCACCTTTTTGACTTTTTATTCCGCTTATTTCAACAAGGTGACGGATTGCGGATGCTTTGGTGATGCGATTAAGCTGACTCCTTGGGAATCTTTTTACAAAGACGTCATCCTGCTGGTCCTGATTTCTTTTCTTTTCTTTTTCCGGAAGGACCTTTCAGAGGAGACCCCCAGATGGGCAAATGTTTCAGCTGTTTTGAGCTTTGTTGTTTCCTTGGGTTTGGCTATTTGGGCGATTCAAAATCTGCCATTCATTGATTTCAGAGCCTATAAAAACGGAGTAAGTATTCCTACCAATATGCAGCCTTCGGCAGCCCTTCAGTACACTTACGTGATGAAAAAGGGAGGTGAGACCGTTGAGTTTGACCAATATCCGACGGATGAAAGCTATGAGTTTGTCGAGATGATTTTGAAAAATCCGGATGCGCTTCCGAAAATCTCCGATTTCGCGGCCTGGAATACCGAAGGGGATCAGACAGAGTTCCTGTTTTCGGGAAACAAGGTGGTCATTCTGAGCAGCAACATGTCCAAAATGAGCGAAGCCAATCTGGACCAGTTATCCGAATTGGTTAAATCACTGGAAGGAGCCCCAGTGGATGTGGTCTTTATGGCTGCCGCCACTCAGGAAGAGATTGATGCCTTTTTGTCCAAAAATAACTGGAGCGTGATCGGCCTGCAGGCAGATGCCACCGTTGTCAAGACCATCATGCGGGCTAATCCGGGAATCATGATTTTGAAAGATGGAGTGGTGATGGAGAAGTTTCACCACAACAATACTCCCGAAGCCACCGATGTCTTGGACTTTTTTCTATGAGTAAGAATCTGAAAGTTGTTTTGGTAGGCTTGCCGGGTTCTGGAAAAAGCACCTTTGGGCGTCAGCTTGGCCACGAATTGAAATTTCCCTACCTGGATCTGGATCAACAGATAGAGGAAAAATTTCAACTGAAAATCCCTGAGATTTTTTCCATGTATGGGGAAGGGAGATTTCGGGAGTGGGAGACTGAAGTCCTTTCCGAACTACTTCAACGGGATTCTTCCTTTGTCCTGGCCACTGGTGGAGGTGCTCCCTGCTTCAATGACAACATGGATTTGATCAATGCCTCTGCCGTTTCTGTTTACCTCGATGTGCCTTTGGATGCGATTTCTGAGCGATTGAGGGCTTCAAAAGTGCAAAACCGCCCCATGTTTCAAGGCTTGGACCAAGGAGAGATTACCCTCAAGCTGAAAAGTCTGCTTTCCCAACGGGAATATTTTTACAATCAGGCAAAAATAAAGCTCAGCGGGGAAGACTTTTCCGCTGAGCTTTTGATGTATGAGTTGATTAATCAGCTTAAAAATTAATTCCGACTGTCAATACGCCTGAGGTGATGCTGTTTTCCAGTTCGGTCAGCGGTCCATAGTTCACATTGTTTTCGTCAAGTACTTGGTAGCTTCGGTACAGGGCATTGTATTGTTGATTGACCAAGGCAAAATCAATGGAGAAGTTGTTTAGCTTGACTCCGAATCCACCACTGATTTGTTGGGTGCTTTGATCATAGCCCGGCGAGTTGGTAAAGGGATCTCCAAAATGAGCATACCCGGCTCTTACTCGGAATAGATCAAACTTTGCCTCACCCCCAATGCGGTAATTAATGGTGCTGGTGTAGATGTCGTTGATGACTTGATTGTCTGGTCCTTCATCAAAGTCGTTTGAATTTATCCTGCCTGCGCTGTAATCTACCCAGTCTACATCAGCAGAGATAAAGCCGTTTTTCCCTATGAAAAAGGTTGCTCCACCGCCAATTTTCAGCGGGGTGTTCAGTCCATAATTACTCACCACCAAATCGGTAATGGCTTCCTGTCTGCCCAGCGTAATGTCTTCTTGCTCAAAGTAATAGTTATTGTAGTTTGCTGTCATTCCCGCCTCATATTCCTCGTTCAGGGAATACCAGGTTGGGGATTGGAAAATGAAACCCAGGTTCAAGTAGTCAATCGGTTTATAAATCAGCCCAAGATTCACATTTACACCAGCTCCATTGATGAACAAATTCTCTCTGAGACTGGAATTGGCAAGCGGCTGATCTACAAATTCCTCGTTGTAAACTTTGAAGGAAGAAAAAGACAGCGTTCGGATTCCCAAACTTCCTCCTAGGAAAAGCTTGTGGTTAAAATTGGCTCCATAGGAGAATGTAAGTTGGTTGGCGCTGCCTTCTTGAGTGATGTTCTCATCCTGGAATGGAAAACCCAAAACAAAGGAGTCATAGGAGGTAGGGTTGGCGATTGGTTGTCCATCTTCGTCAAATACGATCGGATTAATTTGGTAGGTCTGGTAGGCCAATCCGGTTAATCCGTAGTTCTCAATTTGGCTTTCTGGGATTCCAAAAGCATCCTGTAGGTAAAAATCAATGATGGAGCTTTCTCCCAACTCGTCTGAGAAATAGCCATACTCGGTATTGAAATTGGCTATCCTTTGAAAACTAAAGCCAAAAGACCCACCTTTGAATGAACCTGCTTCGAGGTTTTCCTTAGGGCTGGCCATAACATAGCTCATATTTGGCAGGGAAAAATTAGTCGTATTGTAGGATTTGTTTTGTCCCAAATACCGGGTATCCACTCCCCAATCCGAATACCCAAGACTAATACTTGCTTCGGAAGTGCGGAAAAATCCAAGACCTGCCGGATTACCGGCGATATTGGAAACGTCTCCGCCTAATGACCATTGGGTACCGCCCACACCGATGATTCGGGCGGAACCAGACGGGTTTGATCTGCTGAATCGATAGGCATCTTCGAAGTAACCGCTTTGTGCTAGCGCAGTACCGATAGTAAGGATGCTGAGGGTAAGAAAGAATGTCAAAAACCTCATTAATTCGTCATTTTGTTGTTATGGAGATAACGGATGTTTTTTGGTTTTGTACGGAATTTCCGCAAAAAAAAGGGGGAAATTAATTCCCCCTTCCTCCTCTGGATCCGCCGACGCTGCCGCCGGAAGATCCTCCCGAGCTTCTGCTCGGAGCGCTAAAGCTGGAGCCTCCACCAGTACTCATTCGACTTGGAGCACTGAAACTGGATGAATTGTTGTAAGATCTACTTGGTGTAACCGATCTGTCGTAGGAGGGTGTAGTGCTTCTATTGTAAGATGGAGTTGTACCTCTGTTGTAAGAAGGGGAGGTAGATCTATTGTTGTAGGAGGGGCTAGTTGACCTATTGTAAGATGGAGAAGAAGTCCTTCCGTCATATCCAGAGTATGAACTTCTGGATGGAGACGTATAAGTTCTGGTACTGGTACCTGGACTGTACGAAGATGAAGGTCTTGCCGAAGGAATGGAGCTTCTAGATCGGGTACTCACTGCCCGGTCTGCTGCTGGAGAACTCACATTTCGGGTGGTAGTCACTCTGCTTCTTCCGGAATTGTAATAGTCGTTTTGAGAGTTGCTGAAGTCTCTGCTTGCCACTCTGGAATTATCTGAAGACACCAATTTTCTTGCTGATGAATTGACTGCTGCTGCATTTCCCCTTGCCTGAGCTCTTGCAGTGCTTGGCATGATGGAAGCCTGGCTTGATCGGATTCCCGTGTTGGTGATGGATGAACCTCGAGTCGGTCTTGCTCCATAAACCACTCTTCTATCCCCATATTCCCCGCCTGGTAAGACGTAAGATGGATAACCCGGATATATAGGGCGGACTGGATATCCCCACCCATAACCTGGGTACATTGGGTATCCCCATCCATACATTGGGTAACCCCAACCATAAGTCGGGTACATCGGGAAGCCCCAACCAAAGCCAATACTCATACTCCAGCCAAGAGGGTAGCCCCATCCAAAGCCCATATATGGAGACATTCCCCATCCGAATGGACTATAGCCAAATCCCAAACCGAAGTTGAAATTTATGTTTGGTGAATTGGTGTTTTGTCCGTTGCCGGAGGCGTAGTAATTATCATAAGCGTTAACATTACCGCTTGTGTTTTGAGCTGGGGCTGTTTCGTCAAAATAAACCACTCCATCCTCAGAGGCAGTTTGATTGGTAGTTGCCTGGTATCGGGAGATGTATTCAGGATTCACATTTCTGGAACTGAAATTTTCTTCCGCCAGGGTAGGTTCCACGGCTATGTTTTTGAAGGACTCGGGATTGTTGTTTTCCACCGCGTACTGAGTGGCCATTTTTACGTCCGAAGCCATGAAATAAAGATTGTCGTCAGCCCCGCTAGCTGCCATTTTGTTGGTGCTGCAGGAAGTGATGACAAGCGATCCCAAGAGCAAGGAAGCAGATATTATGGGTAATTTCTTCATAGTTGAAGTTGATTGTTGCTTTGTTATACGGACTAGCAAACCCGAGGTTATACTTTTTGGATTATATTTGCCAGCCCTAATTAAGCAAAAATAAAGACATTTTAACATTCCAACCAACCGAATGAGTAAAGGACTTCCAAAGCGCAGTGAGGATTATTCCCTGTGGTATAATGAATTGGTAAAAAGAGCTGACCTGGCTGAAAATTCAGCGGTAAGAGGCTGTATGGTGATCAAGCCCTATGGCTATTCCATATGGGAAAAAATGCAGGCTCAACTGGACAAAATGTTTAAAGAGACTGGTCATACCAATGCGTATTTCCCGCTTTTTATCCCAAAATCCTACCTCAGCAAAGAAGCAAGCCATGTGGAGGGTTTTGCAAAAGAATGTGCTGTTGTCACTCATTACCGTCTGAAAAATGCCGAGGATGGATCAGGAGTAATCGTAGATCCCGAAGCAAAATTGGAGGAGGAACTCATCGTTCGTCCGACGTCCGAAACTGTTATCTGGAGCACCTACAAAAATTGGATCCAATCCTACCGCGACTTGCCTCTTTTGGTCAATCAGTGGGCCAACGTGGTGCGATGGGAAATGAGAACCCGCCTTTTCCTCAGAACTGCTGAATTCCTCTGGCAAGAGGGGCACACTGCACACGCTTCTGCCAAGGAAGCTATGGATGAGACGATCCAAATGATGAATGTCTATGCCCAGTTTGCTGAAGAATATATGGCCGTACCGGTGATCCGAGGTCGAAAAACCGAAAATGAGCGATTTGCCGGGGCAGATGATACCTATTGTATCGAGGCAATGATGCAGGATGGAAAAGCACTGCAGGCAGGAACTTCTCATTTCTTGGGACAGAATTTTGCGAAAGCCTTCGATGTCAAGTTTGCTACCAAGGAAGGCGGTTTGGAATATGTCTGGGGTACATCCTGGGGTGTAAGTACTCGCTTGATGGGGGCATTGATTATGGCCCATTCAGATGATAATGGGCTGGTCCTTCCTCCAAAACTGGCACCAATTCAGGTAGTGATTGTTCCCATCTATCGAGGTGAGGCTGAGTTGGAGATCATTTCTGTCAAAGCCAAAGAAATCATGGCAGAGCTTCGGAAAGTTGGAATTTCAGTGAAATACGATGACCGGGATACCCAAAAACCAGGCTGGAAATTTGCCGAATATGAATTGAAAGGTGTACCGGTGAGGATCGCGCTGGGACCAAGAGATCTGGAAAACGGAACTATCGAGTTGGCCAGAAGGGATACCCTTACCAAAGAGACGTTTGAATTGGCTTCTCAGCCTATAGCTGAGAAAATCTCTTCGCTGCTGGGCGAGATCCAAAACAACATTTACAACAAAGCCTTGGATTACAGAGATTCGGTGACCACGGAAGTGAATAGCTGGGAAGAATTTCAGCAGGTTTTGGAGGAAAAAGGGGGATTTGTTTCGGCTCATTGGGACGGTACCACCGAAACAGAAGAAAAAATCAAAGAACTCACCAAAGCTACCATACGATGCATTCCTCTCAACAGAAAAGAGGAAGCCGGAAAATGTGTCCTCACCGGACGACCTTCGGAAGGAAGAGTTTATTTTGCTAAGGCCTACTAAAACAGCAAACCCGGAAGAGATTCCGGGTTTTTTCTTTTTGGGCAATGGCTTTCATTCCGATTCTTGTATTTTAGGCCTTATTCTCCACCAGTTGAATTTTGCCAGCGATGACCATTCTAATTTTAGCCAGTCTTTTACTTATCGGATTGATTCTCCTTTTGGTAGAAATTCTCTTCATACCCGGAACAACCGTGGTTGGGATCTTCGGAATGCTGGTGAGTTTGGCGGGGATAGGCTATGCTTTTCTGACCTTCGACTCTCAGATTGCGCTTTGGATCACAGCGTTGGCCTTGGTCCTAAATTTTTCCGCAGTTTGGTATGGATTCAGTTCGGGGGTATGGAAGCGGTTTTCGCTCAAATCTTCCATCAAGGGCGGAGCATTTGATGGCAGGACGGATGGCGTTTCCGTTGGAATGGCCGGAAAAGCCGTATCCGATATTAAGCCATTTGGCAAAGCGGCCTTTGAAGATCAGGTGCTGGAGGTGAAATCCGAGGACGGATTCATCGAAGTCGGAAAGGAAGTCAGCATCAGTAAAATCGAAAACAATAAAATTCTGGTTAAATAAATCTTTATGGATCCTTCAAGTTCACTATTTGTGTTGGTCGCCGCTTTTGCGGGGATCGTTTTGTTATTCATCTTTTTATACTTCGTTCCGGTCAATCTCTGGATCACGGCTCAATTTGCCAATGTCAGAGTGGGCATCGGAGAACTGATCGGGATGAGAATCCGGAAAGTCCCCCCAAGTGTGATTGTCAATTCCATGATTACCGCGACCAAAGCCGGATTGCAGCTGACTACCAATGATTTGGAAACCCACTATCTGGCTGGAGGAAATGTCCCGGCTGTTATCCGTGCGTTGATTTCGGCCGATAAAGCCAACATCAACCTGAGTTTCAAACAAGCAACAGCTATTGACTTGGCAGGAAGGGATGTGTTTGAAGCGGTGCAGATTTCGGTGAATCCGAAAGTAATCAATACGCCGAGTGTAGCCGCTGTGGCTGCAGATGGAATTCAGCTCATAGCAAAAGCCCGTGTTACCGTCAGGGCCAATATCGCGCAATTGGTGGGAGGTGCCGGTGAAGAGACGATTTTGGCCAGGGTAGGGGAAGGGATTGTGACTTCAATCGGATCGGCAGCCACGCATAAAAGTGTACTGGAAAATCCGGATAAGATATCCAAGCTCGTGCTTTCCAGAGGGTTGGATGCCGGTACTGCCTTTGAGATTTTGTCCATTGACATTGCAGATATTGATGTGGGGACCAATATCGGTGCAAAGCTCCAAATTGATCAGGCTTCGGCTGACCTGAAAGTAGCCGAGGCAAAAGCAGAAGAACGACGAGCGATGGCAGTAGCTTTGGAGCAGGAAATGAAAGCCCGAAATGTGGAAATGCGTGCCAAGGTCATTGAGGCAGAGGCCGAAGTACCGAGAGCTCTGGCAGATGCCTTTCGATCCGGACAGCTGGGTGTGATGGATTATTACAAGATGGAAAATATCAAATCTGACACTTCCATGAGGGATTCGATCGCCAATTCGGATAAGGATTCGAAAGATCCGGGAACAGGGAAATCCGATAAGAAATAAAGAAAAAAGGGAGTGGTTAGGCTCCCTTTTTTCGTTTTCCTTTGGTAGTTTCTTCAGCCTGAATCACCACCGGGACATAAAGTTCCTTAACGAAAACCTGGTTTCCTGCCCAGTCTGGCACGACCTCTTGGTAGTTTATCGGAATAATCACATCCCCTTTTTCATTCACAGCTCCAGTTTTTCCAGATTTGGACACAATGAAATATCCCTGTTTTTCCACTTGGATATTTTCAAATTCGATGGGCAACAATTCTTTGGAAGAGCTGTCCAGAAGCCCTCTTTTTCCACTTTTTTCCACTAAAAAATACCCTTCTTTCAAGCGGCAGACCTGGTCAAACCCGGATGAATTTAATAGCTGGCCATTTTTGTCAAGTAAGAAAAACTCGCCTCCTGCCTTGGCTATGGTCACTCCTGAAGAAAAATCCCTGATTTCATCCCACTTGGCTTCACTGATGATTTGCCCGCTTGGTCCGATCAGTCCCCAAGAAGAAGCATTCCGGAATTTGGCCAGGCCTTCTGAGAATGTCCCCGTCTCTGAAAATTGAGGAGTAATTACCCATTCTCCGGAAGAATTGACAAAACCTGTGTTGCCGTTTTTCCCGGCAGGAAATAATCCTTCCGATCCGGCTTTGATCCAATCGGCATCCGTAACAGGCTGAACTAGCCAGCCTTTTTTACCTAATAGACCCAGCTTGTTTTCTCTAAACTTCACATTGTAAAGATCCGGACCAATCAGTTGGACAGATTCCATTCCGACCGCATCCAGCAAAATACCGTCTTCCTCCATGACCCTCCGAAGCTTTCCATGGATATATTCCAATAGGAGGTCTCCCTCCTTGGTAATTTTGTGGTAGGAATTGTAGGCGACATCCGATTGGAGCTCATCTCCCTTGATCAGCAGATATTGGTTTTCATCATATCCAAAAAAGTAATCCCCACGGGTGTGCTCCAACTGATCTACTATCGGATCCATGACATAGTCACCCTCCAGGTTGATGATCCCAAAGCCAGAGGTCTCTTTTGCCAAGAGATAATTGCCTCCATTGTCTGACAGGAGTTGATAGGCTCGGCCGGGATCTTTGGATAGCGGTAAAAAGTAACTCCCGCTTTTACGGGTGATCAGCATCCCGTTTTTGGTCAGTTTGGCTTCATCCAGTTGGCCCAATGAAGTGGTTTTCCCCGTTCCTCGCTCAAAAAGCCAATACTCATTGCCCTTTCTGCCCAAAAGAAGGTTGAAATAGGTTTGAATTTCCTCGTATTCCAGCGCCATGGACAATTGCCCATATTCATGGAAGGCTCCGATGCCATTGGCTCCTTTGACCAAAATCCATGGCGCGAGGTATTGATACACTTCGGAGCCTTGAAGATTGACCATGGGTTTCAAATCACGGGAAAGCAAAAATAGTCCGTCTGGATTTTTGCCAATGATCACTGTTTCGCTGAGCACTTCCAGCCTTTCGAAAATTGCCCTATATTTCAGTTTTCCCTCCAAGTCATAGATTTCCCAAGTTTGGGAATACAGGACATGGGTTGAAATCATCGAAAGGAGTATAAAACCAAGGGTTCGGATAAGTAGAGAACTCATTTTTGGAAATTGAAATCTTTTGCTCTTTAAGATAAAATGACCAAAGGATTCTGCGTATTCCTTTGGTCATTTCATCTGATATAGTTGATCTATTGGTTCAGATGGAATTTCGCATGGTCTGGAGCCAAATATTCCTTGACTTTTTTGGCCATACTTGATTTTAGAAAGAAAACTGCTTCATTTTTCTGTTTTGACTTTTTCTAGATCGAAAAGGTCGGTGATGATTTCAATCATTTCCTCTGCCTGATCACGCTGACAAGCTGCTCTGAGCTGAACCACCGGCACTTTCAGAATTTTCTGCATCATGCTCTTGGTGATTTTGTCAATCAGATCGTAATTTTTTTCATCAACATTTTTGAGGTATCGGCTGAGTTCTTCCTGCCTGATTTGCTCCAAGGATTGCTTCAGTTTATTGATGGTAGGAGACACCATCATTTCCTTTTTCCAGCTGTAAAACTCTTCAATACTTTCTTCGATGATCATCTCTACCTTTGGAACTGAAGCAAGTCGCTTTTCCAAAGCCTCCGAAGCCTTACTTCGGATATTGTCCACATTGTAAAGAATGACTCCAGGGACATCTTCCACTGAAGTTTCAATGCTGCGTGGTACGGATAGATCTACCAAAAGCTTGTAGCTCTGGATGTCAAATTTTTTAACCAGCTCCTTGGTGATGAAAGGCTCGTTTTTCATAATGGAGCAGACGATCACATCTGCCTCATTCATGGCTTCTTGGCAATTCTCAAAAGGAACTACTTCAAATCCCAGCGGTCCGGCAATTTCCTCTGCTTTGGACTGCGTCCGGTTGGTGATTTTTACTTTCGCCTCTGGAAGGTGCACCATATTTTTTGCAACATCTTCCCCGATTTCACCCACTCCAATCAAAAGAATTCTGGGCTGAAAGGTATTGGAAGTCAAACTTTCGATCAGTTCAATGGTAGCATAAGAAAGGGATGCTGCACCATCTCGGAAGGAAGTTTCCTGGACGATCCGTTTGTTGGTGAAAAAGATGGTATGCATCAGGCGGTGCAAAAACGGACCGGCCATTTCCAGGTCTGCTGAACTCTGATAAGCTCGCTTTACCTGATTGGAAATCTGAATATCGCCCACTACCTGAGCTTCCAATCCCATCGAGACTCGGAACAAATGCAGGATGGCTTGCCGATCCTCATTAAAAATCTCGAAGTATTCCAGGTAATTGACTACGTCCACAAGGCCTTTTTCCAGACCTACCAATTTGATGATTTCGGTGCTGAGGTCTAGCTCGTGACTGTAGTAGATCTCTGTTCTGTTGCAGGTAGACAGAATCATCGCATCACTCATGCTGAAGAACTCCTTGAGCTTCAACAGAATACGGTGAATAGATCCTTCATCCAAAGAAATCAATTCTCGGATTTGAACTGGTGCTGTTTTATGGGATAAACTGATCGCTCGAAACTTGATCTGCATCTTTACAAGTTTTGCCTGGCAAATTTAACTGACAATGACCCCGGAAAAGTTTATTTCGTGTAATAGAACTCTAATTTAGAATTTATCTAAATAGAAATCCGGATCCACTTCGAAGTGCCGCATTGGATTGTTTTCCATTTTCAAGATTATTAACTTATCAGTTATTGTTTGCTTCTGATACTTTTTGAAAATGGTCAACCGGATAGTTTTTTGGATGAAGTCCTACCTGGGTTTTTCCAGGAAAGAATCCCGTGGTTTCCTGATTCTTGTCCCGGTTTTGTTGGCGTTCGGGCTTTTACCTTCCTTGATCCGGATTTTAAAAAACCGAAAAGCCGACCAGACTTATGTCCATTACCAAGTACGATTAGACAGCTTGGAAAAGCTTCAAATCCAGCTAGTCGGGTCTCCAAATCCCACTTTTAATCCCCTTGATACTTTAAAATCCAATCGGAACGAAAAGCAACTCGAAAACATCAACCGGATTTCATTTTTGGAGGCTGATTCCATCACACTTCAGATTGTCCCCGGAATCGGTCAGGCCACTGCAGGCCGGATTATCAAATACCGGGAAAATCTCGGAGGATTTCACAGCCCAGACCAAGTCTTGGAGGTCTTTGGAGTCAAAGCCGAAACGGCCGCATCGCTTTGGGAGTTTTTTGAATTTGAATCCCGAGTATTCCGAAAAATCCAAATTAACTCCGCCAGCCTGGAAGAAATTTCAGCCCATCCCTACATCAGTTATGGCGAAGCGAAAGTATTGGTGGCCTATAGAGCACAACATGGAAAATTTCAATCCGCTGAGGACTTGTTGAAAATCAAGATTTTCAAACCGGATTGGGTAAATAAAATCAGTCCCTACTTGGATTTTAATTGAGGACTGAAGGTTTACCTCTGGAAGATTCTGGGGTTTTTGTCCATATTTGGGCATGAGCTATTCTCAAGTTTCCAAAATCGATTTGCCGGATTTAAACCTTCCTAAGTTTGAGCCAAACCTTCGGGAGTCAGAGGGCAAAATCTGGATTTTTGATGCATTGAGGAAAAAATATCTCGTTTTGACACCGGAGGAATGGGTGAGGCAGCACTGGATCAATTTCCTGATCCATCACCAGGGCTATCCCCGTGGACTTTTTTCTTTGGAAAAGGGTTTGAAATACAATCAAATCCAGAAAAGGACAGACTTGGTAGTTTACGACCGAGAGGCCAACCCCTATCTTTTGGTGGAATGCAAGGCTCCTTCAGTTAGGATCAATGACACTACCCTCGGTCAAGCCATGGCCTATAACGCAACACTGAATTGCCCAAACCTGGTTTTAACTAATGGTATAAAACATTTTTTCATGGAGTATTCAGTCCAAGAAGAAAAATTTGCTCAACGGGATAGTTTACCAAAGGGTCCGGAATAATTAGGCTGTTTTTATGATTTAAGTCAGTTATTTTTTAAATTCATACAGCAATTTTTACCCAGCGATTTCAATTATGTCTAGTCATCCTCACAACACGCCATGTGAGCTTTGTGCCAGCAGAAAGTACTCACTTTTCTCTGACTTACCCGAAGCTCAGGTTTGCACTATCTCAGACCATAAAAATCTGATATCTCATCGTAAGGGTCAGATTCTCTTTTATGAAGGAACCAAGCCTTTGGGTATTTTCTGTATTAATGACGGTGTAGTAAAGGTTTACAAAACCGCTTCAAACGGAAAAGAACAGATCATTCACTTAGCCAAAAAAGGGGATTTTTTAGGCTATGCGGCACTTTTGGGAGAGGAAAACTATTCCAATTCGGCCATGATCATCGAAGACGCCAAGATCTGTTTCGTGCCCAAAGAAGCGTTCATCAATTCGCTTTTGCATAACACGCAATTCTTTAAGCGAGTTGCCAAAGCACTCAGCCACGAAATAGGAGTCATGGAAGAAAAGCTCACCGATGCAACTCAGAAAAGTATCCGGGAAAGACTCGCGTTTGTTTTGCTCCAATTGGGAAATTCATTTGGGGTGGAAGGTGGAACCAACCAAAAAATTGATCTTATCCTCAGCAGAGAGGAAATTGCCGGTATCGTCGGAACTGCCACCGAATCTGTGATTCGTCTCCTCTCAGAATTCAAGAAAGACAACCTCATCGATCTTGACGGAAAGAAAATCATCATCAAAGACCGTCGAGGTTTGGCCCGATTGTCAGATTTCTACGCTTGATCAGAACCTCTTTCCCTAGATTCGGGTTTTTCGGACATGCACAATAAACTTCCAAGTTGGTTCCTGTTTCGAAAAACCCGAATCCTTTTTTTCGGCCTTCTCCTCTTTTCATTTTCTTCTGTCGCACAATCTCTGGTCTACAAAACGCTTTTGGAAGGTTTGTACGAAAAGAACTTTCCGGTAGTCAAAGCCGGGCAGATCAACGACCTTTCCAATTACCAAGTCCTTGATGCAAGGGAAAAAATTGAGTTTGAGGTGAGTCATCTATCCGGAGCAAAGTGGGTGGGCTATGAGACGTTTGATTTGAAAAAGGTGGAAGGACTTGACCGAGATCAGCCGGTATTGGTGTATTGTACCGTAGGCGCCAGATCTCAGGAAATAGGCAAAAAGCTTCAAGAGGCCGGATTTACCCGCGTTTACAATCTTTACGGAGGCATCATCCAATGGTCAAATGAAGGGAAACCGCTTGAATCACAGGGGAAGCCAACGCAACAGGTCCATACCTATTCCAAGACTTGGGGAGTTTGGTTAAGTAAAGGAGAAAAAGTCTATTAAATTCCAACCTGTCGCCTTTCTGACATTCGCTTTTTTCACATCATCCTATCTTTCATCTCTTGCGTATCTGGAGCAAACGTTCGTCTATGAAGATTTTCAGATTTCTATTTGTCCTGATGGCAGCCTTTTTCACGCTTTCCTGTCAAGGATCCTCTTTAGGTATGGCCGGTACAACTCCTCCCAGTCATCAGATTTGGGATCAATTGGTCAAAACTCACGTCAAACCCAACGGAACTGTCAATTACAAAGGGTTTATCCAAGACAAAGCCAAGCTCGAGCAGTATTTGAAATTGATTTCTGAAAACGCTCCCGACCGCAAAACCTGGTCAAAAAACCAACAGCTCGCCTATTGGATCAATGCCTACAATGCCTTTACGGTCAAGTTGATCGTAGATAATTATCCTGTGAAAAGCATTCGCGATCTCGGACCGGAATTGAAAATTCCATTGATCAAGGATGTTTGGCACTATAAATTTTTCAAGATCGGAGGGGTAGAATCCAGCTTGGATGAGATTGAGCACTCGATCTTGAGAAAAGAATTTGAGGAACCAAGAATCCATTTTGCAATCAATTGTGCCTCTGTCTCATGTCCTCCTTTGTTAAATGAAGCGTTTCTAGAAGAAAAGCTCGAATCCCAGTTGCAAAAAGTAGCCATTGGATTTATCAACGATCCCACCCGAAACAAAATCACCCCTGAGGCAGCTCAGATTTCCTCAATTTTCTCTTGGTTCAATGGGGATTTTACCAAAAAAGGAAGTCTGATCGATTTTCTCAATCTCTATTCTAAAGTGAAAATCAAACCGAACGCAAAGATTTCCCACTTGGATTACAATTGGAACCTCAACGAGTAACCCGATTTTTTCGGTAACTTTTACCTTCAATTCACCCTCATGACCGCACGTCACCTTGTCATTATTGGAAATGGAATTTCCGGAATCACCCTAGCTCGGCACGTTCGGAAGATGGATTCGGATATCCGGATCACGGTCATTTCCGGTGAGTCGGACTATTTTTTTTCACGGACGGCCCTGATGTATGTATTCATGGGACACATGAAGTTTGAGCATACCCAGCCCTATGAGGCTTGGTTTTGGGAGAAAAATCGCATTGAGCTGAAGAAGGCTTGGGTTCAAAAAGTGGAGTTTGCTGCCAAGACCTTGGTCTTTGAATCAGGCGAAAAGCTTGCGTATAATACCTTGGTCATTGCCACGGGTTCCAAACCCAATAAATTTGGCTGGCCAGGGCAAAACCTGAGAGGTGTGCAAGGTTTGTATTCCAAGCAGGATTTGGAGCTGATGGAAGAAAATACCCAATCCGAAGTAAAGCGTGCTGTGATCGTAGGTGGAGGATTGATTGGAATCGAGATGGCCGAAATGCTGGCTTATAAAAAGATTCCCGTGACTTTTTTGGTTCGTGAAAAAGGATTCTGGGACAATGTGTTGCCCAAAGAGGAATCCGATTTGGTGGGGAGACATATCCGCGAGCATCATATCGATTTGCGCTTACAGACCGAACTGAAGGAGATTCTATCCGATTCCAGCGATCGAGTGAGAGGAGTGATTACTTCAACCGGGGAGGAAATTTCCTGTGAGTTTGTGGGTTTGACTGCTGGGGTAAGTCCGAATGTGGATTTCCTGAGAAATACCGAACTGAACCTGAATCGGGGAGTTAAAGTGGATGAGTTTTTCCGCACCAATATCCCGGATGTCTATGCCATCGGAGATTGTGCGGAGTTTGGAAAAGCACCTGCTCCCGATCGCCGAAACATCGAGCAAGTTTGGTACACGGGTCGAATGCACGGTGAGACCTTGGCGCATAACCTATGCAAAAAACCAGTTCCCTACCAACCCGGAATCTGGTTCAACTCGGCCAAATTCCTGGATATCGAATACCAAACTTACGGCACGGTTTCTCCGACTTGGAATGATTCAGAGGTCAAAAGTTTCTATTGGGAGCATTCCTCAGGAAAAGTCTGTTTTCGAATGCTCATGAATTTGGATCACCAAATTCTTGGAGTGAATAATTTTGGTTTCCGATTAAGGCATGAGTTCTTCGATCAGGTCATCCGAGAAAAGTGGTCTGGAGAAAAAGTGATCGCCAAACTCGACAAAGCCAACTTCGATCCGGAGTTTTTTGCTCCATACTACATGGAAATTCAAAAAGCCTTCAAAACGCAATTCGGAGGAAACTTCCAACCTGCCAAAAAATCATTTATTCAAAAGCTATTTGGAGCAAGTGTATGAAGACGATCGAAAAATTAGGATTGGGATTGTTTCTGATCGGATTGACCTTGTTTACGGCGGTTCCTTTTTTGGGAAACTACACGCTTACCGAGGAGCTGGTTTTGGGTAATACCAAGGATATCCATCGGGAGAAAATGGCTGAAATTCTCGCTCCGATGTATGCTCAAGAATATGGCTCTAACTTCTCCTTTCTTTCCGCTTTTGGAGAGAATTTCAACACCTACAATGACAACTTGAAAGCCCAGCAACTCTGGGATCAGGTCATTTGGGATGATTACGGATTTGCATTGGCCAAGGCTGCCGCAAGTAGTCCGGTCCGAGACAACCCATGGCTTTGGTTGGGTTTGTCGATCGGATTGGCTGTATTGGGAGGTTATTTGTACAATTTCAGGCAGTATTCCGATGAACCTTCAGGAATTAAAAACAACGGAATTTTCCACTCCAAACTGAAAAACAAAGGTTGGTTGGGGATGATTACTGGAGGCTACCTGATTCTGTTTTACATCTTGCTCTACTGGTTTCCGGCTTATTTGGTCAACTTGGTTTGGATGGTGGAGCCTGTTTCCAAATTGCTTTCCGGAGGTCCAGCCAGCCAGTGGTTTTTGTATGGATTGGTGTACACACTCGCGATTTTGGTGATGGGAGTGCGAATGTTCCGGAAATACAGGGGTAATAAATACCAGCAGCTCCGCACCGCTTCAGTGATGTTTTTCCAGACGGCTTTTGCCTTTTTGATTCCCGAAATCCTCGTCCTTCTAAATCAGCCATATTTCGATTTCAAAAATATCTGGCCGCTCGATTACGATTTCTTCTACGATTACCAGATTTCCACATTTCTCTCCGGTGGAGGCATGGGCATGTTTATGCTGATTTGGGGGATTTTACTGATTATCGTAGGTGTGCCGGTATTTACCTATTTCTATGGGAAGCGCTGGTATTGCTCCTGGGTGTGCGGTTGTGGAGGCTTGGCCGAGACAGTGGGAGACCCTTTTCGTCAGCTTTCTGACAAGTCACTAAAAGCATGGAAGTACGAGCGATGGATTATTCACAGCGTGTTGGTTTTGGCAGTGGTGATGACTGTGGTGACGATCGCTAACTACTTTTCTGGCTTTAGCTTTTTGGGCAATGTGACCAATCAGCTCCATTCGTTTTATGGTTTTGCGATCGGTTCGGCTTTCGCAGGAGTAGTGGGTACGGGATTTTATCCCTTCATGGGAAATCGGGTTTGGTGCCGATTTGGTTGTCCTTTGGCAGCTTATCTTGGCATCGTGCAGCGATTCAAATCGCGTTTCCGAATCACAACCAACGGTGGTCAATGCATTTCTTGCGGCAATTGCTCGACCTATTGCGAAATGGGGATTGATGTTCGCGCATATGCCCAAAAGGGACAAAACATCGTTCGCTCCTCCTGTGTTGGGTGTGGTGTGTGCTCTGCTGTGTGTCCTCGTGGGGTGTTGAAGTTGGAAAACGGGCCCGAAGAGAACCGAATTATTGATTTGCCTATTATTATTGGCAACGATTCCATCAAGCTTAATGCCTAAATGATTATCCTCTATTTCCTTTGCGGACTGTATTTCTTGGGAATGCTGTTTATCCTGATGTACAGTTTGGCGCAGG
>CAYONF010000018.1:27132-51846 GCA_964405255.1 uncultured Limnohabitans sp. | reverse complement strand
TGGGCTCCTCTGTTATAAGCTTCCGAAAGACTGAATTGATTATGATTCTCAATCTTGACTAGCTCGTAGGGAATGCCCACGGTGGCATTAATGGATGCCTCCAGTTTCAAAAAATCTTCCTCCCGATAAGAGGAGACAATTATTGAAATCATTACTTAGGGAAGGATTGATTCAGAGGGCAGGAACTGAATCACCGGACGGTGACCTTTCTCAAATTCCCATACCATTAGGCTCGGAAGAAAAGTACTCTTTTGCCATCAAAAAAATAACGATGCCAAATCCTACAATAATTCCCAAAAATGAAAAAATGATCAAAGTCTTCCAAAACGGAGTATTGATAGGATTGTTCGGAACTATCGGAGCGGCAAAAACTGAAAAAATCGGTGTCTCTTTTTTGAGTTGGATCTTGGAATTTTCAAGTTCCTGCATCAAGGTATTGTAGAGATTAAATGCGATGTTAAATTCTGCCTGAAGTTGCTCCTCTCTGGTTTTGGCCCGTTGCGAGATAATCCCCTGGTTTGTATCACGAAATGAAGCCAAGGCCATTTGTGATTTTACAAAATTGCTTTCTGCTTCCTGGACTCTCTCCTCAATAAAATCAAGATTGATTCGCATTTTCCGTGTTTTGTACTCGGTCACATATTTGACTATTTTCTCAAAAATGATGTCGTTCATCTCTGCAGCAATCATCGCTTCGGGCATTTTCACACTTAGCGTAATCAAGGCCCCCTCCCCTTCGATCTTGATTCTGCTTTTCAACAACTCACTGGCAAGATCTTCTTCGGGGGTAATTCTCATGAACTTGGGTTTTCCCTCCTCTTCTAGGACTGATTGCACGATGGGACTGACTTTGGAATCATCCTTGGAAAACCAAGAGGCTATTTTGGATGGAAATCCGAAAATGGCTCCGAAAATCACGTTAGATGGTTTGCTTTGGTATTCTTCCACCAAAAATTCCTCCAGGGATAAGGTGTCTTTTTTACTTTCAAAGTAAAATCGCTCGTGGACAAGCTCAACCAAAAATGGCTTACTTTCAATTATTTCCGGATACATCTCCGGAGAAATAGTCGTTTGGTGGTTTGCAGAAGGAAAATTGAATCCTGAAAGTCCGGCGAGATTCGAAAATTGACTCAATCCGGATTGGCCACTGTGCTCCTCTTCGGTAAGTCTGGAAGCAATGGCTTCATAAGTCTCCGGCGTGGAAAAATATCGGATCGATCCCAATAGGACCAAAACAAGCATACTCCAATAGAAGATTTTTCTTCGCTCCAAAAAATAGTGAGCAAGCTCCAACAGGTTTATCTCCTTTTTATTGAATATTTCCTTGGAGTTTTTTTTCATAGTATTCGCCTGATTGTGAGGTGAAATTAACAAGAAATCAATGGATTGGTAAGGGAATTTCCAGCGGCAGAAGCCTGACCATTGAGCGAAATTCGGAGCTTTGGTTCCCGATAATTCATGGATTCAATACACAGAGGTGCATAACTTAAGTCAAATTCTTCTTCCAGGAGAAGGTTGCTCCCTGAATGCATGATTGAGCGCTTATCGGGAACGCAGGGCATGCTTGATGGAAGAACCGATAGAAAAAATAAATGGCGGGGTGATCAGTCGAATAAGTTCAACCAATCCTGTTGGGACTCCATTCTCATCAGGCAACACTATTTTTTGGGAAAGAGGATAGTTATATTCCTTTACCAAATCCCTAACATAAGAATTGAATTTTCTGATCTCTTTCAGCTGGTTGTGATGCCGCATCATTTGGCTGGAATCTGTAATCCTAATGTAAGAATAAGCGGAGAAGGAATTGTCAAAATGAAAAACAAAGCCGTTTAGGGCACATTCCAGGTTGAAAACCCAATCTTCAAATATCACCGGCCTAAATTTTACCACCTCACTTATTTTCCTTTTATACAGTGCCGAGCAATTGGTACATACA
This sequence comes from uncultured Limnohabitans sp., assembly GCA_964405255.1. Taxonomy (GTDB): domain Bacteria; phylum Bacteroidota; class Bacteroidia; order Cytophagales; family Cyclobacteriaceae; genus Algoriphagus. The sequence continues at coordinate 49,910 of CAYONF010000018.1, read as the reverse complement.
TTATGCTTCAGCAACATCTCTACCTGAAATTTATCACGATAGGTAAGGTCACACGGCACGCTGCCATTATAGTGGAGAGGATACAGGACGTCCGGCTCTCCATCTATAAAATACCGGCTGGAACCATACACCACCCCTATTTCCAGATTGGACTCAAGGATGGCCAATTGGGTGGTCAGTTTATCGGGATGGATATGATCATCGGCATCCAAAAACTGTATAAACTCACCTTTGGCCTTAGTCAATCCAAAATTCCTAGCTGAGGAAACCCCACTATTGGTTTGGTGGAAATAACAAAACCGGCTGTCGCTTTTTGAATATTCCAAGGCAATTCGTTCGGTGTCGTCTGTAGATCCATCATTCACCACAATACATTCCCATTCGCCATGGCTCTGATTCACCAATGAATCCAAAGCTTGCCTCAGGTATTTGCCTTGGTTGTAGCAAGTGACAATTACAGAAATTAGCCTACCAGAATTCATGACCGACTCCTATAATCTTGAATAAATACCTTTGCCAAGGATTCTCAAATAGATACTATAGAGGATATAGTAGCTGTTGAAGTTTTTCTTCAGGGTTATCCTGCGCTCATTTTCCAGGACTTTTACATTATCACTGGTTGAGCTCATCCCATCATAGGCAAAGTTGGAGATTAATTGATCCACATACTTATAGGTACAGCGATGCTTAACAACGGACTGCATAAAAAACTTCCAGTCTGAGGCAATTTTCAAAGAAGTATCGTAAAGGCCTAGTTGATCAAATAACCGCCTGGAAATAAGACAAGCAGGATGAGGAAGTGACTCAAAATAGAAGTACCTGAAATTCAAATTCTCGGGATATTTTTTAATCCAGGATTTATCGGATTCTTCGACTTTTATGTTGCCATAGACCAAATCTTCGCCTTTGGCATTGGAAATCAATTGAGAAAGGGAGTCTGGAGTAGAAAAACAATCGCCGCTGTTCAAGAAAATCAGGTATTCACCTCGGGATTTTTTAATGCCTTTGTTCATGGCATCGTATACTCCTGCGTCTTTTTCACTCAGCCAAAAGTCAATTTTCCCGGAATTCTCTTCGATAAAGGTTTTGCTTCCATCAGTAGAGCCTCCGTCGATCACCAAATACTCCATTTCCGGGAGGTTTTGGCTGATCACACTTTCAAACGTGCGCTTAAGCCCGGCTTTGTTATTAAGATTTATGGTAATTACGGAAACTTTGATTCCCATCAATTCACCAATTCTTTCAGATTTTGAGAAACCCACCGGATGTCGTCCTCAGAATGACATACTGAAAGTGGCAGGCTGAGGGTTTCGCGATGGATTTTTTCGGAAATCGGATAATTCCCCGCCAAAATAGCGCGATATCCTTCCTGTAAATTTGGTGCCAGAGGATAGTGGATTTCGGTCTGAATCCCTCGGATGGCCAATTTCTCCTTGATGACATCTCTGTTAGGTAGGAGAACATTGAAGATATGCCACACATGGTCTTTGCCTGCAGGAGCAGGTAAAGTAAGTGAGGCCAATGCGCCCAATTCTTCGAAATAGATTTTTGCCAGGTTTCTTTTATGGTCAATTACCTGTTGAAAATCCCGCAGCTTCACCGATAAAAATGAAGCTTGGATTTCGTCTAGTCTGGAATTCCAACCGATGAATTTATTGAAGTATTTTTTCTCGCTCCCGTAGTTTCTGAGTGCCTTAAGTTTGAGATACAGGTCGTTGTCCTTACAAATTATTGCACCTGCATCTCCTAAAGCACCTAGATTTTTGGTAGGGTAAAAGCTAAAAGCCCCGATGTCTCCAAACATCCCAGATTTGACTCCGTCGATTTCAGCGAAGTGAGATTGTGCACAATCTTCGATGACTTTCAGGTTATGTTCCTCGGCAAAGGCGACGATTTCTGGCATAGGATTGAGCCGGCCATACAAGTGAACCGGCAAAATGGCCACACAATTCTTATCGTAGCGTTCTTTCAATCCAGCTACAGTGAGATTGTAGGTTATAGGATCAGGCTCTACCAAAACAGGAATCAAATCAGCCCGGATAATGGACAAAATACTTGCTATGTAGGTGTTGGAAGGAACAAGTACTTTGGAACCCTTTGGAAAATCAAATGCTGCCAGCCCCAAAATCAAGGCATCCAATCCCGATGCCACCCCTAGACAGTGATAACCGCCATGTATTGCAGAAAATTCCTGTTCAAAGGATTCCACTGCTTTCCCCAAGATGTACCAGCCACTTTCGATTAGCTTTTGCGAAGCTCCCGCCAGAGAGTCGAAATAGGGAGCGTTGACTTTCTTGAGATCCTCGTAGGGGATCACCTTAGGATTCATACGGTGGGATTAAGTTCAAAACAAAAAAGAGAAGAATACTTGGGCTCAAGCTCTAGTTTCACTTAAATAGGGCTCGTAGATGTAGTCTGAGGCATCAAATGGGTGAGATGCAAAAACCATCAAAATTGCATCCGGAGAGAAATTATACATGACATGCCAATCTTCAGGCTCGAGCAGTAAGCATCTGTCCGGACTGTTCAATTCAAAGGTTTCTTCTATTTTGCCATTGTTATTGTATATCGTGCAGTTTCCTTTGATGCAAATTGCCGCCTGTCTCGTAATATGATGTCTATGGCCTCCTCTGCGTGAATCATCCACGCCATAAATGTAAAATACCCGCTCAATACTAAATGGAAGAACTCTGTCAATAACCGTGAGGTTTCCTCTCTGATCCGTGAAAGTTTTTAGGGAAATTAATTTTGCCATCGAGTAATTTTCAGCTTGTTTTCTGCAAAATCTACGACTTTACGAAAATCAAGATATTTTGTGAATGAACTAACTTTGAAAAGCACCGGCTGAACTCTCAAATCATCCACCAAGGATTGAAATCCATTCGCAGAAGTGGTCTGAAGCCGTTTGATCATTTTATCTGTAGTCCTGCCTTTTTTGAGCAGTTTTGAAATGTAAAATGTATAAATGCCCAAGGCATTTTTAGAAGGTTTTTCGTTTTCCAGGTAGTTTGTCAACCCCAAAAGAAAGCGGTTGTTGCTTTTGATCCTTAATCCCTGGAAATGGTAAAAAACTATGCTTTTGCCATTTATATGCAGGTTTGGGGCTTCAAAGTCAAGCCGGAAAGAATGAATATTCCAAGGCGCTAAACCCACCTCCGGGGAAGGAAACACTGCTACAATTCCGTACTTTTCCTGCCAGAAATCCAGGTATTTCTGATCCGCAAATCTCCCTTGGTCATCTAAGAAATCCCCACAAAATTCACAGCAATCTTCCGCCCAGTCCTGAAGACACTTGATTCCCAATTCGGTATTTGGAAAGGATTGAAACGAAACATTATACATTCCATACTTTTCCAAATGACTAAGTTCTTTGGGGAAATTATGGGCTGTAATCCCAATTTTATCTTTTTTCAGAGACTCCAATAGCCTTATTGGACTTGAAAAAAAGTAAAGATCTGAGTCCAAACTTGTGATCCGATTCATTTCCGGAAACTTTTTCAAAAGAAACAAGGGAAAAAATGGACTTAAAGTGAAAATGTATTCGACGTGAGATCGGTTCTTTTTTGCCAATTCCAATTCCGGAAAAAAATCTTCCAAAACCGATAGCGGGATACATTCGACTTTGGAATTTCCCCTGAAATAGGTGATTACATCTTCGTCTAAGCTTAAAACAAAGATTTTTGTAAACCCCTCCCCCATCTGAGACATCAGGGAGTCAATCATCACATCAGCTCTTGGAATGTAATTCCGGTCAAAAAGAGTACAGAAATACATCAGGATTTTGCTTCCAAAATAAAGCCTTTCCAACCCACAGGAATACCATTGATCACCTGAGCAGGACCATCATTGGAGCTTTCAAATTCCGCAACGATCGTATAGCTTTCAATGAAAAGAGACTTCAAGCGGGGAGCACTGATAAACCAACAAGGATAAGTTGCCGAATAAATGCTTTCAGGTACAGACTGGACCATGATTTTAGAGTCACCATCCTCGATGAATGTCGTCCTGTCCACGACGATGTACTTGAATTTATACTTCAGGATTTTTTCAAAAAACTCAATGGGATCTTTAAGGTATTGAAGGACACCGCTCAGAAGAAAAAGATCAATTTTATTATGTTCCAAACATCCATCAATCGTTGGATAAAACTTAAGTTCTGAGTTTTGAAAATGCTCTTTTCCGCAATTGACGAAGTGTTCTTGTTCCACAATTGACCAAGAGAGCTCTTCTATTGTTTTCAAAAAAGACCGGTTTTGAAAATAGCTACTACCCAAACTTCCCCCGAAATCCAAAACAGCCAATTTGTTCCCATTTTCCAAGGCAACTTTTTGCAAGGCTGCCAGTAAAGGCCAGCTATATTGGATTTGATCAAACAGCACAGAATCCCGCTCATAGGCTGCCTCATTGTTTTTCACTTTTAGAAGCGCGTTTTTACAACGCTCCAAGATTTGGCTTTGGTCGTAGCCTCCCTGGTCCTGAACTACTTTGTCCCAACTATCCACTGGTCCGGACCAAATTATTCTATCGACTGGAGCTGGTTCAGAAGACGGTCTACCGACAAGGTCATAGATTATGGGAGGGACTATTTTCCTAAGTATACTTTTAATCTTTGCCATACATTAGATTCTTTTCTTTCCCCATAAAAATCACCCTTATTGGAATAACCCAATTTCATGGCTTTAATCACAGGTTTCAATTCCCTGATTTCAACTTTCTCAAAGCAAACTGGAGAATCTTTCAAAGGTGGGAGGATGTTTACATTGGCATGGGTAGCTTCGACCGATTCAATGTGGTTGGTCATGGATGGATTTGGATATAGGGTGAGCCAATTGTTGAGCATACAGGTGGCATGCCAATGAATGGCCCAAGAGTCTACCTTTTTCTGAACATTGGATTTAAGCAGGGAAACAAAATCATAAGAACCATATCCATTGAATTTGAAGGTCAGTTCTTCATCTTTTTCCAAGGCTTCAAAAATCACCTGAGGATCATGGATGAATTTTTCCCAGTTTTTTCTCCAAGTGGCCCATCCCAGGCAATCCGGTATGGGAATAAAAAATGCTTCGGGGTATTTTGCCCCACAGGCAAAAAAGTTACAGGCTCCAATCTGCCCAACTTTTTCATCGTGCTCATATTTTTCGAGAGCCTTGTTCATGTAGTCGAGAAAGAAAGGAGATACTACCAAATCATCTTCCAGAACGATGACTTTGCCAAATTCATCAATGACGCTGGATACTCCTGATATAATTGATTTTGCAAGTCCCTGATTTTGGACTTGATTGACCAATCGGACAGAACGAAAGCGATTCTCTGATTTACAAATTTCCCTTACCCTCTCGATAGCCTGTACCTCAGTGGTATCCTCCGGGTTTTTGGCACCATCTGAGAAAATAACCAGATCGGAATACTGGGCCTCGGCACATTTTGCCAGGGAATCCAGCAGATTTGCGATGTGTACAGGTCTTTTGTACACGAAGATCACTATTGGAGCCAAACTCGTCATATTGGATTCTTCTTGTTTTCCAACCTGAATTCAAATATGTTCATCTTTCTATTTTGAACTACAAACTTGTACTAAACCTGTATGCATCTGATGCAATGACAGTATTTTGTTTTGAACCTGAATAATCGGCTTTATGGTAGCTTATCCCCTTGTTTTTAAGACAATTACAGATCTCTTCCACCGTATCCTGCTCGCCTGGTCTGTGAGAGTCGTCGACAATGATTATGAACTCCTTGGCTTTCTCAAACTTTTGTACAAGGCTTAGGATATCAATCCGCGAATATCTGTCACTCCCAAACGGGCCATCCACGATGAATAGGTCGTACTCACCGCTTACGTTTTCTTCAAAATCCTGGTAAGATAAGGTTGGAAAACCTTTTATCTGGGTTTCAATTATCGGGCAATGGATGATTTTTGACCTTTCACAAAGGGTGAACTTTTCAGAAAATGCAGAGATCCAATTCAAGTCCTGCTCCACTACGATATGGTGGCTATCAAAAAGGTAATGAGCCAGATACGTTGAGATAAATTTACTGGACTCTCCCAAACCTAAATCCAATATCCTTTTTGGCCTATAATCTGAAAGAATGCGATTCAAAATATAGAAAAATGAATAATTGCCTGCCCATCTTCCAACATTCAAGCCTAAGTTCTGAATGAAATCCTTACCTCTGATACTGTCATGATAAATGTGAGCCCATTCAATTTCCCGAGATAGGGAGAGGCTTTCGGCCTGAAACCTAACAGATTCTTTCAATAAGTTTCTAAGGTTTTGGATTTTATCCAGCATTTTCTACCAATGAGTAATTAAGTAATATATTCCCCTGATTAGGAGGCACTATCCGTCCGGTATTGTAATAATCTTTTTCCACCACATTAAACGGCATAACATTAACTAACCAATCTGCCGTATTATTATTCAATTCAGCATAAATATTACAGGTGTAACTTCCCGGCGAAAGAGGACAATTCTTGACCACAAATTGGATTTTACTCTCTCCGAAGAGATCAAAATTCTGATTAATGTTATTGGAAGAAAGCCATGCTACTCGATCGCCAAGATTGTTGTTTATTCCAATGTCAATTCTATAGTTGACTATGGAAACATGCTGATTTAGTCTGTATTCCAAAGTGACTTTGAAATCACTGAATGACTCAATGCTCTGGAGGCTGTCAGTATTGATCCCTTCCACCTTTCCATCCAAAAAGAAAATGTCCTGGTTTCCCTTCCTGTCCTTGATCTCTGCCAAAGTTTCCGGCTTTGAATTCATGGATACCAAGTATTCATTAATGATGTCATTTGTTTTCCCCTGATTCAAAAATTGACCCTTGGACATCAGCAAAGCAGATTTACAGAGGTTTTGGATCGAAGCCATATTATGACTTACAAAAAGGATTGTCCTTCCTTCACCTTTGTTTATCGCTCCCATTTTGCCGATACATTTGTTTTGAAATTCAGCATCACCTACAGCCAAAACTTCGTCGACAATCAAAATCTCACTTTCAAGATGGGCCGCTACCGCAAAAGCCAACCGGACATACATTCCAGAAGAGTACCTTTTGACAGGAGTGTCGATGTAGCGCTCCACCCCTGAAAAATCAACGATTTCATCAAATTTTTTGGAAATTTCCTGCTTTCGCATCCCCAGGATTGCCCCATTCAGATAGACATTTTCCCGACCTGTCAATTCCGGATGAAAACCAGTACCTACTTCTAATAAACTGGCAATTCTTCCTTTTAACTTAATGCTTCCAGTTGTCGGAGAAGTCACTTGACTGAGTACTTTGAGTAAGGTGCTTTTCCCAGCTCCATTTTTCCCGATAATCCCTACTGCATCGCCCTGCTGGATTTCAAAATTCAGATCCTTGAGACTCCATACAATGTCACTTCCACCCTTGACGGACCTGTCGTTAGTTTCCCCAATTTTCAAAAAGGGATCCTCTTTACCTCGATACAACGCCCACCAACGTTCCAGATCCCTGGAAAGTGTCCCTGAGGTAAACTCACCCAATTGATACGCTTTGGAAACGTTTTCTACTCGAATCGCTACTGCCATGGGTAAAAACTGCAATTCATATTAGATCGTATCGACAAAATTCTTTTCTACCTTATTGAAGATCAACAACCCGAAAAGCAAGATTAAGGAAGAAGAAACAAGCGTATAGGCCAGCGTGTATCCGTCAAATACCCCTACTCCAAGAAGGGATTTTCTGAATCCTTCGATCACAAAAGTCATGGGATTGAGGGCAACCAGATAATACAACTTTCCGCTGAGGCTGGACAGAGGATAGATGACTGTGGTAGCATACATGAGCAACTGTACCCCGAAAGTCAACAGGAAAACCAAATCCCGGTATTTTGTAGTCAATGCTGAAACCAACATACCCAATCCAAGCCCTTGCATGGCCATAGCTGCGACAAATACCGGAAACAACAACAGGTGAAAATCCATTGATATAGTTAAGCCGCTAAGCAGGTAATAGGTCAAAACCACCAAAAACAGGATCATCTGGATTCCAAATCTCAACATATTTGAAAGCACAATGCTGAACGGCATGATGATTCGTGGAAAATACACTTTCCCGAAAATCGCAGAATTGTCACGAAAAACTGTGGAAGTTTTGTTCAGACAATCAGCAAAATAATTCCAGGAGGTAATGCCCGCCAGGTAAAACAGCGGCTGAGGTAAACCATCGGTAGGTAGTCCTGCCAGATTGCCAAAGATGAACATGTAAACCAGAGTGGTGAATATCGGTTGGATAAAAAACCAAACCGGTCCCAAAATGGTCTGCTTATAAAAAGAAACAATATCTCTTCTTACAAACAGAACCAATAAATCTCTGTATCTCCAAACTTCCCGGAGCTTTAAGTCAAAAAAACTGCTTTGGGGTTCAATGATTAAATCCCATTCTTCTACTTCCTTACTCATTCTTTAGTCTAAACTCTCAAATGATACCCAGTAATTGAATATCCATTCACGTATTTTATCTCCTTGAGATTTGTTCATTTCTTTTACCAGCATGATAAGTTGTGCTGGAAACTGGCCTGAAAAATCCACCCAAATCTATGTTTGGGTAGTGATTTCAGACCAACGTTTACTTCACCCCAATCCCATAATGGGTAAAGCCAAGGCTTTCCAGGTATTTTCTGTCGTAAATATTCCTCCCGTCAAATACCACTTTATTCTTGAGCAGCTTACCGACTACATCCCAGCTAGGAATTCTAAATTCAGACCACTCAGTCACCAACAACAAAGCATCGGCATCTACCAAGGCTTCGTATGCATCTTTGCAATAAGTCACTTTGTCAAAAATGTAATGTGCTTTGGCCTCTTCCATGGCCACCGGATCATAAGCCTTGACTTTGGCGCCAGCCTCCCGGAGTTCATCGATGATTACTGCTGCAGGAGCTTCACGCATATCATCGGTATTGGGCTTAAAACTCAGACCCCAAATGGCAAAAGTTTTGCCGGAAAGATCATTCCCGAAATGCGTTTTGACTTTGCTTGCCAGCACATGCTTTTGTGCATCATTGACATCTTCCACAGCCTGAAGGACTTTCAGATCGTATCCGTATTGTTTGGCAGTTTTGATAATTGCCTTGACATCTTTTGGAAAACAGGAACCTCCATATCCTACTCCTGGGTAGATGAACTTATTCCCGATTCTTGGATCAGAGCCAATTCCTTTTCTGACCATGTTGGCATCTGCCCCCACTTTTTCGCATAGATTGGCGATGTCATTCATAAATGAAATTTTGGTGGCCAACATAGCATTGGCTGCATACTTGGTCATTTCAGCTGAGGGAATGTCCATGTATATGATCCGCTCTCCACTCAACTGAAAGGGCTTGTACAAGCGCTGCATGATTTTTTCTGCTCGTTCATCGTCTACACCGATCACGATGCGGTCTGGCCTGAGGAAGTCTTCCACAGCAGCTCCTTCTTTTAGAAATTCAGGGTTTGAAGCTACTGCAAAAGGAAGATTTGATCCACGGTTTTCCAATGCGGCTTGGATGGCAGACCTAACTTTCTCCCCGGTGGTGACTGGAACCGTACTTTTAGTGGCAACTACAATGTAATCGGTCATTTTTCGCCCGATTTCATCGGCAACTGCCAACACGTACTTCAAATCCGCAGAGCCATCTTCTCCCGGAGGAGTTCCCACTGCAATAAAGGCAACTTCAGCACCTTGGATAGCCTGTCCCAAATCGGTACTAAAATGAAGCCTGCCGCTTTTATAATTTCTGATTACAATCTCTTCCAATCCAGGTTCATAGATTGGCATGATCCCATTTTTGAGCTTTTCTATTTTCTTCTGATCAATGTCCACACAGGTCACATCGATACCTACATCTGCAAAACATGCTCCGGATACCAGACCTACATAGCCCGTTCCTACTACAGCTATTTTCATAAAATATTAGTTATTGATTGTTGATTAAACTTTGCACCAAAATACCCAAAGTGGCTAAACTTGAAGCAATCCCCAACCATGCAGCGGCAGTTAATCTTTGCCTCTGAGGTTTCATAGGAACCACTATTTCAGCTCCGGGTTCGATTGGAGGATAAAACTTAAACATCAACAGCGAATGGGTCATTCTCGCATCCCCATTGGCGTAAACCACATAGGTTTTGCTTTTTCTGGCTTCTTCGGTAAATCCTCCTGCTTTTGAGATATAATTTTTCAGGCTGTTTCCTCGGATATACCTTGCAGTAGTTGGCATCAATACCTCTCCGACCATTCGAATGGTCTGTAATTCTTTAGGTATCCTCAGAATGTCTCCTTCTTGTAAAATCAAATCCTCGCCTGATCCCGGATTTCTCAGAATTTCCTCAAGGTTTATCCCAATGACATCCTGTTGCTTGAAGCGAATTTTATTCAGCACAGAATCACTGGAAGTCGAATCCATGGAATTACTCCTTTCTAGCTCCTTGAGTATTTGCTTTTGCTCTTCAATGAGGTTTTGCTCTTCAATTTTTGATATCTTCTCATCCAATCGTTCAAAAAGAATCAGTTCTGCTTGATTGAGTTCCTTTTTCTTCTCCGGGTCAACTTTGTCACGGATTTCTCTGAGATTATTTTCTTTAAGCTCTTCCTGAGTAGGTTCCTTATAGTAAATAGTCCTTCTCACCAAGCTGGCCCCTTTTGGATAGGCAAACTGGTTTAAACCACCAGCTCTCCCGATCACATCCGAGATCCGTTCATTTGCGGAAGAAATCGCAAAGTCTCCTGGATAATTGACCTCTCCTATTACCTTGACCAATTGCTCCCGCTCAAAACCGGGGCTTTTTCTGATAAAAACATGATCAAAAGGCATTAACGGCTGATTCTTCTCCTCCTCGGATAGCTGGAGCTCAGGATCAATCGACAGGGTTATCAGCTCGGCCAATTTGCCGGAGCTCGAATCCCTGACTCTTCTGGCGATTTCTATCGATGAATTGGAGGCAGACTGCATCAATCCACCTGCCTGAAGGACCAGATCACCGACTGTCATAGAAGAAGCATAAGGAAAGGTGCCTGGAAGATTTACCTCACCGGAAATCTTCACATAGGTTTCTTCCTGAATATCATACTTACTTGGAATAAACAATAAATCTTCGTTTTTCAACGATACATCAGGAATTACTCCATCCAGAATGCCTTTCAAATCGAGCGGTGTGGCCTCTAAAGTCAAATCACTACTAGTCCGATAGAGGGTAGCCCTGTTGAGAAATGCCTCCGGCTTTAAGCCTTGAGCTTTTTCAATCAAATTTTTGACAGAAACCCCGTTTTCCAAGGCATATTCACCTGGTCTATGTACTGCTCCGCTGATCTGAACTCGGTTGATAAAGCGGTCAAGTGCCTCCCCGATAAGAATTTCATCTCCATCTTCTGGTTTAAAATTCTTAAAATCAACCTGGGCAACATCGATGACTTTCCGCTCATTATTTTCAATCCTTCTGACGGTAAGTCGGTCTTTGTAGGCTTGAGGCTCAAATCCGCTGGTGTAAATGTATAAATCCGACAATGTTTCTCCGGGTTTCACTTCAAAGAACCCTTCCCTTCTCACAGGTCCGATGATTTCTACCCTGGCTTGGACCGGAGGTACAATTACGACATCATTGTCTCTCAAGGTGATATTTGCCTTGGAGTCGCCCTTGACGAGAAATTCATAAATATCCACCGTAGCTACTAGTCTGCTGTCTCTATAGACCTGAATCGCTCTGAATGTTCCATTTTCATTAGGCCCGCCAGCAGCAAACAGCCCGTTGAAAACAGATGCAAAAGAAGGCAACGTGTAGGTTCCCGGTTTGGATAATTCTCCAACCATCGAAACTTTGATCGATCGGATATTCCCTAATCTGACTTGGAGAAAGGTGTTGGGACTAGCTCCAAGCAAGCCCGAATAGATCCTGCCTAGAGCTGACTTCAACCGGGCAGTAGCGGCTTCAATGGAAGCACCGCCAAGTTGGATAGAACCAACATTCGGGAGGATAACACTGCCCTCAGGTGAAACGGTCACATCAAACGATTGCTGAGAAGCACCGTAAACGTCAATCAACAATTGGTCACCCCCACCGACTATGTAGCCTTGTGGCGTAGGTAGGTTAATACTGGGCGAAAAGTCAAGATCACGGTTGTGGAAAAGCTTGTATCCAAAAATCTTCTTTTGGAATGGAGTGAGATCATAATAAGGATCTGCCCTCCGGATCGAATCAAACAAATCTTTTGGACCATCTTCGGATAAAGTCCGAGGTTCATTTCCACCCGGAAGATTCCCTTTATTAGCCACTGTTTTTTGCAGATCCAAGATTCGCTTCCTGAGCTTATTGGCTTCGATTGGTGACAAACCCTGCTCTCTGGCCATAGCCTCCAACTGCGAGGAAGTCAAGCCGCTTGATTCCGCGCGCTTGATCAACTGCTCAATTTGGGCATCAGAAAGATTGTCGACTTTCAGTGACCTCAAATCGCCAAGGCTCTGAGACCATAGTGATCCCGCCAAAAAAAGAAATATAAAAGACAGAAATACAGTCTTGATTGAATGATAGTACGAGTTTTTCACATCGATTTTTTGAAAATGATCAATTCTCAATTATTCTGGTCAAAGTTGCACCTTTTCCTGAAATAACCGGCAAACTTCACAGCTTCGCCCTTTCAGTCCCAAAGGAGACCTAGCAATATATCGGATAAATAAAAAATCAAATGCCGGCTTGCCGGTCAAAAAGTACCAGGCCTTCGGATGAAATTCGTCCTTTGGCCAAAGTGAAGACTACCTTTCGGTCGATCAGTTGCTCGATTCGCTGGGTCAGATAATTTATGTATTCATCGTTTAGGTTATCACCTGTTACCAAGACGTCAATTCTCCCCCTATCGCTTCCACGGGCAATGTCTCCCGTCAAAACTACTTGCTCTACTTCGCCCATTCGCTCCAGGATTTGCTCCAAAAGCATGTCCAACCCGAGATACTTCCGGATGATGTCTCGGATGTTGGTGTAAAAAGGATGACGTACATTTGCCTGATATTCAATTTTGTTCTTATCTGAATGCTTAACCAAAATCCCCGCATTGGTGAGGTTATTGAGTTCTTTTCGAATAGCATTGGTAGATTCCCCAAACTCTTCCGACAAACCACGTAAATGACTGTGATTTTGTGAATTCACGAAAAACTTGATCAAAAGACGCAATCGGGTCTTCGATGTAATTAAAGATTCCAGCATAAAAAATCAGCTAAATAATGAGCAACAAAGGTACTCATTTCAACAAAACCTAAAAATAAAAATGCTCTTTTCGACAGGAAAAGAGCATTTCTTAGTCTTGCCTTTTTTAGCCTCTATAGACGTTTTTTGGGGTCTTTTGCAACATATTCCGAAAGTAAACACCTGTCAATCCACTGAATCCACCCAACAAAAATCCAATTACTCCTGTGATCGCCACTAAGGTCATTCCCGAGCCCACTCCCATTAACTCTCCCATTCGGTCCGGCAAAGGACTGGCAGTGGTAATTCCCAAGTAAATACTTTGCCCCAGCCAGGTCAGTCCCATACCCAAACCGCCTCCCATGAATCCGCCGATTCCATTCGGATAAATCAATGCACTGAGGACTCCTATTCCAATCATGACCACCCAAAACGGAGCGACCGGATTAAGGAAAACAACCAAGATCGCAGTCATTAGTGTAAGAAATATAAATCTCATGGTTTATTACTTTAGGGTGGTTTTAAACAAAATTTCACGCTGATCATCCGGTGTTCTCAGGTCAAAGTTAAGGTATTCTCCATTGGCCCAAACCGGAATGAAATTGTCGTAATACTTACTTCCCGGATTGCCTGATTGTCCTCCAGGATAGACTCCAAAGGCCTTAATTTCCGGCCCTAATTCCACAATCATCCTCCAGCTGGCACCATTTCGACTTCCGGTAGCATTCAGAATTCCAGCACCACCTCCGGTATATACATTGGCAACGGAAAACGATTTGAAGTTAGGCACCAGGTGCTGAATGGAGGTTTTCTTGTAATTGGCCCATGAATAATCGCCCTCAGTAGATTCCCACTTGGCCATAGTTACCAACAGGGAATCAAATCCTGCACGAACATGATAAGCAGCTCCTTCCAAACCTTCCGTTGATTTTACATCAAAAATGGAATCAGTCGGAGAATTGGCAAGTAAATCAATCGTCTGGTAGGAATTTGGCCGAAGCACAGGTTCATCATTTTCAAGGAGTTCTCTCCAGATACTTTCAAACGTCTCGGAAGACCAAATGGAATACAGACTTTGTCCTTTCTGATTGGGATCGGCAAAAAAGTCCCAGGATTTGAGTTCCTGCAGGTATTTCTCAGCCTCAGGAGAATCAGATTTGTGAGTACCCAATAGGTTGATTAAAACCGGCAAAGCTTCAGCCGCCTGGAGATTGTAATCATCAAACTGCAATGCCATCATGTCCTCCACCGTAATCTGTTCCATTTCCCGAAGTCTCCGGTTTAGCCTCCGGTTTCGGTAATGCTCGTAAGAATTGTCAAACACGTAATAAGGATAGGTACTCGCCACCGGATGCTGATTGGCTGAGGAAACGAATCCACGCTCCGGATTCAGTGTGCTTGCATTGTGTTCGTTGGGGATAAAGCCTTGCCAGTCCATCAATGGATCTGCGCCATCCATGAAGAATTTGCCCTGACCCGGCCATTTCAAAGGAAATTTCCCCTGAATCCTCATTCCGATATCACCGGATTTGGAGGCAAAGACAAAGTTCTGGGCTGGTGCCGTGTAGTGGTCCAAGGCTGCATTGTAATCGCTGTGGTTCTTAGCCTTATTCATCATCAGGAAAGTCCTTTGCTCATTTGAGCCCATATGGACGGTCCATTTCAGCGCAAAATTCACATCTTGCCGATCGCCCCGAAAGCTGCGATCGTAGACCACCGGGCCATGGTGGGTATAAACCACCGTATCTAGGAAGGTATCCTGGCCCTTCACCTTGATTTCTTCAATTCTAAAATCCGTCGGCCTCCATTCCTCTCCGTATTGATAGGCTTTTCTGCTATCGTCCTGAAAAGTGATTTTGTACCAATCTCGTGCATCCTTGGTTGCATTGGTTACCCCCCAGGCAATGTGCTGGTTGAAACCGGAAATTACGCCCAAGGCTCCAGGTAGGGTTGCTCCTTTAACGGTATGTTCTGGCGTACTCAATTGCATAGAATACCAAAGTGACGGGAGATTGAGACCCAAATGGGGATCATTGGCCAAAATCGGATTGCCGTTTTTGGTCTTCTTTCCGGCAACGGCCCAATTGTTCGAGCCTGTCCCTTCGATAGGTTGAGGCAAGGGATCTATGACCAGAGCATCATCAGGGTAGGAAACACTATCCGGCTTTGCCACTGGTATAGGAGTAAAATCCCAAACCCGTTCGGCCTCGATTACCGGATCATTTTCCTTAGGAAATTCCGGAAAAAGCTTGTTCAATTTAGCCTCACCGAGGATTTTTCTCAGGTTGGAATACTCCAAATCCCGATCTCCGACGAGCATATCCGACATGTATTTCAGCAATAAAAGAGACTTATAGGCTGACCAAGGTTCGGGGCGATAATTGAGAATCTTGTATTCAACCGGAAGCTGTGCCATATCCAACTGCGCAATGTATTGATTGACACCGTCGGCGTATGCTTCAACTAGTGCCAATGTTTCAGGGTCATTTTCCTGCAGGTATTTCAATCCCAACTCAGCCCCAAAAGCCAAGCCCTTTCGGCGCGTCATCCGATCCAGTTCAATTGCCACCGGACCCACGATCTCGGAAATCCGGCCTGCAGCAGCCATCGTCTGAAACTCCATCTGCCAAAGTCTATGCTGGGCGGTGACATAGCCTTGGGCACGGTAGAGATCCAACTCATTTTGAGCGAAAATGTGCGGAATCAGGTTTTGATCATAGATGACCTCGACCGGTGAACCAAGATTTTGAAGATCGATCTCCTCCTGCGCTAGCTGATCTTCACTGACGGAGTTTTGCCAAAAACCATGATTGGGATCCAGCAATGGGGCCAAAGGAGGAATCTGGCCCAAAGGAATGGAAACCACAACTGCCAATGCTATTGTGACTGCCAAAATGAAGAAGAATGAAATGTACTTCATGCGAAACTAGGCTAAGATGGGAATTAGGTAAGGATCTTGGTGGTTACATTCTGGCGAAGAATGAGTAAAGAATTGATGTATTCTTTGACAAAAAAATCCCTGGATTTGAGCCCAGGGATAGGTAATTGTGCAAGTTATTGGATGGAAATAGGAAGTTTGAGTTTCTCCCAACGAATGACCAATCCCGGAGATTCCACGTCAATGGAAAGTTTTTCGGATGAATTGGTTTCCCAAGTTGGTTTGACATCTACTCGAAGCACGTCATTTTTCTCATCATACTGAAAATGTCCATGCTCCAACTCCCAATCCGAGTTAAAAATCACTGTCCAAGGCCCGTTTTCCTTTGGAATCGTGAATAAAGAGTACTTGCCGGCAGCTAGAGTCTTGCCTTCCACAGAAATATCCTGTGGAATATCGATGTAAGTCGCTTCATTGGCGCCAGTTCTCCATACCACATTGTATGGCACCAAATCTCCCCAAATCGCTCTGCCTTTGACTGAAGGAGAACCGTATTGCACTTTGATTGACTTCCCGGCAATTTGCCCTTCTTTAACTTCCAATGGACTTGGGCGTTGCTCAGTTTCTCCGGCCTCTGCGGCTGGTTGATCAGTAGATGCAGCCTCGGAAGTTTCGGCGGATTTGGGCTGGCAGGAGAAAAAGGTAATCAAGACAAACAATGCCAACCAAAGTACGGATAGCTTTTTCATGTGAGATTGAGAATTAGTTTTTGGGTGTTTACGTAAAATTAATTTAAATGATTTGAATACAAACTAAGCTGGATTAAATAAGAAAACACTTTTTTCTCCGTTTCTGCAGAGGTTCTCCTTTCCTACACAACTCAACCAACCGAACCGCTTATCCAACAGAAATGATTTCCGGTATGGAATAGGTGGTTATTTTGAATCAAAAATTCTCACTTTTGAATTCTGGTTTTCTCAAATCCGCCCAAGTACAGCTCAATGAAATTCATCACCGGACTGGTTTTTTTGGTATCCCTGATCCTATTTTCAAGCGTTTTTGTTTCTCCGGAAGTTTTCCCCTACGCTGGATTGCTCCCTTTCTTAATCCCTTTTGCTTTGCTTGCAAATGGCTTTTTATTTGCAATATTGGTTTTGGCATGGAGGAAACTTGCTTTTTTTCCATTGATTGCCCTGATTCTGGGTTATAAGTTTATTCTGATCACTTTTCAGTTTCATTCCAACAGTGAAGAATCCACCGGACTGAAAGTTCTAACCTATAATGCTCACAACTTTTTTTACCGGAAAGAAAAGACCGATGAACTTGACCCGAATGTGTTTACCTGGCTGGCAGAGCACCCCGCTGACATTAAGGTGTTTCAGGAATTCTACCAAGACTATACTTCCGCCAGCCGAAACGCTATTCGGATATTTAGCAAAGACGGCGAATATGAATATGCCTATCACATCGTAGAAGGCAATGAAAAAAAGCGTTTTATGGGTATGGCTATTTTTTCAAGGTATCCGATTGTCAACCAAGGAGTGGTTTTTGACAATCAACGAAACAACGGTGCGATGTTTGCCGATATTGAAATAGGCAGAGACACGATCAGGGTATACAATACGCATCTCCAATCCATGGCCATTCAGGCAGAATCATTGGATGATTACGAAGAGGCAAAGCAGGTTTACCGTCAGACGATTGGTAAACTTCACAGGGGAAGCCTAGCCAGAAGCAAACAATTGGGTTTGCTTTATGAGCACTTGAGCAACAGTCCGCATCCGGTTATTTTAATGGGAGATCTGAATGAAATACCGTATTCATATGCCTATTTCAAACTGAGTGAAAAACTGGTCAATGCGTTTGAAAAAGCCGGAAAAGGGTTCGAATTCACTTATAACCGCGTGCTCTTCTTCTTGAGGATTGATCATATTTTTGCCGACCCATCTTTCCAACCTGTCTATTTCAACACCCACCGGGAAGTGGATTATTCTGATCATTATCCAGTCACTGCAACTTTTACCTGGGATGGATTTGATCCGAAGAAAATCGAGTGACTTTTTTATCCCAGACTTTTCTTAGGGGAAAAAGCAAAACGGGTAGAAGAAATAAATCAGCCAATAAGGCAAAAATCAGGGAAAAGCTGATCAGCAATCCGGTAAAGTGGGTCACTCCAAACTGGCTGAAAATCAGCAACCCAAATCCTGCTACCAAAATGATTGAAGTCAAAATAATGGCCTTACCTGCCTCTATGAATGTCCGCTTGATGGCATAGTGGAGATTTTTTCCTTTGGCCAGTTCCAGCTTCAGTTTGGACATAAAGTGAATGGTATCGTCCACTGCAATCCCAAAAGCGACGGTAAACAAGATCGCGGTGGTCAGTTTAAACTCAACCCCCAATAACCACATCAATCCACACATCCAAATAAGTGGGATCACATTGGGAACCAAAAGAATAAAGGACAATCTCCAGGACCTGAAGAGCACACCTGCGATCAATCCCACGATCAAAAAAGCCACCCCGAGCCCCTTAGCCATTTGTCTGGTCACTGATTCATGACCTCGGTCGATCAAATGAGCCGTGCCTGTCCAGTGGACTTTGAGAAGGTTTGGGTCAATATCTTGCCTGACAAAATCAAGCAGCTCAGCACGCAGTGTTCCCATTCGCAAACTTCCCAAGTCCGGCGCCCTGCCGCTGATTCGTCCTGTGGTCAGATCTTCAGAAAGTATCCTTGGACCTTCCTGTTTCAAGGCCTGATCAAAATACCGCTGCATCCGAAGGTATTGGCCTAGGGACGGAAGTGAAAAAGCCTTTGGATTCCCTTGATTTTGAGCCTGATTGAGCGTTTTGGCCAAACTGAGCGGAGAGATAAATTCTCCTTCCCCAAAAAGCTCACGAAGCTTCGCCTCCACTTTTTCAAGCTCCTGAAGGACCGCCAAATCCATTAGATTTCGCGCCTCGGATCCTTTTTCCAGGTAAATTTCCAAGGGATTAGAACCACCGTATTGCTTGTCGAAATAGGCAAAATCCTGTTGGATCGGATGATCGAGAGGAAGATTGTCCAGGAGATACCCGTTGATTTGAAGCCGAGAGGTAAGTCCGATTCCAACAAAAGTTATCAGTAGGAAAGAAAACGCGATCAGCTTTCTCCTCTGAATTATTTTCTGGAATAGTCCGTTCAGAAATCGGTCACTTTTTGGGGCTTGATCCGATATCGATCCAGAGAGGGGAAAAGCATAAAGCAATCCGGGGGTGATTCCTAAAATGGCCAAAAACAAGACCAAAATCCCGATTCCTGTCCAAAGCCCAAAAGCTTTTAGTGCAGGAATTGAAGTAAAAATCAGGGAAAGAAAACCCATCGAGGTAGTGAGAACTGTCAGCGCTACCGCAAAAGTTAGTTCCCTGAATGTATCCTGAATCGCTTTTTCTTTTGGAAGTCCCGTGTTTAGCTTTTTGATCAGGTGGGTAAAATAATGAATCAGTGCACTTAGGCCCACAATCAAAAAGATGGTTGGCTGCATGACCGACATAATATCAAGGGGCTTTCCTGCCAAAAGGATCAAGCCAAAAGCCCACAAAATGCCAAAAACCAAAACTAAAATCGGAATCAGAATGCCCCATAGTTTGCGGAAAACAAAAAATAAAACCAATAACATCAGCACTATAGATCCCCCGATAAACAGCCCAAATTCCTTCTGCATCAGACTGACAAAGTCGCGCTGAGTTTGGATTTTTCCTGCTACAGCCAAGGGTTCGACTCCATGCTTTTCTAAGATTTGAAGAATCTTCAGATAAACCTGATCCCCTTCTTCTTTGCTGAGATTGGGATTATTTTGAATCAAAAAAAGAAAGCTGCTCTCATCTGCCGCAATCAGGGAGCCACGAAATTGGGCAAGGTTTTCCTTTGAATCCCGGAGACTTTCCTCGTTTGACCAATCCAACACCGGAAACGTCTGAAGCCCAAAGGCATTGATGATCGGAATTTGAAGGTCAAAAATGGAAATCAGTGTATCGACACCGCTAAGCGATTGAATTTCGGATTTGACCTCAGCCGATTTGGAAAGAAAGGCGGAATCGAGCCAATTTCCCTCTGGGTTACGAATTGCCACAAGCAGGTAATCATTATCACTTCCGAATTCTTTTTCATATACCCCGCTGTAAAAAGCCAAATCCGGATCATCCTGGGGGAAAAACTGCTCAAAATCGTAATCAAACTTGGGTACAGGCCTAAACAGCACCAAAAGAAGTGTCAGGATTACACTGAGAAAAAGTAGAAAATAAGCGGATGACTTTCCAAACATCAGGAGTCGGATGCTAGTTCGGGAAGAATTTTACAGTCTTTTTTGAAAGCACAAATAAGAAAAGAATGTTTTTAAATTCTTCGATTCCTTAACTTGCCCCGACAGTAAATAAGCCAAAAAAATGCAGCAATACCACGATTTGATGAAGCGGATTCTCGCTGAGGGAGTAAAGAAAACCGACCGAACCGGCACAGGCACCATTTCCATCTTTGGACATCAGATGCGATTTAATCTTGCAGAGGGTTTCCCGGTAGTCACTACCAAAAAGCTCCATTTGCGGTCCATCATCGTGGAATTGCTGTGGTTTCTCAGAGGTGAAAGCAACATCACCTGGCTCAAAGAAAACGGCGTATCCATCTGGGACGAATGGGCTGACGAAAACGGAGATCTCGGTCCGGTCTATGGCTATCAGTGGAGACACTGGCCCGACGGCAAAGGCGGTGAAATCGACCAAATCAAAAACTTGATCCATCAGATCAAAACCAAGCCGGACAGTCGCCGACACATCGTAAGTGCATGGAACGTAGCTGATGTGGATCATATGGCCTTGCCACCTTGCCATACGATTTTCCAGTTTTATGTGGCCGATGGTAAACTTTCCTGCCAACTCTATCAGCGCAGCGCAGATGTCTTTTTGGGTGTGCCTTTCAATATTGCTTCCTATTCGCTGTTCACGATGATGGTCGCACAGGTGTGTGGACTTGAACCGGGAGATTTTGTGCATACGTTTGGCGATGCTCACCTCTACCTGAATCACCTGGAGCAGGCCGAATTGCAACTCAGCCGGGATATCCGACCACTTCCGACAATGAAAATCAATCCAAACGTGAAGGATATTTTTGAGTTTAAGTACGAAGACTTTGAACTGATCAATTACAATCCGCATCCTCATATCAAGGCTCCTGTGGCTGTTTAAAAAATTTGATGCTTCGGCTTATTTCGGCAAGCTGAATATCCTTGCTCAGCAGGATTAGAAATTTGAGATTGGGCTGGGAAGAGATTATCAGCCTTTCTTTTTTACAATCAACAGAAATGAATGCATTTGGACGCGAAAATCTGATATCAGCCTACATCGAGGCCTACAATAGTAAGGATGTAGATGGTATGATGGCCCCTTTGAATGATGAAGTGGTTTTTGAAAATTTTTCCTCGGGAGAAAAAACACATGCCATTGAAGGAAAAAGTGCTTTCCGAAAACAAGCCCAGGAAGCGCTCGCTTATTTCTCCCAGCGTAAACAGATCATTGAATCCATCCGACATTTGGAAAGTGAAACTGAAGTAGAAATCTCCTATTGGGCCATTTCGGCGATAGATTTCCCAAATGGAATAAAAAAAGGTCAAGAATTAAATCTGAAAGGGAAATCAGTTTTCCGCTTTTCAAACGAAAAAATCTCATCCATTCAAGACTATTCTTGAAAACTGAAAAAGCCCCGAATTTTCAACGATTCGGGGCTTTTTGATTTTAGTTAGCAAGTTCGTACTTCAGTGTTTTCCCTTTTTCCACTGCCGGAAGACCTTCGGTCATCCAGAGCGGTGCAGGAGCACCTTTGAGGTAGTGGTCAAAGAATTGACTCAGACGGATGGATAGGTCTTTGGCATTTTTTCGCTGGATCAGGTTATGGTCCTCGCCATTGTATTGAAGCAACCACGCAGGTTTGTCGAGTCGCTTCAAGGCCATAAACATCTCAATCCCCTGATACCAAGGCACTGAGCCATCGGCATCGTTGTGCATGATTAACACAGGAGTCTCTACTCGGTCCATGGTGAAAAGCGGTGAGTTTTCGAGGTAATACATTGGCTTTTCCCAAAGCGTCCCCCCGATTCTGGACTGAGTCTGCTCGTATTGGAACATCCGGCTCATCCCGGTTTGCCAGCGAATCCCGCCATAGGCCGAAGTCATGTTGACCACCGGAGCACCTGCCCCTGCAGCTTTAAACATATTTGTTCGCGTGATCAGATATGCAACCTGATAGCCACCCCAGCTTTGACCTTGGATGGCCATATTTTCGATATCCACACCGCCTTTAGCAATCACCGCCTGCACACCGGGGATGATGCAGTTGTAAGCACTTGGTCCGGGAAGACCAAGGTCATATTTGATATCCGGCACAAAGACCAGGTAATCATTGCTTACGAAATAAGGAATATTGATTGTAGAGCGGCTTGGGGCAGGAGCGCGATAGTTGTGCAAGGTCTCACTATTTCGCTCATAGAAATAAACCATCATCGGGTATTTCTTAGTCCCATCAAAGCCTTCCGGCTTAAACAGCAAACCCTGAAGGGGTGTCCCGTCATTGGCCAGGTAAGAAATCAATTCCACACTGCCCCACTTAATTTCCCCCTGCTGCGGATTGAGGTTGGAAGCTTTGGTGAGGGTTTTGAAAGTCAAATCGCTCAGGTAAACATCCGGATTTTC
>CAYONF010000018.1:0-27032 GCA_964405255.1 uncultured Limnohabitans sp. | reverse complement strand
ACTGCAGCAGCTGGATTTTTGGGATCGATTTTCCAGATGTCGAAGCGATCATTGATCAGGATCGCGGCATCTCCGGCCAACCAGCCTTCAGCACCATAGCTGCCCGGCAAGGATGGAGAATCGTGCAATTCCTCGAAGAACGGAACCGAAAGTCCTTTGGTCAAATTGATTCTTGTCTGGGATTGAATGTCAAAAGCGACCCAGGCACTGTCCCGCGAATCGTACCAGTAAGCGTATTTTCCTTCAGGAGAAAGTCTCGGCGAACCGGAGGCATTTTTTTCAATCAGAGTTCTGGAACCTGTTTTGAAATCCATCCAATACACGTCTCTTCCGATTTGTATGTCCCAGCTGTAGGCTCTTCGGTAGGGATCGTCCGTCCAGGCGAGCGCGAAGTCTTTGGTGATTTTGTTTTCCAACATGACATTTTCCAATTCTTGGTTTGCCAGCTGGATTACCTTACCCGATCCGGTTTCAAAGACTGCCGTGTAGGTCTTTTTCTCCTCGGAAGACCGGTTGACCAATTGCATAGGTTGAATCTCCGAATCCTGCCAACCCCAGATATCCAAGCTCACCCGCTCTTCATCCAAAATGGTGGTGTCATTAGCGTAGGCATAGTCGATATAATCCGGAGCGGCGCCAAAAAACATCCGGCTTTCATCCTCCGAAAAACGAATATTCCCATCCGGGCTGATTCTTCCACCTTCCAGAATTCCCGGGGTGGTTTTTGTCACTTGATGCGCAATTGTACCGGAAGCCAGGTTGTATAGATGAAGGGCATGAACCGGTTTTTTGGCTTTGAGCGAATCATCCGTAGCAATAAAGGCAAGGTGTTTGGATTGGGGAGAAAAAGTGACATTGGAATAGGTCGTCATCTTCTCATGGACCAGTTTGCTTTCCCCGGTAGCCAGGTTCAAGACGAACAAAGCTGCATTGTCCAAGGTGTCCTCTTCCGCCAACGTGTATTGAAGAAAATCTCCGTTTGGAGCGAAACTAAAGGCTTTCACCCGCTCAAATTCCCAGAATTTGGCTCCATCTAAGGAGCGTACCAGCAGTTTGGTGCCATCAGTTTTCTTTGGTTTTTCTGCCTTCTTGGTGGAGTCTGCCGGGTCTGCTTTTTTGGGCAAATCCTTTTCAAAGTGAACGGCTATCCAGCTTCCCTTTTCGGTCGGAATGGCGAATGACTTCACCCGGGGAAGTTTTTCCATTTTGCCTGAGGCCAGATTCATGATGAACAGACTGTCCTTTGGAAGGTCATCGGCCTTTTTCTTTTTCAACTTCAGGACCCTCACCGAGTCTTTTTGCGGTGCAATTTTGCCTACCGCGTAAGCATCATCCGGCGTAAACACGAATGCAGATCCTCTTGGTATCCGGGTTTTATCAGTTGGGTTTTTGTACGGAAAAATCTCCAATCGGGAATCCCCATCCTGAGGAGAAATCTGGTAGCCGACAAACTGACCGTTTTTGGTGATTTTTTCAGACGAAAGACTCTCCCATCCATCGTAATCGGCATGGGTAAGGGATCTTTTCTGCTGGGCAAATCCACTTTGCCAAAACAGAAAAAGAAAGAGCAAAATGCTCAAACGCTTCAATTTATTCATGGTAATCAATTATTGATTTAGGGTAAATTCTCGCTCCAAATAGCCTCCACGGGTAGAGGAAAGCCTGATTTTTCCTTTGACAGACTCATTCCCATTCACTTTTACTTTAAAAGTCGCGGTCTTTTTCTCTCCCACTCCGGTGTATCCGGAATAGATGGTTTTGTCATACAGACTGGGAGAAGTGATTTGGACTTTGGCATTTTGGTAGCCTTTGGTGAGTTCTTTGTCGAAATCCAGCGAAACTTGGTCCTCCTGCACAATTTTCACCAGTTTGGCTTGCTCGAGTGCCACGGGAAGTTTACCGGTATTGGTCCATTCCAAGGTGATTTCAAATTCACCTCCTGAAAGTTTTTTGACTTTCAAATCATCAATGGTCAGCTGGGGAAGCCGTTTTGCCATGGCGAGATTAAACAGTGCCTGCTTTTTGGCCCAGGCTTCCAATTGCCAAGTAGGGCCATTTTGTGAAAAGAATTTGGGATGAAATCCACCGACTTCCACCTCCCCCAACACCGGATGAGTCATTGGAGTCCAGGCTTTGAACCCCTTGCTTCCATTGGCTTCATCATCCCACATCAGTCCGTCGTACTGGTCGTAGATTCCATCTCCGTCATAGTCTTTCATGGCGCCATTGTTCCAAAGTTCATCTCCATACCAAATGCTGCCATAGTAGAAATACCCGAAATCTGGCCCATGACCAAAAAGCGGCTCTGGCTTGAGCGGATCTCCGGTCATCGAATTGACCTTGTATCGGGTCGAATAGGTTTCATAGACATCACCTGCCCAAGGATAGGCGGTGAAGGATAAGCCCAGCTTGTCCATTTCCTGATAAATAGCCAAATCCTGTGGATACATCCGCTCTGCACTTTTGGAAGTAGATGGCGGTCTGAGATGCATGGGAACACTGGTATCCATGGAATTGACTACCGAAATATTGGGATGACTCAGCACCCAAAGTGCTGTGGAACGTGTTTCCACTTCGCTGAGCGGATATTCACCTGCCCCACCTTGGGTAAATCCCCGACCGGTGAGATCACCACCGGGCATGGGGCGCCAGTTTTCGGGATAATTTCGGTGGAGGTCCAATCCGCCGATTCCATCCTCATTGTAGGATCCGTCTCCGTCATTGTCGATTCCTTCCGTGTAGACCAAATAGTCTCCTTTTCCGGGGAAAGTTCGTTTCATCAATCTTCCTTTGGGATCCTTTGGGTCGATCATGAAGTTGGCCTTCTCCTTTTCTTCCGGCGTGGTGGCTTTCTTTCGAATCTGGTACATGATTCCATCACCGTCTAGGTCTTCCTCGGGATCTTCGTCGAGCAAACCATCCCGGTCATTGTCATAGGGTCTGACTGTACTTCGATTTCGCTGTGCTGTAAACAGATACATATTGGACCCGTCGGGATTATTTTGAGGACGGAGGTAAATGGCCTTGGTATCAATCAAGGCTGTGATTTCGGGATCTTTACCATAGTTTTCCAGCAAATGCTGAGTCAGCCAAAGGATGGATTCACTTGATGTGATTTCTCCGGAATGGCGACCTCCTTCAAAATAAGCAGCAGGTTTATCGGTATCCTTTCCGGTTTTTTTGTTGGTCAAAGTCATCTGATAAATGGGCCGACCTTCAAAGGATTGGCCGATCACATACAAATCAACAATTTCGGGATATAGGGAGGCCCACTTTTCATACCAGTGGTACATGACTTCTACTGTATGATACTTATCGAAAGAGAGTTTTTCTCCCGGCGTGTATTCCACCTCAGGGAAGACAAACTTCTTAAAAAATGAAGGACCATGGCGTTCTCCTGAAACCGTATAAAATTTGGATTTTTCATTCTTTTCAGGAAAAAGCTTTTCGGGCTGAAAGGATTTGACCTGAGCAGCTGAGATACCTGAAATAAGGCATGCCGTAGTGAGTAGAGTTATTTTCTTCATGAAAAGGAAGGTTGGATGATTAAAAGTAACAAAGCCAGAATTGGCTAGTCCAACCGCTTAAAAAAAAGACCAGATTAACTGGTCTGCTTATTTTCTGATAGTCAATTCAAATCTTTCAGGAGTATAGCTTGGATAACCTGGAACAGGCTTACAATCAGGTAATTTACGAATCATGTAATCCAATCGCTCTTTTGTCCCCTTATCCAATTCGCCTAAAACTTCAAACCCTGAAACTCTTCCTTTTGAATTAACCTCCAGAAGGATTTTAACCTCATCCAAATCTTGACTTTTCTTGGTACGGAATAAAAACGGTGAATAGCTGTCGATCATTTCCAGGGTATATTCCGGCCAAGCCCAATGAGAATTTAGATTTCTCGCAATATTTTCTTCGATAAGAGAAAGTGGAGTTAATTCTAATTCTTCAGGTTTAGTGAATTCCTCATTGCTTGAATCCGCCAACAACTTATTCAGACTAAGCTTATGAAATTGAACTGAACGCAATTCTACTGCCACAGACTCTGGATTTTGCTGAGCTAAAGCTTTCCCATTTTCAAGAGGAAAAGACAGGACTAGACCCAAAAAAGCTAAAGAAAGAAATCTGCGGAATAACTTCATGTGTTGCATAGGAGCAAAAGTATGGCCAAAAATACATTTTAAAAATTTTCAAATGCAATTTTTTGTATTTTAAATTTTTCCAGATGCAAACAAAAAAGTCTTGCCACCGGCAAGACCCTTTTCAGAATATAAACCCAAATATAACTTTAGAGATTAAAAGTTTTCTAACTGAATATCAAATATTTGGTTTTTTAACCGATGTCAGATTTATCTGTCAATGAAATAAATCTAAACCAAATTTTCAATTGTTTTTAATTGATAGACCCAAAGTAAATGTATTTTGTCATTAATTACAAATTGAAAAAATAATTTTGCAATATTTTGAACAATCTCTAATTTACCGCATCCTTCATTAACAATCATCTAAATCCTCAACAGGAAAATGGACAAAATTTTAGATATCGATAACATAGACCTCAAGATCATCTCACTGCTAAACGAAGACGCAAAAACACCCTATACCGAAATCGCCAAGAAGGTATTCGTTTCCTCAGGGACTGTGCATGTCAGAATGAAAAAACTGGAGGATATGGGAATAGTAAAAAGCGCTACCCTAAATATCGATTTTTCAAAGCTGGGTTATGACATTTCGGCATTCCTGGGAATTTACCTTGAGAAAAGCTCCCTGTATGACAATGTCATAGAAAAGCTGAAAGAAATAACTGAGGTAGTAAGTGCTTACTACACCACCGGCAATTACTCCATCTTTGCAAAAATAATTTGCCGAGACACTAACCACCTCCGCATGGTTTTGGATAAAATCCAAAAAGTGGACGGAATCGACAGAACCGAAACTTTAATTGTCTTGGAAGAAAGCATCAACAGACCCATCCAGTTCTTTGATAAGGAGAAATAACTCTATTTAGATTAAATCTAGATAAATATTTTTCACCCTTTTCGTATAAAATCAAAATGAAGTCCGGCTAAAACGGACTTTATTTTTTTGCCTTAATCCCTCCATTTATACTTAAATAAGGCCATTTTATTAAAGATTTTACATCCCTCATAGATTTTTCAAATGAGGGCGAACAATATGTTTTCATTATATGTTGTACATTCGCAGTTAAAATGTAATTAGTCTAAATAACTCGGCTCATGAGCAAAGACAACTCAATTTTAGAGGAATTAACTTCAAAGGAATATGAACATGGCTGGTCGGTCAATTATGAAGCCGATGAGGCTCCTATTGGACTGAATGAAGATATAATCCGTTGGATTTCAGCCAAAAAAGAAGAACCTCAGTGGCTTTTGGAATGGAGGTTAAAAGCATTTCGCACCTGGCAATCCATGACCGAGCCAGAATGGGCCAACGTTCATTATCCAAAAATTGACCTTCAGGCTCTCCGATACTACTCCGCACCGAAGCAGGCTAAAAAAACCAAAAACCTGGATGAGGTAGATCCAGAGTTGATTGCAATTTATGAGCGATTAGGCATTTCTTTGAATGAGCAAAAGAGATTGCAGGGAATCGCCGTAGATGCGGTGTTGGACTCGGTGTCGGTAGCTACCACTTTCAGAGATACTTTGGGTAAACTCGGAATCGTTTTTTGCTCTTTCAGCGAAGCCGTGAAAGAACATCCCGAACTGATCAAAAAGTACTTGGGTTCAGTAGTTCCAATGACTGACAACTATTATGCAGCCTTGAATTCCGCGGTTTTCTCTGACGGTTCTTTCTGCTACATTCCAAAAGGCGTTCGATGCCCAATGGAACTTTCTACCTACTTCCGAATTAATGCTGCCAATACCGGTCAGTTTGAACGAACCCTGATTGTAGCTGATGATGAGTCCTACGTTTCCTATTTGGAAGGCTGTACCGCTCCTCAGCGAGACGAAAATCAATTGCATGCGGCTGTGGTAGAAATCTATGCCGGTGCACATGCAGAAGTTAAATATTCAACCGTTCAGAACTGGTTTCCGGGTGACAAAGAAGGCAAAGGAGGTATTTACAACTTCGTGACCAAGCGTGGAATTTGCGCTGGGGATCATTCCAAGATCTCCTGGACTCAGGTAGAAACCGGATCTGCAGTCACCTGGAAATATCCTTCCTGCATCCTGAAAGGTGACTATTCCATCGGTGAGTTTTATTCAGTAGCGGTAACCAACAATTACCAGCAGGCTGATACCGGAACCAAAATGATTCACATCGGTAAAAACACCAAATCAAGAATCGTTTCCAAAGGTATTTCAGCCGGAAAATCACAGAACTCCTACAGAGGCCAAGTTCAGGTGATGAAGCGGGCGGACAACGCCAGAAACTTCTCCCAGTGCGACTCGCTGTTGATGGGTGACCGATGCGGAGCGCATACTTTCCCCTACATCGATATCAATAATCCTAGCGCCAAAGTCGAGCATGAGGCTACGACTTCAAAAATCGGTGAAGATCAGATTTTCTATTGCAACCAACGAGGTATCGCTACGGAAGATGCCGTTGCGCTGATTGTCAATGGCTACGCAAAAGAAGTATTAAACCAACTTCCGATGGAATTTGCTGTGGAAGCTCAAAAGCTACTGGCGCTGACTCTTGAAGGGTCTGTGGGATAAACATCTGATTGAAAAATTGGAAAATCTTAAAATTGAAAAATTAGAATCATGCTATCAATAAAAAACCTTCATGCCTCTGTTGACGGAACTCCAATTCTGAGAGGTATCAATTTAGAAGTAAAAGCAGGTGAAGTCCATGCAATCATGGGTCCAAACGGATCCGGCAAGTCAACTTTGGCGTCTGTTCTTGCAGGTAGAGAAGAGTATGAAGTCGCTGAAGGAGAGGTAACGTTCAAAGGTAAAGACCTTCTGGATCTTGCGCCTGAAGACCGGGCCAGAGAAGGCGTTTTCTTGGCCTTTCAATATCCTGTGGAAATTCCGGGGGTATCCTCCACCAACTTCCTTAGAACAGCTGTGAACCAAGTTCGTGAATACAGAGGTCAAGAGCCTTTGGATGCCGTGAAGTTTTTGACGCTGATGAAGGAGAAGATGAAACTCGTGGAAATCGACCAAAAACTGCTTAGCAGATCGTTGAACGAAGGTTTTTCCGGAGGAGAAAAGAAACGGAATGAAATCTTCCAGATGGCGATGCTTGAGCCTTCGCTTTCCATTTTGGATGAAACGGATTCCGGTCTGGACATCGATGCCCTTCGCATTGTTTCCAATGGGGTGAATCAATTGAAATCAGACAAAAACGCGACAATTGTGGTAACCCACTATCAGCGTTTACTGGATTATATCGTACCAGATTACGTCCACGTATTATACAAAGGCCGCATCGTGAAGTCAGGCACTAAAGAACTGGCTTTGGAACTTGAAGAAAAAGGCTACGACTGGATCAAAGAAGAAGTTGATTCCGCTGCCACTGTCTGATTTCAAAAAACCTACTCATGAGTACCTTGACTAAACAAGATACATTTAGCAGCCTTTTAGCCGCCGCTCCAAAAAACTTTGAATCTGCCCGATTGCTGGCGAAAGAAAGTTTTTTGGCACAGGGAATCCCTGCACCAAAAGCTGAAGAATATAAATTCACCAACATCGGCAAAAAGCTGGAGCAAAGCGTTTCGGAATTTTCTGCTGCCATTCCGTTTGAAGTAACAACTGATCAAGTTAAATCCGCACTTTTCGAAGGGTTTGAAGGGGATGTTCTGGTTTTTTCCAACGGAAAATACCTTCCTGAATTCTCCTCTCCTATCCAAGGAATTGAGATATCCCTGATTTCTGCAAAAACCGAATTGGCCTTAGGCTCGATTGCAAAACCCGCAAAAGATCCTTTCTCTGCCTTGAATCAAGCTTCTTTTGAGGATGGAATATTCATTTCAGTTCCCAAGAAAACCCAGGTCGAAAAGCCAATTCTCTTGCTTTCCTTCAATCAGGCAAACCGAGGACAGGTGATTCAACCCAGAATTTGGATCGAAGTCGGAGACTTTTCTGAAGTCACTTTCCTGGATCAAAGCATCAGCCTTGGAGAAACAAGCTATTTTGTGAATAAAGTAGTGGAAGTAAAAGGAGGTTTGAATGCTCAAATCCGCTATTACCGACTTCAAAACGAAGGCAAAAATGCCATCGAAGTCAGCAACATTGAAACAGACATTCAGAAAGACGGCCGATTTACTTCTGTCAACATTTCCCTGTCCGGAGACTTATTGAGAAACAACCTTACGTTGAACCTTTTGGGAAGCAATTCCGAAGGAAATATGTACGGCATCTACCTGCTCAATGGAAAAACCCACGTGGACAATCACACCAATGTGGATCATACCATCCCTCATGCCGAGTCCAATGAATTGTACAAAGGCATCTTGGCAGATCAGTCACGGGGAGTATTCAACGGAAAAATTTTCGTCCGTCAAGACGCTCAAAAAACCAATGCTTTTCAGCAGAACAATAACATCCTTCTGTCGGAAGACGCCATCGTAAATACCAAACCCCAATTGGAAATCTGGGCGGATGATGTGAAATGTTCTCACGGATGTACCGTAGGCCAGCTGGATGAGGAGGCACTTTTCTACCTTCAGGCCAGAGGCATAGACAAAATGCAGGCTAAGGGACTGTTGCTTTATGCATTTGCCGGGGAAGTTTTGGAAAAAATAGAAGAAGAAAGCTTCCACAATTACTGCGTCTCCTTGATCCAGGAGCGATTGGGAAGCAAATTCTAATTCCATGAGTTTAGATATCCAAAAAATCAGGGGCTTATTTCCAGTACTTCACCAAGAAGTACACGGTAAGCCCCTGATTTATTTTGATAATGCTGCCACCACCCAAAAACCTCAGTCGGTAATCGACGCTTTGGGAAACTACTACGGTCACGATAATTCAAACATCCACCGGGGTGCACATGCCTTGGCGGATAGGGCCACGCGCTACTACGAGGAAACCCGTGAGGCGGTAAGGGAATTTCTAAATGCCCCTGAGACTGCCGAAATCATTTTTACCAAAGGGACTACTGAAAGCATCAATTTGGTAGCCCAGACTTTTGGGAGAAAATTCATCGGAAAAGATGACGAAATCATCATTTCGACCATGGAACACCACTCCAATATTGTGCCTTGGCAGATGTTATGTGAGGAAAAAGGTGCAATCCTTAAGGTGATTCCCATCAATGAATCCGGGGAAATTCTCTTTGATGAATTTGAAAAACTCCTTTCCCCAAAAACCAAACTGGTAAGCATTGTCCATGCCTCCAATGCATTGGGAACCATCAATCCTGTCAAAAAAGTAATCGAAGCCGCTCATTTTGTCGGAGCGAAGGTTTTGTTGGACGGGGCTCAATCGACCTCCCATTTGGAAATCGACGTGTTGGATTTGAATTGTGATTTCCTGGCCTGCTCTGCTCATAAACTTTATGGTCCTACCGGGCTGGGAGTATTGTTTGGTAAAAGAGAAATTCTTGAAGCTATGCCTCCATTCCTCGGAGGAGGGGAAATGATCAAAGAAGTGACCTTTGAGAAAACCACATACAGTGACATTCCTTTCAAATTTGAAGCGGGAACTCCAAATATCGCAGATGTAATTGCATTCAAAGCTTCCTTGGATTTTATCAAATCTTTGGGAAAACCTGCCATCAAAGCACACGAGGATTCTCTTCTAGCCCATGCCAATGACTTGATGAAAGACATCAAGGGCTTCATCCCTGTCGGAACAGCCTCGGACAAGGTTTCCGTGTTGTCATTCAACATCAATGGCATGCATCCTTTCGATGTGGGTCAAATGCTCGATGCCAAAGGAATTGCAGTCCGCACAGGACATCATTGCACCCAGCCACTCATGAAAAGATTTGGAATCGAAGGAACTGTGAGAGCATCTTTTGCAGTTTACAATACCAAATCAGAAATCGAAAAACTTGCCGAAGGCGTATCTCAGATCGCGAGATTTAAGAATAAATGAGCAGCATCAAAGATATACAGGACGAGATTGTTTCAGAATTTGAAATTCTGGGAGATGATAAGGAGTCGACCATTTTCTACATTATGGAATTGGGCGGCAATCTGGAACCTTTTCCCGAGAATGATCGAATAGAAGAAAACATCATCAAAGGTTGCCAGTCCAAAGTGTGGTTGATAGCGGATGAACTGGATGGAAAAGTACACTATCAAGCCGATTCCAACACCGATATCACCAAAGGATTGATTTCACTTCTGATCCGGGTTTTAAACAACCGGCGTCCCGAAGAGATTTTAGCAGCAGATCTTAACTTTATTGAGCGGATAGGAATGGGAAGCATCATCGGAAGTCAGCGATCCAATGGACTTTCAGCCATGATAAAGCAAATGAAACTGTATGCCTTGGCTTTTCAAACCAAGCAAAATGCCTGAAAATGGAAACGGAAAGCACAGTAGATAACAGACAAGAAACAACCCTGAGAGACAAAGTGGTCATGGCCATCAAGCAAGTCTATGATCCGGAAATCCCAGTGGATGTCTACGAATTGGGGCTGATCTACGAGATTACGGTCTATCCGGTAAACAATGTTTACGTGCAAATGACCTTGACCTCTCCCAACTGTCCCTCAGCGGAATTTATCCCGTCTGAGGTGAAAGATCGGATCCAGCAGATTCAGGGAGTGAATAATGTGGAAGTGGAGGTAACTTTTGACCCGCCTTATTCTCAGGACATGATGTCAGAGGCAGCCAAACTTGAATTAGGATTTCTTTAAACACGAAAATAAACACACAACAATATGTATCCTGAAGAGCTGATTGCTCCCATGAGAGCAGAATTATCCAATGTCGGATTCCAAGAATTCAGAACTGCCGAGCAAGTGGCAGAGCATTTGGGTCCAAATCATAAAGGAACCACATTCGTAGTAGTAAATTCCGTCTGCGGTTGCGCGGCAGGAGCTGCTAGACCAGGCGTGAGATATGCCGTCGAGCATGCTGCGAAAAAACCAACCACATTGGCAACCGTTTTTGCAGGGAATGACCGGGAGGCTGTAGCCAAAGTGAGAGAACTTGTTCTACCCTATCCTCCTTCCTCTCCTGCCATGGCTTTGTTCAAAGATGGAGAATTGGTTCACTTCATCGAGCGGCACCACATCGAAGGAAGGAATGCCAAAATGATCGGCGATCATCTCGTGGAAGTATTCGAGCATTTCTGTGACTAAAAGAAGCCCTCCGGGGCTTTTTTTATCATGGCCAAACCAAGCTTATCGCTATCATTAGCCGGTTTTATGGTTTCTAGCCTAACAACCACTTTATTTTCAGAGACTTAGTTAATCACTTCATTTTTAAAAACTGAACTGAATAATATTGTCTCTACTTGTGGAATAAAATCCTTAAAAAATGGCCAGTTTTATTAACTTCAGGCCGATTTTAGAGTTTTTAAATTAAATCGAAATCCAAACAAATCTATATGTCTGACTCCGCCAAGCTGTCCTATAAGGGGCAAGAATTTGAATTCCCGGTCATCACCGGAACTGAAGATGAGAGCGCAATTGATGTAGGTAAACTTCGTGATGTAACTGGACTGATCACTCTCGATCCAGGATACAAAAATACCGGAGCCACTAAAAGTGCCATCACCTTTCTGGATGGAGAGCAGGGAATATTAAGATATAGAGGATACCGGATCGAAGATCTTTCCAAAAAATCAACCTTTCTTGAAGTCGCCTATCTTTTGATTTACGGAGAGCTCCCTACTCAGGCGGAGTATGACAAATTCACCAGAGAAATCACCCTGCACACGCTCGTGCATGAGGACATCAAGAAAATCTTGGCGGGATTCCCTTCCAATGCCCACCCCATGGGAGTGCTGTCTTCCTTGATTTGTTCCCTGTCTGCATTTTACCCAGATTCCCTCAATCCAAATCAGACCGAGGAAGAAGTAAATCTAAGCATCGTCAGACTCCTTGCCAAAATGCCAACTTTTGCAGCATGGGCTTTGAAAAACAAAGTGGGACACCCTGTGAACTATCCGGATAACACATTGGATTATTGCTCCAATTTACTCAAAATGATGTTTGCACTGCCGGCAGAGAAATACGAGGTAGACCCTATAGTCGCTTCAGCATTGGACAAGCTATTGATTCTACATGCAGATCACGAGCAAAACTGCTCTACTTCTACAGTAAGAATGGTGGGCTCGTCTCAGGCTTCGATCTATGCCTCTATCTCAGCCGGAATCAATGCCCTTTGGGGTCCCCTCCACGGTGGAGCTAATCAGTCAGTAATTGAAATGCTGGAAGCAATCAAGGCTGACGGTGGAGATGCCAAAAAATACCTGGATAAAGCCAAGGACAAGAATGATCCATTCCGTTTGATGGGATTTGGACATCGTGTATACAAAAATTTCGATCCAAGAGCGAAAATCATAAAGCAAGCCGCAGATGAAGTCTTGGGACGACTTGGAGTTCAGGATCCGGTTTTGGACATCGCCAAGGAATTGGAGCATGCGGCTTTAAATGACCAATACTTCATTGACCGTAAACTCTATCCAAACGTAGATTTCTACTCCGGGATCATTTATAGAGCTTTGGGCATCCCGACGGATATGTTCACGGTAATGTTTGCTTTAGGTCGTCTTCCGGGTTGGATTGCACAATGGAAAGAAATGCGAGAACAAAAGGAACCAATCGGAAGACCTCGTCAAGTCTACGTGGGAGCTTCTGAAAGGGATTACGTTTTCATCAATAAGCGCTAATCCTACAGATTTAATCAAAGCCATCTCGTCAAAGGGATGGCTTTTTTTGTTTCCATATATTCAAAAAACTCTATTTTGGCCCCATATTTGGAAACTGAAAAACACTAAACGAGTTTACCATGAAGCCAACTACACTAGAAGAGGCAGTCGCCTTTACCCAAAAATTCACCACAAGACCAAGCAATGAAGAGCTACTGAAACTTTATGGGCTGTATAAGCAGGCCACAGAAGGAGACAATGAGGGAGAACGACCCGGAGGCTTTGATTTCAAAGCCGCTGCCAAATACAACAGCTGGCTTTCCCTGAAAGGTAAAAGTAAATCCGAGGCTACTGAGCTATACTTAGAGCTGGTAGAAGAACTCATTAAAAAATATATGTAAAAGAATAGCCCGGAAAATCCGGGCTATTTTGATTTTAAAAATCACTAATTCTTTCCATACTTGGATCCAAATGGTGTCCGTTTGACCATGTATGAAATCCCGTCTTTGTAGGCATCCACCAACGTCCCGAAAACATGTCTTGACTGTGAATACAGGTTGTCGCCTCGGTCATTAAACATTCTGAAATCCACCGTTGTGTCATAATTGATGGTCGTGGTAGAATTCGAAGAACTAAAAGCAGAGCCTTTTGTATTGGTAGAAGATTTGTTGGAGTTATAGGTGTTATTCTCTTTTTCCTTGTAAGTAGTACCTGCCGAGCCATAGGTAGAAGCTCCCTTGTTGGTAATATTTACAGTGCCATAAATGACATATTCAACTCCCAAAATCGCAGCCAACTCGTCAGGCGTATAGGAAGCCATATTTTGATGATTGATATTATTTTTTCCTAGAACTGCGTTGGTAGTCATTGGATCTTGAAGCGTCAAGGTACGGTATTCATCTCTTACCAAGTTTGAAGTCGTACTCTGAATCAAGGTCCGCATCGACTCGGGAGACATGCCGGGATCATTTGAGACGAACTCAAAGGGGAGCACCGCAATCTTGTTGTGCCGATCTGGAGAACTCCCAGGATTGCTTTTCGGTCCTGATGGCGCTGTGGCCATACTTCCATCACCTGCCGACGCTGGAGCAAACTTCTCCACTCTTCCACTGGCAAATTCGATTTGAGCTATTTCTCCTTTTGCAAACTCATAATCAAACTCTTCTCCGGGGTAACGGAATTTGACATGCGATTCAGAAATTCCAGTGACCTTTCCTTCCTTTCGATCACCGGAAACAAGGACTACCACGTCATTTTTGGTCTGTGCCTCCAATTTCCCTGTAGCCCACAGGGAAATGAAGATAAAAACTAGACTAAGTAATTTTTTCATAGATTAAACTTTGAATAAAGATTTTGTATTTCGAAGCACCTGCTTCTAGTTCAAATATAAATATTTTTAATTTCCAGATTTTACTGCTCTTTTTTCTCATTTCAGGATTTCATACCCTGACTTCGCTTACTTTGGTTAATTTTCTGGTTTTAGTTAGTTTAGGAAAACTTTGCTGCAAAGAAGTACTATGAGCGAAAACAAACCCTCGATTTACCTTATTGATCTTGTGTTTCCCAAAAGATTTTTTTTGATCCTTTTCCTTTATAATTTTTTTCTCTTTTCAACGACACACTCCTTCAGTCAGGGGGTCGATTCAGTGCCGGTTGCAGTCAAAGACACCTCACAGGCAAATCAAGTCTCCAGCCCTGACACAATTCAAACAAAGCAAGATGCTGATACTACGACCAAATCTGCATTTATAAAAAGAATACAGGAAATAGGATATCAAGAATATCTAAAAAGTCAAAGCAAATTTGATGACCGAAAGATCTACATCCGACAGCATGAATTGATTGAAGCACTTAAAAATGAAAACTTCCACGTCAAAGGCTTGATCAACACGGGAATTGAATATGGGGAAATCAAAGCCAAGATGGCTGATTTTCAGGAACTCATCCCAAAAATTCTCAGTGAAGTTCAACCTGAGAAATCCGAATTACTAACCGAGAGGAATCTGACGGTTTCATCAGCCATTTTCCGTGAAATGTTGGATGAACTGGAAGAGGAAAAGGAAAAAGTAGATCAATATGCCAATGCTGTCCGACGTTCTCAATATCGGCTTGATTCCCTCGGGGCAGAGAAAGATCTCTACATCTTCCCATCAGATTCTCTCCAGACCAGACAATATGCCTACCTCCTCATTGAGATCAACAAAGAGACCAAGCCTGTAGATGATACACTTGCCACTTTCAGTGGAAAACTGGACAGTCTCCAGACCTCGCTCAATGAAATGGTCTTTAATCTTACCACCGAAATTGAAAAGCTGGAATCAAAACGGCAATACCTCAATAAAGGAATCCTGGAGGCAGAAATACCAACCAATCCGGATGCTCCATTTTTTAAAAGAACTCTGACCCAAGCCATTTCATATTCCCATGCCAAGGAAAAAATAGCCTTGATTTTCTACCTGAAGTTGTACTCAACGAGGATATTGGTAATGAGTCTTTTGATTTTGTGTGTTTGGATTTTTCTCAAATCACTCCGAGACCGCACCGGAAAATTGAATGACCTTGATTCACATGATGACGGAAAACTCGTATTGAAAAACCCTCTGCTTTCGTCAATGGTGATAATTATGGGATTCTTTCAATTTTTCTTTCCCAATCCTCCGTTTGTTTTTCATTGGTTTTTTTGGCTGATCTCATCCCTAGCGCTTACCCTAATCTTCTTCAATTACCTCAGCAGGTTTTGGCTGGTCTTTTGGGTCTTCACGGTTTTGGTTTTTCTGATTTCAGGTTCCCTTAATATGGTCCTTCTGCCTACAGTGACCGAGCGATATCTTCTGATCGGAGTCTCTTTGATTGGGATCGCTTTTCTGGGATTTACATTGTTCAAAAGCAGGACTCAACAGCTCAAGGAGCGCAGAATAGCTTATTTTATTTACTTCATGGGGGTCTTTGAGCTGATTTCCCTTGTGCTCAATGTCTCAGGAAGATTCAATCTTTCCAAGTCCTTTTTGGTAGCCGGATACATCGGGATCGTAGTTGGCATCCTATTACTCTGGACAGTCCGACTGATCAATCAAGCGCTGGCTATTGCCACCAAAATCTATCACAACCAGGAAAAGGAGCTGTTTTTCATCAATTTTGACCGACTAGGAAACAAAGCCCCGGGGATTTTTTATGCTTTTCTGACCTTCGGCTGGGTCATTCTTGTGGGAAAAAATTTCTATAGCTTTTCTCAACTTTCACTAAGCATCAGCGAATTTATGAACGAGGAGCGAATGGTTGGGTCCTACAAATTCTCCATCAACGGGCTCTTTGTCTTTTTGATCATCCTGTTCGTAGCTGTGCTGATATCCCGTCTGCTGTCCATTTTCTCCGCAGACCCTGATGCAAGCAATTCGCAGGATCAGCGAAAGCGAATCAGCTTTGGAAGCTGGCTGTTGTTGGTTCAGATCTTTGTCATTTCACTCGGTTTGTTTTTGGCTTTTGCAGCCTCAGGGATTCCGCTGGACAAAATCACCATCATTTTGGGAGCACTTTCCGTGGGCATTGGTCTCGGTTTGCAAGGATTGGTCAATAACTTGGTCAGCGGACTGATTATCGCTTTTGAAAACACCCTCAAAGTCGGGGACTTGATCGAAATTGAAGGCAGACCCGGAATTATGAAATCCATCGGTTTTCGAAGCAGTGTGGTGAATATGTTTGAAGGATCCACTGTCGTGATTCCAAACGGGGACTTGATCAGCAAGCAATTGATCAATTGGACCACCGGAAAAGGACGTAAGTTAAGCGTAGTAATCGGTGTGGCTTATGGGTCAGATCTGGAGAAAGCGATCAGTCTGCTCAAAGAAATCATCTCGGAGGATTCGAGAATCAGAATGATCCCGGCTCCGCGAGTGGTGCCTGTAGAATTCGCAGACAGCAGTATTGATCTGGAAGTGACGATATGGGTCAATTCATACTTGGATTATCCATTCGTCAAAGGTGAGCTGATCAGCAAGGCAAATGAACTGTTTAAGCAAAACGGCATCCGGATTCCATTTCCACAGCGAGATTTGTATCTCAAAACAGTTCCGGATGAACTTTCTGCCAAGCCATCAAAAAATGACGAACCCACTCAAAATCTAAACCAAGGATAGTTGTCATTCATAAAATCAAGCGCTCGCGGTAACCCGTCCCCCGGAATAGTTTCGGATTTGGGTAAAATCGATGGATTGCCGGGGTATGTTTTCCCGTCAAACTTTAGAATTCTGAAATCTCCCGCACTTTGCATATACAGGTCAAACCAACCATTGGTCCTTTCAGTGGAAACCACAACAGGGTAATCTGACACCGTAAACTTGGAAATCACCTCTCCCTTGGCATTTAATAAAAATTGAGTGCAACCTCCCGAGCCACAGAAATAGGGTCCAGTCAATCCTACAAAAATCTCTTTGCTGCCATCTCCATTGAGGTCAAATTCAAAAAAAATGAATTTTCGGCTCAAAGAATCCACCACATTTATTTTCAAATCTTCAGCATGAAGCTGAGTTAAACGATCCCGAACCAAATCCGCTGTCTGGGCCGAAGAAGCATCGATCAAGTATTGGTCTCCTGCAATCTGATCTGTCGGATCAGGATCCGGAACTACCCTTAGGGAATCAAAAATATCGTTAAGCTCTGCTTCAATCTCAACTTCTTGGGAAGGCTTCGAATCGCAAGCCCAAAGGAAAAACAGCGTCAGAAAAAAGAGAAAGAGATTCTTCATCATTTTTTAAATTGAATTGGTGGAAATAAAAAGCACACAATAGTAGGGTATTGATGAGAAAAGCACAACTTCACAAACCTGCAAACAGCTTGATCATCAGGATATCCTTAATCCTCTGCCCTATTTTTATTCCCAAAATATCCGGCAAGCATACTTCCTAAAACCAACTGCTGGATGTGATAGAGCATAACAGGAAGTAGGACCAATCCCAAGACTGCCGGATCCGGAAAAATAATTTTTCCTATCACCACTCCGTGGACCAAGGATTTTTTGGAACCGCAGAAAAGAGTCGTAATTCGATCCTGAATCGAAAACTTAAGCATTCTGCTGATTCCCTCCAGCAAGAGCAGGACCAAAAGAAAAATACCAAGCATAGTCCCTCCCACTGCCAAAAGTGTGGGGAATTGATAGGATGAGAAAATTTTCCGGGCAAAAGACTCCGCAAAGGAGGTGAAAACGATCATCATAATGACGGTCTGATCCACGTATTTCAACTTGGGCAAAACGCACTTCAACTTTGGAAAAAGCCAACCATGCAACAAGATTCCGAAAAAAACCGGAAACAATACCTTTAGGGAGAGCTCCCCGAGCGTGGACCAAAAATCAACCTCGCCCTGAGCAGAATCTGACAAAAACCCCATCCAGGCTGGCGTAAAAATCACCCCAAACAAACTTGAGATGCTGGCATTGAAAATAGCAGCTGGAAGATTCCCTCCTGCGATCGAAACCATTACCACCGAAGCGCTGACCGTGGATGGCAAAGCTGATAAATAGCTGATGCCCAATCGAAAGTCAGGATCGATCCAGGGCATCATTTCAAGGAGAAAGAGGACCAAAACCGGAAAAATCAAAAAAGTCGAAAGTTGAATCAGCAAGTGTAGTTTCCAGTTGGAGAGGCCGGATTTAAGTTGCTCGGGATTGAGTTTGACTCCGTAAAAAAAGAATACCAGCGCAATTCCCACATTGATGACTGGTTTCCATGGAAGACCAGATTCTTCCGAACCCACCTCCGGAAAAATGGAAGCCAACCCAATCGCAACAAAGAGCCCAAGTAAAAATCCATTGATTCCAACCCGATTGAGAGTTTGGGCCAATTTGTGGATCATGAGCCCATCAGTCGTTTGAAGTTGTCACAAAGAATTGCAGTGGCAATCGCTACGTTGAGGGATTCTGCCTGACCAAAACCGGGAATCGTCACTTTTTTAGTCACTTTTTTTTCCATTTCCGGAGAAATTCCCTTGGATTCATTACCCATCAACAAAATTCCCGGAGCTGGTTTTTGGAGTTTGTGGACGTTTTCCCCATCCAAAAAAGCTCCATAAACCGGGAGTTTCCAACGATCCATCACGTTTGCCAAATCTTCATAAAAAAACTGAACCCGGGTAAATGAACCCATCGTCGCCTGGATCACCTTGGGATTGTAGAATTCAGCAGTTTGAGGAGAAAAAACCAGCAGTCTGATCCCAAACCAATCTGCCACCCGTATGATCGTGCCGAGATTGCCGGGGTCCCGGACATCGTCTAAGGCCAAAATCATATCCTTCCCATCTGGTACAAAAGCCTGGTTGGACTTCATCTGCACCACCGCGAGGGCCGAGTCATTCGACTGGAATTGCCCCACCTGCTCGAGTTGATTTTTAGTTACCGAAATGAGTTCTCCACGAAATGAACTAAGCAATCTTTGATGTGTTTCCAAAAACAGCTCCGTGGCCAAAAGCAGATCTACCGAAAAATCCGACTGAAGTACTTCCAGAACACTTTTTTCACCTTCTACAAAGAACATTCCGCTCTCGCTTCGGTATTTTTTTTGATGTAAGGATTTTATAAACTTAACTGTATTTTTGCTCAGCATCCCTTCAGCTTATTCCGATTTGAAATCTTCCAAATATATACTTTTTATAGCTCTGCTGGGGATTTGCTTTGGCTGCTCATTGACCAAGGATCTCCAAGATGGACAATACGTCGTCTATGAAAATGAACTGAAAGGAGTAGAAAAGTCAAACAAAGAGGCACTTTACGGACTCCTCGAACAAGAACCCAATACCCGATTTCTTGGCACCTCAGTTGGAGTATTGATCTACCGAATCGGGGAAAATTTCTACGACAGTACCAAGGTGGCCGGTAAAATGGCAGAAGCCACCTCCGAGCTGGATCAAATCATAATTGAACGTGATTCTCTACCAGAAAATAAAAAACTGAGGAAGCGTCAGGAAAAACTCGAATCCAAAATTGACGGCTTGAAGAAAAAGCTAGAATATGGAAATGCGGTGATGCGGACAGGCAATCCGGTAGTGATACTGGATAGCGCCAAGACAAAGACCTCGGTCAATAACCTCAGAGGCTATCTGGTGAATCATGGATTTTTTGAAGCGAAAGTGGACTTCGAAGTAGAAACCAAAAAGAAAAAGGCCTTTCTGACTTACCAGATTAAGGAAAACCAACCCTACATTTTGGATTCGGTATATACCAAGTCAGACAACGCCGAAATTCTTAAGCTACTCAATCAAACGGCAGGTTCTTCCCTGATCAAAAAAGGGGAACCCTATGTGCAGGACAACATCAGCGGAGAACGAAACCGAATCGAGGAGTTGTTGAAAAACAACGGTTTCTACATGTTTTCCAAATCCTACATCAATTACATTGCCTACCAGGATACCAGTGCGAAAACCATCAAACTGGAACAGGTGATCCAAAAGCCGGTGTTCACCGAAAAGCACGAAGTCTACACCATTGATTCGGTCACTTTTCGAATCAACCCCCCAAACAATGAGTTTGCAGACCGGAGAATCCAGCAAGTATATCGAGATATCCACTTCTCATTTTATCGGGATCGGTATTCAGCCAAGGTGCTGGCTTCACGAATTTTATTCCAAACGGGCCAGCCTTACAGCCGTGTTTCGGCCATTGAAACGCAACGAGCCTTGAGCAACTTGGACCTTTTCCGATTTGTCAACATATCCTTTGATACAGTTGGCACCTCACTGACGGCGAATATATTCACCCAACCCAATCAAAAATACCAGCTTACCAACCAATTGGGGCTAACCATCACCGAGCAGCTTCCAGGACCGTTCTTCAGTATTGCGTTACGAAATCGCAATTTCTTCCGTGCGGGAGAGATTTTGGAGTTTAACTTCAGGGCAGGATTGGAAGGGGTGGCATCTGCCACGGACCAAGGCGTCTACCAAAGCAGCGAGCTGAGCACGTCTGTTTCGGTAATTTTCCCAAGGTTTTTGATTCCATTTGCACCTACCTCTCTTCAACGATTTGGTCGCTTCAATCCCAACACTCGTGTCCGATTTGGCTACACTTACACCAACAGACCGGAATACATCCGAAATTCGATCAATGGCTTGCTGGCGTACACTTGGGCCACCCGCAACAACCGACAAAGCTTTACCATCAATGCCGCGGACTTGAGTTATATCCGAACTCCGACGATCCAACCCGAATTTTTGCAGATTCTGGAAGATTTGCAGAATGAAGGAAACAACCTGATTTGGTCTTTCTTGCCTTCGTTCATCAGCAGCTTCTCAGGTCAAACTATTATAAACTTTAATAAGTACGGAGATTTCAAAA
Source organism: uncultured Limnohabitans sp. (assembly GCA_964405255.1). Taxonomy (GTDB): domain Bacteria; phylum Bacteroidota; class Bacteroidia; order Cytophagales; family Cyclobacteriaceae; genus Algoriphagus. The sequence continues at coordinate 5,972 of CAYONF010000018.1, read as the reverse complement.
CAAAGAAGGCTTCCCTCCTGCGCTTGTTCGCCGAAAGCGGCGGAACCACCCTGAACTTCTTTGATGTGCAGAGTAACGATGAACCGGGGATTGAATACGCCAATTTCCAATGGGTAAAAACTCAAGTGGATTTCCGTAGGTACTATCCTGTCAATCAAAAACAAACCTTTGCCTATCGTCTAAATTTCGGCTGGGCCAGACCATATGGAGTCAGTGCGGGTATTTTACCTTACGAAAAATACTTTTTCGCAGGGGGAGGAACCAGCATCCGGGCCTGGCAGGCACGAAGACTCGGGCCAGGAAGTTCTGTTCCCGAGACTGGTGAAGGCGGAGAATACAATTACACCAACGAACAGCCGGCTGAGATGATCCTGGAAAGTATGTTGGAATACCGAAGAAAATTGTTCGGCTATTTTGATATGGCTCTTTTCATAGATGCAGGCAATAGCTGGATGATCGGCTACGATGCTGCAAGACCGGGGGCAGACTTTAGATTTGATCGATTCTATAAAGAAATTGCAGTTGGAGCCGGATTTGGCCTGCGAATGGACTTTGACTTCTTGGTCATTCGTCTGGACTTGGCGACCAAAGCTGTGGATCCGGCCAAACCTGAAGGTGAGCGCTGGGTATTCGATAATATCAGTTTCCAGAGACCATTTGGAGTCAAAGGACAAACCGTGTTTAATTTTGGGATAGGATATCCTTTCTGAACCATACCAATGAGTCGAAAAACAAAAGAAGAAATCGCTCTGATCTACCAGCAAATGCAGGATCATATCTGCGCGGGATTGGAGCAGGGAGACGGAAAAGGAAATTTCAAAGAGGATCGCTGGGAGCGTACTGATGGTGGCGGAGGAAGAACCCGGATTTTTGAAAACGGTGCCATCATCGAAAAAGGAGGCGTGGCATTTTCTGCGGTGCACGGCCAAACGCCGGAAAAAATTCTTCACAAACTGGGCTTAGAAAAGTCAGATTTTTATGCCACGGGTGTATCGATTGTTCTCCATCCCTTCAGTCCGATGGTGCCAATTATTCATATGAATATTCGGTATTTCGAGATGGAAAATGGCGTTCATTGGTTTGGCGGCGGCATCGACCTGACCCCTCATTACATTGATTCCCGGGATGCGAAGTATTTCCATCAGGAAGTCAAAAAAGTTTGTGATCAGTTTGATCCCGGATATTATCCCAAATTCAAATCCTGGGCGGATGATTACTTTTTTATCCGACACCGAAACGAAACCCGGGGTGTGGGAGGAATATTCTACGACCGCCTGACCGCAACATCTGATGATCATTTCCAGCAGATTTTGGATTTCAGCCTGGAAATCGGCAGGCTTTTCCCAAGAGTCTATTCTTACTTCATGGAGAAAAATTCCAAAATCTCTTTTGGTACAAAAGAAAAAGCCTGGCAAAATCTCAGAAGAGGACGCTATGTGGAATTCAACCTGGTCTGGGATGCCGGGACAAAGTTTGGATTGGACACGAATGGGCGCACTGAAAGCATCTTGATGAGTATGCCTCCACAGGCTGAGTGGACCTACATGCATGAACCTAAAGCTGGAAGTGCTGAGGATTTCACCTTGAAACACCTGAAAAAAGACATCGATTGGTTAACTTTTGAGGGATGATAGAGACGCTGAAAAAATGGGATGAGGATCTTTTCCTCTGGTTGAATTCCTTCCATGCAGATTGGCTGGATCCGATCATGTATCAAATGACCCTGACCGTCACATGGATTCCTTTGTACGCCTATTTGATTTACCGGATCTTTAAGCAGGATCGAGCAAATGCCTGGTGGGTATTGGGCGGAGTGGCATTGACCATTTTGATCGCGGATCAGTTTACCTCTGGATTTCTCAAGCCATTGATGGAGCGCCTGAGACCCTGCCACGATCCCCGCTGGGAAGGTCTGATGCACAATTACGAGCGCTGTGGGGGACTGTATGGATTTGTTTCATCCCATGCTGCAAACACCTTTGGGATGGCCACATTTCTCAACCTGAAATTGAGAGGAAAAGTAAAAAACCTCCGTTGGCTCTTTCTCTATGCGATTGTGGTGAGTTATACCCGGATTTACCTGGGTGTCCACTACCCGTTTGATATCGTTTTAGGTGCGACCATCGGAGTCCTGGTAGGCTGGATTTCCTGGTTCTTTATTGTTTTTGTGAAAAGAGAACTGGTGAAACAAGTATTGAAATAGCCTTAACGCGTATGAGCCAAAGGTCTGAGCTGGATGGTTTTTCGAATTTTTTACGGAAAATCCATCCTTTGTCTGCCAGTGCTGTCGATGCTGTTTTTTCCATTAGCACGCTCATTCCAATCCCCAAAAATCAAAACCTGCAGGAAATCGGACAACGCTGCAAGACCATCTATTTTGTCAAAGAAGGGCTTGCCCGGATTTTTTACCTGAAAGATGGCATTGAAGTCACGGAGTATTTTGCTTTTGAAAACGACCTGATTATCCGAGCCGAAAGTTTATTTACCGGCAAACCCAGTCTTAAGGCTATACAGGCCCTGGAGGATACCGTTTTCATCGGGATACCAGCCGATCGGCTATTCTCACTCTTTGATGTTTTCCCCGAAATCGAGCGCTTGTTTCGGAAAATCATCGAGCAAGCGTATGTGCATACGGTCACCCGAATGGAAGCCATCCAATTTCACACGGCAGAGGAGCGCTATACCGAACTTTTGGAGAAAAAGCCGGACCTGATCCGAAGGATTCCGCTGAAATTTATTGCCTCCTACCTGGGTATCACCCAAGTAAGTCTCAGCCGGATCAGGGCAGCCAAGCGCTGATTTTTTAACAAATGTAAAAGGACAGGGAAACTGCTTGCAGGACCTTTGTTCGATGAAAAACCCAGATTCTCAAGTTGTACTTGGCTTGAAGCAAAACTGGAAACAGTTTTCCCTGCTTGTCTTGATTAATGGCTTTGTCGGTGCGATGATCGGCTTGGAACGATCCATTTTTCCTCAGTTTGCCACAGAAATCTTCGGGCTGGAATCCAAAGTTGCCATCCTTTCTTTCATCACCGCTTTCGGCATCAGCAAGGCCGCTGCAAACTACTTCTCCGGTCGCTTAGCCAATAGATTTGGCAGAAAAAACCTGCTTACCCTTGGTTGGATCATCGCACTTCCCGTCCCCTTGATCTTTGCTTTTACCGGTAGTTGGAACTGGGTCATCGCATCCAACATCCTTTTGGGAATCAGTCAGGGATTAGCCTGGAGCAGTACTGTGGTGATGAAAATTGATCTGGTTGGGGAAAAGGACCGAGGTTTTGCCATGGGGCTAAATGAATTTGCCGGATATTTTGCGGTTGGGATTTTTGCCTTTCTCAGTGGCTTTATCGCCCAGCGATATGGAGTCCGGCCTTATCCCTTTCTCTTAGGTGAAATCCTGGCTTTGATTGGATTGGTTCTCACCGTGCTTTTTGTCCGGGACACCCGAAAGCATGTGGAAGTTGAATCCGGCAAGCACACTGAAACGGGGCAAAAAGGAATCTTTTGGGAGACCACTTTTCGTAACAAAGCCCTAAGCTCCATCACTCAAGCGGGATTGGTAAACAACCTGAACGACGGGATGATCTGGGGACTCCTGCCTGTCTTGTTGATTTCCTTTAATTTTGGACTCGACCAAATTGGTTTAATCGCGGCAATTTACCCCTCCGTTTGGGGAATCAGCCAGCTTTTCACCGGAAAAATGGCTGACCTTTTCCCCAAAAAAACACTTCTTTTCTGGGGCATGTTTACTCAGGGGATTGCCATTCTTTTCCTGCCTATGGCAAAAGGATACCCGATGCTGGTCCTCATCTCCGTAAGTTTGGGAATTGGAACAGCCATTGTATATCCGACATTCTTGGCTGCGATAGCCGAAGCCACTCATCCTAAGCAACGGGCGGAAAGTATCGGTACCTTCAGATTGTGGCGGGATTTGGGCTATGCAATCGGGGCAATCCTCTCAGGAATCACTGCAGATTTATTTGGCATAAAATCTGCAATTATTTTAACAGGTTTGATCACGGTAGGGTCATCTCTTGTCATTCATCTTCGAATGCCTAAAAAAATTAACCTGCTGAAATCAAATGAATTAAAACAAAACTCGATTGTAAATCTTCATTAATAATTACCCAACCTTAAACTCTTAAAAAATGAAAACAATTAACAGATTCAAGTCAATTGCAGTGATGATGCTGGCTTTAGGTGTTCTTTTCTCTGCTACCCTTACCTCTTGCGGGGGTAAAAAAGAAGAAGCTACAACTGAGCAAGCCGAAGGCGGAGAGCATCCTGCCGAAGGTGGTGAGCATCCTGCCGGCGGCGGTGAGCATCCAACTGCAGATACTACAGCTACCGATACTACTGCTGCTCAATAACTTGAAAAAGGATTTAGATGAAAAGGCTGCCTGAGGCAGCCTTTTCTGTTTAATAGGTCATTTTAACCTAAAGCCCTTTTGATCTGAATTTCTTCAGGAATCCGACTTTCTCTGAAAACTAAATCTAGACTGAGCTTTCACTTCCTTGCCATCAATTTCCAAGTAAGGGTAGGCAAGAAAATTAATCGGACCAGAAGTAGGTCCCGGACTGACTTGCAAGTCTCTTCCCCGACTCAATTCAATTCGGTTTGCAGGGTGACGGCCGAAGTAATAAGTGGCCAATGCGGTGTATTTATTGGCTTCGCTGATGTCCACAGGCCACCATTTGCCATCGGCATAAAACTCCGCCCAACAGTGATATCCATCGATTCCTCCTTCATTGCGATCAGAAGGTATGGACGCTCCAATCGCAAATCGGGCAGGAATATTTACCGATCTAGCTAGCGAAATGAAGAAAGAGTGGAATTCCGAACAATTACCGGTCTTGGAATCGCAGGCGTAATTGGAATCTCCACGTCCAAAATCCCCAAACTTCATGTAGCGCATGTTGTCAATGATGTAGTCATAAAGCGCTCTGGCTTGGATCAGATGACTTTCATTGATTTTTGGCCCCAAAGCCTCTTTGGCGATTTCTTCAAACCTTCCACCCTTTGGCATCAAAATATTGGAGGCTAAGTACACCTTTGGATCAGGCTCCTGAGATTCATAGGGACCTTTCTCTTTTCTATTGACTGCATAACTGATATCCACCGATTTGCCGCTGTCCTCCGGCCCCAATTCCAAATACAAGATGGTGTTGTTGTACACCTTTTCATCCAGGTTTTTGGACTTCCCGGGAACTTGGATTTCCAGGACTTTCACTTCCTGAAAGTCATCCGACTCAGCAATCGGAATCCACATTTTGGCTGGGCCTTCCAACTGGGGAATCTGAACGGAATAATAAAATTCGAAGGAATCCTTTCCTTCCACTACGCCAAGCAGGCTGTTGTTTGATTGTTCTAACGGCACGCGATACCAGGTTTTATCTTCTTTTTTTTGCTTCCAACTGTAAAAAGGCTTTCCGTTCAGTTTGTGTACGGTCGTCTGTGTGACAGTCATACTTCCAGGATCACCTTCCATAAAAAAGTCCACATCGTAGACATCTCCACTTTCATCGACGAGATCCACACAGGCAAAATGACTTTTCGGGCCTAGATTGGAAAGGTATTCGGTGTGGACCCGTACCAGCTTCATTTTGAGGTCATGATTTTCGTCCTTTACCGGAAAAACCCCAGCGTTTTCGGCAGTCTTCGCGGCAATGAAATCCTTGATTCCTGCTTCGATTTCGGCGATATCCACCTTTTTGACAGGAGCTTTCACTTCCTCTTTTTTAACCTCCTGTTGACATGAAAAAAGTAAGACACCCATCCCTAGGGCCAAAAAATTCATCAGGTTATTTCTCATCATGCGATTGATTGGATTCGGTTCTAAAGATAAAAAGTGGAATACCACAAAAAGGTTTTTTATTTAAGAATGGAGCAAAGATTTATAAACCGGGTAAAAAAAGGAATTGAATAGAATTTTTAAACTCCCAATTGAATCAAAACTCCTTCTCCCCAAACT
>CAYONF010000017.1:29212-51864 GCA_964405255.1 uncultured Limnohabitans sp. | reverse complement strand
AAATCTGATACAGTATAAACGGAGATTACTTCCCGGTTGATCGTACAAGGCACAAATTCCATCGCCTGGCTTTCCTTCATTTAATTTGAAAAATCCTTCTCGTGCTCCAGTTTTGTTGGCAATAGTCCTTAATCTTGAAAGGATATCCAATATTTCACTTTTAAATGTAATTGAATTTTCATTTAGAAACCGATTAAAAAGAGAGTCATCCTCATCATAAAGCAAGACTGTGTAAATGGAAGCCTTTTTCCCGCTTAATTCTTCAATTTTAACTAATTCAAATTCCATCTAAAAGAAGAGGCTCAAAATTACATTATTTTACTTTAAAGTGAAATTTTGTCAAAAAATGATTAATACCTACTTGATTTGGTTAGACTTTCGATCTTTTATCAAAAAAATCTGATAGCCAATCTGCACCTGAAGTATTTAGTATGAATTTACCATTTTTTTTCGTTCCTATTGATCCCGAAGACGGGGAAATTTAATCCTAATGTTTTAGAAATGTGTTATAAACATAGGAAGTGATAAGCTTTATATTGATTGACGTTTTGTGCCATTTATTTTAAATTTGTCAACCAGGAAAATTGATAAATGCACCAAATTGAAAATAGGTTGAAAAATTTTTCTACCCGCCTCAAATCAGCCCGCCTGATGAATGGACTTTCCCTTCAAGGCTTGGCTGACAAAATCGAAAATCGGATCACCAAGCAATCCCTGAGTAAATACGAGTTGGGGCAGGTCATCCCCGACAGTGAGATGATCGGAATCCTTTCCGAGGCATTGGGCGTGCGACCGGATTACTTTTTCTCCGATCAAGTATTGGAAATCGATATTCAGGATCACCTCAAAATGAATCTATTCCCAGCAAAGGAGCGAACCCGCATCGTGGAAATCGCAAAAGACGAATTGGGCAGATATCTGGAACTGGAACAGATTCTGGGAATTGAGACTCGGTTTGAAAATCCCATCTCCCATATATCCATTAGTTCTCAGCAGGACATAGAAGAAGCAGCACAGACTTTACGAAACCATTGGGGATTGGGCACCGGTGCACTTTCCAACGTGATCGAACTTTTGGAAGACCACCATGTAAAGGTCTTGGAAATTGAATTCACCGAGGAGTTTGACGGCTTTTGTACTTGGGTAAATGGTAAAAACATTCCCTTAATTGTACTCAATAAGGCCAAGCTGAAGGATGTGCCTGACCGGAAGCGGTTTACTGCTTTGCATGAGTTGGCGCATTTGCTCTTGGAAGTAAATCATCATCCTGAAAAAGAGAAGGAGAAGTTTTGCCATGCCTTTGCCACTGCCATGCTGATTCCTGCAGAAACTTTAAAAAATGAATTAGGTGGAAAGAGAAGCAAACTTTCGTTTAACGAGCTGGGTGCCATCAAGCAGCAGTATGGAATTTCTATGCAAGCCTTGGTCTTTCGTGCCAAGAATTTAGGCCTGATATCCGATAATTACTTCAGGCAGTTTTATGCGGTCTTTAATCAATTGGGCTATCGGAAAACCGAGCCCGTAGACTTTGTGGGTACTGAGCATTCTAACCGCTTCTCCCAACTGCTTTTCCGGGCTTTAGCAGAAGACTTCATCTCTATGAGCAAGGCAGCGGCGCTTAAGAATCAGAAACTGGCTGAATTTAGAAAGGAAAATATGGTAATCTGATGCGAGTAGCGGTTACCGATGCCTGTATTTTTATAGACCTGATCGAGCTAGACATGATCACTGCTTTTTTCCAGCTTGATCTTGAGTTGCATACAACTGTCGCCGTAATCAATGAATTGTTTCTGGAGCAAAAGCAAGTCTTGGAAGCCTACCAATCCGTAGGGAAATTACAGGTTCACAATCTCGAAGATGGGGATTTTCAAGAAATGAAAAAGATTCCTTTCCCACGAGGATTATCCCAAGAAGACCGATCAGTGATCTATTTGGCCAAAAAACTGGGTGGAGCTATCGTGATCAGTAGTGATAAACTGGTGCGTGACTTTGCCAGCAAACTCAACCTTCCCTACCATGGAATTTTTTGGATCTTGGATCAATTGGTTTCTGAGAAATTGATAGAAAAAGCGAAAGCTTTTGGATTTCTTACAGAAATGCCAAAAATCAATTCGATGTACCAAGGCATATTGATGAAACAAGAAATAGACTAAAGAGCTAAGATTTGGTCCTAGCTACTGCCATTCCTGCAAACTGACCTTAGCAAACTGAATTCACCTCCCGCAAATCTCCTTGTATGCACAATACTCGCATTTTTTCAGATCATCGGTTTGGGAGAAAGAAACGTCGGGATCGTACAGTTCTTCCAAAAGTCCTTTCAATCCGGCCACATATTCTTCCTGATGATCCCGGTAGTCTGTCAATTCGATTCCGGATTTACGGGGTTCTCTCAGTTGCAGATAGGGATTGAAATCCTCCGAGAAAATCTCCTTCAGGTTGAAAATTGCCGGCTTGAGCGGTAAGGTATTTTGGGAAATGGTCGATTGGTAAAGCAAGCCATAAAACATCGTCTGCATGGCGGCTTTGTTTCGGTTTTTGTGATCCCGGTCAAAGAGTGAGGGAATATCCGGAAACTCCTTTTTATCTCCTCCCGACTTGTAATCGATCAATCGGATCACTCCATTAAATTCATCCACCCGGTCAATGATCCCTTTCAGCGAGATTTTTTGGGTACCTTTTTCCGTTTCGATCTCCAGTTTGGCCCGGTATTCTTTTCCTTTTTCCAAAGAAACCAAGCGGAACGGAGCTGATTCCTCATCGATTTCAAGCACTCGGATTATGTACTTCTGAAGGACATCACGGGCTATGGCCAGTTGGCCGTTGAGCTTGGTTTCGGCAGCCTCTTCCAGATGATAAAAGGTTCGAATGGCTTTTTCAATAGCCGGAAAAACCCAGTTTTTCTTCAGTTCCTTGAAATCCCCGGGCTCCAGCACATCCCTCTTTTTCCGCTCCATAAAACCCAGATAGAGATTTTCCATGCTGTAGTGAGCTAGATTTCCAAAAACTCCTGCATCAATTTCCTCGCTTACTTCTTCTTTTTCCTTGATTCCAGCAAGGTAGTGCAGGTAAAACTTCAACCTACAATCCAAATACACACTCAAGGCAGAGGGTGAAAAGGCTGTTTGGGAAGTGCCATCCTCGCGGACCACATATTTCTCCAAAAGCTGAAGTACTTCGGGTTCCTTTTGGATGGCGATGGCTCCCGGTGACTTTTGGTCAATCGGCACAAAAATCATTTCCTCTTTGGAGTCCAGACCCATCTCCACTTCCATCTGCTGGATGTAGCGGCTTTTTTCCACTGATTTCCCCTGATCCGATGCCGTCGTGTAGATCATATGTACTTCCTCTGCACTATGCAACAGGCGGTAAAACGTGTAAGCATAGATCGCATCGTTTTGCTCCTGTACCGGCAGTCCAAAGGCCCTGCGAATGTTGAACGGAATCATGGAATTCAGTCCCGCTGAAGGAGGAAAACTCGCCTCATTCATATTGCAAATGATGACTCGGCGAAAGTCAAGATTTCGCGATTCGAGCACCCCCATAAGCTGCAGTCCCTGTAGTGGCTCCCCTTCAAATGGCAACTTTACCTCACGGAAAACCTGCCGGAAAAGCCGGATGAAAAATTCCCGATTGACCGTCAGCGACTCCTGCTTCTCAAAAATCTCCCGCAAACGAGTCAGTTGCTTGAAGCACTGATACAGGTAGCTACGCTGCAAAGGTTCCTCCTTCAGCCTTCCCGCCAATTCTTCAATCAGCTCAGACAGGTAGGAAAACAGCTGCTCACTTTCCAGTTTTTGGAAGATCAGGGCAAAAAAAGCTCCTCCACGATGCAGGCTTTCCTGCGAGATATGAATCTGATTTTTTTCCTGTATATCGTTCAGCAGCTTCAGACAAAAATCCGGAGCGGCAGATTTGAGGTAGATCGAGGAAAGCAGGTTTTTGACGGTTTGATGGTAAAAAAGGATCTTCCCCTCTTCCACCTTGATGAAGCGCTGCATCTCCAGGACTGCCTCGAGAAATGCATAAACCGGGGCATTTTTCACCGGATAGCCCATGGTCACGTTCACTTTGTCAATCTGATCCGGCAAAGCATGCAGCACCGGAAAAAGCATCTGTTCATCCGGAAGGATCACCACGGTCTCCTCCCAATTCTCCGCTGAGATTTTTTCCAAAATTGTCCCGACCAAGTTGGCCTGATTGGTTTTCAAAGGCGTGGCATAGGTGTAAATCCTGCCCTTTTTGGTCTGGATTTGGGAGGGAATCGTTTCGGGAAAAGTCGGGCCAAACACCTTGTCCCGCTGATATTCCCGGAAGAAAAGTCCTGCCTCCTGATTCTTGTCCTTGAGGTAATAAGAATCCAAATCCCAATAGATTTCCGCTCCGAATTTGGAAATGAAATGCTTGATCAGGTTTTCTTCCGTTTTTGTAAATGCATTAAATCCAATGAAGACAAACTGCTTTTCTGGGCTTGGAATTTGGTCCAATGATTCGGCCACCTTTCGGTAAAGCTTCCCGGAATAGGCCAAACCCGACACGTTGAGCGAGGCTTGAAAGGCCTGATAAAGCGGATTCAGCAGCTGCCAAAACTTCAAAAACTTCTCTTGATGCATCCGGTCCTGTCGGACAAAGGAGGCCCAAAACTGCTGGATCAACTCCACCTGACTTTCGGTCAGAAAACTCTGATCTGTTTCAAATTCCTTGAATTCAGCCAGCTGATGGTACAATTTCTTGGGATCAGCCATGAACTGATCCAGGTCATTGAAGTCTTTGAGGATCATTTCTCCCCAAAAATAAAAGCGGTCAAAATCCTCCGGAGCAGGATGCAGGTCACGGTACACCTGATACAATTCGAAAATCAGCGTCAGATCATCCGCAGGACGTTGTCCGGCAAACAGATAAAATACATCCTCGATCGTCCTCACCTCCGGCATCCAGATAGGTTCAGAGATCAAGGTTCCCAAATGCTGGGTAAAGAAAAGTCCAGCCCTTCGGTTGGGAAGGACGATGCACAGATTCTGGAGATCCGGATGCTTGGCCAGAATGTCAACTGCGGTATTTCTTAAAAAACTATGCATGGACTGTTTCGATTTTACCGGTTTCCAGATAACATAAATAGCCTTTCACCGGCTTCTGAGTCAGTTTTTGAACTAAAGTCATGTACTCACGGACTTGATTTCCATACTTTTCCAATTCCTCCCCGGTTTTAAAGTCCACGATGAGGGATTCGTTTTCCCTCAGGATGATGCGGTCAGGCCGTTTTTGCTTTCCTCCGGGAAGCAAAATGCCCTGCTCAGCCAGCAAGATCCCATCCCCCTCAAACCAATCCCTAAAAACAGGATCGGAAAAAAGGGAAACCAACTGTCTTTCGACTTCCTCCTTTTCAGATTCGCTGAGTCTACCTTCGAAATAGAAAGCCTGCAAATTGGATTGGGCGGCTGTGAGGCTGATCGATTTCTCCAGTATCTCATGCACCAGCAAACCGAAGTTTCGCTTTTTGCGCTGCTCCAAGCCCTCTGCCGAAAAATCCGCTGCATACTTTTTCACCTGTAAGAGCTCTGACCAGTTTTTGTACGCCCATCTCAAGGTTGGAACGGGCAGCAGCTCGGGTTTTGCAGGCTTTTCCGCAGGCCAATCTCCAAGTTCAAACACGTTGGTCTCGGCATCGAAATACTCAGACAAACTCAAACCCTCACCCGTTTCCGTTCCGGTTTCTAGGATCTGCTGGAGATGAACCTCCAGTTTATTCTGGGATTCAATTTTGGCTTGGTAAGGCACCAAGCCCCAAAACACATCCTCCGCCCGGGTAAGCGCCACATAAATCATGTTCAAACTGTCCAGGTAAGCCAAAATTGCTTCCTCGGAGTAGATTTGGCTGAAAGCGGAGCTTGCCAGATGGCTTCCCAAAGTCAGGGGAATGATGGCTGAGAGGTTTTTATCCCGGTCTTCAAACGGAGCCCAGACCACATTTCCCTTGTTGGTTTCAAAAATCCCCCATTTCAAAAACGGCATCAAGACCACCTTAAACTGCAAGCCTTTGGATTTGTGGATCGTCAAAATCCTCATGGCATCGTGGCCTTCGGGGATTTTCACTGTCCGCTTGGACTGATGTACTTCCCACCATTCCAGAAAGCCTGACAGGTCGGAGCGGTTGTTTGCTGTAAAATCATAGACTGCTTCCTTAAAACCCGAGAGATAGGCTTTTTCCTGACCCGTCTCCATCAGATCCAAGGCTCCGATCAATTCCTCCAAGGCCTCCATCAGGGGAAGCTGCAAGAGCAGGGTTTCCTTTTCCCGGAAAGAATTCACCTTTTCCTGCAGGTGTGCAGGGATTTGATCCATGGCGAACAGGGAATGATCCACCGGTTCATCTTTCAACAGGGAGTAATAATACCACATGGTCTTGAAGGAAACGGGATCCTCAGGATGTTGCAGGTACTTTAGGCCCGCCACCAATGCCTTCACGGAAGCGGATTTGGTCAGAAACATGGATTCATCCGACAGCACATCAAAGCGGTAGGTCGGATCCTCATTTCGGGCCGACTCCTGCATCAGAATATCCGCGATGGCCTCCCCTTCCTTTTTGCTCCGCACCAGAAAAGCGATATCCCGAAGGCTGTACCCGTGATCTTGAAGTTCCCGCACCATTTCGGGAAGTTTGGCTGCCACCTGATCGGAGAAACTTCCCTCCTCATCATCCTTGATGGGAGCCAAAAACTCCAACTTCACCTTGCCCCGGAAGGCAGATTGGGCCTTTTTGGGAGAAATTTTCTGGAAAACATCGTGATAAGCCCGTGAAAGAATGGAGGCGTCTTCCACCTCGTAAGCCTCATTTAAATAAGATTCAAAAGAAGCTGGGAGCTTCTTAAACAGCGCATTGTTGAACTCAATGATATTCGGGAGGCTTCGGAAGTTAGTGTCCAGATTTTCCAGGTGGATTCCATATCTCCCTGTTTCAGCCTCCACCTGTTCGAGCAAGAGTTTCATCTCCCCGCCCCTCCATCGGTAGATGGATTGCTTCACATCGCCCACAAGGAGATTGTTATTGCCTTGGGAAAGAGAGTTTTCCAACAGAGGTTTGAAACTCGCCCATTGAAATCCCGAGGTATCCTGAAACTCGTCGATCAGAAAATTCCGGTACTGATTGCCTACTTTCTCATAGATAAAAGGCGCGTCGTTTTCCTTGGTGATTTCTTTCAAAAACTCGTTGGCGTCGGAGATGAGCAAGATGCTCTCCTCGTCTTTGATTGCGGTCAACTCATCCAGCAGATTTCTGAAAATCCCGAAAACATAGATGTTTTTTGAGATGGCCAGCAGGGTATTCCATTGGTATTCCAAGGGTTCAAACTGCTTTAAAATCTCATTTAACCCCTGGTCAAAAGCTGCCTCGATTCGGGAAGTAGCCGGACTTCTATTTGTAAACCATTGCTCCCGGTTATCGATGGCGTTCAGCATCGTTTGGGTTATTTCCGGAACGGGACGGTTACGATCCCCCAAGAGATCAAATTTTTTAGTGAAAGTTTTCGAACTCCCTTTGAAGTCCGTCCACTCCAAGCCATTGTTAATCCGAATCTGATTTGCCTGATTTTTAAGTTCTCGGGTAATCTGAATCAATTGAGTTCTCCGCTCTTTGGCAAAAGCCTGAAGGCTGGAGATGTATTCCTTTTCCTTCAAAAACTCCCGGATTTCGGAGGAATAGCGCTTGAAATCTTCTTTGAAAATCTGCCCACCCAATTCCCGGATATTCCTGCGGATATCCCAGGGTTTGCCGTTTTGGATCTGCTCTGAGGCATAATCCACCAGCCAATTGTGCAGGAACTCATCCTCCATCACCAACATGACGACCCGATCCACCACCCGGTCTAACACGGCTTGCTGATCCAATTCAACCTCAAACTTGGCGTTGAGATCCATCTCCCGGGCGAAAGCACGGACGACTTTCTGAAAAAAACTGTCAATCGTACTGACCGCAAAGTGACCATAATCATGCAGAATCGCGGTCAATGTCGCACTGGCTTTTGCCTTCAGACCGGATTCATCCACCTGAAGGGCCTTCATCAGTTCATCGTCCATCTTCTCACCCAACGACACGGCAGTCCGGAGTCGGTTCAGTTCTTTTAGGATCCGCTCCTTCATTTCCTGGGTGGCCTTGTTGGTAAAAGTCACCGCTAGGATTTGCCGAAATGCGCCTGGATAAGCCAAAGCCAACTTGAGGTATTCAAGCGTCAGCGTGTAGGTCTTACCCGAGCCTGCGGAGGATTTGTAGATGATGAAGGGTTTATTTTCCATAGAAAAAAGTCAAGGCTCCAAGATAGGAAAGTGAATGATTTTTTAAGTTGGGTAAATCAGCGTCTGACGAATATTGTCGGAAAAACCTTTCCTGCTTTCCAGGTCTTGCAGGAAAAGAAAACGGGTTGGAATTCGGGTGATTTTTGGACAACTTGAAATCCCCAAAACCTTAAACCCATGAAAAAACTTCTGATTTGGACGGTCAGTTTCTTGCTGAGTTTTTCAGCTTTTTCCAAAGACGGCTACGACCTTTGGCTGGATTATCGGGCAGTGGAAAATGCAAGTTTGAAGTCTGAAGTCGACCGACTGTTTTCAGGTTTTTACTTTTTCGGGGAAAGCCCGACCTACGAGGTCATCCGAAAAGAACTGGAAATTTCCGGAAGGAAATTCCTCGGAAAGTCACCGGTTTTTTCTCCTGAACGACTTGCTCAAACTCAGGTTTGGTTGGGTACCCGAGAGGAGCTTTCGCAGGTCTTGGGACTCGATCAGCAGATGCAAATCCGCAATCTGGGAGAGGATGGATTCTGGAGAGGATCGATCGATTTTCAGGGAAAAACTTACTACGCCATCATCGGCAATCGCCCAGTCGGAGTGCTCTACGGAGTCTTCGATTGGCTCAAAAGTATACAAACCGAAACTTTCAATCCTAAAACAGAAAAATCTGACAGTCCGAAAGTTAAACTCCGGATGCTCAACCATTGGGACAACTTGGATCGGACCGTAGAAAGAGGCTATGCCGGCTTTTCGATTTGGGACTGGCACAGGCTACCGGGCTATATTGATCCGCGCTACATCGACTACGCAAGAGCAAATGCAAGCCTCGGAATCAACGCCGTTTCATTGACCAATGTCAATGCGAACGCGAGGATTTTGACCACGGATTTTATGAAAAAAGCCAAGGTGCTGGCGGACCTTTTCAGACCTTACGGGATCAAAGTATTTCTGACGGCACGCTTTTCTGCTCCCATCGAAATCGGCGGATTGAAGACTGCCGACCCACTCGATCCGGAAGTCATTGCATTCTGGAAAAAGAAAACGGACGAGCTATATTCCTTCATCCCTGACTTCGGCGGATACCTTGTCAAAGCAAATTCTGAAGGTCAGCCCGGTCCACATGAATACAAAAGAACCCATGCAGAAGGAGCCAATATGCTGGCCGATGCCTTGGCTTCTCACGGGGGAATTTTGATCTGGAGGGCTTTCGTTTATTCCCACGAAATCGACGAAGACCGGCACAAGCAAGCGAATCTGGAATTCGAACCTTTGGATGGAAAATTCAGGAAAAACGTGATCATTCAGGTGAAAAACGGAGCAATTGACTTTATGCCAAGAGAGCCTTTTCCCCCGCTTTTTGGGGCGGTGAAAAATACCAATCTCGGGATGGAATTTCAGATCACCCAAGAATACCTCGGGCAAGCCACCCAACTGGTTTTCCTCGCACCGATGTGGGAGGAAGTGCTGCGCAGCAAGACCTATCGCCCTACCCCTTCTTCAACAGTTGCCGGAATCATTGACGGTTCGGATTCCGGACAAAAACTCACCCTGATGGCCGGGGTCTCCAATATCGGCACGGATCGGAATTGGACAGGGCATCTATTCGGACAAGCCAACTGGTATGCCTTCGGGCGTCAGGCATGGGATCCTTACCTGACTTCAGCTGAGATTGCCACGGAATGGATTAAAATGACCTTTGGTCAAAAGGCTGAATCCCTATCCAAAATCCAAGAAATCATGCTGGAATCGCGCGAAGCAGCGGTCAACTACATGAATCCATTGGGTCTGCACCATATCATGGGAAGAAGCCACCACTATGGGCCGGCACCTTGGGTAGAAGGCGGAAGGGCAGACTGGACTTCGCTCTACTATCATCGGGCGGACAGTTTGGGAATTGGCTTTGACCGAACTGCTACAGGTAGCAATGCCCTTGCCCAATACGCCCCGGAAATCGCCAAGGCTTGGTCTGACCCCAATCAGATTCCGGAGAAATACCTGTTGTGGTTTCAGCACGTTCCTTGGGATTTTGAACTCAAGTCAGGAAGAACGCTTTGGGATGAAATCGGCCTCCATTACGATGCAGGGGTGAAATCTGCCCGAAAAATGGAGGAATCCTGGAAGTCGATGGAATCTGAACTTGAGCCGGATCAGTTTGACCATGTCCGGCAACTCTTGGCCATTCAGGTGCAGGAAGCCGAATGGTGGAGAAATGCCTGTCTGCTTTACTTTCAGACTTTTGCGAAGCGGCCATTCCCTGCAGAAATCGAAAAACCGGAAGGAGATCTCGAGTATTACAAAAGCCTGGATTTCCCCACAGCGCCGGGAATCAGGCCGAGATGGTAAATTGAAATACGAAATACGATTGACGAGGCCTTTCCTTTGAAATGATCACGATTTCCAAAGTCATCCACCAAAGCATCTTTCATTTATGACTATTTATCGTCTCGATCCATTAACAAAGACAATCCTCCTAGTTGGAGGGTTGGGATTGATTTTTTCTTGTTCACCGCAAAAAACAGAGGAATCAAAACCAGTTTCTCATTACTTGACCAACCGGGCGCCATTGGTTCCCACCGCCTACTTGGAGCTTCCTTTGGGCATCATCAAGCCGGAAGGTTGGTTGGAAGATCAACTCAAACGGATGGCTACCGGCCTCACCGGAAATTTGGATGAAGTCTATCCCGAAGTGGTCGGTCCGAGAAACGGTTGGCTGGGAGGGGACGGGGATGGTTGGGAGCGGGGTCCGTATTGGATCGACGGCTTGGTTCCTTTGGCCTACATTCTGGATGATGAGGAATTGAAAGCCAAAGCCAAGCCCTGGATCGAATGGACGCTGAATAATCAGGCCGAAAGCGGATACCTCGGCCCAATTCCTTTTGAAACAGAACCTGAGCCGGAACCCGGTTTACAGCGGGGTAGACGGGAAGACTGGTGGCCAAAAATGGTGATGCTGAAAGTCCTCCAGCAATACTACCAAGCAACCGGAGACGAGCGGGTGATTGCAGCCCTGACCAAATACTTCCATTTCCAACTGAAAGAACTGCCCAACCGACCGCTGGACTTTATGTCTTTCTGGGCAAACCGGCGTGCCGGGGATAACCTGTTGGTAGTGTATTGGCTTTACAACATCACGGGAGATGAAAAGCTTCTTGAGCTTGGAGAGGTGATTCAAGCCCAGACTTTTCCTTGGCAAACCGTCTACACCAATCCCGAGAACGAGGTCCAGTACGAGAACATCCATTTTTACAATACAATCAAAAGCTATCCTTTCGATTCGGCGGAAATCAGCAAAATCACATTGTCCAAACTTCCCGGACTGCATACCGTCAATGTCGCTCAAGGTTTGAAGCAGCCCGTGGTTTATTTCCAAAAAAGCGGAAGTACTGAGGCTATCGCAGCCGTGAAAAAGGCTTTGGAAGACCTCAAAACCCACCATGGACAAGCTCAGGGCATGTACGGTGGGGATGAACCCCTACACGGGAACAATCCTGTTCAGGGAATTGAACTCTGTTCGATTGCGGAGGAAATGTATTCCCTGGAGACCATTCTGCGGATCACCGGTGAAATGGAATTTGCAGATCAGCTGGAAAAAATCACCTACAACGCCATGCCCACTCAGGCCTCGGACGATTTTAACAGCAGACAGTATTTTCAGGCAGCCAATCAAGTGGAATTGACCGACCAACTCGAAACCTCCTACGAAACCGAAAATCACGGAGGTACTGACTTTGTCTATGGACTGCTTTCCGGCTTCCCCTGCTGCACGACCAACATGCACCAAAGCTGGCCCAAATTTGTGCAAAACCTGTTTTACGCTACGGCCGATGGAGGAGTGGCTGCCTTGCTCTACGCACCCAGTCGGGTAGAATTAATCGTGGGACAGGGAGCAAAACTGAAGATCAAAGAGAGTACGGGCTTCCCATTCCGGGAAACGGTTCAGTTTGATTTGGAACTTTCAGAAGATGCTGCCTTTCCTTTTCACCTGAGAATCCCGGCTTGGGCAAAAAATCCTGAAATCAAAGTCAACGGAGAAGCGGCTCCGGTTACCATTCAAAATCAGGTAGCCATTATCAACCGAAGCTGGAAAAACGGAGATCAAATTACTCTGACTCTTCCGATGGAATTGAAAACCTCCACCTGGTACCAAAATCTGGTCAGCATCGAGCGCGGACCTTTGGTTTATAGCTTAAAAATTGAAGGAGAAGAAAAAATCAAAGACCGAAACGATCGCTTCAAACCCTTTACCGAAGTCTATCCCAAATCGGACTGGAATTTTGCTCTCCCCTCCACTACCCTAACTGACCTGAGCAATGCCATTGAATTAGTGGAAAACGAATGGGATGGCTCTTATCCCTGGAATTTGGAAAATGCACCGATCGAACTCCGGCTTACTGGGGTTCAGCTACCCGAGTGGAAATTGGTCAAAAGTGCTCCGCAATTGCCTGCGAATCTGCCCTCCAAACTTTCTGAGCCTGAATTGACCCAGCGTCAAAAGTCAATTACTCTGATTCCCTATGGCTGTACAACCCTCCGGATCACGGAATTTCCGGTGATCGGTACGAAATAAATTTCGACTTGGAATTAGTTGCTAAGTAGATTTTAACTAAATGATGCCCGAGGGAGTGTGTCCCTTCGCCCAAGGGAGTGTCCCTATTAATAAGAATGATTAAGCTTTTGCCTAAAAATGCACTTGATCTAATTATCGAACATCGAATAAAGAAGAATTGTCAATGGAAACTTACAAAATACCCCCAGCTACCCGAATCGGGCATGTTCACCTCAAAGTCACCGACCTCCAACGATCTCTGGATTTTTATTGTGGAGTTCTGGGATTTGAGTTGGTGATGATGTACGGAAAAGATGCCGCATTCATTTCTGCCGGAGGCTACCACCACCACATCGGACTGAATACCTGGCAAAGCAAAGGCGGAAAACCTGCCCCGAAAAACACGGCAGGCCTATTTCATACTGCTATCCTTTTCCCAACCCGAAGAGATTTGGCTGTAATTTTCAAGCGGCTGATTGATGTCCAATATCCCTTGACCGGAGCTGCAGACCATGGTGTATCTGAGGCGATCTATCTGGATGATCCCGATGAAAACGGAGTGGAATTGTACTGGGATCGACCGAGAGAAGAATGGCCTTTGGACCAAAACGGAGACCTGACCATGTTCACCAGACAGCTGGATGTGGAAGGACTTTTGGGAGAAATCACTACCTGATTCTTGCCTAATTCTCGGTATTCCTACAAGCCATATTTTGCTAAAAACTCAAATTCGCTCTCCCACCCAATCTGCAATCACCTGCATCACTTCCTCCCGGTCTGAGTCGTTGATGAGTTCGTGATAGCCTCCGGGGAAAAGTCTGAAGTTCTTGTCCGTTGATTTGGCTTGGTCAAAAAGGTAATCCGAACCTTTGGGATTGGTCAGGCGATCCGCATCTCCATGAATCAGGAGAAATGGTAAGGCAAAGTCTCCGGCATTTTTCTGGATAAACTGCATCATCTGGTAAATCTCATAGCCTGTTCGGGTGGGTATGCTTTCTTGGTAATTGAGCGGATCGCTCTTGTACTTCTCGACTTCCTCAGGGATTCTTGACACGCCTGCGATGTCAAGTTTGAGCACTTTCAGCTTGGGTGCAATCCGATTGATCAGTCCCGAAAGTGCAATCAAAATCGGAGAAGTTCCTTCGGCTTCCTTGATTGCCGGTGAACTCAAAATCACTCCGGTAGCTTCGGGTTGGTACTTCAGCACATACGCTGCCACCAGACCTCCTCCCATACTGTGCCCATAGAGAAAGGCGGGCTTGCCTGGGAGGTAATTTTTCGCTTTTCCAAACAGGGCATCGATATCCTGCAAGTAATCCAAATGGGAATCAAAATAGGCGGTGGGGTTTCCATTGGCTGACTTTCCATGACCTCGCCCATCAAACGTGAAAACTGCCATGCCCAAGTCGTTGAGTTTGCTGACCATCGGGCTATACCTGCCACTATGCTCACCCAAGCCATGAACGAGCAGCATACTGGCCTTGGGATTTTCCGGTAACCAAGCCTGAAGATAAAGCTTCAAGCCGTCGTGTGTAGTGTAGGAGGTTTCGTAATGAGGCATAGAACAGGTTCAATTCCAATTCAATTTAAAAAAAAGGATCACATTTCTAATTACCTTGTGGAAGGCCTTTTTCACCATGTCAAGTCATGAAATCCAAAAAATTCCTTTTCCAATTCCTCCTTCTTTCTTCCCTTGTCTCAGCACCTGTATTTTCCCAATCCGGCAATGGAACCTCACCCAAGGACCTTGGAATATCAGCTGAGCGCCTTTCCCGATACGATACCTATTATCAAAAGGAAATCGACGAGGGCCGGCTTCCTGGGGTGGTGACACTGATTTACCGAAAGGGAGAAAAAGTCCACGAGTCTGCTTTAGGTTACAGTGACTTGGGCAAAAAAATCCCGATGCGAACGGATCAGATTTTTTTCATCCAGTCCATGACCAAACCCATCATCAGCACGGCTTTTATGATGCTGTATGAGGAAGGCCACTTTTTCCTCAATGATCCGATCTCCAAGTATTTGCCCGAATTCAAGGAGATGAAAGTCATTCTCGATCCTTCAAAAGGCTCTGCGGGAGGCACCGAACCTGCAAAATCCCAAATCACGATCGCTCAGGTTTTGAACCACACGGCTGGCTTTCTTCACGGAATCGGTGGCACCAAACTGGACGAGGAGGTAGCAAAGGCCATTTACCTATCTGGCCCAAAAACCATCGAGGAGCGGGTAAAGGCCTTGGCCTCCATGCCTTTGGCCAGTCATCCTGGGGAAAAGTGGAACTACTCCGCCTCCCCGGATATTTTGGCCAGACTGATCGAAGTCTTTTCAGGAATGAGCCCGGATCAATTCTTAAAAACCCGTCTTTTTGATCCCTTGGGAATGAAAGATACCGGCTATAACCTGACTGATGCCCAAAAGCCAAGAATGGTTCAGCTGCATAATTTCGCCGATTCCGGAGTGCTGGTGACCAGTGAACGCCAAACTCCCACTTCAGGAAACACCGTCTTTGGAGGAACACACGGGCTGTTTTCCACGGCACAGGATTACTCCCTTTTTGCCCGAATGATGGGCAACAAAGGCGAATGGAACGGCAAACGCTACCTCAGTCCAAAAACGGTTGAAATCATGGCAATGGATCAGGCAAACGGACTTTTCCAGGATCCCGGAAAAGGTTTCGGGCTTGGCTTTGCGGTCGTAGATGACTTGGCCGACACCAAGTCTCTGGGCTCTGAGGGGACATTCTATTGGAGCGGGGCGTTTTGCACCTATTTTTTCATTGATCCCAAGGAGGAAATGGTCGCTATCTTCATGACTCAGGTCAATCCATTTAGCTCCTACTACGAAAACAAATTCAGGCAGATGGTCTATCAAGCCATTGAGTGAATCCGATAAAAAATGCCAATCCCAATGACATTTCTCAGCTTTTCCAGGAATAGGAAATACTTACTTTGCTTTACCTAAGGCCCAAACGCGATGAGTAAAAAAAGCCAGCTTTTGTGGAGAATCGGTCAGCTTCTGGGGATCATTCTCTTCGTATTTTTGACTTTTTCCTGCGGAAAAACAGAAGAAGAAGCTATTTATCCCGAGAAAAAATCCCTGACCGAATCGGTTTATGCCTCCGGTTTGGTAAAAGCCAAAGACCAGTATGAGGCATTTACTTTGGCCAGTGGACCGATTCAGGAAATCTATGTGGAAGAAGGTGACACCGTCACAGTCGGAGACGCGATTTTGCAGGTGTTTAGTGAGCGGGAAAAACTGGGCCGTGAAAATGCCCTGCTTTCCCAGGCTTTTGCAGATCAGCAAGCCAACCAAAGCAGGATTCGGGATCTGGAATTAGCCATTGATTTGGCCAAAAGCAAAAAACAAAATGACTCCCTGCTCTTTGTCCGTCAAAAACGCCTCTGGTCTCAGGGTATCGGCACAGCTGTGGAATTGGAGCAAAAAGAGCTCAATTTTCAAAACTCCAAAACAGCATACGAATCTTCCCTGCTTCGGTACTCCGACCTGAAACGTGAAATTGAATTCAATTCCAAAAGCGCCTCAAAAAATCTCGCAATCAGCGATGTCCTATTGGGAGAATACGTCCTGAAAAGCAAGATCAATGGCGTGGTCTATTCGATTCTCAAAGAAAAGGGAGAAATGGTAAGCCCCCAGACTCCGCTTGCGATTATCGGAAGTGCAGGTGATTTTCTCCTTGAACTTCAGGTGGACGAATACGACATCTCCAAAGTGGAAGTCGGACAACGAGTCCTAGTCAATATGGACAGTTTCAAAGAGCAGGTCTTTGAAGCCACAATCAGTCGGGTGTATCCGATCATGGATTCAAAAAGCAAAAGCTTCACAGTTGAAGCGGTGTTTACCAAAGCGCCACCCAAGCTTTTCCCAAATCTGACTTTGGAAGCCAATATCCTGACTCAAGTCAAAGAAGAAACCTTGGTGATTCCGAGAAATTACCTGCTCCAAGATGATCGGGTGATCCTCGAAAACGGGGATACGGTAAAAGTAAAATCAGGAATCAAAACCTACCAGTTTGCCGAAATTCTGGAAGGAATCGATGAGAAAACTGCCCTAAAAAACCCTATCCAATGACCTGGCAGCTGATCCTGGAAATAGCTAAGGCATTGATGCTGGCACGGAAAAAGCAAACGCTTATTGCAGCCACCGGAGTCATGTTCAGCATCACCATGTTTGTGGCTTTACTGGGATTTATGAACGGACTCAACACCTTGCTCGACGGGTTGATTCTCAATCGGACTCCACACATCCGCTTTTACAACGAAATCAAACCCAACCCAAATCAACCGATTGATCAAAGCCCTGAATTTGGGCAATCGTTGAATGTCATCCGTTCGATCAAGCCCAGCACAAGCCGTCTGGCGATTTACAATAGCGCTTCGATTATCCAAGATTTGGAAGCTGATCCCCGCGTATTGGGCGTGAGCCCCAAAATCTCCTGTCAGGTATTTTTCAACGTGGGAACAATCGACCTTACCGGTGTGGTCAATGGGATCGATGTGGAAAAGGAAGCCGAGCTCTTCGCATTTACCGACTATGTGACCGTGGGCAACTATGCCGATTTGAATCAAACCAATACGATCATTTTGGGCAAAGGTGCCGCTGACCGCATGATGGCCAATATCGGTGATGTGATCCAAGTGACCACCGCTCAGGGCAACCGGGTTCAGCTCAAAGTGGTCGGGTATTTTCAAAGCGGTTTGGGAGATTTTGACAATGTAAACAGCTATGCCTCCATCACCACGGTGCAAAAAATGCTGGGAGAACCTCCCTCCTACATTACAGACATCCAGGTCAAACTCCGTGATTTCAACCTTGCTCCTCCCATGGCGCGAGAGCTTGAGGAAATCTACAAGATCGATGCAGACGACATCCAGACGGTAAACGCCCAGTTTGAAACCGGCTCAAGTATCCGATCCCTGATCAGTTACGCCGTAGGAATCACACTCTTGGTCGTTTCCGGCTTCGGGATTTACAATATCCTGAACATGATGATTTTCGAAAAATTGGACACCATCGCCATCCTCAAAGCCATCGGTTTCAGCAGTCAGGATGTCAACCGGATTTTCATCACGATTGCCTTGACCATCGGAATCATCGGCGGTGTACTCGGGCTGGTTTTCGGGTATTTGGCAGGACTCACCATCGATCAGATCCCTTTCGAAACCCAAGCCCTGCCCACGATCAAGACTTTTCCGGTAGACTACAATCCCAAATACTACATCATCGGGGGTACGTTTAGCCTGATTACCACCTATTTCGCGGGATTTTTCCCTGCCAGAAAAGCCAGTATCGTAGATCCTGTAGAAATCATCCGGGGAAAATGAACAACCACGCTCCCATCGTCCTTGAAGCGAAAAACATCGACAAGTTTTTCTACAATCCGACCGAAACCCAGGTTCTTCGAAAGGTCAGTTTTCAGATCAATCGGGGAGAATTTGTGTCCGTGGTAGGAAAGTCAGGTTGCGGAAAATCCACACTGCTTTACATCCTGTCCACGATGGATACGGATTATAAAGGAGAACTTTTCATGGACGGGGAACTGATCAGCGGCAAGCCTGCCTCTTATCTTGCACGATTGAGAAATGAAAAAATAGGCTTTGTCTTTCAGTTTCATTACTTGCTTCATGAATTTTCTGTTTTAGAAAATGTCATGATTCCAGGGCTGAAACTGGGTAACTATTCCCGGGAGGAATTGGAGAACCGGGCTATGGAAAAGCTGAAGATTTTTGACATGCAGGATCATGCCCTTAAAAAAGCCAATCAGCTTTCGGGAGGTCAAAAGCAACGGGTAGCCATTGCCAGGGCTTTGATCAATGACCCTTTGCTGATCATGGGCGATGAACCCACCGGAAATTTGGACAAAAAAAACTCCGATATCGTGTACAACAAGTTTCGGGAGCTGGCCAAGGACTTTGGGCAGACCATGCTGATCGTGACCCATGACCCTGAGTTTGCTGCCGGTACTGACCGGACGATCGAGATGGAGGATGGACGAGTAATCAGTTTTCAGTAGGCAGTTTGCAGCTGACCTGATCTATCTTTAATCCACTCCCATAAATTCCAACACATCATCATACCCCTTGCTCCAAGTCCAGAAATACTGGGTGATCATGGGAATATGCTTGGTTTTGGGATAAAAGGAATAGGTCAGATCGGACCCTTTTGCCTCGGCTTCTTTTCGAAACCGTTCCACGGTCAGGCGGATTCCGGGATAGGTTTTTTCTCCTTCCATCAACAGCATCGGGATTTCATCTCCTTCCAAAAAGTAAATCGGAGAATAAGCTTTCCAGACTTCCGGATTATCGGTGAAGGCATCGTAATTGTCCTCGGCGTTGTATTTTTCTTTCCTTTCGGTCAAAAACCAATACCAATCCAATCCCCCCGGATCATTGAAAATGGCTCCTTTCAGGGGATTTTCACTGCCAATTTCCTCCCAAGATTCCTTTTTAATCGCAGCCAAAGCCGCCAAATGTCCACCGGCTGAGTGACCTGAAATGAAGATTTTCTCCGGATCACCGCCATAAGATGAAATGTTATCCTGTACCCATTTCACTGCCAAAATACTGGCCTTTTCCATAGCCGCGACCTTGTACTCAGGTGCTAAAGGATAGTCAATGATCACCGTCACTACTCCCCTTCTCGCCATTCGGCTACCCATGAAATCATAGATTTCCTTTCTGCCTTTGTTCCAGCTTCCCCCATGGATAAAGATCAATACCGGGGCATTTACGGATTTTCTGGGAGCAAAAACATTCAGTTGCTTTTCAGGAAGATCAGCAGAAGCTTCAAGGTAGGTGAGATTTTTTGATCGGGTGACGGATTTAAAAGCACAGCTGGAAACTATGGCTAGCAAGACCATAGAAATCAAGAATTTTCTCATTGGTGCGGTTTTTTTAGAAAAGTCAATTTGGTTAGATATTGTTCACAAAGGATTTAGGCTCTTATTTATCGCTCAGATCTACAACGAATTAGCCGATCTGTGCCTATCTGTGAAATCTGTGAGGAAAGAAAAAGACAACCCCTTAGGATTGCCTTTAACATTTTCTGGTCAGCATCTTAAAACTGACGACTGCGACTGCCTACTAGACAAAGGGTTCCTGCTGACTCAGACAGTGAAACGAACCCAATCCCCAAATGATATCGGTGCTGTCAATTCCGATTACTCTTCTTCCCGGAAAGCAATCTGTCAGGATATCCAGCGCCTTTTGGTCGTTTTTATCCCGGAAAGTCGGGACGACTACCACTTCATTGGCGATGTAGAAATTAGCATAGGAAGCCGGAAGTCGCTGATCTTCCCAAATCACCGGACTTGGCATCGGAAGCTCCACAATGTTGAGTTGCTTTCCGTTTTCCAAGCGCATTTTCTTGAGCAGTTCCAGATTTTCGGCGAGAATCTCATGATTTTCATCGGCTTTGTTTTCTTCCACCACGGTCACCACCGTATCCTCATTCACAAAGCGGGTGATGTCATCAATATGTCCGTCGGTATCGTCTCCGATGATTCCATCACCAACCCACAGAATATGCTTCACCCCATAATAGTCGCACAAGTAGTTCTCGATTTGGGCCTGATTGAGATGCGGATTGCGGTTTTCGTTCAATAGACAAGCTGTAGAGGTCAATAAGGTTCCTTTTCCGTTAAACTCCACCGAACCGCCTTCCATGACGATTCCGGGTTTGAAATAGGGAATGCCCAAATGCTCCGCAATTCGGATCGGGATCTGATTGTCCAGATCGTGCGGAGGATATTT
The DNA here is from genome assembly GCA_964405255.1 of uncultured Limnohabitans sp. Taxonomy (GTDB): domain Bacteria; phylum Bacteroidota; class Bacteroidia; order Cytophagales; family Cyclobacteriaceae; genus Algoriphagus. Next base: position 31,269 of record CAYONF010000017.1, on the reverse strand, counting down.
TTCACCCCAGGCGTTGTAGTTCCACTTCACCAACACTTTCTTGATTTCCACATTCGGGTTGATCAAAAAGGCAGGTCCATGATCACGACACCAGGCATCATTGGTAGGAAAAAAGTGGAACCCGATCTTACTCAAATCCGCTCCGGCTTGTTCCAAATGTACCAAAGCAAAGGCCTTCATGGCTTCATCGGCCACGTTGATATTAACTTTTTGGCCCTTGGCTACTTCGGTGATAAACTGGGAATATGGAGCAAAAATCGTCTCGATCTTTCCCGGCCAACTCGCCTCTTTGTGCGGCCAACTCAGCCACATGGATTCCTGAGGAGCGAATTCTGCTGGGAAATAATAGCCCAATTCCGCCGGAGTCACTGCTCCGGTTTTGGCCAATTCAAATAAATCTGCCATGGCTTATTCTTCGTCTAGGTAACGCTTGGTGATCGGAGCGTAGGAGTCGATGCGTCGGTCTCTAAGGAATGGCCAGTGCGTACGATATCGATCCGAACCCGTCAAATCCAGCTCCTCCACGTGGATTTCTTCTTCCAAATGAGGGGCTTTGTAAGTCACTCGGCCAAAAGCATTGGAAACAAACGATCCACCCCAAAACTGCATAGGCCCTTCGATTCCGGTACGGTTAACTGACACCACAGGAACACCATTAGCCACGGAATGGGAACGCTGAATGGTCTGCCAGGCATTGTATTGATCGTCATTGGTCTGCTCATCCTGATGCAAAGCCCATCCGATTGCGGTAGGATACACCAAAAAGTCTGCACCTTTCAAGGCGGTGATACGAGCTGCTTCCGGATACCACTGATCCCAGCAGATCAACACTCCGATTTTACCAAACTTGGTAGGGAACACCTTGTAGCCCAAGTCGCCCGGAGTGAAGTAAAACTTCTCAAAATAGCCCGGATCGTCCGGAATATGCATCTTTCGGTATTTGCCGAGGTAAGTTCCGTCTGCATCTAAAACTGCCGTGGTGTTATGGTAAAGGCCTTCTGCTCTTTTCTCAAAAAGTGAAGCTACGATCACCACACCAAGTTCTTTTGCCAAGACACCGAGCGTGTCAGTTGATGGACCGGGGATGGCTTCGGCGAGCTTGAAGTTTTCGTAATCCTCCACATCACAGAAGTAGAGCGATCTAAAAAGTTCCTGCAGGACCACCACCTGCGCTCCTTTTTGGGCGGCGGTGCGAACGCCGGCGATGGTTTTCTCCATGTTTTCGGCCACATTCCCAGAGCAACTGAGTTGGACCAAACCAACTTTGACGGTTTTATTTGCCACGGCTAATGATTTTTAGTAGGCTGCAAAGATACCTTGGAAGGTGGGGAATGGCAAATGGGAATAAGGGGAAGTTGGGAGGGGACTAGAGTAAGTTGTAAAAGGTAAATGTTGAAATTATCAATGACCAAACTCAATGATCAATTTTCAAAGATTCGAGGTGAACATTGAATCAAAGGAAAAAGTCATAATCTCTACTTTGGTTTAATATCCTCACAATCAAAATGCCTTTTTCCTCAAGCTGATAAAAAATCAAGTGGGACTTGTAAACAAATGACCTTAAACCTTTTGAGACCAAATCAGACTGTTTTCCCATAAATGGAGATTGAGCTAGCTTCGTCAAAGTTTCTTCAAGGCCCAAAACATATTTGTTCGCTTGGGTATACCCAAATTGGAAGATTCCATAGGTATAGATTTCTACAAGATCTTCCTCAGCCTTTACAGATAATCTAAAGCTTGCCATCCGCTTTCATCTTAACTTCTACCTCATTTAGGATTTCAGAGAAGGTTTTGGAGGAAATCCCAGAGTCGATTCCTTCCTGAATAGCAACTTTGAGCTCTTGCAGCTTGCCTTTTCGCTCTTGATCTTGTCTAATCAAGTGGCGTAGGTATTCTGATTCATTTGTAAAGTCTCCTTCTTGAATTTGAGCCTTTATCCAACGGTCTTGCTGCTCAGTGAAGGTCACTGTTTTTCTAATTACTGTCATAGCCTGTTCATTTTCACCAATATTCATACGATCAATGCAATATTGGTTATTTTCATTAAAAATCCATCA
>CAYONF010000017.1:6564-29112 GCA_964405255.1 uncultured Limnohabitans sp. | reverse complement strand
TAATCCCTCCCTCCCCAATTCTACTTTGCCAAATTCGGGATAAAACCTACTTTTAAACTACCCTAAACCCATTAACCTATGAGAAAGCTTTTCTTGATTACCCTACTTATTTGCTTGGGAGCATTCTCCACCTTCGCCCAAAAAGGCACCAAGGAACGGATCAAAGTCCACAGCAAAGCCCTTGAAGGCAATCTGATCGGAGATCCTGCCGATCGGGATGTGACGGTGTACCTTCCTCCCTCCTATGCCGCCAATCCGGATAAACGTTTCCCTGCGCTGTACATGCTTCATGGGTTTACCGACACAGATTCCCAATGGTTTGGCTGGAAAAAGCACTGGATCAACCTGCAAGACGTCATCGAGCAGTCTTTGGCAGAAGGCCTGTCCAAGGAAATGATCGTGGTCATGCCCAATGCCTACAACCGATTCAAAGGCAGTATGTATGCGAGTTCTGCCACGATCGGGGACTGGGAAACCTTCGTCACCCAGGAACTCGTCAACTACGTCGACGCCAATTATCGCACCATCCCAACAAAAGAAAGTCGGGGCCTTGCTGGCCACTCCATGGGCGGTTATGGCACCCTAAGGCTGGGCATGAAAAACCCGAATGTCTATTCTGCGATCTATGCCCTCAGTCCTTGTTGCATGGACGGAGGAGCCTCCACCAATCCGGAACTGATGAAAAAACTGCAGACTCTGACACCGGACCAACTCCAGGAAACCTCATTCTTTGAAATTGCAGCTTTGGCGACTTCGGCAGCTTTTGCCCCAAATCCCAAAAACCCTCCACTCTACCTGGACTTGCCTGCTAAAGACGGAGAACCCCGTCAGGATGTGATCAATAAAATCACCGCCAACCGCACCCTCAATTTTGTGGATCAATACATCCTCAACCTGCAAAAACTGAAAGCCATTGCCATCGATGCCGGACTTCAGGATCGGGGAATCAGCGAAGCCACCAAAACACTCCATGAGGTTCTGGATTCTTACCAAATCACACATTTTTACGAAAGCTATGAAGGCGATCACCTCAACCGGATTGCGGAGCGAATTCAGACCAAAGCACTGCCCTTTTTCTCGGAAAATCTGGTTTTCCAAGCTCCTACCCAAGCACAAATCATCGAAAATGGGGGCACTGGAAGTTATCCAGCGATCATGACTTCTGATCCGAGTTTACCAACCCATACGCTTTTCCAACCGCAGAATCTGTCCAAATTTGGAGACAACAACAAACTCCCCATCATCGCCTGGGGAAACGGCGCCTGCTTTGATTCCCCTTGGGAGCATGTCAACTTTCTGAATGAGGTAGCCTCCCACGGTTTCTTGGTCATTGCAATCGGCACCATGCCCAAGCAAACCGATACTCGATCCAAATCTCAAAAACTCCTAGATGCCATCGACTGGGCAATCGCACAAAATTCGGATCCCAAAAGTCCCTATTTCCAAAAACTTGACACCAAAAAGATCGCCGTGAGCGGCATGTCCTGCGGTGGATTGCAAACGCTGGAAGTAGCTGATGACCCAAGAATTACCACGATTGGCGTATTTAACAGTGGCGTTTTGGGGAATCCAGGTGGAGGAATGCCCGGCATGCCCCAAGTCACCAAGGCCAAACTCAATGAAATCAAAGTCCCTACGCTTTACCTCTTGGGAGGAAAATCAGATATCGCCCATGGCAACGGAATGGATGATTTTGCACGAATCAACCATGTGCCTATTTTCGTGGGAAATCTTGAAGTGGGACATGGCGGCACCTATGGCCAACCTAACGGAGGAGAATATGCCCGGGTAGCGACCGCTTGGTACCTATGGCAACTCAAAGGTGATCAGGAAGCCGGAAAGCTTTTTACAGGAAAAACACCTGGCCTCGCACAGGCATCCGGTTGGGTAGTAGAGAAGAAAAATATGAATTGAGTCCATTTTCAGGCCTTCCTGAGAAATGCAAACCAAAAAAACTGCATAACGCCTGTCAGGTTACTTAAACCTGACCGGCGTTTTTTTATTACCATGGCGGAGTATCAAACCTTTCTTTCAAGAAATTCTAATTTTTGATCCAGTTAAAAAACGATAAAGACAACAGGTAAATACTAGGTGAAAACCATAAACCTGTAAATTTCAAAAGCTAAAAATCTCCCGGATGCTGCATCTTAGCAATTTTGAAAAAAGATACCCTTCAGGCTTCGGAGTGGTCATTCCCGAACTTCAACTGGCTCAAGGAATCCATGTGATTTTGGGAGGAAACGGGTCCGGGAAATCCACGTTGCTCAAAGCTTTGGCAGGTATCCATCCCGCCAAAGGAAACGTGGAGCTAAATGGCATTTCCCTATTCGATCAGCCCATGGAGTTTCGAAGGAAAATCGGATTTGCACCTGCGGAACCTACTTTCCCGGAGTTTTTAAACCTCCACGATTTGATAGCCTTTGTGGCAAAAGCCAAACAGGCTTCTGAAGTAGAAATCTCAGAACTGAAGGCGGTGTTTGATGTGGAAGATTTCTTGTCTTATCCCATTGGCGGCTATTCTTCGGGCATGTTGAAAAAATCCGCCTTGCTGCTCGCGTTTCTTGGAAAACCCGAATTGGTGATTTTGGACGAGCCTTTCACCACCATTGATGCCGATACGCAGGATCAATTAATCGACCTCATCAAGACTAAAACCGAAATCGGAACCAGTTTTCTGATCACTTCCCACCAACGCGGACCGGTAGAATTACTCCCTGTTTCAAGTATCCTCCACATGAAATCAGGCAAAATCCAATCTTATGGATAAGCTTGCAGTTCTTGCTTTTGTCCGACCATTTTATCAAAAAACACTCGGGTTCTGGACGCTGGTTTTACTCATCGGAGGAGTTTTGATGGAACCTGCACAGCATATCCTTATCGGAAGATTCCTGTTCAAAAACCCGCTTGCATTTTGGCTGTTGCCAACTTCTATCTTGCTTTTTGGCTGGATCCATCTGAGGATTCAATTGGAATTGGTCAGGAAAAATGAATACCTCGTTTTTCATCAGTTGGGACTATTTTCTCCCTCTGATTTCAGACGTTTTTGGAGTCAGATCCTACTACTTAATTTCAGCCCCTTTCTTGGCTACTTTCTCTTTTTGAGCTATTTCGTTTGGGAGCAAAAGGCTCTTTTTCTTGGTTTTTCACTGTGGATTTTAAGCTTTGGAATTATTCTTTTCAACTTCATTCTAATTCTAAAAACCCTTCACCAACCTCTTAAGGAAACAATTAGCCATCGTCCATCGGTGCGATGGACTTTTCCGAGGTTTACTTGGATCATCCTGTCCATCCGAAACCATCGACCCATTCTTTTCCTCCTGACCAAAGCCTTTAGCTTGCTGGTATTGAATGGGTTTTTCTTTTCTTTCCAATCGGGAGGGTATGACCTTCGTTGGCTGGCCTTCGGGGTATTATGTATCACTTATTGTCAGCTTCCGCTGATTTTGGAAAAATCAGACCGCGAACTTACCCATCAAAGCTGGACTCTTGGCCTACCTCTTTCGCTTGGTTCTAAATTGGGCTATCAATTGGGAAGCTTGGCTCTTTTGGTGTTTCCAGAGTTGCTTTTCTTGGCTTGGAAAAGTGTGGTTTCAAGCCCCTCCTTTGGAATAATTCTGTTGGGAATCTTCCTTTTATCTTTGGTTTCCGGCATTCAAGGGTTGATCTATCAGAAAAAGAAAAGCCCTTCGTTTCCAAATTTTTTGGCAGGAATGTTTTTCTTGTTGTTTTTGGCCATTGTTTTTGGACTGCCTTTGTGGGTATTATCGATCCTTTTTTTGACGTCTTTTATGCTTCAGGAAAAAAATCCCTATCAATATTGAGGGTATCTTTTTAGCCTATGGAAGTCCCAAATGATAGGTGTCAAATGATTTTTCGAAAATTGGGTCTCAAATTATAATCTAGGTCGCCTTAGAAAAAAAGGACGGTTTACTTTGGACCATCCTGAACAATCCGGGTCAGGTTAAACCAAAAAAAACTATTTATGAAAAAGCTCCTATCCCTCTTATTTATCCTTGCACTGGCAATCCCCTCTGTGGCCAAAGAAACCGTTCAAATCCCAGCCCTTAAATCTGTGGAACTGACCTATGACGAATTTGGCGACTTTGACGTCAATCTGATCAATAAATCCGGAAAGGCAGTTTCTGTGGCTGTCCTGGATCCGCAGACAAATAAAACCGTAAAAAGCTTCGGCTTGGGACCTATAGCTGAAGCCTTATTGACTGTAGAAAAAGACCATATACTCAAGCTGACCAATAATTCTACAAAGGCAATTAGTCTGGACTTGGATTTTGTCGAAAAAAAGCCCGACACCTATAATCCAGAATTCGCACCGGTGCTGAATTTCACCTTACACAACTCATCGCTTAAGTCGATTCCGCTTATCATCCCTAATGTGATGAATCCCAACCTTTCTCCCCTATCCAATAGCGGGGTTTCACTGAAAATGGGTCAGGAAATATATTACAGAAAAGGATCTCGTCGCATCTTACTGCTCCTAGTCGATGAATCCATCCAAAATGGAGATAAAATTGATGTAGCCAAACTGGTTCGAGAGCTGGATAACCAATAATCTTGAACAGGCCAAGGCCCAAATCCAAAACATTATTGGCTGAATATCTTTTGTTTTCACATGTCAATATACACCACACCGCTTCAGTTCGGGTACTTCTTTAGCCTCTTGATCTTTGGGCTGCTGATGATTCGGGGATTCCGAGATCAGCGGCTCTCAGATAGGCTCTTAGGTTGCGTCATGTTGATTCTTGCCATGGAGCTTCAGGATTACACCTTTGGGTTTTCAGGGATCAATTTCCTTTGGAATGAACTCAATGGATTCCCCAGAAGTGTAAGCCTGCTTTTTGGCCCGGTGGTTTATTTTTACTTTTTGGCACAAACCAACCGATCTTTTACGCTAGACAGGAGACACCTCTTTCACTTTATTCCCTATCTGGTTTATGTAACTTACAAGTTGTTTTTTTTCGTCCAAGGGCCTGAGGCTGTCGAGCGCCTGCACGAGTCCACGTTGGATTTGGTAGCCAGCTATGTCTTGAGAATCGCTGGGATGGTTTCATTCATTTACTACCTAACTCAGTGTATGAGGATATACCGAAGCTACAGGGACTGGAGTATCCAACAGTTCAGTAACATGGATCAGATCGATTTCAGGTGGTTTCGAAACTTCATCTACTCCATGGCTTTCTGGTTATTTTTTCGTGAACTCTTCATCATTTTAGATGCATGGGTAGGACTGGATTTTTATCAAGACTGGTGGTGGAATCTAGCCCTTGTAGCCGTGGCCATTTACATCGGAATGGCAGGGATTACCCAAAAACAGCCGGGAATATTGACCTTTGAAAAAGCGATAGGAAAGAAATCAGGCCAACTAGGGGAATGGGATCCTGAAAACAACCAAGAACTTTCTCTTCCCCTAATTGAAAAATCTGAATTAGCGCTTCGAATCCAAACACTTATGGATCAGGACCGACTATACCTTCAGCCCGAACTCAGTTTGCATGAGTTGGCACAGCACCTTCAGACTTCTGCCGTTTTACTTTCGGCTACGATCAATCAGATTTTTGGTCAAAACTTCAACGACTATGTAAATAGCCTCCGCATTGAAGAATTTGTTAAAAACTATCAGAAGGATCCAAATCGAAAATACACCCTCCTGTCACTGGCATTCGACTCAGGCTTCAATTCCAAGTCGACATTCAACAGGGCCTTCAAAAAAATCAAAGGAATCACCCCGCAGGAATTTCTTAAATCTATCTCCAACACTGCTCACTAGGTTTTTTTTATCCAAACTATCCTCCAGCCATCTGAGATTATTCCGCATTTCATCAATATAATTTTTGGTTTTACTTGGATATCTTCTATTTTCACAAAATGAGACAATAGAACCAATAAACCAATGAACAAACCGTTTTTCCTCTTTCTATCCGCTTTTTTGCTGACGCTCTCCGCTATAGCACAGGAAGCACTATTTAGGCCACAAAACATCATTTCTCCTGAAATCCACGCCGACAATTCGGTGACTTTTCGACTCTTTGCACCCAATGCAAAAGATGTACAGGTCACCGGCGATTTTCTCCCATCTGTAAAAATGGACACCCCAATGGGTCAAATGGACGGACCGGGAAAATCAGCACTCACCAAAGATGAGAATGGTGTCTGGTCACTAAAAACGCAGGTCTTGAATCCTGAACTTTACAATTATTCCTTCGTCATCGATGGATTTACCACCACCGATCCGAGCAATCCCTTCCTGATTCGTGATGTGGCCTCTGCGACCAACATCTTTATCATCGGCGGAGGTCATGCGGATTTGTTTAAGACCAATGACATCTCTCACGGTTCGGTGACGCGCCGCTGGTACGATTCTCCTGGCTTGGGAATGGATCGCCGCATCACCATCTACACTCCTCCTGGATACGAAAAATCAGCCGAAACTTACCCTGTCCTCTACCTCCTCCATGGTGCCGGTGGAGACGAAGAGGCTTGGATCAATCTGGGCCGAACAGCCCAAATCTTGGACAACCTGATCGCTCAGGGCAAAGCCAAGCCGATGATCGTCGTAATGCCAAACGGAAATGTGATCCAAGATGCCGCACCAGGGGAAGGCAGTCAAAACTTCTACAAACCTCAGTTCATGATTCCAAAAACCATGGACGGAACCTATGAGAGCGCATTTGGAGATATCATCAAATTCGTGGAAAGCAACTATCGGGTAAAAGCTGACAAAGCCAATCGTGCCATTGCGGGCCTTTCTATGGGCGGATTTCACACCATCCACATTTCAAGATATTATCCTAACACGTTTGACTACATCGGTGCATTCTCCGCTGCCATCATGCCAAGAGAGGATGCGACCGGAAAAGTCTACAGCAACTTTGACCAAACGCTTAAGACTCAGATGGACAATGGCTACAAGCTGTACTGGATTGCAATCGGAAAAACCGACTTCCTCTACAAAGCCAACCAAGAGTACCTCGCTAAACTAAAAGAAATGAACATGCCTCACGAATACGTCGAATCTGAAGGCGGGCATACCTGGAGAAACTGGAGAGTCTACCTGAGCCAATTTGCACCACGTCTTTTTCAATAACCTAAAACCTATTAAACCATGAAGTTTTATTCTTTGCTCAAAAACCTGGCTTTGATTTTCCTTATGGGGATTTCAATCCAAATTCAGGCTCAGGAAATCAGCGCAATGCAAGCCCCAAGGGTTGTTTCGCCTGAAGTCCATGCCGACAATTCCGTCACATTTCGGATTCTCTCCGAAAAAGCCAATGAAGTCACATTAAACGGAAGTTGGATGGGATTCCGCGAAACCCTCCCACTTACCAAAGGCGAGCAAGGTGTATGGTCCGTGACCATCAAGCCTCTAGCCTCCTCCATGTACCATTACAATTTCTTCATCGATGGGGTGGCAGCGATTGACGTGACCAATCCTCATGCGCTCAGAGACGGAACCCGCTACGCCAGTTTGCTGATGGTACCGGGTGAAGGATCGAGTGTTTTCCAACTCAATGACACCCCGCATGGCAACATTTCCCAGGTTTGGTATCCTTCTCCTTCATTGGGTGCCGACCGCAGGATGTATGTGTACACCCCTCCTGGGTATGACAGCGGAAAAGACTCCTATCCTGTATTGTACCTCCTGCACGGTGCTGGCGGAGATGAAGATGCCTGGTCTTCTTTGGGTCGAGCCAATTTGATTTTGGACAATCTGATCGCTTCAGGCAAGTCCAAGCCCATGATCGTGGTCATGACGAATGGTAACGCCTGGCAAACCTCTACCCTCCGTCAAATTCCGGGACTTCCAGCTCCAACCCGGGAAACTTTTGCCCAATATCAGGGCAAGTTCGAAAAGAGCCTGGTGGAAGATGTCGTGCCTTACATCGAGAAAAATTATCGGGTGATCGCCGACAAAGACCACCGGGCATTGGCCGGTTTATCCATGGGTGGAGGCCACACGATCACCGCATCCATTACTTATCCCGGCACGTTCGGCTACATCGGAGTTTTCAGCAGCGGGATCTTTGATGCCAATGCAGACATGGCTGAAATGGAGAAAAAGTTCACTGCATTAAAAGCCAGTGGAGTGAATAAATACTGGGTGGCCTGCGGCAAAGAGGATTTTGTGATGGATTCCAACAAACGACTCCTGAGCGTATTGGAAAAAACCGGCTTTGAACACGAGTACTTCGAAAACGAAGGAGGGCATACCTGGGCCAACTGGAGAACCTACCTGTCCATGTTTGCCCCGATGCTTTTCAACTGAATTTCTTAATTACCTATAACCAATCAATTACCCTAAAGCGCAGTCCAAATTGGTCTGCGTTTTTTTTACTTTCCGACTTAAAGAACATTCCAATGAATTATCACCAGAAAAAATTTCGCCCGATTTCCAATTCTGAAAATGGAGTAGTAACTCCGGAAATGATATTTGTCTATGAGCAAATCGGGGATGTCCTTTCTTGCATCTATCAGGGAAAGCAAATTTTACGAGGACATCTGTTAGGAAAAGTACATGCGGATGGAAAAATAGAAATGCGTTATCAACAACTCAACACCGCTGGAGAGTTCATGACCGGGATTTGCCAATCGACACCTGAGCTACTTCCTTCCGGAAAAATCCGGCTTCATGAAAAATGGAAATGGACTTCAGGAGATCAATCCGAAGGAGAATCGATTTTGGAAGAAATTTAAAGGTTGCCCTTTTTAAATTCCTCCATTGCAAAATTCGCCGCTCTCGCAGTCAGCGCCATGTAGAGCAAGGACGGGCTCTGATTTCCGGTGCTGGTCATACAGGCGCCATCGGTGACAAAGACATTTTTGCACCCATGAAGCTGGTTCCATTCATTGAGCATGGAATTTTCGGGAGAAGTTCCCATTCTGGCGCCACCCATTTCATGAATATCCAGGCCGGGAGCCTGAGCAGAATCTCTAGCCTCAATATTTTTCACTCCGGCTTTACCCATCATTTCCTGAGCTTCTTTCAGAAAGTCCCGAAGCATTTTTTCATCATTCTGGTCATATCCCACGGAAGTGATCAGCTGGGGAATCCCAAAAGGATCTTTTTCTGAGTCACTCAATCTTACCTGATTTTCGAATTTCGGAATGGTTTCCCCCTGCATGTACATGTAGACATGCCAATTTCCGGGTTCGGTTTGGGCTTCTTTAAAAGCCGCTCCAAAGCCGGGATTTGACATCTCTTTTCCCCTACCTCTCCATGCTCCCGAGAAAATGGTGTAGCCTCCGACAAAGTCCAGACTGGGATCTTTTTTGCCTAAATTCCGAAAATTGGCAATGATGGGTTCGGTAGGATTTCGACCGAAATAATACTTATCCTGAAACTGATCCAACTCTCCGGAAACCCAGCCCCTGTAATTATGAAAGCCTACATAGCGACCTAAAAGATCGTGGTCATTTCCAAGGCCATTGGGAAATCGGTCGGATTTGGAATTGAGCAAAATCAAAACAGAATTTAGGGCTGAGGCATTGAGGAAAATGATCCGGGCTTTGAATTCAAGGATTTCTTTCGTTTCAGCGTCGATGACTTTCACTCCACTGGCTTTGCCCGTTGCCTCGTCGTAAATCACCGAATGCACCACCGAATGGGGACGGATCGTCAGATTGCCCGTCCGCTCCGCCCAAGGCAAGGTAGAGGAAACCGAGCTGAAATATCCACCAAACGGACAGCCCCGCATGCACATATTCCGGGCTTGGCATTGCCCTCTTCCCTGCTGCAGATGGATCTCCTGAGGATCAGTCAGATGAGCCCACCGGGCATGAACCATGTGCCGGTCCGGGTAATTTTCCCTGGTTTTTTGACTCATAAAATCCTCCGCGCAATTGAACGGAAAGGGCCTTTGAAACTCACCGTCAGGCATCGCCTCGATCCCGTCGCGGGAACCGCAGACTCCGATAAACTTTTCGACATGGGAATACCAAGGAGCCACGTCTTCGTAGCCGATTGGCCAATTCATCCCATAGCCCTGCATTTCGGGAGCTTTGAATTCATGGGAACTCCATCGCTGGGTAGCACGGCCCCAAGTGAGCGACTTTCCTCCTACCTGATAGCCTCGAATCCAATCGAATGGCTTTTCCTGAACATACGGATGGTCTTTGTCCTGGATAAAAAAATGCTTCGTCTCTTCTCCAAAACCCGCTGCTTTACTGATCAGTGGATTTTCTCTGAGATATTTCTGAGTCACTCTACCCCGATGCGGAACTTCCCAGGGCCTAAGGTTGGCTGTGGGATAGTCTTTATTGTGGACGACAGATCTACCTCGTTCAAGCACAAGTGTTTTCAGCCCTTTTTCACAAAGTTCCTTGGCTGCCCAGCCTCCGGAGATTCCGGAACCCACCACAATTGCATCAAAGCTGTTTTCCATGGGTAAGAGGTTGATTCGATATTCGATATTCGATATTCGATATTCGATATTCTAAATATTTCTAAAAAAATCATCTACCGCTTGGCGATATTCTTAAATCTTCATTTACTTTGCATCACAAAGTACTTTTAACTATGCGAAAACCGGAACAAGAATTAGCTGAAATCAAATCCATGATGGAGCGAAGTACCCGCTTTTTATCCCTGAGTGGGTTGGCTGGAGTACTGGCTGGAATTTACGCCTTTGTGGGAGCTGGGATCGCTTACTATTGGATTTATTTCCCCTACTCTTCCTACGGAGAGGGAATCATGCCAATGGATGGAAAAGACCTGCAGCTCAACTTACTCGCAGTGGCCGTGGTGGTACTGGTATTGGCAATCGGAACAGCCTATTTGCTCAGCCAACAGAAAAGCCAGCGAAACGCCCATCAATTCTGGTCTCCCGCAAGCAAGCGGTTTCTTTTGGCTTTGTTTATTCCGGTGATGGCAGGCGGTCTGTTTTGTTTCGCATTGATCCATGAAAGCACCTACCAACTGATCGCTCCTGCCACCCTGATTTTCTATGGCTTGGGGCTGATCAATGCCTCGCATTTCACCTTGGGAGAAATCAAAAATCTGGGAATCGGACAATTGATTTTGGGCATTGCAGCGGCTTTCTTTCCCGATTTTGGCCTGATCTGCTGGGCCTTGGGATTTGGTGTCCTGCACGTGATCTATGGCTCAATGATGTACTACAAATACGACCGATAAGGTGAAAGGTACCTACGACAAGGCTTTTGAAAACGTGATCCGACTGCGAATCATGTCCATCCTGATGGTCAATGAGCAGTATGATTTCAATTCCTTCAAGGAAATCCTGGACGTGACAGATGGCAATCTGGCTTCGCACCTGCGAAATCTCGAAAATGCCGACTACATCCGGGTGGAAAAAACCTTTGCAGGCCGAAAGCCCCTGACGAATTACCTGGCTACTCCAGAAGGCAGGAAAGCTTTTCAGGCTCACCTCGAATTCCTCGAAAATCTGATTAAAGAAAACAAACCCTAAAAAAATTTATCCGAATACTTTGAATTACAAAGTACTTTCAATCAAATCAAAATCCCTACTAGTATGAACTCGCAACCCGGATTATTCAAGGCCAAATCACTCAAAAACCTGATTCTGCCTGGTGTATTGGGAGCTGTTGCCCCATTTTCCCTCCTTACTTTCATCATCCTGACCAAAGAGGATGTGTTCGAATCCTGGATGCTGATCCCCCTGACCTTGATTCCTTTGGGCGGAGCATTTGGGGGAGTTTTCTTCTACCTGATGGGATTTGTATGGTTTCCGGAAGGCACCAAGAAACTTATCGCCGTCATTTTCTCCACGCTAATCTACTTCGTAGCCCTCTGGCTGAGTGCTGTTATGGCCTTTGCCCTTACCGGAGATTGGAACTAAAAACCTTACTCAACTTTCCTTAAATACACTTCAATCCCTTTCCATCCATGCGAAACGAAATCCTCTCCCAACTCCAAGATCCGAAAGGTCTTGAAAAACTCTACCGGTCCAACAAGTCCGAATTCAAACAGACGTTTCATTCCATCCTTCCGGAAATCAAGGATGAAAAGCTGGTGGCATTCTGGCAAGAGCGTCTTTCCTACGAATCTGAATCCATCTCCTGGGGCTCCAAAAATGAACTCCTATGGGTGGTTTCAGGAATCTTCCTTGCTGGGTTGCTGGCGAAAATCCCCGCCTTCTTTTCCATCGACGAGGAGTTTTTTTATCCCCGCAACATCAGTTTTATTATTCTGCCTTTGATCACCGCTTTTTTTGCCTGGAAAAATAAACTCCCGAATAACACCAAAGCCATTCTAGCTGGAATTACGGTACTGGCCATCGTTTACATCAATGCCTTGCCCGGCATTGAAACGGACACGCTGATCTTGGCCTGTATCCATTTGCCTTTAATCCTGTGGGGACTGCTCGGAGTGGCGTATTCCGGTACCGAACTCCGCAACAGCGAACGGCGACTAAGCTATTTGAGGTTCAACGGGGAAGCAGCTGTCATGTCCGTCCTATTGGGAATCGCAGGCCTATTGCTATCGGGGATTACGTTTGGTCTATTTGATTTGATCGGGATCAAAATCGAGGAGTTCTTTGCTAACTACTTTGTAGTTTTCGGTCTTCCGGCTATCCCCATCCTTGGCGTTTACCTCTCCTATTCCAATCCGCAACTGGTCAACAAGGTTTCCCCTCTTATCGCTAAAATCTTCAGTCCCTTGGTCTTGGTGATGTTGGTCATTTACCTCGGAGCGATCGTTTTCACCGGCAAAGACCCCTACAATGACCGGGATTTCCTGTTGATTTTCAACCTGCTGCTCATCGGGGTGATGGCCTTGATTTTCTTTTCCATTGCTGAAAACTCCACCAAGGAAAGGCAGCCTTTTGGAATCTGGATTTTGTTTTTACTGTCTCTGGTCACCATCTTGGTCAATGCAGTGGCGCTTTCCGCCATCATTTTCCGGATCTCAGAATGGGGCATCACACCCAACCGATTAGCGGTGCTTGGAAGCAATGTCCTGATGCTGTTTCATCTTCTGATTGTCGCCAAAAGTTTGTACCAATCTGCACTCGGAAAATTACCTGTTTCGGGAGTTGGAAAATCGATTGTCCGCTACCTCCCGGCCTATCTTTTCTGGGCCAGTGTAGTCGTATTCCTGTTTCCGGTAATCTTCGGGTTCAACTAATCGGAAAAGCATTACCTCCATTCCGGCCATTTCCCCCAGATGAAGTTTATGTAAAATCAAGCGTTCAGGGCAGGCATTTCCCCAGGATTTGATACTTTCGAAATCAGTTTTCTTCCAAAAACGATCATTCCATGCTTCGAATTCTCTTGCTTTGCTTTGCCCTGAACCTCATTGCGTTCTCCTCATTTTCTCAGGATATGTTTCAAAAAAACAAAGTCATCGCTCACCGGGGAGCATGGAAAGCCCAGCAATTTCCTCAAAATTCCCTAGCCTCCCTGAACGAAGCGGTAAGATTGGGCTGCGAAGGTTCGGAGTTTGACGTGTGGATGACGGCAGATGAAGTCTTAGTCGTCAACCATGATGGGGAGTTCATGGGGATGGACATCGAGCACGTCACGTACGAGCAGCTTCTGACACAAAAACTTCCCAACGGAGAGAAAATACCTACCCTCAAAGAATACCTCACCGAGGGAATGAAGCAAAAAGGAACCAAACTGATTCTGGAGTTTAAACCCTCCCGAGTCAGCGTAGCCCGAAGCGAGAAAGTTGGCGAACTGTCTGTCAAAACTGTGAGGGAACTGAAGGCTGAAAAGTGGGTCGACTACATCACTTTCAGCTATGAAGGCGGAAAAAAGGCTATTCAAACCGATCCCAAAGCTAATGTCGCTTACCTCACCGGCGACAAATCCCCGGCCCAACTCAAGGAAGATGGTTTTTTCGGATTTGACTACAACATCCGGGTGCTGAGACAAAAACCGGAATGGATCAAAGAAGCTCAGAGTTTGGGCCTGACCGTCAATGCCTGGACAGTCAACAATCCGGAAGACATGAAGTGGCTGCTTGAGCAAAATGTGGACTTCATCACCACCGATGAGCCGGAATTACTGTTCGAATTGCTCGGTAAAAAGTAAACCCACTCAAGCCTGAGATTGACAATTCTGAGCCGCTTTTCAGTGGGACAACTGAAATCCAGTGAGTTATTTAAGACTTGATTTCCTTTGAAAAACGGAGTGCTTATTTCATACTTTCGTTTTTGAAGGACGTGAAATGGAAGTGATTTTTCTATTTTCTCATAAATGAGACAATAACTGCTTTCCTATCCCTTCTTTCAGAGAAAATTGAATATCTTTCCTACCTTAAAACCAATTTACTCAACGAAATCAAGCATGAGACAATTCCTTACATCCCGTTAGGAATTTCCCCAAAGTGAGATTTCCTGTGCTCGAAAAATCAATGTTCCCTATGAAAAAAAACCTAATTCTTAGCCTCGCCAGCTTTACCCTGCTCCTGGCAATCGGTGTTAGCTTCACCGCTTTCAGCCCAAAAACAGAATCCCCAAAAACTGAAAATGCTCCTGCCAAAAAATTCGGCGGTTTGGCTCTTTACACAGTCCGAGATGCCATGAGCAAGGACCCCAAGGGAACTTTGAAGGCAGTAGCCGATGCGGGATATGCCTATGTGGAATCTGCAAACTACGCCGATGGCAAATTCTACGGAATGGCCCCAGCAGAATTCAAATCCTATTTGGAAAGTCTGGGCCTTACCGCCAAAAGTGCCCACATGGGCATGGTCAACATGGAAAATGCAGATCAGTTGATCGCTGATGTGAAGGCTGCCGGCATCACTTATTTCGTCATTCCGGTTCCGCCTATGGGTATGTTCAAATTTGACCCGGCCACCCGTACCATGGGAATGACCGGCACAGCAGATGACTTGGTGAAAATCATGAATACGCTTGGCGAAAAGTGCCATGCAGCCGGACTTCAGCTGCTGTACCACAACCATGACTTTGAGTTCAAACCGATGGCAGATGGCACAGTGATCGAAGAGGTCCTTTTGGAAAAGTGTGATCCCAAGTTTGTCAATTTCCAGATGGACCTTTTTTGGGTAACCAAAGCTGAAGTGGATCCATTGGCTTACTTTGAGAAATACCCAGGAAGATTCAAGGCTTGGCATGTGAAAGACATGAACGCCGAAGGACAATTTGCTCCGGTGGGTACAGGCAAGATCGATTTCAAGCGAATCCTGGATGCCAAGAAAAAATCAGGAATGGAATTTTACCTCGTCGAGCAGGATAACACCTTTGGATTGGATCCGCTGGAGGCAATCAAAATCAGCCACAGCGGTTTGGAAAAATTCGGATTCAAATAAATTTCTCTTTAACCTAAAACCAATCAAAAGCCAGCCTTCGGGTTGGCTTTGTTGCTATCTGACTGAGCATACAGAATTAATCCAAAACCATGGGAAACAATACCACCCTTGTCGTCGTCCTGGTCATCCTGATCGGCCACTTTCTTTTTGGGATTGGCTATTTGCTGTACAAAATTGCCGAACCTTCTTCCAAAAAGAACGAAAAAAGGGAAGAGTAAACCCCTTCCCTTTTTCAAACCTTAGTTCCCTTGACTTCAATTGTTCAAGACCTCGAATCCTTTCCTCAATTCAAGGATTTGATCAGAAAGAGATTTTGCAGCGGCTTTTTGAGAGATTCCAAGGCACTTCAGCAAGATGTCCAAGTGTTCAAACTGCGCCTTCAGATGTCCTTTGGCCCCCACTTTTTGCAATACTCCCAAGAAAGAATCCAACACCTCTTTTACTTCTCCTTTGCCCTCATTCAGCACCAAATTAGCCAAAGCAAGATTGGCAAGCCCAAAGAAGAACCAAGGATCGCTTTCCCCGGATTTCTTTTCCTTTTCGTATTTCTCGCACTCGGACAAAATCTCCAGCAATTTTTCCTTGGATTCAGGTAAGCGGCCTGATTTGGAAAGAAGGCTTTGAAGTTTCAATAGCTGAACCCAATTGACCAAAGGGTAATAATCCAGGTGGTTTTTGATTTCTGAGGATCGCTGATAGGCTTCAGCGGCGGATTTCAGGGATGCTTCCACCTCGGCTACTTCAGTTGCTGGCAAAACCATCAACCTTCGTTTGTATGCACTCCCCAGCAGACTCTGCCGCTCAGAAGTACTACCAAACTCAATCAGTCCTTTCAATCTGGAAATGGCCTGACCAATTTCACTCAAAGCCAGTTGAAGTGCTTTTTTATCCCGCTTTCCGGAGAAATAAACCTCGACCGCATGCTTGCAGGATACATTACACCATTGCTCCATGGACTTGAACGAGAAGTTGGCTTTTTCCGAACTGAAGAGCGACTTGAAATACGGGATGGCTTTTTCATAATCTCCGATTCTGGAATAGAGGTCGGCAAAACTCTCGGTGATTTTCTCACTTCGAATATCAGTTTTTCTCAGGGCTGACTCCAATTCTTCCATGATTTTCAAAGCCTTGGCTTCATCGATGGCCTTGGAATCCAGTTGCTGGACCAGATTTTCCAACTCCAGTTCTGCTTCCTCTTTCACCAAAAATTCCCGGGTATTGACCTTGCCGCTTTCAGCTTGGACAATCTGGTAAAAAGGATCTCCGTAACATTGATAGGCTCCCCAGGTATTGGTATAGTCCTTTGACGAAAGGTAAATATGCCTTCTGGCCTTGAGAACCGCCTCGCCGAATCTTTCCCCTTCGAACATCTCCTGGTAAAACCGCTGGGCAAAATCCAAGGCCGCTTGGTCATCTACCGCCCAACCGGCAACTACCACAGCTTTGACCCCATTGCGGATCAGTTGAGTACCGATATTTGCGGCGAGTTTGTTCTTTTCTTCATTTTGAGAAGGAGTATTGGCCTCCACTTTTCCCAGATAGCAACAGTTGACAAAGACCAATTCCGGAACAGTGCTCATCTGGGCAATTTCCTGTACAGTGAGGAAGGCATTTGACCCAATGACCACGCCAGAGGATTCTCTGGATTCTGAATTAAATACCCCGTGGGCGGCCAAGTGGATGATTTTGTACTCACTGGAAAACAAATCCAACAGAATCCGGGAAGCAGTGCCCGAAATTTGTTTTTTCACCTCAAACCCTTTGGACTGTAAAAATTCGGCGACCATCTCCCCTTCTTTTTCAGCCTGTGGCAGCTGGGGCATGAATCCTTCCAGCTTGGGATCGCCAATGACCATCACCCGGTTTCCTGACACTTTTCCGCCTGTTTTTCGATACTTGTCAGTGGACATTTGCCTCACCATCCCAGAATTGACCGACATGGGTTTGGCCAGCAAATCTTCCTGAAGCATTTCCCAGGGGAAAGCGGCAGTCACCTCATCTACAACCCAGGAAATATTGGGTTGGCGCTTGAGTTCTTCTTTGAAATCATAAGGAACCAGCAACTCAAACATCGTCTTGGCGATTTCGGGACGAGCACGGTTTTCTTCCGTCATTTCCTTAAGCAGCGTATCCAGATTTTTACTGTTCACTTTCAGGTATTCCACTTTCTGGCTGGCTCCGGATGTGGCTAGGGTCATTTTGATCGGAAATCTGCCTTCTCGCATTTTCTCATCTTCCGTGACATGGATTCGGGTCCACCAATCGGTCGAATTCTCATAAGGAATTCGCATCCTCCTGCCGGGTCGGAGTTCCAGGGCATTCTTTTTCAGACTGATCTTAAACTCCCCACTTGGATCATTTCTCAGTCCATTGACAGTTTTGAGGATGGAAAGCGCCTTGTCCTGATACAATTCGATGATTTCCACCTCTTCGATCGTCTTCAGCTTCTTTTTGTAGATGGTTTTGATTTTTTGGTTGGCATGCTGAATTCCGAGCAAAATTGCCCGGATCGAAGTATCACTCGACAGCCCACCGTAAGAATTGGCAATCGCAATCACCGAAATCCCGGGAACGGGCTGATTTTCAGGAGCGATATCCGAAGCCTGCCGATTGAGTATAGTCAGGTATCGAGACATTCCTTTTTCGACCGAATTCATCAGCTGAAACGCAGAGAGCTGACCGGGCACACCCAGTCCAACCACTACCGCACCTTTGAACCCGTCTTTTTTGTAAGAAAGAACGACCTGATTGCTCCCTATCACACCGGGATAAAGCCCCAATTCCCTCAACTTGCTCAGTTCACCATCGAGCAATCGGTCGATCACCTGTTCCGAACTCAAGATCGCATCCAACTCAAAATGACCGGCTAAGACCGGGTAAGTTGCGAACTTTAAATCCCCGTGACTTACCGTAATTTTTATTGGCAGTTCCTCTTCCTCTTTCGATTGGGTGGAAATTCCCAAAAGGGTATTTTCGACGTTTTCCTCGCTCAGGTCAAAAATTTCCTCCATTTTCAGCTCGAGTTTATCCCCCGCTTTTCCCCTGAATTTCGGTAGCTGATTGGCCAAACTTGAAGCCCTTCCCGAATCGAGAATCTCCTCGATCGCTCCAAACAGAGCCGTCTGATTGGAAAGGCTGCCATGGGTGACATTGGCATAGTACAGCTGCTGCCGTTGCACGATCTGATCCGGTATTCCCGTCGCCCAAGTCACGCTTTCATCTCCCTCATTTGTGCCAAAAAACTGAAGTTTGCCATCCTTTGTGATTTCGAAGGAGGAAATGGTGACTTTTTCCTTTCGGCTTTGACCTGCGATGTAATAGATGTTGGTGTAGTCAATGGACTTGGATTTCTGAACCACGCGCTTTTGGTACTCACCAAATTCATCCAGAAGTTCCTTGCTCGGAATCGGCCATTTTTCATCTCCAAAGGCTTTTCGCATCGCTTCCCAAGTCGAGGGATCGGCAAAATCGTGGTCATTTTCTCCTTGCCTAATCGGAAGCAAATTCAGCAATCCGGGAAGCTGTGAAAAAACAGAAAGCAGATCCTTGAGGGAATTGGAAACGTCGATTTTTGCCAGGATTTTGATGATGTCATCTTTCCCAAAAAGCACAAAAGGAATCCGAAAAGAGCCTCCCAAAGGAGATCCCAAAAACAACACCCGAAATCCCGGGGTCGCGTTGAGTTTGGACCAAATCTCCTCGTGATTGATGATAAAGTCTCTGAAAAGAACTCCGCCCATGCTGTGCGCCAAAATCTTGATCGGCTGTCTGTGGGTCATGAGTTCGGCAATTTTATCCTTCAAAATCGCCGCGCTGTCCAGAAGAGACATTCTCCAGTCAAAGGGAAAGGTGACTACATCATAGGACTTGTCGAGGTAGTCAGCGAGCTTGCCATAGGAGGATTTGACCAAAGAGTGTGCACGGACGTGGGTATTGTTTTTTGGATGGTTTTTGAGGCGGGTGAGCTGACCGGAAAGAAACCGCGGATAATTGATCCAAACCAGGTCATCGTTGACCGTCAGGTTAGAGCCCATAATTCCGGGCATCAAAATGACAATCGGGCGCTTTCCGCTGACTTTATCCCGATAGGTTTTTCCTCCTTCCACACCAAAAACACCCCGATCCTGATCCGTCCGCTTGGTGACCGAGAGCAATTGGAATCCTCCCCGGGTACTCGCTGCTTTTTCCTGCAGTCCCTGGAAAATCATGTCCTGGGTCTCCTTGGTCCCGAAATAGACGATATGATTGATTTTTTGGGATTTATCGATAAAGACCGAAGTTTTTCCCTCTTGCCTGGGCGTGCCCCACTTCATACTTTCGGTATCCACGACCAGGTCGTTTTGTCCACGGAAGAAAAGTTTCCCCGCCAGGACCACAAGGCCTTTCAAAGCAAGACTTAACTCACTGCTTCCGCCTACCACATGCAAGAGGCTCTCAACTTTGATTTCAGTTCCCTGAAAATTGAGCACCTTGATAAAAGGAGACTCCGGATTCATGGCCTCCAGTCCGGGCAGGAAATCCGGACTGTTTTTGGCCGAAACCGCAGTCATCACCAATTCCCTGAACGCCTGAAAAGCAGGATTTACAGCCTGTCCCGCTACCGTTGCGATGAGGTTGAGTGAGATGTTGAGAAAATAATCCAGCCGCTTGGAAGCCAGGGTGGTGCCATTAGCCGGGCAGGCTACCCGGACCATATTCCTGACTCTGATCTTTTTTCCCTGAATCTCCTGCTGAATTTGCTCAATGACCTGAAGATCATCGTTTCGGTCTTCGGTGGACAAAACTCCCCTTTCGGTAGGATCAAAACCCCGTAGATCGGTGGCAAATCGGGCCAAAACATCCCCGACTAATCCGCCTCTCGAATGGGTCACCACATCGAGTTCAATCTCAGATGGTAACTGTTTGACCAAGTCCAATACATTTTCCAGTGGGCTGGAAGTCAGCGTCCGGTGCTGGAAAGCAAGGACATTTCCTTCTCCATAGCTTTGAAATATCACATTCCAGGCCGGATTTTTCCCCTGCCCATACAGCTCCGAAAATGAACCCGAAGTCGAAGAACCTGTGCCGTGCAGAAAGAGCAGGGCTTTTTTTCCGATGGCTTTTTCCTCCTTTTTGCTCAGGGTAAAATCAACTCCGCAATGGGTAAGCAAGCCAGCTCCCACCGATTCAAACTCAATCCCGGGAACGCTAAGCTGCTTGTTTTCTACTTTTTTTGCCAAATGGGAAACCCCTACCTGGACAGAATCTTTTTTCTTTTTAAAGATCGAGAAGAGTTTGATTCCGATCCGCTTGATTCCGCTTCGGTCAAGGGAATCGGTTTCCAAAAAATCGGGAAGTTCCAGCTCAAATTGATTTCCGGATCGCTTCAGCTTTTGGGGAAAAAGCTCCTCAAGCGTCTCTTTGTCTCCGATCCAGATCGTTTCGTCACTTAAGCCCAGCTGGATGATATCCTGATCCGTCAAGGGAATGGGTGCTACCTCCGGGACATCGCTCCGGGTAGGGCTGTGGACTTCAAAGGTTTGGACGGCTTCAAAAAAGTCCAAAGAATCGGCTGAGGCATTTTGGGAAGCAGGTCTTCCTCTGAATTTGATTTCAAGATTGGCCATGATGGATAAAATGTTTAGAAAAAGGTCAAGTATAATGGAAGCCAAAAGTTGCCCTTAAAAATCAACAAGGGTAACTGCTTTTAATTAAGAGATAATCAATCAGTTGAATCTAAAAAATTGCTTTGATTTTATCCAATTTTCCAAACTCAAGGCCAAATAAAAACCCCCTGATATGCCTCAATCAACAAAAAAGCCATTCTGTATGATCAGAATGGCTTTCTTATTCAACTTTAGCAGGTACCTCAGTTCAGCAATAAAGTCAGATTGCGATGCGTGGAATTATGACCGATATACCCATATCCATTGGTAGTGCGGGCACTTACAGACAGGATGAAGCTGTAAGCGCAGGATTGGGGAGGACGCCAGTTGGATGATGCGGGGATGGTTTTTCCTACAAATCCCGTCCAGTTACCCAATGCCGGAGCATAGGATTCGCTGTGAATTCCCACCGACAAGCCGGCCCCATAGGTAGCATAGAAGCTGACTCCGAGCAGATTGCCTTCCGGATCGTTGGCAGTGATTTTAAACTTAAGCCCGTCCGGACTCGCGCCAATAGTCTCGATCGCACAGGCAGAGACCTCACTAGTGCCATGCTTGATGCTGTCAATATTGACCCCAGGGACGTGGTTGTCAATGTAGAGACCGATGGTCTGTGATTCATCCGGGACATCAATTGGACCTACTCGTTTGTAAAAGATCACCTTTACCTGATACAGCCCCGGCAGCAGAGCAGTTGTCGGAAATTGAATCAGCAAATCATCAATCGAATAGTCGTTGCTCGGATTGGGCAACTCATAAAATCCCAAGGAAGACGGGGCAAATGATTCCAGCACATAGGTACTTCCACTCCAGCGGTAATTGGACCAATTACTGATCAGCTTTTGGGGAGATCCTCCGGGAGGGGTGATTTCGACTTTGTATTTTTTGATTCCGTTGTTCCAGAGATCCGTGATTTTGGTTCGGTTGCCGATTAGATTCAGCGTGCCGCCAAAAGCTGCATTTTGAACCGCCACAAAGTATCCCGGATCCGTAGTTGCCCGGCCTGCGGCATTGATTTGGGTAGTCGGGATGAGTCCCACACTGCCAACCAAAGGTCCGAGTAGTGCCGGATCGATGCTGGGTTTACGGGAGAAAATCAGCTGTCGAAGCTTGGTAAAATCCTTAAAAAAGTCCCCCGGAAAATCTGTGGTAAAGGCCGGATTGCTGGATTTGACCCGGAAGCCAAAATAGGTAAACGGCGTGCTCAGGGGCCATGAAAGCGCCACATTGATCTCATTGAGATCGATTTTAAATTTCCAGATCCGGTGGGAATCACTGGAATTGACACTTGAACCAAATTCCTGACGAACCTCACTTAGGGAAGGGTCTGGTTGTAGCCCTGTCCATGTCCCGGGACCGAGGTAATACTGCTTGCCGAGTTTGTTGGGCTGTCCGGGATAGAGCCCGTAGTTGACATCCTGATTAGCAGTGATGCTGCGGTTTCGGTCCTTGTCAAAGGTCAGCCAAAAGTAATCATTGGTTCCCGAGTCATTGCCTTTGTCCTCAGTGAGGTCCAGTGCGAGGTAGAGAAACTTCGCGTCGTTTTTGGCATGAACTACCCCCCTGCTGAATTTGAGGGTGCCCGAGTCTTCCCAACCGCCTGATTGAAACGGCGCATTGATGTCGATGGGA
>CAYONF010000017.1:0-6464 GCA_964405255.1 uncultured Limnohabitans sp. | reverse complement strand
GGCAGGATCATCCCGCTGACTTCACCAAATCCAACCCGAATTCCATCTTTTTCGGCAAAACCCTTCATGATAACCGTATCTCCATCCTGAATAAATTTCCGCTCTTCTCCATCCTCCAGCTTTACCGGACGAGTTCCTTTCCAGCTCAATTCCAGCATGGATCCAAATGAATCTTCGCTTGGTCCGGAAATCGTGCCCGAAGCCATCATATCGCCGACATTGATATTGCAACCATTGACCGTGTGGTGAGCCAACTGCTGGGCGATATTCCAGTACAAATAGCTGAAATTGGAGGAGCAAACTTTCGAAGACTTTTTCCCCTCCGGCTGGATGTAAACCTCCAAGTTGATGTCATAGCTATGGGCTTTTTTACATTGCAGGTAAGGCAAAACCTCGGGTTCTTGCTTAGGACCGTTCATTCGGAAGGGCTCCAAAGCTTCCAAAGTGACTACCCAAGGGGAAATGGAAGAACCAAAATTTTTGCCCAAAAACGGCCCCAAAGGCACATACTCCCAGTTTTGGATATCGCGGGCAGACCAATCGTTGAAGAGCACAAATCCAAAAATATAGTCCTCGGCATCTTCAGTGCTGACCGAATCCCCCAGACGGGTTGGCTTTCCGGTAATGAAGGCCATTTCCAATTCGAAGTCCAATCTGCGGCTCGGACCAAACTCTGGATTCTCCATATCCGGATCTTTAAACTGACCCTTCGGACGGTGCAAGGGTGTACCGGAAACGACAATTGAAGAAGCCCGACCATGGTAACCTACCGGCAGATGCTTCCAGTTGGGTAAGAGTGCGTTGCTTGGGTCACGGAACATTTTGCCCACATTGGTAGCATGCTCAATGCTGCTGTAAAAGTCAGTGTAATCTCCGATTTTCACCGGGAGAAGCATCTCTGCCTCCTTCCGGTTGACCATGACTTTTCCTCTGGAGGAATGATCACGAAGCTCACCATTTTCCGCCAAAAGCAAAGTCTGCACTCGCTCACGGATCTTTTTGGTCTGGGGTTTCCCCAAAGCGATTAAGTCATTGAGGGAGTCTTTGAGAAAAATTCCCTCCGGCAAAAACAAATTGGAAAGCAGGCCTTCCTGGTCCAGCACGCTCAGATCGACGATCTTGTCCCCGATGGCTACACCGATTCTGGGACTTAGTTTTTTATTTTTGAAGACGCCAAAAGGCAGGTTGTAAATCGTAAAATCGGAATTTTTTGGTACTTCTACCCAGGTATTCAGGGCTGGAATCGGGCTGTCGCTCATGATCAAAAATTGGTATAGCGCAAATTTAGCCTTATCCGCTGAAATGAAAAATCGGAGATCCTTTCCCGAAGTTTTCGCTCCAGAACAGATCAAAACTTCCAACTTTTATCAAAAATCAAAACCGAATTAAATTTTGTGCATTAACTTCCGAATGTTAAACTCCCCATCTATGCGATCAATTATTCGAATTCTTGTCTTTTTTGTCTTTTTAGCTGGTTCCCCCCTGGCTTTTTCCCAAGAAGAAAAACCAATCCTGGTCCAGCTGGAGGAAGTAGCCATTGTTGACCAAAAAGTCATGATGCCGATGCGAGACGGCACGCGACTGGCCACAGACATCTATCGCCCCAAAGGAGACCAGAAAGTCCCTGTGGTATTCTCCCGAACCCCTTACAATTTCAACACTTACGGAAATCGGGAAATGAATACCCGAACGATGGAGACTGCGCTTGCTTGGGTCAAAAAAGGCTATGCCTATGTCGTACAAAACGAACGTGGTCGCTTCTTCTCCGAAGGGAATTGGGACATTCTGGGTACGCCGTTGACCGACAGCTACGATGCTTTTGACTGGATGTCCAAGCAAGCCTGGAGTAATGGAAAGATCGGATTGCTGGGCTGTTCGTCCACTGCCGAATGGCAAATGGCCGCTGCCTCCCTTCAGCATCCTGCCTTGGGAGCTTTGGTGCCTCAGGGATATGGAGCCGGTGTGGGTAGAATCGGAGATTTTTATGAGCAGGGCAACTGGTATCGAGGCGGTGCCGGTCAGATGCTGTTTACTGCTTGGCTTTATGGCACCCAGCATGACCCTATGGCTCCCAAGCTTCCTGCAGGAATTGAGCAAAAAGATCTGTTGAGATTACAGCGATTTTACGACATGGCGCCGGAATACCCCCGGGTAGACTGGAAAGAAGGTCTTTCCCACCTTCCTGTACAGGACATCATCAAAAATGTAAACGGTCCGACGGGGATCTACGATGAGATGATCACCCGAAAGCCGAATGATCCACGCTGGTATCAGGGAGGCCTGTACCACGACAATATGCCATTTGATACCCCCAGCATGTGGTTTGTTTCTTGGTATGATGTTTCTTCTTCGCCGAATATTGCTCTTTACAACCATGCCAGACAGAATGCCATCAGTCAAATGGCCCGTGACAATCAATATTTGGTCATCGCTCCGGTTTTGCACTGCTCCTATACCAGGGCGACCGAAAATACCATCATTGGTGAACGAAGCGTAGGTGATGCCCGATGGAATTACGATGAAGTGATCACGGCCTGGTTTGACCTATGGCTGAAAGGAAAAGACGAAAGCGGGACGATTGCAAAACTGCCCAAGGTCACTTATTACACCATGGGAATCAACAAGTGGCAATCCTCCGACGTATGGCCCCCGGCAGAAGCTGTGATGACTCCTTTCTTTTTGGATTCTAAGGGGAAAGCAAATACCCGAAACGGTGACGGCAAACTGGTGGCAAAAACCCCAAAAGCTGAATCAAAAGACACCTTCAAATACGATCCGATGAATCCGGTGAATTCTTATGGAGGTAATGTCTGCTGCACGGGAAATGCCGTTCAAGGAGGTTCCTTTGATCAAAGCCAAATGGAATTGCGAGACGACATCTTGGTCTATACCTCAGAGCCATTGGCCGAAGGAGTGGAAGTCTCCGGGTTTATCGAAAGCTACCTGTACCTATCCTCAGATGTCAAAGACACCGACGTGACCATCAAACTAATTGATGTCTATCCTGACGGAAAGGCGTACAACCTGGACGAAACCATCCAGCGGGTGCGCTATCGGGAAGGCTATGACAAAGAAGTCTGGATGGAAGGCGGAAAAGTCTATGAGATCAAGATGACCCCGATGAGCACCTCCAACTATTTCGAAAAAGGCCACCGAATCCGCATCGAAGTCAGCAGCTCCAACTTTCCCCGCTTTGATCGAAACATGAATACGGGGGGCAATAATTACGACGAAACGGAAGGTAAAATCGCCACCAACAACATTCATCACGGAGGCAAATTCCAAAGCAGAATAGTACTGCCTATGATCAAGAAATAATTCTCAGATTTCCCATAAGTAAAAAGACCGACATGACCGTCGGTCTTTTTTTCTCTCACGAAGACGCTAAGGCGCAGAGAATTAAAAAAACCTTTGCGGCTTTAACGACTTAGCGAGAAACAAATCTATGATTCTCAAAAGCAATACTTTTTTCAGTAAATATTCTTACAGCTTCCGGAAAAATAGATAACCTTGATTCAGGAATTTCTCTCGCGAAGAGGCTAAGGCGCAGAGAATTAAAAACCCCTTGGCGGCTTTTGCGACTTTGCGAGAACCTAATGTGATTATCCTATCGCCGTCGTCTGTGTCTCCACAGACGACTTTTTACAATTCCGGCTTACGGAAAAGCAGCATATTCCAACCTAAGCGGGAACCAAATCTCTTCATTCCACCAAGGCATTTTGGGCTTTTTCCCCTATTTTTGCCCCTTCTAAAAATCACGCACGAATGTCTATTGCCAGCAAATACGATCCGGCATCCGCCGAGGCCAAGTGGTACAAGTACTGGATGGAGCACAAGCTTTTCTCCTCCAAAATTGATCCCAACAAAGAGCCCTATACCATCGTCATCCCTCCGCCCAACGTCACCGGAGTGCTCCACATGGGCCACATGCTGAACAATACCATTCAGGACGTACTCATCCGACGTGCCCGCATGCAAGGCAAAAATGCCTGCTGGGTACCGGGAACCGATCATGCTTCCATCGCGACCGAAACCAAAGTGGTCAACATGCTCAAGGAAATGGGAATCGACAAAAAATCGATTACCAGGGAGGAATTCCTCAAGTATGCCTGGGAATGGAAAGAAAAATACGGAGGCATCATCCTCGACCAACTCAAAAAACTCGGCGCTTCCTGCGACTGGGATCGGACTGCATTTACCATGGATCCGGGACTGAGCGATGCGGTGATTTCAGTATTTGTCGATTTGCATAAAAAAGGCAAAATCTACCGCGGCATCCGTATGGTCAACTGGGATCCGAAAGGCCAAACTGCCCTTTCGGACGACGAAGTGATCATGAAGGAAATTTCCTCCAAACTCTATTACATCCAATACAAAATCGAAGGAACTGCCGATCAATTCCTGACCATTGCCACTACCCGTCCGGAAACCATCATGGCCGACGTGGCGATCTGCATCAATCCAAATGATCCCAGATTCACTCATCTGAAAGGCAAAAAAGCGATCATTCCACTGATCAACCGGGCCATCCCGATCATTGAAGACGAGTATGTGGATATGGAATTCGGAACGGGTTGCCTCAAAGTAACCCCAGCTCACGACATCAACGACTACGAACTCGGCATCAAGCACAAGTTGGAGGTCATCGATATCCTCAACGATAACGGCACGCTGAATGAAAAAGCTCAGATCCTGGTTGGTGAGGATCGTTTTGTTGCCAGAAAGAAAATCGGCAAACTCCTTGAAGAAGCCGGGCAACTTGAAAAAATCGAAGACTACAAATCCAATGTGGGACATTCCGAGCGTACCGATGCAGTCATCGAGCCCAAACTTTCCTTGCAGTGGTTCCTCAAAATGGAGGAGATCACCAAGCCTGCCTTCGCTTCGGTGATGGAGGATGTGATCCAACTCCACCCACCTAAGTTCAAAAACATGTACCGCGTATGGATGGAAAATGTCCGCGACTGGTGCATTTCCCGTCAGCTTTGGTGGGGACATCGCATCCCGGCATTCTACCTTCCCAACGGAGAATATGTGGTGGCAAAAACTGCAGAAGAAGCGCTTCAGCAAGCCAATTCCCAATTCGGAACAAACTATACTTTGGCTGATCTAAAGCAGGACGAAGACGTATTGGATACCTGGTTTAGCTCTTGGTTGTGGCCGATTTCCGTGTTTGATACCGATGTTTTCACCACCGGAAAACCAAACGAGGAACTGAAATATTATTATCCAACCAATGACTTGGTAACTGCACCGGAAATCCTATTCTTCTGGGTAGCACGGATGATCATTGCAGGCTATGAATACCTGGGTGAAAAGCCCTTCAAAAACGTCTACCTGACCGGTATCGTGCGGGATAAGCTGGGCCGAAAGATGTCCAAATCTCTCGGAAATTCGCCAGATCCACTGGAACTGATCGCTCAATATGGAGCGGACGGCGTTCGTACAGGAATGCTCTTCTCCTCTCCTGCCGGAAATGACTTACCATACGATGACAAGCTGGTGGAGCAAGGCCGAAACTTTGCCAACAAAATCTGGAATGCCTTCCGCTTGGTCAAAGGCTGGGAAATCGACCCTTCTTTAGATGGTACCGCCAATGCCGCAAGTATTGCCTGGTTTGAAAATCGATTCAACCAAGCCTTGACCGAGATCAACGAGCATTTCGAGAAATTCAGAATTTCCGATGCCCTGATGGCAACCTACAAGTTGGTATGGGATGACTTCTGTTCCTGGTATCTGGAGATGATCAAACCGGCTTACCAGCATCCGATCGATCAGGCTACCTACGATAAGACGATCGAAATTTTCGAGTCAATCCTGAAAATCCTGCAACCTTTCATGCCGTTTATTACGGAAGAATTGTGGCATCAGATCAAGGAGAGAAGTGTCGAAGAATCCCTGATTTTGGCTTCCTGGCCCGAAGCTAAAGCCTTTGATCCCAAAATCATCGAGGAAGCTGCGCAGGTTTTTGAAGTGGTATCCCAAGTGAGAAACCTCCGGGCCTCCAAAGGCATGTCGCCTAAAGAAACCTTGGATTTGAGCATCAATGCCAAGAATCCTGAACTCTACAGCCGATTTGCAGCGGTATTGACTAAGTTGGCCAATTTATCTTCCCTAAACTTTGCCGAAAAGGTGGACAACGCCATGAGTTTTGTGGTGAAGTCTGACGAGTGTTTTATCCCCATGGGAGATTCGATCGATATCGAGGAGGAAAAAGCCAACCTGAAGAAAGAACTGGAATACACCCAAGGATTCCTTGCTTCTGTAATGAAAAAGCTGAGCAATGAGCGCTTTGTGTCCGGAGCTCCGGCACAGGTCATCGAAATGGAACGCAAAAAGCAAGCGGATGCCGAAGCCAAGATCAAGGCTTTGGAAGAAAGCTTGGCTAAGTTGGGTTAATGGTTTTTTGAAAATAGTTATTGAGTTATCAGTAGAATCCAGAGTCGAGCCGCTCTGGATTTTTT
>CAYONF010000016.1:0-52078 GCA_964405255.1 uncultured Limnohabitans sp. | reverse complement strand
CATCCACGCCTACGGCGATGATATTATGAGAGTCGTGGCCGACGGAAGAAGCGATCGCTCCGGTTTTCAGCCCGAAGTTTTTGATAAAAGCCACCGCGGGAGTCGCGTCTTGATAGCGATTGACCACGGTGATTTTCAGGATGTCTTTTTCTGGATTGGATTCTGCAAAGCCATTGCGAATCAAAATTTCTCCTTCGATTTCAGGTGTGATCAGCTGTCCGTCCAAAGCTTCGAAACCCTTGGAGGGTTTTCTTTGGTGCTTTTGGAAAAGTAGATTAGCAGGAAATCCAGAAATTACTCCTTAACACTGAACTTCAAAAGAATTGGAGAGTCGTATTCTTCGGTTTCAATGGAATTGAACTCAATGAAATTTTTTATATCTGACCAATTTGGATAACTGTCGACGAGTTTCTTTAATTCCTGCTTGGGAATTGAAAGTATAAAACAATCCTGATCAGCGACTAAAGGCCCTTCCGTAAAGACTAGCGATTCTGATTTTTGGCTCAAAAAAGACTTGCCAGTTTTTTTATCGATGAAGCCAATTCTTGGGTCAATTACATATTTTACGACTTGGTCTTGCTTCTTATTTAGTTTGTAAAAAAGATATCTGTCGGACTCCTCATAAAATCTACTCAGGTAAGTAAGTTTAGCTGTTCCAAGTTTTTCAAAATATTCATTGAGGTTATGCCTTTCGTTTTCTTTCCAAAGTTCAGTCTCAGAAATGAATTGAAATTTTGGTTTGATTTCTAGATCCTCCTTGATTTCAAATATTTTAGATGAGGCAGGTTCATTAAACAGAATAGAGCCGTCATAATTTGTGGTAAGATGTCCTGAAATATTTTTTAGAAGTATAGGAAACACGTCAGAACTGTAAGGGAAATAGGTTTTTAGAGTATCTCCTTGGATGCTATGGGCAGCCAGATTCTTATTGAGTTGGTTGAAGTAGGTTAAGGACACAAAAATTACTCCTTTGCTTACCGTAAGCTGGTCCAATTGGTCTTTGAATTTGATGCTAGATTGAAATTTACCTTCCTTGGTGAAGGTTGAAGCCTTCATTCCAGAACCACTTCCAATCACAATATTGCCATTCTCATCAATTCCAAAATCTGAGAAATTTGGTAATTCTTCGGGACCATCTCCCATTTTTCCGATCCGATTGAGCGGTATTCCGTTAGCATCAAATCGGATTATATTACCCAAGGATTCATCTAAAGCGTAGTATTCGTTTTGAAAAAATTTGAGGCGGTAAATACTTGAAATAAAGAAATCTTCTGTGAGCTTTAACTCCACTGCACTTTCCAATTGGAATAGTTCCCAAAAGTCTTTTTCTATGACCTCTGATAGGTGGATTGTGTATTCTGATTCTTGATTTAAGTAAAATTTTGACTCTTTTGTATTTCGAGAACAGCTATTTAAAATGCAAAATATCAATATCGTAATAAAATTTCTCATATATGATCACTAAACTAAGATGGATTTAAAAGTTGTTAATGAATATAGGTTAGGCTGCCCCATAACAAGGGGCAGCTGAAACTTAAATTATCCCACACCAGGATCCCCAGGGCAATTTGTAGGTTCGCAGCCCTGGCCGTATTGTTCACAAGCAGTATAATACGAAAATTTACTGGGGCATAATTTAGGAACAGGCATCATAACGGAAATGTCATAAGCAATACTATTTACTGGATTTGAAAGTGCAAGTCCTACCAAAACCAAACTTGCCAGAAAGAATTTTTTCATTGTATAAAATGGATTTAAAATTTCAGGATTAATTTAAATGGGATAATCCATTCCCA
Organism: uncultured Limnohabitans sp.; assembly: GCA_964405255.1. Classification (GTDB taxonomy): domain Bacteria; phylum Bacteroidota; class Bacteroidia; order Cytophagales; family Cyclobacteriaceae; genus Algoriphagus. The sequence goes on along the minus strand of CAYONF010000016.1, from coordinate 50,282 downwards.
TGATCACTTGGCCAAAAAGATCACTAGTAATATAGGAGGTTCAAAAAAAAAACAAACTAATTGGATAAAATATATTAAAGATTTAATCAAACACCATAAAACAAATCACAAAAGGAAAATTTTTGCCCATCAAACAACCCCTTATCACTCAATTTCAAATCCGGAATGACCAGCAAAGCCATAAAGCTTAAAGTCATAAAGGGAGAATTTAGGGAAGACCCCATTTCCTTGGCCATTCGGTCGATTCGGGTATAGGCTTCGGCGACCTGATAGCCGTCATCCGGTGACAGGATGCCGCCTACGGGTAGCGGAAGCACCTCTTCTTTTTCTCCCGAAACTGCCGAAATTCCACCTTTAGCTTCGATCAAAAGGTTAACCGCTCGGCAGATGGATTCATCATCCACGCCTACGGCGATGATATTATGAGAGTCGTGGCCGACGGAAGAAGCGATTGCTCCGGTTTTTAGGCCGAAGTTTTTGATAAAAGCCACCGAAGGAGTCGCGTCTTGATAGCGGTTGACCACAGTGATTTTCAGAATATCTTTTTCCGGATTGGACTCCGCAAAGCCATTGCGGATCAAAATTTCTCCTTCGATTTCAGGTGTGATCAGCTGCCCGTCCAAAGCTTTGATGACTCTTACTCTCATGCCTAAGGCGGAAAGTCTAATATCTTCCGGCTTTTTGAGTGAGGTTTGAAAATTATTGATCACCTCATTTTTGATCCGGGGAATCAGGGTTTTTCCGTTTTCAGCCACTTTTTGTCCGTTGATATAAGTGGCGAGGACCTCAAACTTTTCCAAATCCTTTACCAAAATAAAATCCGCAGGATCTCCTTCCTGAAGTTGACCAACGGGCAAGGAATAGTGAGCAATAGGATTCAGGCAGGCGGCCTGAAGCACCTTAAACAGATCTTTTCCCTTGGCCACCGCACGGGCGGCCAATTCATTGATGTGGCTTATGGCAAGATTGTCCGGATGCTTGTCGTCGGAGCAGAACATAATCATCTCGGGATAGTCGTCAATGAGATCGATCAAGGCTTCAAAGTTTTTGGCAGCCGAACCTTCCCGGATGGAGATTTTCATCCCGAGTTTGATTTTGCCGAGCGCCTCCTCGTAGGTGAAGCATTCGTGATCGGTGCTAGGTCCTGCGGACACATATTTTTCCGCCAATTCCCCCATCAGACCCGGAGCATGCCCGTCGATGGGTTTGCCATATTTTTTTGAAATCTGAATCTTCTCCATCACGAGCGGATCCCGATGGACTGTACCGGGCCAGTTCATCATTTCGGCGAGATAAAGGATTTCGGGGCGGGCCATCAGATTTTCGATGTCTTGGGCATTGATTTCTCCGCCGGCTGTCTCAAAAGGGGTGGCAGGCACGCAAGAAGGTGCGCCAAAGAAAAAGTGAAAGGGCACCTGTTTGCCGTTTCCGATCATGTATTCCACGCCTTGCATGCCACAGACATTGGCGATCTCATGCGGATCGGAGATCGTAGCGACTGTGCCATGGACTACCGCCAGCCGGGCAAATTCGGAAGGGACGAGCATGGAAGACTCCACATGCACATGGGCGTCGATAAATCCGGGCATCAGATAGGAAAGGCCGTTTTCCGAAAGAATTTCACGGATTTGGATGATTTTTCCATCCGCTATTTCAAATTCGGAAGGTAGGAGTTTTCTGTTGGGGATGTCTACCCATATAGCTTTGATTTTCATATCGGAGGGGATAAAAACAGAAAAGGATTGTAGGCGAATTACAGGAATGCCTTTGTGACTTTCGGGACAGTTTAAGATTAAAACTACTATATTTGCCCAAAATTTAGCAACAAACCAAGACCGGTTTATTGATGGGTAAAATCGTCATTGCCATAGACGGATTTTCCGGGTGCGGAAAAAGTTCGACGGCAAAAGCAGTAGCAAAATCATTGGGTTTTACCTACATCGATTCGGGGGCTATGTATCGGGCTGCCACCTTGCATTTTTTGAACCATTACCTCTCTCCCTCCAATCCTCATGACGTGGAAAAGGGCCTGAGGACATTGGAAATTTCTTTCCAAATCAATCCAGACACCGGGAAGCAAGAGACTTACCTCAACGGTCTCAATGTGGAGGACGAAATCCGGAGCATGCGCGTATCGGAACGAGTCAGTGAAATCGCTACGATTAAGGAAGTCCGGAAAGAACTGGTGGCTCAGCAACAGCGTTTAGGAAAGAAAAAGGGAGTGGTCATGGATGGGCGGGATATCGGATCGGTGGTCTTTCCGGATGCGGAACTGAAAGTGTTCATGACAGCCAATCTGGAAACCCGTGCCAAGCGCAGACAGGAAGAATTGCTCGCCAAGGGCGAAATGGTGGATTTGGAAGATATCAAAACCAATTTGTCAGAACGGGATCGGATTGATTCTTCGAGGGCCGAAAGTCCCCTGATCAAAATGCCGGATGCGGTAGAAATAGATACGAGTAATTTGACCTTTGACAGTCAGGTGGCACAGATCGTGCAGTTGGCTGAGGAAGTGATTGAAAAAGTGTAGGATTATGCAGGTAAGCATCGATAAAAATTCAGGATACTGTTTCGGAGTGGAATTTGCCATCAAAATGGCAGAAGACGAAATGGAAAACAGTGATCAGCTCTATTGCCTTGGGGATATAGTCCACAATGACATGGAGGTGAAGCGTCTTAGGGATAAAGGCCTGGTAGTCATAGACCGGGACCAACTGCAGGAATTAAGCAACTGTAAAGTGCTGATCCGGGCACATGGAGAACCTCCCGAGACTTACCGCACTGCCATTGAAAACAACATTGAGCTGATTGATGCTTCTTGTCCGGTAGTGCTCAAGCTGCAGCATCGGGTGAAAAGTGCCTTCGATAAAATGGAGAAGGAAAATGGACAGATCGTGATCTATGGCAAAAAGGGGCATGCTGAGGTTATTGGTCTCACTGGACAGACTTTGGAAAAGGCCATCGTCGTGATGGAGGATGCCGATCTTGACAAAATTGATTTCAACCGTCCGGTTACACTTTTCAGCCAAACGACCAAAAGCACCAAAGGCTTCTATGAGCTTTCTCAGAAAATTGAAGAACGGATCAAGCAGGCCAAAGGCGAACTGACCGAGTTGGATTTCAACGCCAACGATTCCATTTGTCGTCAGGTATCTAACCGAGAGCCTCAGCTTCAGAAGTTTGCCCAGGAGAATGACGTCATCCTTTTTGTTTCAGGAAAGAAAAGCTCCAACGGCAAAGCCCTCTACCAAGTGTGTCTGCATGAAAATCCAAGAAGTTATTTCATCGAAAACGAAACAGAGTTGGACCCTGAGTGGTTTCATCACGGAGATCGGGTGGGAATCTGCGGAGCAACTTCGACACCGATGTGGCTCATGGAACAGGTGAAGTCCTATGTGGAAACACTGGAGGAAAATATGCTTCAGGCCTGAATTTCACCGCTTGATCTCCTAAGTAAAAGTTCGAACAATTAATGTGACATAAGCTTCTTATCAAAAGGTTTTTCTTTAGATTTGGGGCGTTTTTCACAAGCTCATAGTTCAAAAACAGATATGTCTAAAATAGTGAAGCTTAAGAAAGGATTTGACATAAATCTGGCAGGAAAAGCCTCGAAAGAGATCGCTAATTTTGCCCCGGCTCAAACCTTCGCCATTAAGCCGACAGACTTCGTAGGACTTCAGCGTCCGAAAGTCCTTGTCAATGAGGGAGATACGGTAAAGGCCGGTACTCCCATCCTGATCGACAAAGCCCTGGATCAGGTAATCTACGCAGCCCCAGTTTCCGGCGAGATCGTTGAGGTCAAGCGAGGAGACAAGCGAAAGCTTCTCGAGATCAAAATTCTGGCTGATAAAACCAACACCTTCGAAAATTTCGGAAAGATTGAACTGAACCAGGACAGAGATGCCTTGGCAGCTAAATTGGCTTCTACCGGGGTTTGGCCAAATATCATTCAGAGACCGTTTGGGATCGTAGCAAATCCGGCTGATACACCGAAGGCAATATTCGTATCTGCTTTTGATACCCATCCCTTGGCTCCAGACTATGGATTTACCCTACAGGGAGAAGAAAAGTATTTTCAGGCAGGTATCGACGCGCTGGCCAAGTTGACCAAAGGAAAAGTGCACCTCAATGTGGACGGATCCAAGCCTGTACCTGCTGTCTTTTCAGGAGTGAAAAACGCCCAGATCAATCAGTTTTCCGGTCCTCACCCAGCAGGAAATGTGGGGGTGCAGATTCATCACCTAGACCCGGTTAACAAAGGCGAAATCGTTTGGACGGTCAACCCTGTTGGCGTGGTTCAGATTGGTAAGGCAGTATTGGAAGGAGTCTACGATTCTTCAAAAGTGATCGCCGTAACCGGATCTGAATTGACCAAGGCTGCCTATGCCAAAACCTACGTAGGAGCAAACGTTTCCACTTGGGTAAAGGGCAACCTGAATTCCGGACACGTGAGAGTGATTTCGGGTAATGTTTTGACCGGAGAAAAAATCAGCATGGAAGGCCATCTTGGCTTTTACAGCAATCAGATTACCGTGATTCCAGAGGGTGACTATTATGAATTCCTCGGATGGGCCAAGCCGACAGCCAGTAAGCTGAGTTACCACAGAGCGCTTGGTCTTTTCTCTTTCCTGAATCCGAAAAAAGAGTACGTCCTGGACTCTAATTGCAGAGGAGAAGAACGGGCATTTGTACAAACTGGTGTATTTGAAGCGGTGACTCCGATGGACATCCTTCCTATGTATTTATTGAAGGCCATCATGGCAGAAGACTTCGATGAAATGGAAGAGTTGGGAATCTATGAGATCGTTGAAGAGGATTTGGCACTCTGCGAATTCGTCGATGTGTCCAAGCATCCTGTGCAGGAGTTGGTAAGAAAAGGTATAGAATTAATCCAATACAGTTAATCCATATGAAGTTTCTAAGAGATTTAATGGACAAACAGCGCCCGATGTTCGAAAAGGGTGGCAAGTTTGAAAAGTTCTTTTACGCATTTGAGGCGGGAGAGACATTCCTCTTTTCCCCTAATCATACAACCGGAATCAAAGGTGCCCAGGTAAAAGACGCGATTGACCTGAAGCGGATGATGATCACTGTGGTAGTCGCAATGATCCCCTGTTTGCTCTTTGGTATTTACAATACAGGCCATCAGCATATGTTGGCTACCGGAACAACTGCCGGATTGTGGGAAAACTTCGGTGACAAAGCTTGGATTGGAATTCAGCTTGTACTTCCAATCATAATTGTGGCCTACGCCGCTGGTGGACTTGTTGAGGCAACTTTTGCAGTGATTCGAAAGCACCCGATCAATGAGGGATTCCTGGTCACAGGGATGTTGATTCCATTGGTAATTCCTGCTACTACACCACTTTGGCAAGTTGCCTTGGCTACGGTTTTTGCGGTTGTTATCGCGAAGGAAGTGTTTGGAGGTACTGGAATGAACATTTTGAACGTGGCGATGACCGCACGTGCATTCTTGTATTTTGCTTATCCGGCTCAAATTTCCGGCGATCAGGTTTGGACCTATTTGGGTGAAAAAACTGCATTAGACGGATTTTCAGGTGCTACTGCTTTAGCAGTAGTTTATGATGCCGGTGTTCAAAACGTCAATGCTGTCGAAGCTTTGAATAAACACAACTCTATTTTGGGTGATGGGCTCTTTAGTTTTTATAACCTATTTATGGGTTGGATTCCCGGTTCAATAGGAGAGACCTCTACCCTGATGTGCTTGATTGGAGCTGCTATCTTAATTGGTACAGGTGTAGCAAGCTGGAAGATTATCGTTTCCGGATTTGCAGGTGCTTATTTGATGGGCTTGGTTATGAATCTATTGGCGGTCAATGAATATATGGCGCTGCCACCACAATACCACTGGGTAATGGGAGGTTTGGCCTTTGGAATCGTGTTTATGGCCACCGATCCAGTTTCAGCTGCTCAAACTGAAACCGGAAAATGGATCTATGGCTTCTTGATTGGTGTTCTTACGATCATCATTCGGGTGACCAACCCTGCCTATCCGGAAGGAATTATGCTCGCGGTGTTATTTATGAACGTCGTGGCACCATTGATCGATTATTATGTAGTGAAAGCTAATAAAACAAGGAGGCTACAACGTGCAACAGTCTAATACTTATATTATCGTATACTCTGCTGTTTTGACTATTATCCTGGGACTTTTGCTCTCGGGTTCGGCTCAGGTTTTGGGCCCTTGGCAGCAGGAAGCCATTGCTTTGGATAAGAAAAAGCAAATCTTGGGTGCTGTGATCAGTGCTGAAGAGATCGCTGCGATGACCCCTGAGCAGGTGAATCAATTTTACTCCAGCCGAATTTCTTCTACCGTGGTTGACATTTCCGGAAAGGAAGTCACAGATGGTGGTGTGACTGCAGAAAAAGTAGAGATAGCCAAAGATTATAAAAAACCAGCTGAAGAAAGACTTTACCCAGTGTTTATCTTCCATGCGGAGGGCAATCCCGAAGCGGTGGAATCCTACATTTTCCCGCTCTATGGAGCTGGACTTTGGGATGCCATTTGGGGTTATTTGGCATTGGAGACTGATATGAATACCATTGGAGGGATTACCTTGGCACACGCAGGAGAAACTCCGGGTCTGGGTGCACGAATCACTGAAGGTGAGGTTCAAGCCAGATATGTTGGAAAGAAAATCTTCGACGAATCTGGTTCACTCGTGGCAGTGCAAATGATGAAAGGCGAAGGAAAAGATTATTCTTCTGATCTGCATAAAGTAGATGGGATGTCCGGTGCTACCATCACAGCAAATGGGGTAAACAGCATGTTGAAAGCTTACATGGGTCACTATGAAGCCTACATCAAGGCGAAGTCTTCCACAACAGCGGTAGCTGGTCTTTAAATCTTAATCAACTCACAAACAAAATAGTATGAGTGCTGAAACATTAGAAAAGGCAGTGGTTAAGCCAGCAGAGCCTTTACTTTCCAAAAGAAGAAAGAAATTAATAACTGATCCACTGGTAGATGATAATCCCATCACCGTGCAGGTGTTGGGTATATGTTCCGCCCTTGCGGTGACTACCCAGATGAAGCCTACATTGGTAATGGCGATTTCCGTAATCTTCGTAGTTGCACTGTCTAACCTTGTAATTTCCCTGATGAGAAATACGATTCCTTCACGTGTTCGTATCATCGTTCAGTTGGCTGTCGTAGCGACATTGGTAACTCTTGTAAGTGAAATCTTGAAAGCATTTGCCTATGACATGTACAAGGAGCTTTCTGTTTTCATCGGATTGATCATTACCAACTGTATCGTAATGGGTCGATTGGAAGCATTTGCAATGGGCAATAAGCCCTATGACTCCATGTTGGATGGCCTTGGTTCTGCCATGGGATATTCCTGGATTATTTTGACAGTTGCGTTTTTCAGAGAGCTGTGGGGTTCCGGTTCTGTCTTTGGTATCCAAGTTTTTGACTTCATCTCAGGATTGTTTGGAGATGATTTCAATTTAGCTACCAACGGTTTGATGGTAACTCCAGTCGGTGCCTTCATCATCTTAGGTTTGATCGTTTGGGTACAGCGTACCAAAACCGGTTATGTTGAACATTAATTAACTTCCCCAGAAAATGGAATTATTTAGTTTAGGTATTCGGTCGATCTTTATCGACAACATGATTTTCGCTTACTTCTTGGGAATGTGTTCCTTTTTGGCAGTTTCCAAAAAAGTAAGTACTGCGATGGGACTGGGTGCAGCTGTAGTTTTCGTACTTGGAGTTACCGTTCCTTTCAACTGGATTTTGAATGAATTCGTCCTGAAAGAAGGAGCTTTGACCTGGATTTCAGCGGATATGGCTTCCATTGACTTGTCATTCCTGAGATTCATCATGTTCATCGCGATCATTGCAGGCATTGTGCAATTGGTAGAGATGGTAGTTGAAAAATTCTCTCCTGCACTTTATGGTCAGTTGGGTATCTTCCTTCCATTGATTGCTGTAAACTGTGCAATCCTCGGTGGTTGTTTGTTTATGGCTCAGCGGGATTACACCTTGGCTGAGTCTGCTGTTTACGGTTTCGGTTCTGGTTTTGGATTCATGTTGGCCATTGTTCTTTTGGCTGCTATTCGTGAGCGATTGAAATATTCTCACGTTCCAAACGGTCTCAAAGGCCTTGGAATCACCATGTTGTTGACAGGTTTGATGGGCATTGCCTTCATGTCTTTCATGGGTATTGACTTATAATTGAATTCCAATTCCATACTTAAGGCTCCGAATTTTAACTTCGGAGCCTTTTTCTTTTTAACGGTTAGCAACAATTTTCCCGAACCGCTTAAATTGAAGTATTTAAAAAGCAAAAAACTCAAAACCCATTAACCCCAAACACATGAAGAAATTAGTTGCTTTGCTCGTTCTGTTCTCAATTTCCTTGGCCGCTTTTCCACAAAAAGGAAAGTGGGTGGAGCTTTTCAATGGGAAAAACCTTGATGGTTGGAAAATTTCAGAAAATTCCAATTCTTTTTCAGTAGTAGACGGTACGATCAAGGTAGATGGACCCCGTGGCCATGCGTTTTACGAAGGTCCTGTCGGTAACCATGATTTCAAAAACTTTGAGCTGATGGTTGAGGTGAAAACCATGCCTAAAGCAAACTCAGGAATCTTCATCCATACTGCGTATCAGGAAAAGGGCTGGCCAAATAAAGGCTATGAAGTTCAGGTAAATCAGACTCATGGCGATTGGAGAAAGTCAGGAAGCTTATATTCCTTTAATGACGTGAAGGATGTTTATGTCCAAGATGGGGAATGGTACACCTACCACATCATTGTCAACGGAGATAAGGCAACCGTGAAAATCAATGACAAAGTCGTGATGGAATACGATGAATCCGAAGACGCTAACCGACCTGCTAATGCAGGAGAAAAGAAGTTTGATCATGGTACGATTGCACTACAGGCCCATGATCCTGAAAGTGTGATTTACTACAAAAGCGTAAAGGTGAAAATCCTGGATTGAGCTCACTCGTACAACAGAAGAATAAAATGCCTGATCTGTGGATTGGGCATTTTTTTTGAGTTCTTAAGGTAGACTTCCGTATATGAGATACACTTACCACCGAATCTTATCCTATTTCCTCAGAGGCTTACTGGTATTGACCCCCTTGGCGGTTACTGGCTATGTGATCTATGCGATTTTTATTTTTCTGGATGGCCTGATTCCTGTTCCGATTCCTGGAATTGGGATTCTGATGGTGTTGGGATTGATCACGTTCGTAGGCTATCTGGCAAGTCTGTTCTTCACCAAGCCTTTCTTTGAGTGGTTTGAGCGGGCGGTATTTAAAATCCCCTTTGTCAACTTGCTTTACACCAGCATCAAGGATTTGATGGGTGCTTTTGTAGGAGAAAAGAAAAAATTCAGCTCCCCGGTCATTGTACAGATTAGTGATTCCATGTCCAGATTGGGTTTTATTACCCAAGAATCAATGAATGGAATAGGAGAACCCGATTTGGTAGCGGTTTATTTTCCGCACAGTTACAATGTTTCCGGAAATGTCTTTTTGGTAAAGCGTGAGAAAATAAAGCCGCTCACCGGAGTCAAGAGCTCCGATGTGATGAAGTTTATGGTTTCCGGAGGGGTTTCTCCGATGGAAAATTAAATCACCTCAACGACTTGTTTCCCTTTGGGAAGAAACGTCCCGATTTCCCAAAAGGTCTGCTTTTCAGCTTTCATGGTGTTTTCAAACCATTCTTGGTTTTCGGGAGCGACCGAAATCAGCAATCCTCCGCTGGTCTGTGGATCGCATAGCTTCACCAAGTCCATTCCTTTCACACCGGAGGTTTTTGAGTTGAACGCGTTCCAGTTTCGGTAGGTATTGTCCGGGAAAATAAACTGGTTGATGTACTCTTGAATGCCTTCGATGAGGGGAATTTTCCCGATTTCAAGTTGGGCAGAAAGTCCGGCACCTTCGGCCATCTCGATTAAGTGTCCCAACAATCCAAAACCTGTCACATCGGTCATCGCATGGACCTCCTCGTGATTCCCTAAAACGGAGCCAATGGTATTAAGTCGGCATGCGGTGTCCAGAAGGCTCCAATAATCCTTCTCCTGGATTTTTTGACGCTTCAAGGCTGTCGCCAAGACTCCGATTCCGATCCTTTTGGTCAGAAAAATCAGATCCCCTGACTTAGCCCCTTGATTGGTTTTGATTTTTCTTGGGTGAATGATCCCATTTACCGAAAGTCCGAAAATCGGATCTTTGGCTGCGATCGAATGTCCTCCGGCCAGTTCAATCCCCGCTTGCTTGCAGATACTTTTTGCTCCTTCGAGAACTTTTGCTGCAAGTTCCGGGGCTATTTTTTCCACTGGCCAACTCAAAATGGCATTGGCGAAAATCGGTTTTCCCCCCATCGCATATACGTCTGAAATGGCATTGGCAGCAGATATTCGTCCAAAATCAAAGGGGTCATCTACGATAGGTGTGAAGAAATCCACCGTATTGATGACTGCCAAATCTTCCGACACTTGATAGACAGCAGCATCGTCTTTGTGGGAATTTCCCACCAAGAGCTTGGGATCTGATTGAAAAAATGAACCGCTAGCGCTTAGAATTTGGTCTAGGATGGCCGGGGCGATTTTGCACCCGCAGCCAGATCCTTCACTCCATTCAGTGAGCCGAGTTGGTGAGGTTTCCATAAAGTTGGGTTTTGGTTTTCAATAAAAGTTCAGTTTGCTCGGGGAGATTTTTACCACTCAGCTCGAGTGATACGAGTTGACCTTGCTCGTGGCGCTCCAGGTCAAACTCATACGTCTTGTCGTAATAAATCAGCAGATTTGAGATCCAGGAATGAGAATCCTTTGCCTTGATTGCTTCCACCGCTTCTTGAGTTCGAAGGCCTCCAAGTCTTTTTTTGAGTCTTAAAACCGCCGAGATCAATTCCTCCTCTGGTAGATTACCATATTCCTCGGCTATGTGTTCGATCCGCTGCTCAAGAGACTTTTGGATGTCGATCAGAGGGCTTTTACTCATTTGCTCAAAGAAGCGATCGGGAATGATCAGTCTTCCGATTTTTCGGCTTTCATTTTCCACCCAGGTTGGTAAATCGGGATCAAGCAACCGGAGATCTTCTGCCATCAGATTTTCAAATTGCTCCACGGAAGGTTGGGGTGGCTGTCCGATTGAGCCAAAAGAAGATCCCTTGTGATTGGCTATTCCTTCCAGATCGATTACTTGTTCTCCTTTTACCCGGAGTTTTTTGAGCAAAACGGTTTTTGCTGTACCGGTTTTCCCGCCTAAAATGATCAGCCTTCGGTCTTTTCTGACTTCGTCAAAAGTAAAGGTCCGGTAAGTCTTATAGCCACCTTTCAGTCGGAAAACCTGAAATCCGACCATAGACAAAAGCCAAGAAAGAATCTGGCTGCGCATTCCTCCCCTCCAGCAATACAGAATTACTTTTCGGTTGGGAAAATGCTCGATTGCTTCTTTCTGAATTTGATGAAATCTGGGCCCCACCAATTCAAACCCTTTTAAGGTAGCCGCCTCGGATCCTTTTTCTTTGTAAAGGGTTCCGACTACCACCCGTTCCGGATTGGTCAGGATGGGAAGATTGAATGCTCCCGGAATATGGCTTTGCTCAAATTCACCTTCACTCCGCGCATCAATCATCGGGATTTGCTCGCGTAGTTTCCAGAATTCGTCTAAGGTGATGAGTTGTTCGGCCATTTCGGGCATGAAGATAAAAAAAGCCGCAAAGAGTTCTTTACGGCTTTCTGGTCGAAGTGTAATTAAGAATTAGAGTTGCGCATCCAGCTTTTGGGCGAGGACGGCTTTGGGTACAGCGCCGACTTGCTTGTCAACGATCTGTCCACCTTTGAAGAAAAGCAGGGTAGGAATAGAGCGGATTCCGAATGCTTGCGCTACGGATGGATTAGAGTCCACATCCACTTTTCCGATTACGGCTTTACCATCGTATTCTGATGCCAATTGCTCCACCACGGGACCGATCATTTTGCACGGTCCGCACCATTCTGCCCAAAAGTCCACCAAAACAGGCTGATCTCCGGAGATGATTTGCTCAAAGTTGGCATCAGTAATTTCTATTGCTTTTCCCATTGTATTCTTGGATTAATTGATTTCGGTTTTTCAAATATATCAGCAAAAGCCGATTGAAAGGTATTAAGTTCCGGCCTGTGTAAAATTATTGTCTATGATTCATAGAGTAAAGCAATAAGTTAGTGTTGAAGCTGATTTGAAGCTTTTTTTTAAACCACCTTGTAAATCACTTCAGGGATTTCATTTAGTTCCCGGATCATTTCTGCACTGGGATCGATGGTGAATTTTTTGGAAAAAAGCTCCAGGGTGATGTTTTCTTTTCGGTCGATGACGTCAATGTAAAGTTTCGCATCTCCTTTGTATTTGGCCGTGATGGCCTCCAGTTTTTCCATCAAATCCAGAGTCAGATTGTCCAAGTCAATATGAACTCGAAGCCCTTTGATCATTTTGCCACGAACCTCGCTGAGTAACATGATGGAGTTGATCTTAAATTCCAATTCGTGATCTCCACCCCATTTTTTCTGAACCACTCCTCCGGTCAGGAAAAGAAACCATCCTGTCATGAAGAATTGCTTGTACTTGACATAGTCCTCCCCAAACAAGAAAAAGGTGAATGAACCGTGGTAATCCTCCAAAGTCAAAGTTCCAAATGGATTCCCGGTTTTGGTGGTCCGGTGCGCAAAGCTGGAGACCGATCCCGCCAGTTTCAGTTCGCTTTTTCCTTTTAGACTTTCCAGGTCGGCCAAGGCAGTCAAAGGTGCATTGGTGAAGGAGTCGATTTCGAGCTTGTATTGATCCAAGGGATGGCCGGAAATGAAAAGTCCTACGACTTCCTTTTCGATATTGAGTTGCTGAATCTGGGAAAACGGTTCCATTGGAGTGACCGTAGGAAGTGGGATTTGCATGTTTCCGCTGCCACCCCCAAAGAGACTCACTTGGGCACTTTCCTCTTCCTGCTGCACTTTCTGCGCGTACTTTGTGGCTTTTTCGATCAGGGTGACATCTCCATCTGGCGCCTCCAAATATTGCCTGCGGTGGTGCTCTTTGAAGCAGTCAAAGGCCCCCGCCATGGCTAAAGCTTCCATGGTTTTCTTGTTCAAAGCTCTTGAATTGACCCGTTTGGCAAAGTCGAAGATGTTTTTGTAAGGACCGTTTTTCTCGCGTTCCTTGATGATTTCATCCACAGCAGCCGAACCGGCCCCTTTGATCGCAGCCATTCCAAAGCGGATTTCACCGGCCTTGTTAACCGTGAAGCCTCCTTTGGATTCGTTGACATCAGGTCCGGAGACTTTGATTCCCATACGCTTACATTCTTCCATGAAAAAGGTCACCTGCGTGATGTCATTCATGTTGTTACTTAAGACAGAAGCCATGTACTCAGCTGGGTAATGCGCCTTCAGATAGGCCGTCTGATAAGCAATCCAGGCATAGCAGGTAGAGTGCGATTTGTTGAACGCATAGGAAGCGAACGCTTCCCAGTCCGTCCAGATTTTCTCCAGCTTCTTCGGCTCGTGTCCTTTAGCTGCTGCCTGTTCGACAAATTTGGGCTTCATTTTGTCCAGGACGTCTTTCTGCTTTTTACCCATGGCTTTTCTCAGGACGTCCGCCTCACCTTTGGTGAAGCCGGCGAGTTTTTGGGAAAGAAGCATTACCTGTTCCTGATAAACTGTGATCCCGTAGGTTTCCTCCAGGTATTCCTTCATGTCGTCCAGATCGTAGGTGATCGGTTCTTGACCGTGCTTACGCTTGATGAATGAAGGAATGTAAGCCAATGGTCCCGGACGATATAGCGCATTCATCGCAATCAAATCTGCAAAAACAGTCGGCTTGAGTTCACGCATGTATTTCTGCATTCCGGGACTTTCGTACTGGAAGATCCCGACCGTCTCACCGCGTTGAAAAAGCTCGTAAGTCTTTACATCATCAATCGGGAAGGTGTCAGCGTCGAGCTCAAGTCCATGCCGCTCTTTCACAATTTTGATTGCGTCCTTGATCAGGGTCAAGGTTTTTAAGCCCAAAAAGTCCATTTTCAACAAACCTGCGGACTCCACCACCGAGTTGTCAAACTGGGTACACACCATGTCCGAATCCTTGGCTAAGGCCACCGGCACGAAATTGGTAATGTCTGCAGGAGTAATAATCACCCCACAGGCGTGAATGCCTGTATTTCTTACGGAACCCTCTAAGACTGCCGCCTGATTGACTGTTTTGGCAGATTCGTCCTGACCTTGGGCTACTCGGATCAGTTCATCTGCTTTAGCCAGAAGTTCCCCTTGGCCTTTGAGTTTGTCAAGGAGTGCTGGGCGATTTTTGGCAAGCTCAAACAGCGTCTTTAGCTTGATATCAGGCACCAAATTAGCCAGCCGGCCTGCCTCAGCAAGGGGCAAATTAAGCACACGAGCGGTGTCCCGAATGGCAGACTTCGCCGCCATGGTGCCATAGGTGATGATCTGGGCTACCTGATTAGAGCCGTATTTTTTGATCACATAATCGATGACATCCTGACGGCCCTCGTCGTCAAAGTCAATATCAATATCGGGAAGTGAAACCCGGTCAGGATTCAGGAATCTTTCGAAGAGGAGATCGTACTCGATCGGATCCACATTGGTGATGCCTACGCAGTAAGCCACCGCCGAACCTGCAGCGGAACCACGACCCGGACCCACCGAAACGCCCATGTCTCTTGCTGCCCGGGTGAAGTCCTGGACAATCAAGAAGTAACCCGGATAGCCGGTCTTTTCGATCGTTGCCAATTCGAAATCCAATCGTTCTTGGATCTCGGGTGTGATCTCTTTGTATCGCTTTTTGGCACCCTCGTAGGTCAAGTAGCGCAAATAGGCATTTTCGCCTCGCTTTCCTCCATCCAGGTCATCTTCAGGATGCTTGAATTCTTCCGGAATATCAAACTTGGGTAGCAAAACCTCACGGGCAAGTTTGTAGGCTTCGCATTTTTCCACGATTTCCTGTGTACACAGGATGGCCTCCGGCAAGTCCGCAAAAAGTTTCTTCATCTCCTCCGGACTTTTCAGGTAAAATTCATCGTTGGGAAAGCCAAAGCGGAATTCACGTCCACGCTTTCCGATGTATTTTTTAGGCTTTTCGACCAATTCGCCATCTTTCACACAAAGCAAGATGTCGTGCGCTTTTGCATCTCCTTTGTCATTGTAGTAGGAGTTGTTGGCAGCGAAGTATTTTACATCGTATTTCAGCGCAAAATCCAACAGCACTTCGTTCACCTTTTCCTCTTCCGGGATGCCATGTCGGTTGAGTTCCACATAAAAATCCTCTCCGAATTGCTCTTTCCACCAGAGGAATGCTTCTTCAGCCTGGGTTTCGCCGACGTTCAAAATCAGGTAAGGAATCTCTCCCCAAAGTCCTCCTGTCGTGGCGATCAGGTCTCCTTTGTATTGGACAAGGACCTCTTTGTCAATTCTGGGTACGTAATAAAAGCCTTCAATATTTGCATAGGAAGCCAGCTTGGCGAGATTATGGTAACCCGCTTTGTTTTTGGCGATGAGTACAGTTTGGTAGCCATCATCTTTGTTGGCTTTGTTTTTTCGATCCCTGCAAAGGTAAAACTCGCAGCCCAAAATGGGCTTCAACTCCTTACCCATGGCTTCCTTCACAAAGTGAAAAGCTCCCATCATATTGCCATGATCGGTCATGGCAATCGCATTCATGCCCAGCGCTTTGGCTCTAGCTACGATAGCGGGAATCTCTGAAGTTGCCTGGAGTACAGAGTATTGGGTGTGGACGTGCAGGTGAGTGAAAGGTACGTCCGCTAAGTCAGAAATATCTGCCTTGCCGGCCTGCTTGAGTACGTCTTTGGCAGCGGTTTTTTGGGTGTCTTTTGCCTGTACGAAATTGGCTTCCGCAAGCTTTGGCGCTTCGTAAATGACTTCTTCGAGGAGAATGCCAGGCTCCGGTTTTTGTACTCCCTGTGTGATCAGACCAAAAAAGCAGCGTGCGGTGGCATCTACGTCATAGGCAGCATCGTGGGCGTCATCGAATCCTATCCCGAAAAGTTTCTTGTGTAGTTCCGTCAGCGTTGGCCATTTGAATTTCCCCCCTTTTCCCCCCGGCAGGGCACAGAAGTCAGTCGAAATATCCTTGGTGTCGAGTTCCGCCTTGCCGTCCAGTGGCATCACCAGCTCTGCACGTAAGTATTCCGAGCCGACCACATTGATATCAAATCCGATATTGTGGCCCACGAGGAATTTTGCCTGAATCACATCTTCACGAAATACCTGAAGGATTTCTTTCAAGTCATGACCTTCTGCCAAAGCCCGCTTCGTGGAGATTCCGTGTACTTTTTCCGCGTTATAGGGAATGGTAAATCCCTCCGGTCGGATGATGTAATTGTGGTTGGAAAGCAACTTGCCGCGGGCATCGTGCAGCTGCCAGGCGATCTGAACCAGCCTAGGCCAGTTGTCCACATCCGACATGGGTGCATTGTAATCCCGGGGCAATCCGGTGGTCTCGGTATCAAAAATGATGTACATACTTCTTGGAGAAATGAGGCTTCAAATTAGGGGATTATGCCTAAGCAAAAAATCAATTGGCGGGAATTGTCGCAAATAAAAGTCTAAGGATCTGAGTTTCTTTTATTTGTATTTAAATAATTGAAAATCAGCCAGTAGTGAGATTTTGATTTTGAAATTGTCCAGATTTTGGGTAGGGTATAGGTGCCTGAAATCCCGTGAAAAAATCAGACACTTAGCTAGGTAAAATTTAGAATTTGCAAAGGGATTTCAATCTCGGTCCACTTGATGGGACAAAGTTTGGTGAATTTCACGCTGCATCCATTCTAGGATTCTACTCCTTTATCAATACCTAATTTCCCACATCCAAGCTTGCTTGCTTTCAATTGAAGTTTGGATAAAGTCTTTGACTATGTTCTGATATTCAGAGCCCGTGACCTCTCTCCCTTTCATTTTTTTGGGGAGAGTAATGGGTTCTTGAGGTTCTCCAAAAGTAATCTTCTCTGCTTCCACGATAAGCATTCCGTCGTTGATGTCGTAAGCTAGAATTAAACCAGGCAGTCCGAATAGCTCCTCAGGACCTACAGGAACAGGAATATCGGAGGCGAACCACGCAGTGATCTTTTGGCCTTTGACGGGGTCTTCACTCACGGCTTTCATACACATGTGACCAAGGATATCGCGGATTTCGTTCATCACCCTCCATTTGGGCGCAGTCAGGCTGTCCCGGACTATAAAAGTCTTGCCCATTTGGTCCATGTATTTCAAGTAGGTTTGATCTTTAAGATTGTTTTCAATTAAATAGTCCTCTACCTGCCAAGAGTAGCTGCGCACTTCATAGGGCTCACCGAAAGTATAGAGGCTTTTTTCTGGCCAAAACTGGAGTTTCATTCGGGTGCTGTATCCTTCTGGATTACCCCAAGTGAGGAGAATTCTGTCTCTTTCCTGTTGGGTGAGGTAGGGCAAGCTTGAATAGATTTTGTCATAAAAAATCTTATATCGGTATTCTACCTCGCCCACTATACTTTGGGCTTTGAGTCCTGTGACGATCAGGAACAGCGCAATGGTTAGAAGGTACTTTTTTGTCATTGTTGTATTGGTTGGCTGCTGACTTAGGTTATCTATCATTTTTGACTTCTACTCCCCGCATATTGTATGTCACACCGAGTAGGAAATATCTGGCAAGGGTTTCAATCCTTCCGGTGGAAACGAAGTTCTGCCCTGCAAACTGACTGATCGTTTGATTTTGATTGAAGATGTCATAGGCGGAGAGCCTAACTTCCCATTTTTTAGCTTCACCGAGAAGTTTGTAGACAAATGCATTTAGGATAGGCACTTCCTGGTTAAATCCAAAACTCTCGTTTTCAAAGCGGCTATAGTTGAATTTTATGTCGAAATAAAAAGCCTTGGGAAGCTTGATATTCATATTTGTGTAAGCGCTCAAATTAACAATGTCTTGGTTTTGAGCTGGATTTTGCTCGTATTTGGTTTTGCTCAGACGGAATGATGACCCGGCATAAAGACTAAGCCACTCCGTGGGGTTCAGGTCTAAATTTACTCCAAAGTTGTGGCTAAACGTATTTGTCTCAGTTTCAAGGGAGTTGATTAAAGCGAGACTTTTTGTGTAAGAGGGATTGGCATTTAGGTTGGCGTTGATCTTTGTTTTGACAATCGGAAATCCAAAACCTATGTAGGTAAAATAACGCTGCCCACCTGAAACATTTCCTGATTTAAAAGTTGTGACAAAGGTTTCTGGATCAATCGTTTGGTTTTGTACTACTTGGCTTTGGTAGAAGGTTGAATTCAACGAAAAATAAAGATTTATAAATGTAGCAGGATCATACATATTGTATCCGGCATTGAGTGAATGGGTCACTTCAGGTTGCAAATCGGGATTTCCTTCTCGAATGTACAAGGGGTTAGAAATGTCCTTGTATGGCTGTAAATCATTGATGTTTGGAGGGGTAACACCCATGGCATAGCTTGCGTTAAGGCGTTTGTTGCCTTTCATTGTTTTGTAATAGGAAACATTCGGGGTGAGATTGAGGTAGTTTTTGTCCACCGTTCCTAGAATTTCACTCCCTTCTACCACAGAATACAGCCCGTTCAATTTATAGTTTGCCGCTGCTAAACCCACACTTAGGTTAGAGCCTTTGTTTGCATACCGGAGACTTGAGCCTATCCTGTTGTAGGTAATTATATTGTCAAAAAACCGGCTTAGATCAGGGTTTAGCTCTTGTATGTCACTGGACTCTACATCGAATACTTTACGGTCCGTTTCGCTCGTGGACTGGCTGAAATTGTAGAAAGTTTCCCAAAAAAAGGTTTTGTTGATTGGTTCGACAAAAAGTAAGCTGGACTTGAACAGGTTGGAGGTATTCAATGCCTCATTCACTTGGTCCAAGCTTTGGAAAAAGGAATTCGGATCCGATGAATCCATCATGTCGGCTACGGCTTTTTGGATCCCATCCTGATCTGCATTGGTGTAAGTATTGCTGATGCTAGCCGCAAAGTTTCTCCCGTTTTTTTCGAATTTATGCCTAAAGATTGCAGTGCCTTGGAAGGCTCCAGACCATTTATTCGATTGGTTGTTACGGACCAGTTGGCCTTGCTCCGTGCCACTTGATATGACCTCCTGAAAACTTACTAATGAAGCGGTAAGTGAACTTAGTCTACCCTTGGCATTAATGGTGAGGGTATTTGCGCTATCAAGCTCATTTTGAAATCGAAAATTGGCCCGATGGTGCCCAGCCACGTTGTTTTGTTTACTTTGGTCGGTGGAGGTAAAGGATGAATTGTCTTCAAGAAAAGTAGTTCTGCTATTGAAACTCTCCACAATTTGGTCACTTCGGCTGTAGAAGTAGTTGGCGCTAAGGTCTTTTTTGTCTTTTAGGTGGTTAAAATTGACTCCGAAGGCTTGATTATTTGAAAATCCTGAGCTGAGGTTATTAAAAGGGATTTCGAAGGAATCTTCGCTGTCTCCTCCTGAAAAAAATATTACATTCCCGCCATTGCTGTTAAACCCAAAATCTCCCGTGTCTCCAAATTGAAATGCGCCACTTCCCCTAAACTCCTGCAAGTCATCCCAATCCAATCCGGTTTGGTTGACATTATTGCCATAGCCAATGACTGAAAATTGGTTCACGTTGTCAAATTTGTTGTAAGAGGCATTGGAAGACCATCTTTCGTCTGTGCCTCCAGCCGCTGAAATTTTTCCAAACCCTCCTTTTTTGGCTTCCTCTTTCAGCTCCACATTCAACGTTTTTTCATTTACCCCGTCATCTACCCCGGTGAGTTTGGCTTGCTCTGACTTATCGTCGTAAAGCTGAAGTTTACTTATTGACTCTGCATTCAAGTTTTGGGTAGCCATTTTTGTATTTCCTCCAAAAAAACGCCTTCCATCAACGGTTACCTTCTGGACACGTTGGCCTTGGGCAACTATATTCCCTTCTGCATCGATTTGCATCCCGGGCAGCTTGCGGAGTAGGTCTTCCAGGGTAGCTCCCGGGGGAACTTTGAATTTGCTGGCATCATATTCAAGGGTGTCCCCGCGCATCGTAAGTGGCGCTTTTGCTGCTTTTACTACCACCTCGTATAGTTCCTGGAGGATAGGCGTCAAGCGGATCTCTTCTACTTCTAATTCCTCTGTTTCAGGCAAAATCAGTTCTTTCTGGAAGGGAATGTGACCCATGTAAGTGGCTTTGATGAGCAGGGGTTGGCGATCTACATTCTTGAAGATGTATTCGCCAGCCTTATTTGTCAACGTGTAAGCTACAAGTGCTGAGTCTTTTGGACTGAGAAGAAGTACTGAGGTGTAGTCAAGCGGGAGGTTGGTCGTGTCTTTTACTGTTCCTCGAATAGTAAGTTTGGATTGGGCTTGCGAAGAAAAAGTGAGGACAAGCAGAACAAGGAATGAAAGGAGAATTTTCATTTTTTCAGGCTTTTATTTTTAAACTATAAAATCAATGACTAAAACGAGGCTTCCTTCCAAAATCATTTCCGATTATCCATCCAGGTGGAATACTTAGAGGAATTGGAAACGGGCAGTTTTGAAAAGGATATTTTCATGGATACAGTTTAGTTGAAAATGTTCGTCCTTTGCCTTTAGAACCCGGTATTGAGCTTAATCAAATCCTAACCTCAGGAACCTGATTTCTAGAAGAAGTACCCTTGACTTCATTCCTTGATCAAATCAAAAATTCTTTAGACAAAAAGGTGTCTTTGTATTAAAATCTCCAACTTGTTTATCAAACTGACGAGGATCTTAATACTGCTAGTTTAGGGATTATTTTTTTTAAATAGAAAAACTATTTTGTTAAAAAATGTTGGTCGGGTGATTTGAATAGGTAAGGTGGAATATAGATCAAGCTTGAAAGCTGTAGAAAGCTCGTTCTAAAAAGTGAGGATTTAGAAATAATTTCAGTCAGTTAGCACCATAAAAAACTAAAGATTGAAATTTTCTCCTCGAAAATTACAGTTGAAGGGAAATCTCAAAGGTTATGAAATTTTACATCATGGAATAGCCAGAAAATCAGCCAATTCAGTTGATTGGGGGTTTTTATTTCGATTGAAATTTTAAAAAAAAATTCACCTTTTGTCCTCCCAAGGCATGTAGACGACTTTTTTGGTCTCAAAAAAATCTTCCTTGAAATAATCACTGAGATGATAGGTGACGTAGGACTTGTCCAATTCCTCCATTTCTTCATCTACTTCTCCGCCCTTCAGGTAGAGAATGCCATTTTGGAATTCGTTGAAATCTTCTTTTTTGATTTTTCCTTTTACCCAAGGATAAAAATTGATCATGCGCGTCACGGCCCGGCTGATCACAAAGTCATATTTTCTCACCAAAGTCTCGGCTCTGGCCTGTTGGGCTTCCACATTGCTGAGCTTTAGAGCCTTAGCTATTTCTTTCACCACCGTGATTTTTTTTCCGATGGAATCGACCAGATGAAAATGGGTATCAGGGAAAAGAATAGCCAACGGAATCCCGGGAAATCCCCCTCCGGTCCCGATATCCAGGACTTTTGTCCCCGGCTGAAAACGCATCACCTTGGCAATACCAAGGGAATGCAGGACATGATGGACATAGAAATGATCCATATCCTTTCGGCTGATCACATTGATTTTGGCATTCCAATCCTCATAGAGTTCCTGAAGACGATCGAATTGCTCGATCTGCTTTTCGGTAAGATCCGGAAAGTAGGATAGAATCAATTGAGTTCCGGTGTTCATCAGATGTGGTTTTCTTTGCCTGATGCGATTTCGTAAAGCAATTCTCGGGATCGGTGCAGCTGAGCTTTCACTGTACCTAGAGGTTTGTCGAGCTCTACGGCGATTTCTTCATAGGAGAGTTCGTCGAAGTAGCGCAACTGAACCAGTTTACGGTATTTAGCCGGAAGTTTGTCCACGAAAATCCGCACCATCTCGATCCGCTGGGATTTGATGAATTCATCCTGGGGATTGTTGTCATCGTCTTCCACGTCGATATTGACTGAGTTGCCACTGTCATCCGAGAGTGTATTGTTGAGACTCATGGTTTTGAGCTTCTTTTTTCGGATGAAATCGATGGTATTATTGGTTGCAATCCGGAAAAGCCAGGTAGAAAAGGTGTAGTCCTTTTTGAAGCGCTCGAGGTTTCGGAAGGCTTTGGCAAAAGCTTCCATGGTCAGATCCTCGGCATCATCGGCATCCCGGATCATTTTCAGCACCATGAAATAAACGGCTTTTTTGTACCGCTTCATCAGAGTGGCATAGGCCTGCTGATCTTTTTCATTGACCGCTTTGTCGATCAGATCAAAATCCTCTAGTGCCTTGTTTGAAAAACCTCGCTCGTTTATTTCCATTGGATATCTTTTGCCTGATAGGATACGGAGCCAAGAACCCAGAAGTAAGCCAGATAAAGAAAATCATTCACCAGGACATTCATAGGAGGGTTAGACCCTTGGATTTTTTTAGCCGCTGAGCTAAAGATATTCCAGACTAAGGCAGACCGCAGAAGAATAATACCGAAAACAATTAAAAATTGTTCCCATTGCTGACCGATTCCGAAATAAATCATCAATCCGATCGCTCCGATCCAAAAGAGCGCATGGGAAAGTGAGAATAATCCGATTTTTCGTTTGTCCTCTCCCCGGTAATACTTTCCCGCATGAAGGTGGCGTTTTTTCTGAACCAGATATTCCTTCCAGGATTCTTTTGGGATCGATAGGGTGATGGCCTGAGGATCAATCACAATGGAGGAATTGGTGCCTGTCGCATAATTGTTAACAAACAAATCGTCGTCTCCCCCTTCCAAATGCCAAAATCCTTTGAACGCTTTGGCTTCCAAAAAGAAACTTTTTCGATAACAGAGATTTCTGCCCACGCCCATAAAAGGAGCTTTCCACAATCCAAAAGAAAGATAGAAAAGTGCAGTCAGGACAGTTTCAAATTGAATCCATTTATTTAAGGACCCTGATTGGGTCTGATATCCCGAATATCCGATGGAAAACGTTTTCCCTTCTTCCCGGATCGGGGCAGTCATTTTTCGGATCCATTGGTCAGAGGAGGGCATACAGTCAGCGTCGGTCAAGAGTATGACGTCGTTTTTGGCCACTTTGATACCCAGTGTCATGGCAAATTTTTTCGCAGTGACATGATTGGGAGTGTATTTGACCGTGACGGATCGTAGTTTCGGATAGATCGCCATCATTTCTTCCAGCAATCGCTTGGTGCGATCTGTGCTTCGGTCGTTGACGATCATTACGTCAAACTTTGGGTAATCCTGCTCGAAGAGTTTGGGAATGAGTACTTTGAGGTTTTGAAATTCATTGTGGGCAGCGACAAGAACCGTCACCCCCTCTTCAGGGAGATTGGTTTTGGAAGACTTGCCGGAAGATTTAAACCATGCTGTTCGCCCGAAAATCACCAGGAGATAAACTCCCTGTATGATAACGCCGATGCCAAAGAAAAACCAGAGTAAAAATAGGCCCATAGGTCAATTTGCTGGGCAAATATAAAATCAATTTCAGCAAGTCATTTAAGAATAAGTGGATATTTTTGCAGGCTAAACCTGCCAGTTGAGGGTTCATTTTCCCAAGCCCTGATTTCCATTATGAAGTTTACTTTAGGTAAAAAAGATACCCACACCAAAGCCCGAGCGGGGACACTCAGTACAGGTCACGGGGAAATTCAAACCCCTATTTTTATGCCCGTAGGTACCGCGGCTACGGTTAAGGCTGTCCACCAGCGAGAGCTGAAGGAAGACATCAAAGCTCAAATTATTCTTGGCAACACGTACCATTTGTACCTGAGGCCCGGACTCGATATACTGGAAAAAGCGGGAGGTCTCCACAAATTCAATGGATGGGATCGGCCGATTTTGACGGACAGTGGGGGGTATCAGGTCTTTTCTCTGGCGGGTACCCGCAAAATAAAAGAGGAAGGGGTCATGTTCAAGTCTCACATTGACGGTTCCAAGCATGAGTTTACCCCCGAAAATGTGATGGATATCCAGCGGACTATCGGGGCGGATATCATTATGGCCTTTGATGAGTGTACGCCGTATCCCTGTGAATATGGCTATGCCAGAAAATCCATGGAAATGACGCATCGCTGGCTGAAGCGATGCATCGATCGCTTTGATTCCACTGAGGGAAAATATGGCTATAGCCAAACCCTTTTTCCTATCGTGCAAGGTTCTGTTTATAAGGATTTGCGAAAACAAAGTGCCGAATTTATCGCTTCCTGTGAGCGCGAAGGAAATGCCATCGGAGGACTTTCGGTAGGCGAACCTGCCGAAATGATGTACGAAATGACCGAATTGGTGACGGATGTTTTGCCCTCCGAAAAGCCACGTTATCTCATGGGAGTAGGTACTCCGGCCAATATTTTGGAATGCATTGCCTTGGGAGTGGACATGTTTGACTGCGTGATGCCCACCCGAAATGCAAGAAACGGGATGCTGTTTACCTCGGAAGGGATCATCAATATCCGAAACGAAAAATGGAAGGACGATTTCAGTCCCATCGATCCGGCCATCGGCAATTATGCCAGTACCTTTTATTCTAAAGCCTATCTGCGGCATCTGACAGTCTCCAAAGAAATTTTGGCAGCTCAGATTGCCAGCATCCACAACCTTGCTTTTTATTTGTGGTTGGTTGGCCAAGCCCGGGAACATATCCTTGCAGGAGATTTTGCCGTTTGGAAAGATCAAATGGTAAAAAAAGTGAGTACCCGACTCTGATATGAAGATCCTCGACAAACTGATCATCAAGGAATTTTTGAAGACCTACTTTTTTGTGGTAGTCATGCTAGTCCTGATTGTATTGGTTTTGGATTTCACTGAGAAAAATGACACCTACATTCGCAATGCCGTACCTGCCAAGGAAATTCTCAAGTATATGGGAAACTATGGCTTGTATCTCAACAATCTTTTGACCCCAATCACGGTATTCATCGCAGTTATTTTCATCACTTCAAAAATGGCTGGAAGGACGGAAATTATTGCGGTTTTAAGTTCAGGGGTCAGTTTTATCCGATTGCTGAGGCCGTTCCTGTTAGCCGCTGCGATGATCGGGGGGATCAGCTTCTTGTTGAATGGGTGGATATTGCCCGGTGCTACCGCTGGAGTGACCCAATTTAGGATTACTTACCTGGATAAGGGGCAGGCTTCCACAGATCCCAATATCCATCTCAAGGTCGGACCAGATACATACGCATATTTGACGCGGTTTTTCAAGACCAGCAATACAGGATATAATTTCACCTTGGAGGAAATCCGAGACGGAAAACTTTTGGCAAAGCTTTCTTCGGACAGAATCCAGTGGGATACGGCTAAGAACGTATGGAGGTTGGAAAACTGGAGACTGAGAAAAATCCACGACAAAGGGGAGGAATATACCGTCGGGGCGGAGTTGGATACCGTACTTTCCATTTCTCCGTCAGATTTTGACCTTCCGGAAAACCACCACGAAACCCTAAAACTTCCTGAATTGAGTCGGCAAATCCGGGTTTTGGAAGAGCGGGGTGCTGATAATGTGAACTTTTATCGAATTGAACGCTATGTTCGATTTATGTCCCCCTTTGCAGCTTTTATTTTGACTTTTATCGGGGTTATTATGTCCGCCCGGAAAACCCGCGGAGGATCGGGGTTTCAAATTGCCATGGGCTTTTTGTTGGCATTTATCTATATTCTTTTATTCATTCTCTCCCGGACTTTTGCCGAAAATGGCTCTCAATTTCCCATTTTGTCAGTTTGGTTACCTAATATCATTTTTGCAGTGACTGGTTTGGTACTCTACAAAACCGTCCCCAGGTAAATGGCCAATCTAGGTTCACTCAAAGATTACCTGATGCTTCACTTTATTGTGATGATTTGGGGAGTTACGGCCATTTTGGGCTTATTGATCAGTCTTCCGGCCTTGGAATTGGTATTTTACCGTACACTCTTGGCTGCAGTTGGGGTTGCTTTGATTGCGTTTTTCAGAAAGAAAGAGTTGTTGGTTTCCTTTCCTGAATTACTGAAAATCCTCGGAGTTGGAGTTCTGATTTCCCTTCATTGGATTTTCTTTTTCTGGTCGGCCCGGGTTTCTACAGCTTCAGTTTGCCTGGCAGGAATGGCGACCACCTCACTCTGGACGGCCTTTGTGGATCCTCTGATCAACCGAACCAAAATCAAATGGTACGAAGTGGCTTTGGGGCTGATGGTGATTTCAGGTCTGCTGGTCATTTTTCAGTTTGAGTCCGGGTATTGGCTGGGCCTTTCCATGGCTTTGTTCTCGGCCTTGTTGAGTGCATTATTCTCGGTCTTCAATGGACGTCTCACCATGCGCCACAATCCCTATCAGATCACCTTTTATGAAATGGGGGCAGCGAGTCTTTTCGCCCTCCTGTTTATGCCGATTTATGCGGAGTTTCTCACGGACGGGCAAGCTATCCAATGGGCGTGGAAAGGGAATGACTGGTTTTGGATGTTGATTTTGAGTGGAGTATGTACGGTTTATGCCTTTTCGGCATCGGTGGAATTGATGAAGCGATTGAGCGTATTTACCCTGAATCTGACCATCAATCTGGAACCGGTTTACGGGATTGTTTTGGCAGTTTTAATTTTTGGGGAAAAGGAAAAAATGACTCCGCAATTCTACATGGGAACCCTCATTATTCTGGTTTCGGTATTGATTTATCCCGTCCTGAATTACTGGAATAAGCGGAGAAAAGCAGCTGGAGTCATCAGCTGATCAAAGCTCGCTTTTGAATAAAAAGTAATGGTCGGGCCAGGATAGGCTTTCTGGCTTTTTCTCAAACAATCCAAATACACTCGATCCCGAACCGGACATCGCCGCATAAAATGCGCCCTCAGCATACAATTTTTCCTTGATCTCCGCGATTGCAGGGTGGTTTTTGAAAATGCTCTGCTCAAAGTCGTTTACCAATTCTGCCTTCCATCGGCTGCGGTCCGACAAGACCTCCTCGAGTTTTACTTTTGGAGGCGCGGGAGTCACGCCGGCATAAGCTTCTTTCGTGCCCACATGGATTCCGGGATTGATCAAAACCAAATAAGTCCCCTTCAGGGAAAGTTCGATGGGTTCCAAAATTTCTCCCCTTCCTCGTGCGATTTTTGGTGTGTTTTCAATGAAAAAGGGACAATCGCTTCCCAATTGGGCGGCATATTCCTCCAAAAAGAAATCATCCAGATGCAGATCAAAAAGATTGTTCATCAGCTTAAGGGCAAAAGCACCGTCTGCAGATCCTCCGCCCAAACCGGCACCCATGGGGATATTTTTGTGCAGGTGAATGGAAAGATTGGGAAGACCCGGGAAGTCTTTTTTGATCAGTTTTTCGGCTTTTAGAATCAGATTGTCCTTGGGATCACCGGGAATTTCCAGACCCGTTGAATTCCAGCTTGGCTTTTTGTCAATGATCATTTCCAAGGCATCAACTAGAGGAATCGGCACCATGCAGGTTTCGATGTCGTGGTAACCGTCCTTTCGTTTGGAAGTAATGTGAAGCCCCAGATTGATTTTTGCGTTTGGAAAGCTGATCATGGATAAGAGGATTTGAGCAAAATTAAAGGAAATCCAGAATCGAGAGATTTTTAATTTTCCTTTGAAAAATCCCTAATGAATGAGGTATTTTTTAGATTTTCGTCAGCATATCATTTTTTTTCTTAAATAAAAGAGAATAAATTTTCCAAAAATTTGAAGGAAGTTGAAATCAATACAAAATTTCGGAAAGGGTCTGTTGGAGAGCGATTTTTGAAAAATTGATTTTGAATTTCTGCTGAAATAGAAATAATATTTTATAAAAAATATTTTTGTCTACAATTAAAATCTGTGAATAAGGATTTGCAAAGAATTAAATATTGTAAGTCTCAAAATTGGGTTTTAATATTGTCATGTGATTCGAAACCGAAGCATCAAATCTCAAACCTCGACATGTATCCATTGGTCATCGTGCTAAGCTTTATTATTCTCATCGGATTTTCGAAGTGAGGCACTAGACCATTATAATCCAGCATATAAAATCTAAAGTGCCTCACTGACCTGAGGCACTTTTTTATTTACCAGCACTATGACCCAGAACAATCTGAAAAAGTACAGTTGGGAAATCAGCGACAACGACGAACATCCGGCCGGGAAAGCCATGCTTTACGCGACCGGGATGAGTGATAAAAAGATGAAACAGCCTTTTGTAGGGGTAGCCAGTTGTGGCTATGAAAGTAACCCCTGCAATATGCACCTCAATGACTTCGCCGGTCTGATCAAACAATCCTCTCAGGAATATGATCTGACCGGTTTGGTTTTTAATACCATCGGGATATCTGACGGGACTTCCATGGGGACTTTGGGCATGAGGTATTCCTTGGTGTCGCGGGAGATTATCGCAGATTCCATCGAATCGTTCATTTTGGGTCATTCTTTTGATGCCTGTGTTGCAGTCGCCGGTTGCGACAAAAACATGCCCGGGGCGATCATCGGTATGCTTCGAATCAACCGTCCCTCCATCATGGTTTATGGGGGTACGATTGCATCAGGGCTTTACAAAGGTGAAAAGCTCAATATTGTTTCGGCTTTTGAAGCTTTTGGAAAGAAAATCCAGGGAACGATTTCCGAACAAGATTACGATGGAGTGATCCGCAATGCCTGTCCGGGTGCCGGAGCCTGCGGCGGCATGTACACAGCCAATACCATGTCTTCAGCCATTGAGGCTATGGGGATGTCTCTGCCTTACTCCGCTTCTTTCCCGGCCAATTCTCCGGAAAAACTCCGGGAGTGCCGTGAGGTAAATCAATACATCAAGATTCTTTTGGAAAAGGACCTGAAGCCAAAAGATATCATCACCCGAAAAAGTATCGAAAATGCCGTTCGGGTAGCCATTGCCTTGGGTGGAAGCACCAATGCCGTCCTTCATATTCTGGCGATAGCCCGGACTGCCGGAGTGGATTTTACGCTTCAGGATTTCAAAGAACTGAATGCCAAGACTCCAATGATCGGAGATTTCAAGCCTTCAGGGAAGTACCTGATGGAGGACCTTCACGAGCAAGGTGGATTGCCGGCATTCATGAAGTATTTTCTGGAAAAAGGCTATCTCCACGGAGACTGCATGACGGTGACGGGAAAAACCGTGGCTGAAAATCTGAAAGATGTTCAGCCGATTGTTCCTTCCAAAGTCAATGTGATTCACCCCATCGAATCGCCGATCAAGGAAACCGGGCACTTGTGTATTCTGTCAGGTAATCTCGCTCCAGAAGGTGCAGTGGCAAAAATCACGGGGAAAGAAGGCCGGCTTTTCACAGGTCCTGCCCGGGTTTTTGACTCAGAATTGGATGCCAACAATGCCATCCGAGACCATCAGGTCAAAGCAGGGGATGTGGTCGTAATCCGAAACGTGGGGCCAAAAGGAGCTCCGGGAATGCCCGAAATGCTCAAGCCTACCTCCATGATTATCGGAGCAGGATTGGGGGCCGATGTGGCCTTGATTACGGATGGGCGATTCTCAGGTGGGACACATGGATTTGTGGTAGGACACGTGACTCCTGAAGCCTGGTGCGGTGGTCCTATCGGATTGCTAAAAGACGGAGATCTGATCACCATCGACACCGACAATCAAAGTTTATCAGTAGAGGTCTCCGAGGAGGAGTTTGCCAGCCGAAAAAAAATCTGGTCTCCCAAAGTAATCGAAGGACTTCAGGGTACGCTTAAAAAATACAACAAACTCGTAGCAACCGCATCAGAAGGTTGCGTAACCGATAAATTCTAAGCCTATGAAGGACACGATGATGAGAGGAGCGGATATTGTAGTTCGCTCGCTAATCGCAGAGCAGGCAGAAATCATTTTTGGATATCCCGGCGGGGCAATCATGCCGGTATATGATGCGCTTTACGACTATCATGAGCAAATCAAGCATGTGCTGACCCGCCATGAACAAGGGGCTATCCATGCTGCACAGGGGTATGCCCGAGTCTCCGGCAAAGTCGGAGTTTGCCTGGCCACATCCGGTCCCGGTGCTACCAATCTAATCACAGGAATGGCAGATGCCCAGATCGACAGTACGCCCTTGGTTTGCATCACCGGACAGGTAGCTGCGCATTTGTTGGGTACTGATGCCTTTCAGGAAACTGACGTCGTGGGGATTTCTATGCCCGGAACCAAATGGAATATTCAGGTTCGGAGAGTGGAAGATATCGCGCCTGCTATTGCAAAAGGATTCTACATCGCACGTTCCGGTCGGCCCGGTCCTGTTTTGATTGATATCACCAAAAATGCGCAGACTGAATTCGGTGAGTTTAACTACGTGCCTTGTCTGGGATTCAGATCCTATAAAACACATATTCCTGTTGAGTCTACACAGATTCAGCAAGCTGCCGAGTTGATCAATAAAGCAGAGCGACCTTATCTGCTTTTTGGCCAGGGTGTAGTTTTGGGAAAAGCGGAAGCTGAGCTGAAGTTTTTCCTGGACAAGTCCGGAATACCCGCAGCTTCCACGCTTTTGGGTTCGGGAGCTTTGTCCCAGGATCACCCGAATTACGTCGGAAAACTCGGAATGCATGGAAATTATGCTCCAAACCTATTGACCAATCAGTGCGACGTCCTGATTGCTGTGGGGATGCGATTTGATGACCGGGTGACTGGGGACCTGAAGCGATATGCCAAGCAGGCCAAGGTTGTCCACTTGGAATTGGATCCGGCTGAAGTCAACAAAAACGTGAAAGCGGAAGTGGCTGTATTGGGAGATTGCCGAGAGAGCCTTGTCATGCTGACCGAAGCGATTGATTCTAAAAAACATGAGGCCTGGATGGCCCGCTTCCGCGAACTGGAGCAGTTGGAAAGATCCTCGGTTGTCCAACATGATATTACTCCTACCAAGGCAGGCTTGACCATGGGGGAGGTCATCCACCAAATCAATCAATACAAAGCAGACGATGCGGTTCTGGTCACCGATGTAGGCCAGCATCAGATGATTGCCTGGAGGTATTTCAATTACAAAAAGCCAAGAACTCAGGTGACTTCCGGAGGATTGGGTACGATGGGCTTTGCCCTGCCGGCAGCCTTGGGCGCCCAGCTTTACGACTATTCCCGTCAGGTGATCTGCGTAGTCGGAGACGGGGGAATCCAGATGACCATTCAGGAACTCGGAACCATCATGCAAACCAAGGCTCCGGTGAAAATCGTCCTGCTCAACAACAACTACCTCGGCATGGTCCGTCAGTGGCAGCAGATGTTCTTTGACAAGCGCTATTCATTCACTGAACTGGACAATCCGGATTTTATCAAAATCGCTGAAGCCTACAATATAAAAGCTCAAAAAGTGACGGATCGGGCTGACCTGCAGGAAGCCATTGAGGACATGTTGATTCACGACGGTCCGTTCTTCCTGGAAGTGGTCGTGGAAAAAGAAGACAATGTATTCCCGATGATCGCAACCGGCTGTTCGGTAGAAGAGGTCCGACTAAGCTAAATCAAACCTATGAAGAGATATACTATTTTCGTCATCACCGAGAATTTCATCGGAATTCTCAACCGGATTACCATCATTTTTACCCGTCGTGGGATCAATATTGATGCGCTTACTGCTTCCGAAAGCCGGATTCCCGGCATTCACCGGATCACCATCGAGGTGACCGTCAATGAAGATACCGTCATCCAACTGGTCAATCAGATCGAGAAAATAATCGATGTGATCAAGGCCTTTTATCATGAAGATGAAGGAGTGGTGTATCAGGAAATCGCACTTTACAAAATTCCGGTATCCAAACTGGATGGAGGATTGGAGAAAATCATCCGTCAGCATAATGCAAAAATCATCGCAGCGGAACAGGAATTTGTCGTCCTGGAGCTTACCGGGCACAAAGAGCAAACCCAGGAATTGCTTGAAATTCTCAAAGGCTACGGGCTTTTGGAATTTGCCCGCTCAGGCCGTGTGGCAGTAGCCAAGCGAATGCTTACCATCGACAGTTACGTCAAGTAAAATCTCAACCCAAGCAATAACAAACTATTAAATCTAAGATCATGAAATCGAGCATTTCCAAGGACTTCAGCCATAAGGTTGATCTCAAGCCATGCGAGATTCCATATAGCCTTTAAAAATCAAACTCTAATCTTATGAAATTAAAATTCGGCACAGTTGAAGAAAACGTAGTAACCAGAGACGAATTCCCTCTCGAAAAAGCAAGAGAAGTTCTCAAAAACGAAGTCATTGCGGTTTTGGGTTATGGCGTACAGGGTCCCGGTCAGGCCTTAAACCTGAAGGACAATGGATTCAACGTGATTGTAGGACAGCGTAAAGGCTCCAAGACTTGGGACAAAGCCGTTTCTGACGGATGGGTTCCCGGAGTTACACTTTTTGACTTGGAAGAAGCTTGCGAAAGAGGCACTATCCTTCAGTTTTTGTTATCTGATGCTGGACAGATTGCCCTTTGGCCTACAGTGAAAAAACACCTGACTCCCGGAAAGGCCCTGTATTTTTCACATGGTTTCGGGGTTACTTACAAAGAGAAAACCGGAATCGTTCCTCCTGCTGATGTGGATGTAATCCTGGTTGCGCCAAAAGGTTCGGGTACTTCTTTAAGAAGAATGTTTGTCGAAGGAAGAGGCTTGAATTCATCCTATGCGATTTATCAGGACGCTACCGGAAAAGCCAAAGACCGTGTAGTGGCTTTGGGTATCGGGGTAGGTTCAGGATACCTGTTCGAGACCGATTTCTATCGGGAAGTGACTTCTGACCTTACCGGCGAAAGAGGAACTTTGATGGGAGCGATCCAGGGGATTTTCGCAGCTCAGTACGAAGTTTTGAGAGCAAATGGTCATACTCCATCTGAAGCATTTAACGAAACTGTGGAAGAATTGACCCAGTCCTTGATGCCATTGGTAGCTGAAAACGGAATGGACTGGATGTATGCCAACTGCTCCACTACCGCACAACGAGGCGCTTTGGATTGGTGGAAGCCTTTCCGCGATGCAACCAAGCCTGTTTTTGAAGCTTTGTACAACTCTGTAAAAACCGGTGTCGAAGCTCAGAAATCCATTGATTCCAACTCCAAGCCAGATTACAGAGAAAAGCTTGAGGCTGAATTGAAAGAACTTCGTGAGTCTGAAATGTGGCAGGCCGGTGCGGTCGTCCGTCAGTTGAGACCAGAAAATAATTAATTCCCCAAACCCCAAATATTATGAGTGACAAGCTGTGGATTTTTGATACGACCCTGAGAGACGGGGAGCAAGTGCCCGGGTGTCAGCTGAATACCCAGGAGAAAATCGTGGTGGCTCAAGCCCTCGAAGCACTCGGCGTGGATATCATTGAGGCAGGATTTCCGATTTCCAGTCCGGGTGATTTCAATTCCGTTCAGGAGATTTCGAAGGCTGTTTCCAATCCCATCATTTGTGCACTTTCCCGTGCAGTAGAAAAGGACATCGAAGTAGCTGCAGCTGCCCTCAAGTATGCCAAAAAAGGCCGAATTCATACCGGAATCGGGGTTTCACCTTACCATATTCAGTTCAAACTCCGCTCTACTCCCGAGGATATCATCGCCCGTGGAGTAGCCGCGGTGAAATTTGCCAAGCGATTTGTGGAGGATGTAGAATTCTACGCCGAAGATGCAGGCCGTTCTGAACCGGATTTCCTCTGCAAAATCATTGAGGAAGTAATCAAAGCCGGTGCGACAGTGGTCAATATTCCCGATACGACGGGCTATTGCCTTCCTGAGCAATACGGTGCGATCATCGCCAACCTGAAAAACAACGTCCCGAACATTGACAAGGCGATCATCGCAACTCATTGCCACAATGATTTGGGCATGGCAACTGCCAATACCGTAGCAGGAGTGCAGCATGGGGCTAGACAAGTGGAAGTGACCATCAACGGGATTGGTGAACGGGCTGGAAATACTTCCATGGAAGAAGTCGTGATGGCGATCAAATGCCATAAAACTATTCCGGTTTATACCAATATCGTTACCCCACGGATTTATCAAACCAGCCGCTTGGTGTCCAAGCTGATGAATATGCCGGTTCAGCCCAATAAGGCAATTGTAGGTAGGAATGCCTTTGCACACTCCTCCGGAATCCACCAAGATGGCGTATTGAAGCACAGAGAAAACTACGAAATCATTGACCCCAAAGAAGTCGGTGTAGAAGAGTCTTCTATTGTATTGACCGCCAGATCTGGTAGAGCTGCACTTAAGCATCATTTGGACGCTTTGGGTGTGGAGTTGGAAGGAGAGGAATTGCGGGAAGTCTACGAAGCATTCTTGATTTTGGCAGATTCCAAGCGAGATATCGGAAGAAAGGATCTGTTGGAATTGGTCGGGAAATACCTGGATGAATCCAATTTCATTGAACTGGAAAATGTCAGCTATTCATCCAATGGTTCTGTAAATGCTGAGGTAAAGTTGAAAGTCGGAAACGAGTCTCATGTGGCTTCTTCCTCCGGAGTAGGTCCAGTGGATGCAGTTTTGAAAGCGATTGAAAAAATTGTGAAGCCGCAGGTTGATTTGGAGGAATTCCTGATTCAGGCCATAACCCATGGCAGTGATGATGTGGCAAAAGTCCACATGCGTCTGATCAAATCCGACAAACCTTACTACGGTTTTGCCTCAAACAAAGACATCGTATTGGCCTCAGCACAGGCTTTTGTCGATGCACTCAATAAAATTCCAGTCAAAGAATACGTGACTGCTTAATTATGGAAAAGACAACATTATTTGATAAAATCTGGGATTCGCACGTCGTGAAATCAGTGCCTGCGGGCCCGGATGTATTCTTCATTGATAAGCATTTTATCCATGAAGTAACTTCCCCAGTCGCTTTTCTCAATCTGGAGAAAAGAGGAATAGGGGTAAAATATCCCCACCGGACCATCGCTACTCCGGATCACAACGTCCCGACGGTGGATCAAGATCAGACGATCAAAGACAAACTTTCCCGGATGCAGGTGGAAAAACTCCGCGAAAACTGCAAAAAATACGGAATCGAACTTCATGACTTGGGTTCTGCTCATCATGGAATCGTCCATGTGATCGGTCCCGAACTTGGCGTAACTCAGCCTGGAATGACCATCGTGTGCGGGGATTCCCATACTTCCACGCACGGAGCATTTGGTGCGATTGCCTTCGGTATCGGTACTTCTGAAGTGGAAATGGTTTTGGCGACCCAATGCATCATGCAGTCCAAGCCCAAGAAAATGCGAATCTCTGTGAATGGAACCCTTGGAAAAGGAGTGACCTCCAAAGACATCATTCTCTACATCATCTCTAAAATCTCCGCTGCCGGCGCCACCGGTTACTTTGTGGAATATGCTGGTTCAGCGATCCAAAGCCTTTCTATGGAAGCCCGAATGACCATCTGCAACATGTCCATTGAGATGGGAGCACGTGGTGGACTAATCGCTCCCGATGAGACTACCTTCAATTACCTGAAAGGGAAACAATATGCGCCAAAAGGAGCAGATTGGGATCAGGCAGTTGCCTATTGGAAAACGTTGAAGACTGACGAAGGTGCTGTTTTTGACAAAGAACTGGTATTCGAAGCAGCTGATATTGAGCCAATGATCACCTATGGAACCAATCCTGGAATGGGGATCAAAGTGGTGGAAAATATTCCTACCACTGAGGGAATGGAAGGTTCCAATAAGACTTCCTACCTCAAATCTCTGGACTACATGGGCTTCCAGCCTGGCGAACCAGTAAAAGGCAAAACCGTGGACTACGTATTCGTTGGGTCTTGTACCAACGGTCGAATCGAGGATATCCGTTCTGTTGCCCAATTTGTCAAAGGACATAAGAAGGCTGAAAACATCACGGCTTGGATCGTACCAGGCTCCAAAGAAGTGGAGAAAATGGCTCATGAGGAAGGCTTGGTTAAGATCCTGGAGGAAGCAGGTTTTGTCCTTCGTCAACCGGGATGCTCTGCCTGTCTCGCAATGAATGACGACAAGATTCCTGCCGGGAAATATGCCGTTTCGACTTCCAACCGAAACTTCGAAGGCCGTCAGGGTCCCGGTGCGCGTACCATGCTTGCTTCTCCTTTGACTGTTGCGGCTGTGGCGATCACCGGACGTATCACTGATCCTAGAGAGGTATTCGGAAATTGAGTTTCGTGGTTATTGAGTTATTGGTTACTAGTTATTAGTGTTTGGATTTAATCCTTCACGATCCTAGTAACTCACTAATAACTGATAACAATTAACTAATCAACAAAAATATGGCTTACGATAAATTCACCGTCCTGCGCAGTACAGCAGTTCCTTTGCCAACTGAAAACGTGGACACTGACCAGATCATTCCTGCACGATTCCTAAAGGCTACCGAGCGCGAAGGTTTTGGCGACAACCTGTTCCGCGATTGGAGATACGATGTGGAGGGAAATCCCAAGAAGGATTTTGTCCTCAATGACCCGACCTATTCAGGGAAAATCCTGGTGGCAGGTAAGAACTTCGGTTCAGGTTCCAGCCGCGAGCACGCAGTTTGGGCGATCTATGATTACGGTTTCCGATGCGTAGTTTCCAGCTTTTTCGCAGATATCTTCAAAAACAACTGTCTGAATATCGGAGTCCTTCCGGTGACTGTTTCTGCAGAATTCGCAGATATGCTCTTTGCTGCGATCCAAGCTGATCCAAACACCGAAATCGAGGTGAACCTACCCGAACAGAAGATCAAGCTTCTTTCCACCGGAGAATCCGAATCTTTTGACATCAACGAATACAAGAAAGACAACATGCAAAATGGCTTCGATGACATCGACTATTTGTTGAATATGTCTTCTGAAATAGATGCTTTTGCAGCTAGCCGATAAAAAAGTGAGTGTAGGGAAGCGCATAGAAATCATGGATACAACCCTGAGGGATGGAGAGCAGACCTCGGGTGTTTCCTTTTTGCCTTCTGAAAAACTTCAGATCGCCAAGCTTTTGCTCGAAGAGCTAAAAGTGGATCGGATCGAAGTGGCTTCTGCGCGGGTTTCCGAAGGGGAACTCGAGGGAGTTCAAAAAATCACCCAATGGGCTGCCCAAAAGGGATACCTGGATCGGGTGGAGGTGTTGGGATTTGTGGATACTCCGGTTTCGGTGGATTGGATTGTTGAAGCCGGGGCCAAAGTCTTGAATTTGCTGACCAAAGGCTCCCTGAATCATTTGGTACATCAGCTGAAGAAAACTCCCGAACAACATTTCTCTGAAATTGCAAAAAGCATTGCCTATGCCCAAGAAAAGGGAATTGCAGTCAATGTGTACCTCGAAGATTGGTCCAATGGCATGCGCAATTCCCTGCAATATACCTTGAGTCTGATCGAATTTCTTACCCATCAGCCGGTGAAGCGAATCATGCTTCCGGATACATTGGGTTTACTTTCTCCCGATGAAGTCAAGGATTTTTTCGATCTGATCATTGCGCGATTCCCGGGAATCCATTTTGACTTTCATGCCCACAACGATTACGATCTATCCGTAGCCAATGTGATGGAGGCCATCCTTCATGGGGCTTCCGGAATCCACACCACGGTCAACGGTCTGGGTGAACGGGCAGGAAATGCTCCTTTGGAATCGGTGATTGCTGTGATCAAGGACTTCACCGATTTGGAAATCAGTGTGCAGGAGCAAAAAATATTTCGCGTTTCCAAGCTGGTCGAACAGTTTTCGGGCCAGCATATTCCGGCAAACAAGCCGGTGGTGGGAGAAAACGTATTTACTCAAACAGCTGGCATCCACGCCGATGGAGACAATAAGAAAAATCTCTATTTCAATGACTTGATGCCGGAGCGCTTTGGCAGGCAGCGGAAATATGCCTTGGGTAAAACTTCAGGCAAAGCCAATATTTTGAAGAATTTGGAAGAATTGGGCATTTCACTGGAGAAAGATGAACTCGCCAAGGTGACCCAGCGCATCATCGAGTTGGGGGACAAAAAGGAGCGGGTGACTACGGAAGATTTGCCTTACATCATTTCGGATGTGCTTCAGAATAATTCCATTTCCAAATTCATCAGCATCGAAGGCTATCACATGACCCATTCCAAGGGATTGAAACCATCGGTTCAGCTTCGTTTGAATGTGCATGGCAAATCCTATGATGCCACTGCGACAGGGGATGGACAATACGATTCCTTTATGCGAGCTGTAAAGAAAATCTACAAATCGCTCAAAAAGGAACTTCCCAAGCTGATCGATTACCATGTGTCCATACCTCCCGGAGGGAAAACCGATGCCTTTGTCGAGACGGTCATCACTTGGGATTATGGAAAAATTTTTAAAACCAAAGGGCTGGACCCTGACCAAACTGTGGCTGCGATGATGGCCACAGAGAAAATGCTCAACATCGTCGAATCGTTTAATCAAACCAACACGAAAGTAGAATCCACTTACTATGGAAATGAATATCGCGCTGTTGCCGGGTGACGGCATCGGCCCTGAAGTCATCGCTCAGGCTGTCAAAGTAGTCAATGCCATCGGGCAAAAATTCGGTCACAAAATCACGTTCAAAGAAGGCCTAGTCGGTGCTTGCGCAATCGATGCGACCGGAGATCCTTATCCAGATGCTACCCATGAGATTTGTGCGGCTTCCGATGCGGTACTTTTTGGTGCGATCGGTGATCCGAAATACGACAACGATCCCAAAGCCAAAGTTCGTCCGGAGCAAGGTTTGCTCAGAATGAGACAAAAGCTTGGACTTTTCGCCAATGTACGTCCCACCTTTACCTTTCCTTCCTTGGTGCACAAGTCTCCGTTGAAACTCGATCGGGTGGATGGAGTGGATCTGGTATTCTTCAGAGAATTGACCGGGGGAATTTACTTCGGTGAGCCAAGAGGCCGAAATGAGCAAGGAACCAAGGCTTTTGATACCAATGTCTACAGCAAGGAAGAGATCGTTCGCTTGGCTAGAATGGGATTTGAAGCTGCGCAAAAACGAAGAAAACTCCTGACCTGTGTGGACAAAGCCAACGTGATGGCGACTTCCAGATTGTGGAGAGAAACTGTGCAGGAACTCGCACCTGAATATCCGGATGTGAAAGTGGAATATGAATTCGTAGATGCCGTGGCCATGCGACTGATCCAATGGCCAAGGGCGTATGACGTCTTGATTACCGAAAACCTGTTTGGCGATATTTTGACGGACGAAGCTTCGGTGATTTCCGGTTCCATGGGCTTGATGCCTTCCGCTTCCTTGGGTTCCAAAGTGAAGCTATTCGAACCGATTCACGGTTCGTATCCACAAGCAGCTGGTAAAAACATTGCCAACCCGTTGGGAACTGTACTTTCCGCTTCCATGATGTTTGATTACGCGTTTGGACTTTCTGAAGAAGCCAAACTGATCAGCGACGTGGTCAATCTTTCTTTGGCAGAAGGAGTAGTTACCGAAGACATTGCCGAAGGCGGCAAAGCCTACAAAACCTCCGAAGTGGGAGACTGGCTGGCAGCGAAGATTTTGGGATAATATTTTCTAGTATAAACGAAGAAACCACCTCAGGAATGGGGTGGTTTTTTTATTCGTACTCGGAAGAATTCCGTTGAATGGATTAAATTCAAGAAAATTTCAGATCATGGAAAATTCAATTCTAAAAGAAAAGCTCCATCAAGCAGTCGATTCAGCAGACCCTAAACTGCTGGAGATTTTGTTTTCGGTTGTTAGTGAATTCAATGAGTCTTCGCATGATTTAACTCCCCAACAACAAGCTGAGCTAAAGAGAAGGCTGGAATTGTTTGCCTCCGGAAAAATGAAATTTGGCACATGGGATGAAATGATTTCAAAACTTGAAACGGAGTAATGCCTTGGTCGATTAGCTATTCCGATCAGGCCCAAAAAGATGTTCGAGTAGCGTTCAGGTACTATAAAGACATCAGTGAATCTCTGGGGAAGTATTTTTTGAGTGAGTTGAAGCATGCCGAAAAAGCGATACTCCACGCTCCTGAGGGATTTCAAATAAGATTTTTTGATCGAGTCAGAGGCTATCCACTTAGAAAGTTTCCCTTTTTGGTTTTGTATGTGGTAGTTGAAAAATCTGTCTATGTTTTGGCGGTTTTTAACACCAATCAAAACCCCGACCTTTTGGACAGGATATTGAAATCGGATTAGCCTGTTTGTGAAGATTTTTGGAGTAAGAATTTCCCAGGTTTAACGAAGAAACCACCTCAGGATGGGTTGGATTATTATTTTAATCTGAGATTGCACAAAAACTGATTTTCACAAGTTCGTCTTCTTTGAAGTAGAAATCGATCCATGTCAAAAATTCTATATCGCGGATTCTGAAATATTCTGGAAGGTTTTCATTTAAATCTAGGTTAAGTTTTTTTGAAAAGTCATCCTTTTTCATTCCAATTTTAATTTCCTGATTGACTGGAAACTTTCTTGAGTAAACAATTCCAGATATCAAAAAATTTTCGCTTTGGTTTTTAAAAACTTGAAACAAATCTTTTCCGAATTTGAATGTGAATAGAGAGTCAATCTGATTGTCTACATGACGGTTTAAGTATGTAGTAATGTCAACTGAAGTTGAACTCTGATTTTTCAAAAATAGTATAGGTTCAATTCCGAATTTGAATGGGTCAATAACGAATTCTGAATTTGTAATAACTAGGGTGTCTCCTTCAAAATAGTAATGAGCTTCCTGTCCATTACTTTGAAATGATATAAGAAAGCTGATTAAAATAAAAACTAGTTTCATTTTGAATAAATCTTCATGCTAAATTTTGACATCCCTTTTACTCCAATTTCTTATCCTTTCCACTTCTCGCTTTAATTCCTTTAAGGCTTTTCGTTGTCCATTCTTTAGAATGATCAAATCATCAACCTCAAATTGAATTGCAATCATACTTTTTAACTCAAAATTTTTTAATTCTCAATTCTCAATTCTCAATTCTCTTATTCCCTCGTCGGATTGATCATAATATGCGCCCGATGGGTTCCCGGATCCATAATCCAAGGCAAGGCAAGCCCGGTCCGGCAGGCTTGAGCGGAAGTCCGGTGCTTTCTGCAGTGGCCCAAGGAATATAGACGACTGAGCGGGTGTAGGTATTTTTGGCTTCGCCTGTACTCCAATTCACATTCGCATGTTCGGCAGTCAATGTATTCAAAAGACTTCCTTGATCTGGAAGCTTGAGTTTTCCTGCTTTTGACTCTGCTTCCCGGATATTGAAAATTTCCTGGGCATTTTTGCCCTCTTTCCGCAAGGCCCAGCCTCGTTCCATAAAGGGCTGTGCGCTGATATGGTAGCATGAGACGCTAAGTCCTTCCCGACTGGGATCATCTCCTAAACAAACGGTCTGATTGCTTCCTTTTCGAAGGAGAGTCCCGTCAAACGCATACACGTTAGCTCCCGCCCGCTGATCTTCTGGAGCTGCCAAAACAGCTAGTTTGATCTGGATGTCTTTAGATGGACTGGTTTGAGAAAAAGCCTGAAAACAGGCTAAAATCATCAACATGCTAAGAATTGCTTTCATAGT
This sequence comes from uncultured Limnohabitans sp., assembly GCA_964405255.1. Lineage (GTDB taxonomy): Bacteria > Bacteroidota > Bacteroidia > Cytophagales > Cyclobacteriaceae > Algoriphagus. The sequence continues at coordinate 8,897 of CAYONF010000016.1, read as the reverse complement.
CTGTAGTTTTGGGTTTCCTCAAGATACTTAACCTCGGAGGCGTTTCAAAAGAAAACCTAAAATTGAACTCAGGCGATGCTTTCCCGTCCGCATACTTACCTTTTTTCGATCTCCTATTTTGGCGCTCGTTTTAAAGGTTGGGCTAAACAAAAAGACCAACCTACTGTCGAGGGAAAGCTCGAACGGGTAATCCGATTTGTGCTGGGACATGAGGATTTTCGGATTTTGGGTTCCAGCCGAACGGATGCCGGGGTGAGTTGCCGGTCTGGTTTTGTGCAGATTTTCCTTCGGGAAAAAGCGGATCTGGAAGCACTTCTTTCGGAGTTAAATGCCAATTTGGGTGGAGAGATCCGCTTGAATTCAGTAAGGGAAATTCCTCGGGATTTCAATCTGATCCACGCAGTGGCAAAGAAAACCTATCGATACTTTTTTTCGGATTCGGTAGAGTTTCACCCCTTTGCCTCGTCCTTGGTCACCGCTGTTTCCAAAATCAATCCCCTTTCCCAAATGCAAGAAAATGCCTCCCTGTTTGTTGGGAAGCATGATTTTCGGGCTTTTTGTAAAGTTTCAGAAAATAAGACCGATTATGTAAGGGAAATTTTGGAGGTTAAAGTTTTCCAAACTGATGAATTTCAAGGTGAGTTCTTCCCAACCCCGATTTATTGCTTTGAAGTAACCGGAACGGGATTCCTTCACCATCAGGTGAGAAAGATGGTAGGTGCGATTTGGTATTTACACGCTCAGGAAATTTCCCAAAGACTTGAAAAACCCACCGGGAATTGGGAACAGATTCCTCCGGCTGCTGCAAATGGTCTGGTGCTGTGGGAGACTGTTTTGAGGGGTTTTTGACTCACTTTTGATTTCTAGGGAAATTAAACGCATTTTAATTAAATAAATCCCTGCCTATGAAGAATTGGTTTTTTTGTCCTTTCTGTTTATTCCTTGGAGTTATTTTATCCTTTGCGAGTTGTTCTTCTCCGCAAAATGAAAAGGAAAAAGCAGAGCCCAAACCTAATATTCTGTTTATATACCTCGATGATCTGGGCTATGGGGATGTCAGCGCCTATGGAGCAGGAACACTCCAGACTCCCAATATGGATGTTTTGGCCAATGGCGGTATTCGATTTACCAACGGATATGCCTCTTCGGCTACTTGTACGCCTAGCCGCTATGCGCTTTTGACCGGAACGTACCCTTGGAGAAATCAAAACGCGAAAATCCTTCCGGGCACCGCTCCATTGATCATTGATACTGCGCAGATGACCATTCCCAAAATGCTGAAGGCTAAAGGATATGAGACTGCCGTGATCGGAAAGTGGCATTTGGGTTTGGGTACAGGAGTCGTGGACTGGAATCAGGAAATCTCCCCCAATCCCAATCATGTGGGTTTTGACTATTCACATATTTTGGCGGCGACTCAGGACAGGGTTCCCACTGTCTACATTGAAAATGGCCGGGTAGTCAATCTGGATCCGAATGATCCGATTTCAGTGGATTATGACAAAAACTTCGAAGGCGAACCCACTGGGTTGGATAATCCGGAGTTGCTGACTATGAAATGGCACCATGGCCATAACAACAGCATTGTGAACGGAATACCTCGCATCGGTTTCATGAAAGGGGGAGAAAAAGCCAAGTGGATTGATGTGGAGATGGCCGATCATTTTCTGGAAAAGGGAAAAGCCTATATCCAGGAAAAGTCAAAGTCTGATCAACCTTTTTTCCTCTTTTTTGCCATGCAGCAGCCGCACGTGCCGCGTACTCCTCATCCGAGATTTGAAGGTGAATCTGGGATGGGACCGCGAGGTGATGCGATTTTGGAAGCGGATTGGGTAATTGGAGAGCTGCTTAAAACTTTGGAAGAGGCAGGCATTTTGGAAAATACACTCATCGTATTTTCCAGTGACAATGGCCCTGTTTTGAATGATGGCTATTTTGACGATGCAGTGGAAAAAGTGGGAGATCATACGCCGGCCGGTCCCTTGAGGGGAGGGAAATATTCCTTGTTTGAGGCAGGGACAAAAGTGCCTTTTCTGACCTATTGGAAAGGGAAAATCCAGCCTGGAGTTTCCGATGCTTTGGTGACCCAGATCGATTTGTTTTCCTCCTTGGCAGCCTTGGTTGGGAGTTCCGAAAAAGGTCCGGATAGTGAAAATCTATTGGATGTCTTCCTGGGGAAAAGTGAAAAGGGACGGGAAGCTGTGATTTTGGAAGCAACCAGCAGAACCGCCATTCGCGCTGGAGACTGGGCGATGATCCCACCATACAAAGGTCCCGCAGTACAGAACCAAGTGAATATTGAATTGGGGAATTCCTCCGAGTACCAATTGTACAATTTGAAAGATGATCCTGGACAACAAACCAATTTGGTGAATTCAAATCCCGAAAAGCTGGAAGAATTGAAGAAAATGTATCAGGAGATTCGGGGGGATAACAGTAAGATCGAGCAGGTAGAGTTGAAATAATGACTTGTTTGTTGCTCACAGATTTCACAGAAAAACACAGATTTTTCCTACTGTGAAAATCTGTGTCTTCTGTGAGCAAATTTTCAAAGGCTTAGCTCCATCACCACATCGTCCATTACGTACCCGTTTCCGATATCGATGACTTCTTTGTAGATCTCCTGAAATCCAATCCGATTGTAAAACTCGATCGCCTTCTGATTGTACTTGTTGACGTTAAGAAGTAGGCTTTTTTGACCTGCTTTTCTGGCTCCCTCGGCAACTTCTAGGATCAACGCTTTTCCTGCGCCTTTTCCCTGCGCTTCGGGCAGCAGGTAGATTTTATGGAGTTTCGCTTTTGGACCTTCGGAATAGTTCAGCTCAAAACCTGCAAACCCAAGTTCTTTACCCTCCTCTTCAGCCAACAAAAAAGTATGTCCTTTGTCCACCTGCGATTCCAACATTTCGAGCGAATACATCCAATTCAGCATGTACTCGATCTGCTCCGGGCTTAGGATATTCGCAAAAGTCGATGGCCAAGTACGGTGTGCGATGGATTGAACTTTTGGGAGTTCTTCTTTGGATAGCTGTCTGATTTTCATTTACGATTTTTGATTTACGATTTACGACCGACAAAGGAGCTTTGAACGTGTTTTCAATTGGATTCCTCTGAAGCAAACTTCCAGACTCCCTTCCATCATTACCTCCTAGCTTCCAAACTTCCTAACCTCCCAACTCTCAAAACTCCACCAACTCCTTCAACTTCGCCTTAAACCGATCCGCCGGCAAAAACTGCTTTTCCAGATTTGGAGCAAAAGGAACCGGAGTATCCAAACTCCCTTCCCGCATCACGGGAGCATCCAGGTCTTTGAAGCAATGCTCGGAAATCCAGGCGCAAATCTCTGCACCGATTCCTCCGGTCAGCGTGTCTTCGTGGAGGAAAATCACTTTTCCGGTCTTTTTCACCGTGGCAGCTACGGCTTCCTGATCCCAAGGCAAAAGGGTTCTCAAGTCCAGAATATCGGCTGAAATCCCGAGCTCTTCGACGGCCTTGATCGCCCAATGCACGCCCATGCCATAGGTGATGATGGAGACTTGTGTGCCCGCTTGTGCCAAAGCTGCCTTTCCGATTTCCACCCTGTAATAGCTATCAGGCACAGGTCCCGAGATGGATCGGTAAAGCATTTTATGCTCAAAATAGAGGTATGGATTTTGGTCTTATAATGCCGCATTCAGCAGTCCTTTGGCGTCATAAGGATTGGAGGGATAGACGATTTTAAGACCTGGAGTGTGGAAAAACCAGGCCTCGTTGGACTGGGAGTGGAATGGTCCAGCAGCAGAACCGGCGCCTGTTGGCATCCGGATCACCACATCCGCATTTTGTCCCCATCGGTAATGAATCTTGGCGAGGTTGTTCACGATTTGGTTGAAACCAACGCTCACAAAGTCCGCAAACTGCATCTCGACCATCGCCTTGTAGCCTTTGATCGAGAGTCCGAGTCCGGCACCGATAATGGCGCTTTCGCAAAGTGGGGTATTGCGGACTCGATCTCCTCCAAATTGGGCTTTGAATCCGTCGGTAATTTTAAACACACCACCATATTCCCCGATGTCCTGACCCATGAGGATCAGATTGGGGTACTTTTCCATGGACTGACGCAGTCCGTCGCTGATCGCATCGATGAAGCGCTTTTCGGTACTTGGCCCTTCTGAAGCGATGACTTCTTGGGAAAAAGGAGCGTAAACATCCGCCAGTTCCTCTTCCAGATTAGGCGTGATGGCTTCCTCTGCAAAAGCGATTTCTAAAGCGTCGTTGATTGCTTTTTTGACTTTTTTATTCAATTTCTCTTTGGTCGCCGCATCGAGTACGCCGATGGATTCAAGGTAGGCTTCGTAGTTGTCTACGGGGTCGAGTTGGGCCCATTCTTCCATCAGGTGCTTGGGCACGTACTTGGTGCCGGACGCTTCCTCGTGGCCGCGCATGCGGAAGGTGATCGCCTCAACCAAAACTGGTCTTGGGTTTTCCCGGAGATCTTCTGCCAGTCTGAGGATGGTGTCGTAGACATCCAGGACATTGTTTCCCTGCACCTGAACGGCCTCCATGCCATAGCCAGGGCCTTTTTCGGTGAAATACTTGAAAGCAAACTGCTCCTCACTTGGCGTAGAAAGCCCGTATCCATTGTGCTCGACCACAAAAATGACAGGCAATTTCCAAACTGCCGCCACATTCAACCCCTCGTGGAAATCTCCCTCCGAACTCGCCCCGTCACCGGAGAAAACGAGGGTTACCTTCTTTTCCTCAGCAAGGCGATGTGCCAATCCGATTCCATCCGCGATGGCCAATTGAGGCCCGAGATGGGAAATCATCCCTACGATGTGGTGTTCGATACTTCCAAAGTGAAAAGAACGGTCACGGCCTTTGGTAAAGCCGGATTTTTTTCCCTGAAACTGTGCGAAAAGCTGTTCCAACCGCATGTCTCGACCCGTGAAAATCCCGAGGTTTCGATGCATGGGCAGGATAAATTCGTCAGCTGCCAAGGCATTCACCGCGCCGATGGAGATGGCCTCCTGTCCCCAGCCGCTAAACCACTTGCTGATTCGGCCTTGACGAAGGAGAATGAGCATTTTTTCCTCGATCCGCCGGGGCATGATCAGCGATTCGTAGAGTTTGAGAAGGGTTTGGTCGGAGTGGTTTTTTCTGTCAAAAGTTAAGATTTGGGCATTTGGGGCAGTGAATTCCATACGATTCGATTTGGGAATCTAAGGTACTCTATGCCCTGAAATCGGCAAAGGTTTTTTGGAGTCGAAAAAAAAGAGGAGCTATTAAGGTTTCCCACGGATAGACGCAGAAAAATACGCGGATAGACACTGATTTAAATTTTTGGATTTGTTGGGTCAAAGTCCGACATCCGACATCCCAGAATCCGACATCGAAACTCCCTTGCATGGTGCCCCGACTTTCGTCGAGGCAAAAAGTAAATGCAAGGAGTTAAAAAGTATTTGCTGTACGATTCAAAATTAGCCAAAGCTTTTCCACGAGTGCGACATCCTGCGTTAAGCTTGTTTTATCAAAGTGTTAAGCGGGGTAGAGGAATAGTGGTAAGATTCGATAGTTGCAAAGTTGACGGCTCCAACCTTGCAACTTTCGAACTTTCTTAACTTTCGAACCCATTTTTGCCTACCTTTGCCCTCCCAAATCGAAGCGAATTCTGTGAAAGCGAGAACATTAAAGAAAGACAAAGTCAATATCATCACCATGGGTTGCTCTAAAAACCTGGTGGATTCCGAAGTCCTCCTGACCCAACTCAGGGGCAACGGCATCAACGCCAGCCACGAGTCCAACTCCGATGACAACAACATCATCATCATCAATACCTGCGGATTTATCGACAATGCCAAGCAGGAGTCGATCGATACCATCTTGCAATATGTGGATGCCAAAGAGCAAGGTTTGGTGGACAAGGTGTACGTGACCGGCTGTCTTTCTCAGCGCTACAAAGACGATTTGGAAAAGGAAATCCCTCAAGTGGATGCATTTTTTGGAACGCGCGATTTGCCTGCGATTTTGAAGAAATTCAAGGCAGACTACAAGCATGAGTTGGTGGGAGAGCGTCTGTTGACTCACTCAGCTCATTATGCGTACATGAAGATTTCCGAGGGTTGCGACAGACCTTGTTCCTTCTGCGCCATTCCGCTGATGCGGGGTGGACATATTTCCAGACCTATTGAGGAATTGGTAAAAGAAGCCAAGCACAAAGCGGCCAACGGAACCAAGGAATTGTTGCTGATTGCCCAGGATTCCACCTATTACGGTTTGGATATCTACAAAAAGAGAAACCTCGCTGAACTCCTTCGCAACCTGTCCGACGTGGAAGGAATCGACTGGATTCGCCTTCATTATGCTTATCCGACGGGTTTCCCGATGGATGTGATCGAGGTGATGAAAGAGCGTCCGAATATCTGCAAGTATATGGATATCCCCTTGCAGCACGGTTCGACCGATGTGCTTAAGGCTATGCGTCGAGGCACGACCCGTGAAAAGCAGGAGGAACTCATCCACAGCATCCGGGAGATGATTCCGGAGATTGCGATCCGGACTACCTTGATCGCCGGACATCCGGGTGAGGGTGAAAAGGAATTCCAGGAGATGGTGGACTTTGTGGAGCGAATGAAGTTTGAGCGATTGGGTGTGTTTACCTATTCCCATGAGGAAAATACCCATGCATTCTCGATGGAGGACAAACTTTCCCAAGAAGAAAAGCAGGATCGGGCCAATCACTTGATGGAAGTGCAGGAGCAAATCAGCTACGACCTCAACCAGGAGAAAATCGGCAAAACTTATAAAGTCCTGATCGATAAAAAAGAGGGAGGGCATTTTGTAGGCCGAACCGAATTTGACTCCGTCGAAGTGGATAATGAAGTGCTGATCGATGCCTCTAAGTTTTACTGTAGAGTGGGAGACTTTGTCCAAGCCAAGGTCTTTGACGCGACGGAGTTTGATCTGTATGCGACGGTTGAAAATTAACGCGATGCTGCTTCAAGAGAAGCAGCATTTTTGTTTTTTGCTTAAACCACTTCTGGAGAAACAGTAAAACTTGTCATTAAAAATTCTTACAATTTTCATTAGGAAATTGTATTAAACTATTAAAAGACCAGGCCGTTGTGAGAAAGAGGAAACACAAGGTTTTCTTCTAATCTCCACTAAATCAATATTTATGAAAGCTTTATTGATTATCCTACTTGGACTGAATCTCACTCAGTATGCGTTTGCAAATGATACCCAAGGGTACTTCTACTTCGGCAATACCAATCTCGTCGGAGTGGGACCCCTGCAAGATGGAAAGAAGTCCGGAACCTGGAAGATTTACAAACGAGTGGAAGCTCTGGAAGCTCCTCAGGTCAGCCTGGAGGAAGTCAGAGGTGTGGAGGTAGAGGAGACGTTTGATTTATCTTTTCCGGTGTATCAAATCAATTTCGAAGATAATCAGCCCAATGGCCTGATGGAGGAGTTTTATCCTACGGGACAAATCAAAAAGCTGGTGAATTTTTCAAATGGTAAGCTCGACGGAGAGTTTTTTGAGTTTAGCGAAAGCGGAGAAGTCCTGCTTTCGGGGCGATACGTAGATAACTTCAAGGAAGGGGATTGGAATTCGTACTACAATAATGGCTCCAAAAAGTCTGAGTACACGTATTCCAAAAATCTGCTTCAAGGAACCGTCAAAAACTACTTTCCCAATGGCCTTTTGGCAGAGATGATCCCTTTTGAATCCGGAAAGCTTCAGGGTACTTACCAGTCCTTTTTCCCCAATGGAATGCTTCAAAAATCCGTTGAATTCGAAAATGATCTGGAGCATGGAGTATACCAGCGGTTTTTTGAGGATGGTCAGAAGGAAGTCATCGGATCCTATGTCAAAGGGGAATTAGAAGGTACTTGGGAAAACTACGATAATCTGGGATTCTTGATCAGCAAGGGGGCCTATCAGGCCGGAATCCGAGTAGGGACATGGAAGGAGCAAGTGGCGGAAGTGCAGGGCTTCTACCGAGTAGGGGAGTATACCAATGGCGGTAAATCCGGAACCTGGAAGGTCATGGACGAAAAAGGTGCGGAATTGCAGGAGGAGCAGTTTGTGGATGATAGACTGGTAGCCATCAGTGCATTTACGACAGTAGATGGAAGAGTTCTTGATGCTGGCAAACTGGTCAATGGATCTGGAAAAAGGATTGTGTATGACCGCGCAGGGCATCTTCTTGAAAATGGCCGCTATGCTAAAGGAATCCGAACCGGAGTTTGGTACACTTACTATCCAAAAAGCACAGTAATCGCGAGTACGGGTTCGTATAGCTCAGGCGAAAAGGTGGGGACTTGGAGATATTTTGGGATTAATGGTGAATCGCTAGGAGAAGAAACTTTTGACTCTGGGAATCCTGCATTAGCTTCTTCTGAGAATACTATTCAAAATCCTTCTATGAATAATGAACAGCATTTTCGAAGGAAAAACCCATCCGAACCTACCACTTCCAACGATTTGGAGTTTTTGTTTCGGTTCAAAAGCCAGAATCCTTTCTTATTCTAACTAGACTTAAAAAATTAGAGAGATCATGCCACCTCAAAAGGGTGGCATTTTTTTGATTTTAGGAATTTCCGGCTTTTCTGAAATAAGCACCTCGGATAGTGAATACAGGGTTTAGAAGTGGAGAAGCAGGATATCGCAAAAAGACATTGAAACCTTCTTACCTATCTCAACTGATAAGCAACTCCAAAAGAATACCTACCAACTGGACCATATCCAAGCTCTGTGAATAAACCAAGATTTTTGGTTGGGAAATACCGAATGACAGCATTCACTCCGGCGACATAATTCATATCTTCTTCTATTGGATATTCCGACTCGTCCAATATTTTTCCGGAGACTGGAGGAGTTGTGATTTCCAATGATTGAATGGTCAATCCTCCAT
>CAYONF010000015.1:0-53561 GCA_964405255.1 uncultured Limnohabitans sp. | reverse complement strand
CTGACCGTTAATAGTCAGCATATTTTTTTATGTCTTCCAGACTGATGACCGGTTCCCCGAGAATCACTAGCCGCTCCACCACGTTTCTTAGCTCCCTGATATTTCCCGTCCATGGGAATTCCTGAAGTTTTTCGATTGCTTCTTTGGTAATGGCTTTTTTAGCATCACCGCTTTCTTGGGCGATGTCTTCCAGAAATTTTTCCACCAACAGGGGAATATCTTCTTTTCGGTCCTTTAAGGCAGGGACTTGAATCAAAATCACACTCAGGCGGTGATAAAGGTCCTCACGGAATCTTCCTGCCTCAATTTCCTTTTTCAAATCCTTGTTAGTTGCGGCAAGGACTCTCACATCTACTTTGATGTCTTTGTCACTTCCCACACGATTGATCAGGTTTTCCTGAAGAGCTCGGAGTACTTTGGATTGAGCTGACAGCGACATGTCTCCGATTTCATCGAGGAAAAGGGTGCCACCCTGTGCCTGCTCAAACTTCCCGTTTCGCTGTTTGTGCGCAGAAGTGAACGCGCCTTTTTCGTGCCCAAAAAGCTCTGATTCGATCAATTCTGACGGAATTGCCGCGCAGTTTACTGCGACAAAAGGCTCAGCCTGACGGTTGCTTTTTTGGTGAATCCAATGTGCTACCAATTCTTTTCCCGTACCGTTTGGACCGGTGATCAAAACCCGCGCATCGGTAGGGGCCACTTTTTCTATGGTGTCTTTTACCCGGGCAATTGCCGGGGATTCACCGACCATATCCAGCTTTTTGGAAAGCTTTTTTTTCAGGACTTTGGTTTCGGTGACCAGTTGCTTTTTGTCCAGGGCGTTTCGAACCGTGAGCAGTAATCGGTTGAGATCCGGAGGCTTTGGGATGAAGTCAAAAGCCCCTTTTTTGGTGGCTTCGACAGCGGTTTCAATGCTGCCGTGGGCTGAGATCATGATAAACTGCGGAGATCGATCCATGGCTTTGGCATGATCCAAGACCTCAATTCCGTCCATTTTGGGCATTTTGACATCACAAAGGACCAGATCAAACTCTTCTTCTTGAAGTTTCGCCAGGCCTTCTTCTCCGTCCTTGGCTTCAGTAACTTCAAATTTTTCGTACTCCAGGATTTCCCTCAATGAGGCGCGGATGAACCGCTCGTCGTCAATAATCAGAATTTTTGGCATAGTGTGAAAGTAAGAAAAAAGTGCAAGTCTGTAAGCCGGGTTCTGTTCCCTCCCGATAGCTATCGGGACAGGCTCCTGTCATTTATCTAGCCCCGACCTCACGGTCGGGATCCATCGATCTACCCACCCCGGAATTCCGCCGAAGCAGAAATCGAACGAGCAGCTCTTTGCCCGGGGCCTATTTGATCTTTCAACCCATAAGGTTTGCCGTGCCTCCTTCATCACTGTCGGAGCGGTGGGCTCTTACCCCACCTTTTCACCCTTACCCTTCGACAAGCTCAGGGCAAGCCCTGTGTCGGATGGCGGTTTGTTTTCTGTGGCACTGGCTGTCCCCCGACCGTCACCAATCAAGGGCCTTCCCGTTAGGAAGTATGGCGCTCTGTGTTGCCCGGACTTTCCTCCCCGAACCCGATGGCTATCGGGACGCGGCGACAAGACGACTTGCACGATGCAAAGTACGGCTTTTTTTGGGGAACGGTTTTTCCTTTTCTTTTTCAACCCAAAGGCACCTTCGAAAAATATTTCATTTTTTTTCAAACCTGTCAAAACTTTCCTGTCTTGATTCTGTTCTATAATCAAAAGGCTTAAATAGCTTTTCTTCATAGTGCTGGGTTGAGCCGCTCCGAGAGGAGCGGTTCTTTTTTTATGCCTTATCTGATCTATTTTTAGGGTTTTGTTTACTTGCAAAAGGGAAGAATAGGTTTCCGGCTCGGTGATTTTTACCTTTGTCCAAAATTGAAAAGGATATGATTCTGGTTGGGAATGCGGTTTTGTCCGATGATATCAAGGAAAATTTTTTTGTATGCGATCTGGAAGCCTGCAAAGGTGCTTGTTGTGTAGAGGGAGATGCCGGTGCCCCTTTGGAAGAGGATGAAACCCAAATCCTCGAGGAGATCTATCCGATAGTAAAGGACTACATCACCGAAGAAGGCAGAAAAGCCATTGAAGCCCAGGGAACTTGGGTAATTGACAAGGACGGGGACAAAGGCACTCCGACTATCGGAGAAAACAGAGAATGTGCCTATGCGCTCTACGATGATCGGGGAATCTTGAAATGCGGAATAGAGCAGGCCTACCTCGATGGAAAAATATCCTGGAAAAAGCCGATTTCCTGTCATCTCTATCCCATTCGTGTGACGAAATACGATCAGTTTGATGCATTGAATTACGACCGCTGGCACATCTGCGATCCCGCATGTCAACTCGGGCAAAGCCTGAAAGTCCCGCTGTATCGGTTTTTGAAGGATGCCTTGGTCAGGAAATATGGAGAGGCTTGGTACGAGGAACTGGTCGCTGAGATTGAAGGCTAACTCTCAGATTTAAACAAGATTTCTGGCTTTTAGTCCCTCCAAAGTGAATGCAGCGATTCGTTGATATCCTTCGTCTGAAGGATGCACTCCGTCAACAGCAAAAAAGTCCGGATTGAAATCCAGTTTAAGCTGATCCCAGATGATTCGGTTATTTTCGGCACAAATTGCTTTCATTTCTTGTTGCAGAAAGTGCCGCTGGGTCTTGAGATAGGATTGCAAAATTGACGGGAATGCCGGAAAAAGATGAACCGGGGGAATGTCTGCCAGATAAATCCAACTAGGCGAAAAGTCTGAATTTAAAGTTGAAATCAGGTGATCTAGCTGATTTCTGAATTTTTTGGGATGGGTCAGCTTAAAGCAATCATTTGCCCCGAGAAAAATGAATATTCCATCCGTAGAATCTTTGATCCCGGAAATTTTATCGCCGAAATGAGCGTAGGTTTGAGCAACCCGGAGCCCGTTTTTTCCCAGATTGGTAATCCTGTAATCGGTACCCAGAAAACCATAAAGATTATTTGCCAGGGTAAATTCCACCGAACTTGCTCCGACGCCGGCAGCTGTTGATTCGCCCAAAATCAGGATATTCTTTTTTCCTTCGCCCAAGGTCAGTTCTTCTGAAATTGCGGGTGGAGTTGGGTTTTTTCTTCTGACATTGAATGCCTGATAGAGTAATACAGGCAAAAGAGGATAAAGCTTTGCCTGAAAAACAGTGTAATCTGAGATCACCCTCCGGATTTTTTAGCTCCATAACCTGCCTGAAGGAGGACTTGGAGGACTTTTTCCCGATGGTCACCCTGGATTAGGATTTCTCCGTCTTTGGCGGATCCACCCACACCGCATTTGTTTTTAAGCAGCTTTCCGAGCTCTTTCAGATCTTCTTCTGTTCCTACAAATCCTTCCACCAGCGTCACCTGTTTGCCTGCCCGCTGTTTTTTATCCAGCAGAACTTTCAGTTTTTGCTGAGAAGGGGGGAGGGTTTCTTCTGTTTCTTGACCGCCTAGATTGTATTCGAAGTCATCGCTGGTGGAGTAGACCACTCCATCGCGTTTTTTCCAGTCGTTGTTTTTTTTGCTCATAGGTAAAATGAAAAAAGCCTGCTTTTTTTAAGCAGGCTCAAATTTACGTTTGATTTATTTCGTTTTGTATGTCCAAACCGGCCTTTTCGCATGGTTGACCACGTCCTCTGCGATGCTCCCGGTAATCAGGTGCAATAAACCGGTGCGTCCGTGCGTAGTCATGGCAATTAGATCCGCATCGATGTCATCGGCAAACTCAAGGATGCCTGATTCTTCGGAAAGGGAATTGTACACCTCGGCTTTGATGTTTTCGAAGTGGTGGTTTTTTACAAATGTTCGGATTCGAGTCATCGATTCCCGCGTAGTTTCAAAATTTCCCGGAGTATTGACCACGACAAAGTAGAATTGAGCATCAAACATGGATTGGATTCGTTTGATTCTGGCTGCAACTTTATCGTCGGATTCTCTGAAATCAGAGGCGAATACCACTTTTTTCATTTTGGCTACCTCAGTTTCAGTTTTTATGGTCACGACAGGGCAGGGAGAGGTTCGGACGATTTTTTCGGTGTTGCTTCCGATCATGACTTCCTCCAGACCAGATGTCCCTTTGGAGCCCATGACTACCAAATCAGATTCTTCCTCTTCAATAGCCTGAGTAATGCTTTTGAACACGTTTCCAATAGTCAGTTTCGTGCTTAAAGTGAATGGTGAATTCTTGAATTTGGCCTCCAGTTCATTGAGTTGTTTTTTCCGGGTTTCAATCAATTCCATAAAGAAAATTTGATTTTGAAAATCAGGAATGGGATCCATTCCACCACCCATAGTACTTAAGCCAGTGGATACTGGGATTTCTACAATGTGAAGGACGGTGATTTCAATTCCTGAATAATTGGCGGAAAGCTCCGTTGCAAAATTCAAGGCATAATTGGCTGTTTGGGAAAAATCAAATGGAACAAGGACTTTGATCATAAGAATAGATGGCTAGATGTTTTTCTAATATTAGCCAAAATCCCGATTCAGAAAAGGACTTTTATCAGGTTTTGTCAGACTAAAAGACCAATTCCAAACAGGATAACCCAAAGCAGGGTGCTCAATGCCATTTTCTTCAGGAAGGGATCAGTTTGGGCCGAACTTTTGGCATTTTGAACACCTAGGCCCACTCTGATCATGGTCAATAAAGCCAGAACGGTCAGGAGTGTACCCCACTTTCCAGTCGATGCTGCAAAAACACCGACCAAGATGTTTCCTGTAACTAGTAAAAACCAATTGTATTGGATGGCTTTTTTTCGTCCGATTCGAACAGGAATGGATCGCTTCCCGGCTTTTTGATCAGACTCGATGTCTCGGATGTTGTTGATATTAAGTACCGCCGTACTGAATAATCCCAGAGAAATGCCTATCCATAAGGTGAGCGGTTCGAAGCTTAGGGTATGAAGAATATAGGTTCCCAATACACCCAACAAACCAAAAAACAGAAAAACGGAAATATCTCCCAGACCCACATAACCGTAAGGATTGCTTCCCGAAGTATAAGACACTGCTGCCCAAATTGCTGCCAGTCCCAATCCCAAAAAGAGTGCAAAGAGTTGCCATTCCTGAACTGCGAAGTATAACAAGAGCAAGCCTGAAACCAGCGAAAGAAAGCCAAACAAATACATGGCCCGCTTCATTTCGGCTAAAGAAATCAAACCGGATTGGACAGCACGGACAGGGCCCTGACGTTCATCGGAGTCTGCCCCGTGAACGGTATCCCCATAGTCGTTGGAAAGATTGGAAAGGATCTGTAGAAAAATGGTGGTAAGTGAAGCGAGAAGTAAAATCTCCCAGCGAAAACCTGCTTTCCACGCTGCCAAGAAGGATCCCGCAAAAATACTGGCCAAAGCCAATGGTAAAGTACGAAGCCTGACTGCGTGCAGCCAGGCTTCTTTTTTGGTTTTTATTTCTTTTTTCAAAACAGGTATTCTAAAGTCAGGCTCCGATTAGCTTCAGTATTTCCTCGTCCAAAGGTGTCACAGAAGACGGGAAAAACTTCACAAGTTCTCCTTTTTCATTGATGAAATACTTGCAGAAGTTCCAGCTGGGTTCTTCATTGTTCCATCCATTTTGGGAAGCATCAGAAAGCCATCTGTAAAGTGGATGCTTATCAAACCCTTTTACCGAAATCTTTTCAAACATCGGGAAAGTCACCCCAAACTCCGCGTCACAAAACGCTTTGATTTCTTCGTTGGAGCCGGGTTCCTGTCCACCGAAGTTATTGGCAGGGAAACCCAAAATGGTGATTTTGTCCCCATGTTCGGCATACAGTTCCTGCAATTGCGCGTATTGCTTGGTGTAGCCACATTTGGAGGCCACGTTGACGATCAGGAGTTTTTTGCCTTTAAAGTCAGAGAAATCAACTTCCTTACCGTTGATGTCTTTTATTTTGAAATTGTAAAATGAGCTTTCCATAGTTGGGTTATAAGACTCGTGAAATTGAGCCTGATCTGTTGGTCTTTCCAAGGTTTGACCGCAGGCCAGGAGAATTAGGCTGGTGATAATTAGTAGTGTCTTCATGATTACATTCGTTCTGGGACATTGATACCTAGCAAACTCATTCCTTTTTTGATTGTTTTTGCCGTGTGTGCCGATAGTGCTACCCGAAATGCCTGGATTGCCTGATCCTTTTCATGGAAAATCGGCAAATCAGCATAGAATCGGTTGTATTCTTTGGCAAGATCAAACAGGTATTGAGCGATGACAGCAGGAGAGTATTCCTCCGCCGCCACTTGGATTTTCTTTTCAAAATCATTCAACAGCAAAATCAAAGCAGATTCTGATTCTGCCAATTCGCTGACTTCTGAGAAATCAGGTGAATTGTAATTCACTCCGATTTGATCAGCTTTTCTCAAAATGGCCGCGATCCGTGCATGCGAATACTGCACAAAAGGACCAGTGTAGCCTTGAAACTCGATGGATTCCTGGGGATTGAACAGCATGCGCTTTTTTGGATCCACTTTGAGCAGAAAATATTTCAATGCTCCCAGTCCGAGGATTTCATACAGTTCTTTAGCCTGAGCATCCGTAAAGCCTTCGATTTTCCCCAATTCCTTGGTGTGCTGTTCAGCGGTCTCGATCATTTCCTGCATCAAGTCATCGGCGTCCACCACCGTTCCTTCCCTGGATTTCATTTTGCCGGTGGGCAAATCGACCATCCCGTAAGACAAATGATACAGCCCATCGCCGTAGGATCTGCCGAGTTTTCGCATGATCTTAAACAAGACATCAAAGTGATAATCCTGCTCATTTCCAACTACATAAACGGACTTGTCTATCTGGAAATCTTTGTACTTGAGATCGGCAGTTCCCAAATCCTGGGTGATGTAGACGGATGTGCCATCGGCCCGTCTCACCAACTTCTCATCCAATCCCTCAGCGGTCAGATCTACCCAAACGGAACCATTATCCTTTTTGAAAAAGACACCCTTTTCTAAGCCTTCTTCCACGATGTCTTTGCCTAGAAGGTAGGTATCAGACTCATAGTAAAACTTGTCGAAGTTAACGCCCATTTTGCGGTAGGTGGCATCAAAGCCTGCATAAACCCAGGAATTCATTTGCTTCCAGAGAGAAACCACTGATTGGTCTCCAGCTTCCCACTTTCGAAGCATTTCTTGGGCTTCCAGAAGAATGGGAGCATTTTTCTTGGCTTCTTCCTCGGTTTGACTGGCAGCTTTTAATTCATCGATTTGCTTTTTGTATTCTTTATCGAAGAGTACATAATATTTTCCTGCCAGGTGATCCCCTTTCAGCCCGGAGGATTCTGGAGTTTCACCATTTCCAAAATGCTGATAAGCCACCATGGATTTGCAAATGTGGATTCCCCGGTCGTTGACCAGGTTGGCTTTGATCACCTCGTAGCCATTTGCTTTGAGGATTTCTGCGACGGAATAGCCGAGGAAGTTATTTCTCAGATGGCCTAGGTGCAGGGGTTTGTTGGTATTGGGAGAGGAGTACTCCACCATTACTTTCTGTCCGTTTGGAGGTAATTGGCCGATATTAGGTTCGGAATAGATTTGTTGGAAAAGGTCGATCCAAACCCGCTCATTCAACACCAGATTAAGAAAGCCTTTGACTACGTTGAAATCCGAAACCGTCGGAACGTTTCCCTTGAGGTATTCTCCGATTTGGTTGGCAGTTGTCTCGGGGGTAGCTTGGGAGATTTTCAGGTAGGGAAAAACCACAAACGTATACGTGCCCTGAAATTCCTTCCGGGTAGGGGCCAGACTGATTTGATCCAAAGGCAGTTCGAAGTTGTAGCAATTCTGAAAAGCCAGCTGAATGCCTTGGATGATATGTTCTTGTATGTTCATTTCACTTTTTTTTACCACGAAGGACCGAAGCCGCAAAGGACACGAAGGTACACAAAGAATGAAAAATTAGAATTCTCAATAGCCTTTAAATAGAATTACTCGGCAGATATCCAATTTACCTTAGTCCAAAGATGAATGGAAAAGAAAGTCTGTTTCCTTTTTTTGCATACTCGTCAAAGTCAACTGATAGCAATACAATTTTGTCTCCCACTGTACTTGATGTAAAATCAAGGCTTTTCGACCTTGGTGGTGAAAGGAATTTTAAAAATTATCCACCAATGACTTTGTAGTAATTTCCAAGACATCAAATGCAATCTCAGCCATGGTATTTTCTGTGTCGAGCGTTGGGTTTACTTCCACGATTTCCCAGCAACAAACCCGCTTGTCCTTGATCAATTCCGCATTGAGTCGAATGGCTTCTTCTACGGTCAGTCCATTGGGAACCGGAGTGCCTGTCCCGACAGAAATGGAGCTATCCAGACTGTCCACGTCAAAGGAAATGTAGATCTGTTGGCAGTTTTTGAGGATTTCTAAGGCTTGAGCCGCCACTTGCTCGATTCCTTTATCCCGCACCTCCTGAGTGCTGAAGTTTTTGATTCCATAAGTTTGGATCAAATGATCCTCAGGTTCTTCCGTATCTCTGACAGATATAAATACAATATCCCGAGGATCAATCTTTGGAAAATCTCCGCCGATTTTTTTGATTTTATCCCAATAGGTAATCGTCTCAGAGGCAGGTTCATTTACTTGACTTTCCAAGTTGTCCAAATGTGCGACCATGGCCAGGGGCATCCCGTGCATATTGCCGGATGGAGTGGTAAATGGGGTGTGCAAATCAGCGTGGGCATCAATCCAGATAACACCGAGGCGCTTATCCGGATGTGCTGCCTTGATTCCCATGATGGTTCCTGCAGCGGTACTGTGATCCCCTGCAAGAACTATGGGGAATTTCTTTTCCAAACGCAAGGACTCGATGGTGGAATAGACGTTTTTCAGCACCTGATACACCCCGTCGATGTATTTGGCGTTTGGATGCTTGTTTCCTTTCCAGAGAAAACTGTTGGCATCGGGAATGCTGATCGGGTCAAACTGGGTGAAAAAGCCTGACTTTTTGTCCAAACTGGCAATTTTAAGTGCATCTATTCCCAGACTTGCTCCTCTTGTTCCTGCTGCAAGTTCGGAGCGAACTTCCACTAATTTAATTTTTCTCATCTCTGAGTTGATATTTGGGAGGTAAACAGGGTTGACTATTATGTGGGCAAAGCTAGTCAAAAGGCCTGTTAATTTTCTTTTGTTGATTTTATGAAATGAATATTTCCGTTTAAAAATAACCTATAAAAATTATAGGGTTAATAGGAATATAAAAATTATTCCCTACTTTTGAATTCTAATTCAAACCCATTTAGTCCTCATGAGCACAGCATCTGCACTTCATCCGTCTTTCCCAAGTTCTGCATGGACCATCCGAACCACTTCCGAATTGTTAGGAATTCAGCCCATTGAGGCGGATTTTCTACAAATTTCTTTTAAGCCGGCCGGAAATCAGATGCAGGGAATGTGTCGTTTTGAAAAGGGATTCGAGCAGCTTTTGCCCTTGTTTAAAGGTTTGATTTCGTTGGGTAAGCCAATTTCCCTTAGTTTGATTTATGGAGTTGAACAACCGCAGGTGTTCTTTACTTTTTCCCGCTCTGAAAAGCAGGTGGTGGTAGGGTTTTTCATCCAAATCATTAACCTGCTGAAAAAGGAGGTTCGGTTTAAGGAGATTTTGAAAAAAGTCCTGGAAAACAAAAAACGCTTTCAATCCGAGCAAGCTTTGCTTCAGGCTGCCCTTCAAGGAAAGGCTTGGGATTAAGGTAAAATTAACTTTCGCGCAAAGGGGACAAGTCACTAAGGATTTGTCCCCTTTTTCCTTGATATCCCCCGATAAAAGCGCAATTTTTGTAGCCTTATTTTCCTGTATTTAACCCCTTGGTAAATGAACAGATACATTGACCTGATCCAGCAGACCTTTGACTTCCCCACGAAAGAGTTCCATGTTGAAAACAACCAACTCTATTTCAACGGTGTCAATCTGATGGAGATCATCGAAACTTACGGCACACCGCTCAAACTGACCTATTTGCCTAAGATTTCGGAAAGCATCCAAAACGCCAAAACCTATTTTGGCAATGCGATGCAAACCCACAATTATCAGGGAAAGTACACCTACTGCTACTGCACCAAGTCCTCCCACTTCAGCTTTGTGCTGGATGAAGCGCTGAAAAATGACATCCACATCGAGACTTCCTCGACCTTCGATATTCCTTTGGTAAGAAGTCTCTATGCCAAAGGCAAGATCACCAAGGATACCTTCATCATCTGCAACGGATTCAAGCGGGAATTGTATAAAAAGTACATCACCGAGTTGCTCAATGATGGGTTTCACAATTGTGTCCCTATCCTGGACAATTTAGGAGAAATCGATTACTACCTCGAGCATGTAAAAGTACCTTTCCAGGTAGGCATCCGAATCGCGGCTGACGAGGAGCCTAAGTTTGGTTTTTACACTTCCAGACTGGGGGTGCGCTACAATGACATCATCAAGCTCTATGAGGAAAAAATCAAAGACCATCCTTTGGTCAGCCTCAAAATGCTCCACTTCTTCATCAATTCCGGGATCAAGGACACGGCTTACTATTGGTCCGAACTGACCCGATTTATCCAAAAGTATGTGGATTTGAAAAAGATCGCACCGACTTTGGATACCATGGACATCGGAGGGGGTTGGCCGATTAAAACCAACGTGTTTTTTGACTACGATTACCAGTACATGGCTGATCAGATCGTCAAAAACATCAAATGGATGTGTGCCAAAAACAACACGACCGAACCGAATATATTCACCGAATTCGGAAGCTACACGGTAGGGGAGAGTGGGGCGGTATTGTATTCGATTTTGGAGGAAAAACTCCAGAACGACAAGGAGCTGTGGTACATGATCGACGGTTCGTTCATCACCCAATTGCCGGACAGCTGGGGACTGAACCAAAAGTACATCATGCTTGCCGTAAACAACTGGGATGAAACGTACCACAACATCTCCTTAGGTGGCCTGACCTGTGACAGCATGGACTACTACAACTCCGAAGCACATCAGTTCAATATATATCTTCCGAAAATCGAAACCGGAAGAAAGCAATACATCGGTTTCTTCCATACCGGAGCCTATCAGGAATCCCTAGGCGGCTATGGTGGAATCCAACACTGCCTGATTCCTGCACCTAAACACGTCCTGATCGATCGGGATGAAAACGGAGGGATCAAGCATTGGCTTTTTGCCAAGGATCAGACCGAGGAGAGTATGTTGAAGGTGTTGGGGTATTGATATCCTTTTGAATTATTCATAGTTGTGAGTGAAGACCTTCACAACGGCAAAGAAGAAAAGACCGCTGAGAGGCGGTCTTTTTTGGTATCAACAGGAATTCTTTCACCTCACCGTGATGTGATAGCAGCTCTGTCTTCGCTCTTTGATCACATAGATTTTGCCGGTTTGTTGGAAGTGATTCAGTACTTTCTCGAGGTTGTTTTGTTCCTTTTGATTCCATTCTCGTATTCCGTTGAAGCGGATAAAGGAAATGTCAAAAGAAACGCCATACGAATGCGAACTCTCTCCGTCGGTTGCATTTCGGTTTCTTCGTTTTAGGCTTTTTTGTTGTTCTTCCGTACGCGTGGCAGAAGTTATGGTAAAGAAGTTTCCTTCTCCGGCCAAAGCTTCGTAGGCTTTTCCAAGTTCATCCAAAACCTCCTTAGACTCCGGTGTGATGTATGGAAAGCTAAAAGCCAATGAATCCACCCGGTATCCTTTTCCCGAATCTGCTTTTACCAACGTTTTTTCAAAGACCCGATGAAAGAGATCGTATTCATTTTGGATCAAGTTTAGCCCCTTGCGCTCTGCAGCACTTAGGTGCTCTTCGTACGTGTCTTTTTTAAGCCTTCCCGAGAATGGCCGTAATTCCTTCGGGTCAAATCTTTCTTCTGTTTTGGTAGGCTTTTCTACTACTTCTGTTTTCGGTTCCTTTGGAAAAAGGGAGGAATAGAAGTCCAGAAGATCATTTTTCATCTCAGGTTGCAAGGAAACCACCACAACCAGATAAATGGAAAAAAGAATAACGAACGTGGAGACAAACAGAAGGGTAGATTTCTTCATGAAGCAATAAACTGAGATCGACTCAGCTTTCAAGGCTTTTTGATTTCAGCGGTAAAATAGGTTGAAATAAAAAGACCGCTGGGAGGCGGTCTTTAGGGATTGGCAAAGTCTTGATCAGATTACAGAATCGAAATATTCGATCGTCTTTACCAGTCCTTCTTTGAGATTCACTTTCGGTTCCCAATTGAGCTCTTTCTTCGCCAGATCGATTACAGGCTTTCGCTGCATTGGATCATCCTGAGGTAGTGGCATGAAGACCAGCTTACTTTTGCTGTGGGTTAGTTCGATGACCAACTCAGCCAATTCCAGCATGGTGAATTCTCCCGGATTACCGATGTTCACCGGCCCGGTGAAGCCATCGCGGGAATTCATCAGCTTATACATCCCGTCAATATTGTCATCCACATAGCAGAAAGAACGGGTTTGCTTTCCGTCTCCGTAGATAGTGATATCCTGACCTTTCAATGCCTGTACGATAAAGTTGGAGACCACGCGTCCATCATTTGGATGCATTCTAGGACCATAGGTATTGAAGATCCGCATTACTTTGATCGCTACTCCATGCTGACGGTGGTAGTCGAAAAACAAAGTTTCTGCGCAGCGTTTTCCCTCATCATAGCAGGCGCGGGGTCCCAGTGTATTCACATTGCCACGATAGGATTCTGGCTGCGGATGAACCTCAGGATCGCCATATACCTCCGAGGTAGAAGCTTGTAGGATTTTGATTTTCAATCGTTTGGCTAAGCCCAGCATATTCATCGCACCGATGACCGAGGTTTTGGTCGTCTGTACCGGGTCAAACTGGTAATGGATCGGGGAAGCCGGGCAAGCCAAGTTGTAGATTTCATCCACTTCCACATAGAGTGGATGGGTCACATCATGGCGGAGAAGTTCAAAATTTTTGTTGTCGAGCAAGTGGTGGATATTTCTTCGGTTTCCTGTGAAAAAGTTGTCTACACACAATACTTCATTTCCTTCTTTGAGGAGTTTGTCGCACAGGTGACTGCCCAAAAATCCGCCGCCACCGCTTACTAAAATTCGTTTCATTTTGTTTTTCTTAGGGATAAAAACACTATCTGTCAAAAATAAGCAATTGTCAGGGAAATCAAATTGCTAATATTTCACTTGAGTTTCGTCTAAGTCTGTCCATTTGAATTGGATGGATTGGGTTTTTGGCAAAAATCTACAACCAATCATTTTTCATGGCCAGGGTAGGATAGGAGTGGGATTGGAAGCGCTCGATCAGCCCGCTTAGTTTTGGAAGTTCGTATTCCATGAAATAGCGAGCAGTTTCAATTTTCCCGAAGTAAAAGTCCTGCTCAGAGGCCCCGTTTTCCAAAGCTTTTTGGGCAGAAGCAGCTTGCTTCAACCACATCCAACCAATGCTGACCAGCCCTGAAGCTTCCAGAAATAGTGTCGCGTCGGCAAGGAAAATCTCAGGTCCTTGGTTCATTTTAAACAGCAATTGGGCAGCACCGTGATTGAATTTTTTCAATTGATTTTCAAAGGGTTGACGGATAGAATCTAAAGCTGAAAATGCCTTGGCGCTTTCGACGGAAGACTGGATTTACTGTTGCAAAAGTTTCCAGCCGAGACCGTCATGTATCAGAACTTTTCTTCCCAACAGATCCAAACCATGGATTCCCGTGGTTCCTTCATGGATGGGATGAATGCGGGCTTCCCTGTAATATTGTTCCACCGGAAAATCCGTGGTATAACCCGCGCCGCCCAAAATCTGAACCGCGGCAGAGGTGCTTTGTACCCCAAATTCGGAAGGAAAACTTTTTGCAATCGGGGTGAGAAGATCGAGCAGTGCTTCAATTTCTTTCTTTTTTTCCGGGTCAGATTCCTGGGAAATTTTATCGGAAAGGATTGCGCAAAAAACCAATAAAGCCAATGAGCCTTCCACCACACTTTTTTGGAAGATCAACATCCGCTTGACATCGGCGTGCTCAATGATAGGAACCTGAGGCTTGCTGAGGTCTTTTTCATTGATTTTTCTCCCCTGAGGCCGTTCTTTGGCATAAGCTAAAGAAGCTTGAAATGCGGCCGAGGCGATTGCCACCGCATTCATTCCCACGCCCAATCTCGCTTCATTCATCATCTGAAACATATACCTGAGCCCCTGATTGGCTTCGCCGACCAGATAGCCTTCACAGGCATCGTTGCTGCCGATCATCAGATGGGCGATCGGTGCACCTTTGTAGCCCATTTTATGGTAAATCCCTTGGGAAAGAACATCGTTGGATTCGCCGGAAAGTCGCTTCTGAGGTACGACAAACAAAGAAATTCCTTTTGTTCCGGCAGGTGCTCCGTTTATTCGGGCGAGCATGAGGTGGATGATATTTTCACAGGCATCATGATCACCTGCAGAAATGTAGATTTTTTGACCCTTGATAAGATAGACACCGGATTGGTCTGTGGGAAAAGCGGTGGTGCTCAAGTCCGAAAGTGAACTTCCAGCATCGGGTTCGGTCAGAGCCATGGTTCCCTGCCAATCTCCGGAATACATGTTTGGGGTAAATTTTTCGATCAGATCTTGCGAACCAAACGTCCGGATCAGATTGGCTGCGCCTGTGGTCAAAAAAGGAAAAACGCTCGCTGAGTAATTGGCAGCCTGGAAAATAAAACCTGCCGCGATGTGAATAGTCCAAGGGAGTTGCTGACCGCCTTCTTCGTAAGAAAACAAAGCATTGATCCATCCGTCTTTTCCGAATTTCTCGATGATGGCCTTCATGCCAGGATGAATCCGGATTTTTCCATCTACCAGTTGGGGCTCATTCCTGTCCATTTCGGTCAGAAGTGGCCTCAACAGTTTCTCCGCTATCTGTTCCGCCGAGTCCAAAACCAGTTTAAACGTTTCTTCCGAATGGTCTGAGAAATAGGGATACTGAGTCAATTCCAGACAGTTTTGATTTTCAAAAAGCTGGAAAAGCAGGTCTTTTTTGGAATAGAATCGGGTCATTTGGGGGTAGGCTTTGCCTAAATATCGGGTAATTCGAATTTATCTTGCTTACTAAAGCAGAAAGAGTTGGAGATAAAATAGGTCCAAGTCTAATACTTGAACCAAATAGAGTAAATGAGGTCCAAGTCCGAAGACTTGAACCATTGAGGGTTGCAGATATAACAGGTCCAAGACCGAAGTCTTGAACCAATCAGGACATCCTAACTTCCTTACCTCCAAACCTCCTAACTCCCAAACTTCTTCACCCAAAGCAAAGCCTCTTCTACACCCCGAATTTCTGCCAAACCTTTCAGTCTGCCGATAGCGGTGTAGCCCGGATTTGCAGTTTTTTTGTTCAAGTCATCCAGCATCTGATGTCCATGATCAGGACGCATGGGTAGACTTTTCTTTCGCTTTTCCTGCCAATTCAAAATCTCTGAAATCACTTCTACCATCGGAACGTTTCCTTCCAGGTGATTGTCCTCGAAGAAATTCCCCTGAGCATCCCGCTTGGTGCTACGCAGGTGAATGAAATGAATTCGGTCCCCAAATTCACTCACCATGGCCGGTAGGTCATTGTCTGGCCTTACTCCGTAAGATCCGGTGCAAAAGGTCAATCCATTGTGATGACTTGGGGTTTCGGACAGAATTCTACGGGCATCTGATGCAGTGCTGACAACCCGGGGAAGGCCATAAAGTGAAAAAGGAGGATCATCCGGGTGGATGCACAGGTACACGCCCACTTCCTCAGCCACAGGTGTCACGGCATCAAGGAAAAGCCGAAGGTGCTCGGCGAGTTTTTTGGCATCTATTCCCTCGTAAGTTTTCAGCATGGCACGGAATTCATCCATGGTGTAGCCGATTTCTGATCCCGGCAATCCTTTCAAGATATTGTCGATGATCAGTTGCTTGGCATCCGGAGAAAGCGCTTCGTAATAGGCTTTGGTTTCGGCGATTTCCTGCTCGGAATATTCCTGAAAAGCCTCAGTTCGCTGTAGTATAAACAAGTCGAAAGCAACGACCGCTTTTTTCTCATAAAGCAAAGCCTTTGCGCCGTTGGGAAGCTCGTACTCGAGATTGGTGCGGGTCCAGTCCAAGATGGGCATGAAGTTGTAGCAAACCGTAAAAACCCCCTCAGCTGCAAGATTTCGAAGGGTTTGCTTATAATTTTCAATGATTTGCTCAAAGTTGCCGGTTCGGGTTTTGATCACCTCGTGAACAGGAACTGATTCGACCACCGACCAAGTCAGACCTGCGTCTTCGATGGTTTTTTTGCGGATTTGGATTTCCTCTCTACTCCAAACTTCTCCGTTTGGAATGTGGTGAAGGGCTGTCACGATTCCCGTTGCTCCGGATTGCCGGATATCTCTCAGACTGACTGGATCTTTGGGACCATACCAACGCATGGTTTGTTCCATTCTATAGCTCATGGAAGGGGTATTTGGTTATAGGTGTATTGCTTTGTATTCCGTTGTATAAAAGTAAAGAGTCAATGAATAAATGGATTTTCGATTCTTAATTCTCAATTCTCAATTCTCAATTTTAAACTTATTAGACTCCCGAATAGGCGCTAAATCCCCCATCGACTGCCACGATGGTACCCGTCACAAAAGCTGAAGCATCGCTGCACAACCATTGGAGGGCGCCCAATAAATCTTCGGGTTTCCCGAATCGATTCATCGGAGTGTGTGTGATTATCTGATTTCCCCGGTGGGTCAGGCTTCCATCCTCCTCAGTGAGCAATGTCCGGTTTTGCTCGGTCAGAAAAAAGCCCGGAGCAATGGCATTTACCCTGAATTTTGGTCCGTGTTTGTGAGCCAATTCCACCGAAAGCCATTTGGTCAGATTGTCAATAGCGGCTTTTGCAGAAGCATAGCCCATCACTCGCGTCATGGGACGGGTGGCCGCCATGGAACTGATGTTGAGGATATTTCCTTCACCTTTTTTCAGCATCAAAGGAAGAAGAGCCTTGATCGGAAGGACAGTTCCGAGATAATTCAAATCCATCACTTTTCGAAGTGCCTGTGTATCCAAATCCAGAAAATTTTGATCAGGCCGGATCACAGCACCGGGCATATTTCCTCCTGCGGAATTGATCAGGACATCGATGTGACCGTGTTGGGTTTCGATGATTTTGGCGATTTTTTCCAAGGATTCTTCATCCGTCACATCTCCATAGTAGCCAAAAGCCTGGCCACCGGAAGCATTGATTTCTGAGACCAGATCATTTACTTTTTCCGGGGTTCGGCCCAATATCAGGAGTTCGGCACCTTGGGAGGCAAGGTGCAATGCCATGGTTTTACCCAAAACTCCGGTAGCTCCCGAGAAAGCAATTTTCTTTCCTTCGAGTGAAAAAAGATCAGCGGTGTTCATTTAGAATTGATAATTAGAAGGAGAGAAGTCGAAGTAGTTTTTGGCGTTGTGGTAACAAATGTCCGAAACCAGCTTTCCCAGCCATTTTTCATCCCAGGGTAGTTCCCCGTTTTGGACGTCCTGACCGATCAGATTGCAGAGGATTCTTCGGAAATATTCATGACGGGGAAAGGACAGAAAGCTTCGGGAGTCAGTCAGCATCCCGATAAAGCAGCTGAGCAAGCCCATATTGGAAAGGGTGTTGAGTTGCTTTTCCATTCCGTCTTTCTGGTCGAGATACCACCAACCGGAGCCATACTGGATTTTTCCTTTCACCGAACCGTCATTGTAGTTGCCGATCATGGTGGCAAACACTTCGTTGTCGCGGGGATTGAGGTTGTACAGGATGGTTTTGGCCAACTGATCGGTAGAATCCAGATGATTCAAAAAGGCCGCGAGAACACTTGCCTGATTAAAATCTCCAATGGAATCAAACCCGGTATCCGGACCCAAAACCCGGAGCATCCGCGCATTGGTGTTTCTCAAGGCTCCGAGATGAAATTGCTGCACCCAGCCTTTGGCGTGGTACATTTTGCAGAGTTTTTGAAGGGTCCTAAACTTGAAATGGGAGATTTCCTCCGGAGAAAGTTCATTTCCCCGAAGTGCTTTTAGGAGGATTGTATCAGAAGAAAGTCGGTCATCTTTGGAGAAATAGAGATTTTCCAAACCGTGATCCGAAAGTCTGCATCCTCGGCTGTGAAAGAAATCCACCCGGTTTTGCAGGGCTTCTACCAACTTGTCAAAGGAGTTGATTTCGAAGCCGACTACGGTTTCCAATTTTTCAAGGTATGCTTTGTAGGATTCCGGATTTTCAATGGCAAAAGACTTGTCCGGTCGGAAGGCAGGGTAGAGTTTTACCTTGGCATTTGCCTGATGGTAAGCTTCATGATGCTCCAGAGAATCGACCGGGTCATCGGTGGAACAGACTACTTCCACATTCATTTTTTCCAAAAGACCCTGTACCCGGAATCCCGGGTGTTGGAGTTGTTCTGTGGTATGCTGATAAATCTCCGGGCCATTGGAAGAAGTCAATAACTCATCCACTCCGAAATACCTGCTCAGTTCCATGTGCGTCCAGTGGTACAGCGGATTGCGCATGGTAAAAGGAACAGAGTAGGCCCATTTTTCGAATTTCTCAACATCCGACGCATCACCGGTGATAAACTTTTCGGAAATCCCCAAAGTCCTCATTGCGCGCCATTTGTAGTGGTCACCTGCCAGCCAGATTTTGCTGATATTCTCAAATTGTCGGTTTTGTGCGATTTCGACAGGAGGGAGGTGGTTGTGGTAATCGATAATCGGGAGCTTTTTGGCGTATTCGTGATAGAGGATTTTGGCAAAATCGGAGTGCAACAAAAAGTCTTCTGTCAGAAAAGAGAGGTTAGTCTGGGTGGCAATCATAAGGGATTTTGGTGGCTTATCTTTGGGCTTTTACCAAGATAAATTTACCCTGAATAACTGCCAATGCGGTATTTAAATACGGAAACGTTTGCGAAATTACTTAAGTGGAATAATTTCCTTAATTTATGGCAGCTGAATTTATTTCAGTGATTCTTAGCCCAATTAACCCAGAATTACCTATGAGTGCAGGAGTAAATTTAAAAGAGCTGGCAGCGGAGTTGAAGCTGTCTCCCTCGACGGTTTCGAGGGCGCTCAATGATAGCTATGAGATCAGCGAGGAGACCAAAAAGAAGGTCGTCAGTATGGCTGAGAAACTCAACTACCAGCCCAATCCCTTTGCCCGAAGTCTCCGGGAGAATAAAAGCAAAACCATCGCGGTGGTGATGCCGGAGCGGATGAGCAGTTTTTTTGCCAAGGTCATTGACGGAATCGAGGAAGTGACCCAGCAGCATGGTTATCATCTTTTGGTTTATAGTACACACGAGGATGTAGAGCGGGAAAAGAGAATTGTCAATCTCCTCATGAATGGCAGAGCGGATGCCATTGTGATGTCCGTTTCCAGTCAGACCAGCGAAATTTCCCATTTGACCCGCCTGCATGACCGGGGATTCCCTTTGATTTTCTTTGACCGGATTTGTCCTGATATTCCCACCACCAAGTTCATCACCAACGATTACGAGAGTTCATTTGAAGGAACCAAGCATTTGATCCAGCAGGGGTGCCGAAAGATTGCCTTTTTGATGCTTTCCAAGGAATTGTCGATTACCAAAGAACGGTATAGAGGATATTTGGATGCATTAAGGGCGGCAGGATTATCTCCCGAACCTTCCCTGCACATTACTTGCGCGCATGAGGAAGAGAAAAACATCGAAGCTATCCGAAAACTTTTGATTTCTCCGGATCGACCGGATGGGATTGTGTCTTCGGTAGAAAAACTGGCATTGGCCACTTATCATGCAGTCAAAAGAACCGATATCAAAATTCCGGAGGATTTGAAAATCATCAGTTTCTTTTCCAATCTCAGCATTGCGGGATTGCTTACCCCATCCCTGACTACCATCACTCAGCCGGCATTTTCGATCGGGGAGGAATGCGCTAAACTCTTGATCCGCAAGCTCACAAAACCCCGTCAGCCTGACCTTCCAAATCAAGTAATCACCATTCCGTCAAAAATCACGATTCGATCATCCACGATTGCAGTATAATTTGTTTGGTTTTCTTAATTAAAGAAAAACGGCCCCGAATTTCGGAGCCGTTTTCTTTTTTCAACCTTGGAGGGATTAATATCCAGGGTTCTGTGGGAATCCGCTTGGACCACCTTCAGAACGGTCAATTTGGTTTTGTGGGATTGGTCTCAAGGCGTGGAAGTCCTTGATATTTGGGGAAGCTTGTGCATTGTGAAGTTTTACCCGCTCGATCAATACTCCCCATCGCTTCAGATCCAACCATCTGAACTGCTCTCCAGTAAGTTCTCTAGCACTTTCTTCCATCAGGAAATCCATGGTCATTTGAGCTGGAGTGATTACCATAGCATCTGCTTTGCCCGGGAATGCTGCTCTTCTTCTAAGCACATTGATGGTCTCTGTAGCTTCAGCTGTTTTTCCCTGCTTTAATTGAGCCTCAGCCAATCGGAGGTAAGTTTCCCCCAATCGCATGGCAATGAAGTCTCTTCCTCCTTCGAATTGAGTCAAGTCTGCTCTTCCCGGATCCAGGTGCTTTTTCAATCCTGGGAATAATCTTTCATCATATCGGCTGGGCACCAAAACCTGATATTTTTTCTTGGCTCTTTCTTCGAGAGGCATTTCAAATCCAGGGATGTAAATCGCAGTATCTCCCTCTGCGAAAGTTACCGTAGGCTTTGACAAGTCAAAGCTGGTATTGAATGTTCCGGGTCTGTTGGAATAATAAACATCAATGAAGGATGCCTTGTACCGGCTGTCGTTTACGCGCTCACCAAACACGGTGTTGATCGCATAAGGAGTCAGGCGGTATCTTTTGAAAGGACGTCCATTTTGGGTGTCTCTCCGCATTCCTGCCTGTACATCATATTCCATCAGGTAAAACACGTGTGAGTTGTTTCCACCGCCGTTTGTCAATGGATCTCTGGTATACTGTACGGACCAGATTACCTCATCATTCCGCTCATTTCCAAACTGATAGACTTGACTGTACTGAGGCATCAGGGTAAAGCCATAGCCAAGTACACTTTTGAACAAACTTTCGGCTTTTGCGAAGTCATCTGAAGCTTTTGCCTCAGAAGTTCCTTTGGTCAGGTATACTTTTCCCAACAGGTTTTGGGCTGCTGCACGTGTGGCTCTTCCGTATTGGACTGAAACTTTTCCGGCTTCCAAATCCGGAATAGCAGACTCCAAGTCAGCAATGATAGCTGCATAGATTTCGGTTACTGGAGCTCGGCTTACTTTTTTGTTGGGAACGATGTTTTCAGAAAGCTGTAAATCCACAGGTCCAAAAAGCTGAACCAAAATAAAGTAGTGATGTGCCCGGATAAATTTGGCTTCTGCGATCCTTTGCTTTTTCTGAGCATCAGTTAAGCCTGTCGTCACGTTTGGTGCACGGTCAATCACCGCGTTGCAGGTGTTTATACCTCGGTAAAATTCATCCCAAAGTTCAGTTACGTGACCATTTTGGGAATCAAACTGATTGGTATAGGTATTCATGAATTTCCAGGATCCATCCGCACCGTTGGTGTAGATGTCTGTCCCAAATTCAGTCAGGTTATGTCCTCGTTCGGTACCATACCAGGCCCTCATAGAAGAATATGCCGAGCTAATTCCATCATTGATACCTTGTGCAGTATTCATGTAATCACTGCCGATTTGTGAGATCACATCCTCCTGAAGGGCATCATCGCATGAGAAAACCAAAGACAGGGACAATGCCAAAGCACCTGTTTTTACCCAGGATTTCATTTGAAATAATTTAGATATGTTATTCATAGTTCAATTGCTTTGAGATTAAAACTTCACGTTGATACCGAAGGTATACTGAACAACAGGCGGGGTTACGTTGGCAGTAATTGCTCCAGCCTCTACACCTTGCTCTCCATCCATAAAGGTTTCGGGGTCCACACCTTTGTGTACTGAACGATACTCAGACCAGATGAACGGATTCTGGATACTGCTGTACAATCTCAAACTGCTAAACCCGATTTTTTTCAATACAGCTTCATTGAAAGTGTAACCGAGGTTAATGTTTCTCACTTTCACAAACGAACCATCAAACAGGGACATAGAACTGTTGTACTTAGGAAATTCCTGGTTTTCGTTTGGTCTTGGATAAGCATTGGTCGGGTTGTTTGGAGTCCAGTAATCCACGTCCAAGTTGTTGTATCGACCAAAGAGGTTGTTGTTGCTGGTATGGAATACTGACCGGATCATGGATCCCTGACGGGTAAAAATGAAGAAGGAGAAGTCAAATCCTTTGAAGGCAAATCGGTTGGTCATACCCAAGGAAAAATCAGGAACAGCGGAACCCAGGAACTGACGGTCCAATGAGTTGATTCTGTTGTCTCCATTGAGGTCTTCGATTTTGATCTCACCGGGCTTATCTCCAAAACTTGCCGCCACATCTTTTTCAGAAGTTTGCCAGATACCGATTTTCTTCAGGTCATAAAATACGGTCAAAGGCTTGCCAATAAATCTACCGGCAGCGATATCGTCTCCGTTAGGAAGGGAAATAATTTCTTCCGTGTTTTTTGTGAAAATAATGTCTGTTGACCAAGTGAAATCTCCTTTTTCAATGTTCAGGGTTGAGAGTGATAGCTCTACACCTCTGTTTTGAGTTTCACCGATGTTGGTGGTAAACCCTCCAAAACCTGTTGAATTTGGTAGCGGCTGCGGTGCCAACAAATCGGAAGTGTTGGTGATGTAATATTCCACACTACCCAATATTCTACCTTTGAAGAATGAGAAGTCTACCCCTGCATTGAAGGTGGTAGAAGTTTCCCATTTCAAATCCGGATTTCCAATGGTACTGGGTCTGTAGCCAAATGCGGCTGTATTAACGTCCCAAGCATAGGAGGTTCTGCCCAACAAGGCCTGTGTTTGATAGGGAACAATCGCTTGGTTACCGATAGAACCGTAGCTGGCTCTCAATTTCAACTGGTCTACTTTGCTGGAATTTTTCAGGAATCCTTCCTGATGCATGTTCCAACCAATTGCAGCGGAAGGAAAGTATCCAAACTTGTTGTTTTCACCGAATCGAGAGCTACCGTCAGCGCGGATTGTACCTGTTACAAGAAATTTATCTTTGAAGGTATAGTTTAATCTAGCCATGTAAGAGAGTAGGGACCATTCCACCAATTGAGTGTTTGCTCCGGTGATTTGAGATGCATCTCCCAGCCTATGATACAACTGAGAAGGTGCTGGAATCCCTTGTACTGCCAAGGTGGTTTGTTCAAAACGATCCTGCTGGAAAGATTGCAACAAGTCCACTTTGAAGTTATGGTCCGTACCAATTGTCTTCACATAGGTCAGGATGTTTTCCAAAGTGTAATTGAATTGGAATCGATCATCCACACTACCGGTGGCGGGTCCGCCTCTACGTGCATTGGTCTGTGAACCGGTAAATCGGCCGTTTCTTCTGATATTCAGATCTGGACCGAATACCAATCGGTAAGTAAGCCCTTTGGTAATTTCCCAGCTACCATATAAGCTGGTGAAAGCACGATATCGCTTCGTTTCATCTACCTGTGCTCCTGGAACAATTTCGGCAAATGGGTTAGTTCTCAAACCGTCTGTGGTGGGAAGGAAGATCAGATTGCCTTCGTCATCATAAGGTTTTCCAAGTGGGTTTTCTGCCAAAGCACCCCCCATTGGATTGAAGTTTTCCCCATTTCGCAAACTGTAGGTGAACAAGGTAGAGGTACCGATCTTGATTTTGTCATTGATTTTATGATCCAGATTCACACGGAAGGTGTATCGGGTAAAATCCTGATTGTAAATGATTCCTACGTCTTTGAAGTAGTTGCCTGACACGAAAAAGGTGGTTTTGTCATTTCCACCGCTTACTCCGATTTGATGGTTTTGGATATTTCCTGTGCGGAGAAGACCATCTGGGTAATCCGTACTCCTTCCCAGGGAAATACTCTCCAATTCGACAGGTTCGAAGATTTTTGCATCTGCCTCAGCAGTGGCAGGGCCCTCCGGATATCTACCTGTGGCTCTTCGGGATTCTCTTTTGTATTCGGCAAATTCTGCTCCGTTGAACACATCAATTCTTCCCAGTTCTTCATTGATTCCATAGTAAGAATCCAATGAAACAACTGTTTTACCTGCATTTCCTCTTTTGGTACTGATCAACACGACCCCGTTAGATCCCCGTGAACCATAGATAGCTGTGGCAGAAGCGTCTTTCAAAACCTCCATGGAAATAATATCACTTGGGTTGATGTCTTCCAATCCTCCGACTGTAGGGATACCGTCCACTACATAAAGGGGCTCATTGGATGCGTTGAATGAACGGCGGCCTCGGATTCGAACCTGTGGAGAAGAACCCGGTTTGGAACCGGCCTGTGTTACGTCCACACCCGCAGCACGACCCTGAAGGGCCTGACGGGCATCCGTGATGGGAAGTTCCTGGATTTCCTTGTTCCCCACTGAGGAGATCGCACCGGTCAGCTGACTCTTTTTGACGGTACCGTATCCCACTACTACCACTTCTTCCAAGTTGGCGATGTCAGGATTAAGACTGATGTCAATGACGCTGCGGTTACCTATACTCTCCTCCAAAGGAGTATAACCGATAAATGAAAAAACCAGCACGCCGCTCGCTGGGCCCGAGATGGAATACTTTCCATCCAAATCGGTGGTGGTACCTTTGGTGGTGCCTTTCAGGAGAATCGTCACACCCGGAAGAGGTGCTCCGGTTTCATCCGAAACGGTCCCACTCACTTGCACATCCTGTGCAGTCGCAAAGCCTGCGCTAAGCAACAGCATCAACACCGCCGATAGGTAGGTGTAAAATTTTGTACGCATAGTAATTAGGTTTATTGTTAGAAGATAGAATTGGTTCTTAATCTAAATGCCATCCGGTTTTGATGGACGGAAAAATTCTAAAGATTCCGTGATTAAAAGGTAGATAGAAGGTCAGGAATCTTCAATTGCTTTACTGGTGTAATTACGGAATCGATTGCGCTTAAAAATGCAGTATTTGAAAATATTCGTTGGGTTATCTTTTTTACCTAAAAACTATCTGTTTGATAAAAATATTTTAACAGAATAAAGGAATGGTTAGCGATCTGTAATTTCTTTTGCTAGACAGAATATGAATTATCGCAAAACAAAAAAACCTGCTTCCTTCAGGATTGCAGGTTTTTGGTTTTTTAAAGCCTTTTTTAATCAAATTTTAGGAGGCTCCCAGCCTTTCTCGTATTCCCTGCTCCAAAGTGCCATAGCTTTTTCAGAATTGGTAATGCGTCCATTTTTTGGGTCGCAAATCAAGGTCTCACCAGTTCGGCTACTGATGTTGGCCAAGTGGCAAAGCAGGGTTGATACTGCACCATCTTCTATGTTGGAGTTTTGCTTTTCCTTACCTCTCACTGCATTAAAGAAATTGACCACATGGGTGGTACTCATGTCTCCTCCGCCTCCGAGTTGAGTGCCGCCTTCGGTGCCTCCGCCCATGTTTTCTTTAACCAATTTGCCGCTTCGGTCAAACTGCTTGTACCCACCTCGGTCAACATAAACTGAACCCTCTGTTCCGTAAATAATTGTGCCCCGATCTGAACCGTAGGTTTTGTAATTGTTCCGGCTTTTGCCGTCCCATTGGATGACTTTGTTGTCACCAAACTTAAAGGTTGCATCCATGGTATCGTACATGGTCCAGCCGTCTTCTGGATAATGCATTTTACCGGCAACCACCATCACTTCTGATGGATAATCCACCTGAAGCGCCCAGCGGGCTACATCCAGTTCATGGGTGGCATTGTTGCCTGTTTCGGCAGTGCCATAATCCCAACCGTACCAGTGCCAGTTGTAATCCCATGTATCGTGCATGTAAGGTTTTCGGGGCGCTGGACCTTGGAAAAGCTCCCAATCCAATCCTGCAGGAGCGGCTTGTTGAACGGGGTTTGGTACAGCACCTCTGCTATTGCTGTAGAAAGTTTTTGCCATGTAGGCTTTGCCGATGGCGCCGTTGTGGATGGCAGCAATGATTTCCCGGCTTTCTGGCGCAGATCGTTGCTGATTACCCATTTGGACTACCTTGTTGTATTTCTTTTGCAGCGCAATGAGCAATTCTCCTTCGCGGGGATTGTGGGAGCAGGGTTTTTCAACATACACATGTTTCCCTCTATCCAAAGCCAACCAGGTTCCGGGTGCATGCCAGTGATCGGGAGTAGCGTTGATCAATACATCAACTTCTTTGTCATCGAGGACTTTTAGGATGTTTTGCTCCAGTTTTGGGGTATAGCTGATGTATTTCTCAAAGTTTTTTGCTGCTTTTGGCATCTGAGATTGCATGGCATCGCAGAGGTAAAGTAGATTGACATTGCTGGATTCCAGTCCGATGGGTTCATAAAATGCTCCCAGTCTTCTTCCCAAACCTGCAATGGCGACGTTCAGGCGATCGTTAGCTCCAAGGATTCGGCCGTAGGATTTGGCAGAAAATCCCACTGCACCCAGAGCCGACAATCCCAAGGTTGCAGCTGTACTTTTCTTGATAAATTCTCTTCTGTTTTGCTTGCTCATGGTCCTTTTGGGTTATTTGAGTGTCTTGATTTTGATGTTTTTGTAGCTCACTTCATCGCCGTGGTCCTGTAGTAGGATGTGTCCTTCCGGTGCTTCACCGAAGTTTTTCCAAATCTTATACTTGCTGATTGCCACAAGATCGCGGTATTCTTGAGAACCCCTTACGTATTCGACTACTTTCACTCCGTTGATGTAGTGCTCCACCTTGTTGTTGGGGTAAACGACCACGCGTCCTTGATTCCACTCCCCGGGTTTCCGGACAAATCTGGGTTGCTTTTCCGCTTTAATCAAGTCGTAAAGAGAGGCCAGCGTTCGGTTGCCGTTGATTCCCATTTTGGCATCGGGGTGGTTCGCATCGTCCAGAATCTGATATTCCAATCCGATTGCCGAACCTGTATTTCCTTCGGACAGTGTCACAAAATACTTCACTCCACTGTTTGCTCCTTCAGTGATTTTGAAATCAAAAGACAAATCAAATGCACTGTATTTGTCCGTGGTCACGATGTCTCCGGCATTTTGGGACTCGCTTCCGTCAGTTTTGGCGATCGTGAGGATTCCATCTTTTACAGACCAGCCGGAAGTCGGAAAGCTGGTCAAGCGTGCACCTCTCCATCCTTCACTGTTTTGGCCGTTGAAGAGCAGCTTCCAGCCGTTTTTCTTTTCCTCATCGGTCAATTCATTTTTCATCGTGCTCACCACGAAAACATCCCCTTTGAAAGGAGTGGGCTTTAGGTTTTCGGTTTGGATTCGGACGTTTCGGAAGGAAGTTTTTCGTCCTTCATCTTCTTTCTTTTGGATGCTATGCACCTGAAGTCCTATAAATCCTTTGGCATCCATGTCATCGACAAAGTAGGCTACTTCCTGACCGTTGACCCATGTTTTGATGGTGTTTCCGATGGCTTCGATGCGATAAGTGTTCCATTCCCCCATTTTGAATGCAGACTTCGCAGCCGGATTCAGGTCTACTGGATAAAACCAACCCCGGCGTGCCTCGTCATAGATCCCTCCCGACCAAGCACGTGGAGTGGGGTCGGCTTCGATTTGATAGCCATAGACCAAGCCCTGACCTTCTCTTGCATTCGGATCAAATTGGCCGCGGGCCATAATTCCACTGTTGGATGAAATGTGGTTGATCATAAGATCCACTTCCAAAATGAAATCCGTGTACATTTCTTCAGTAATCAAAAAGGTATTTCCTGTACCGTGGACAGCGGTGCCTTCGATGACTCCATCTTTAACTTCAAAGGTGGCCTTTCCTGCCACGGCTTTCCAGCCACTGAGGTCTTTTCCGTTGAAGAGGTTTTTCCAATTGTTATTTTGGGCTTGAGCTGCCTGGCTGAACAGTGCCAAAACGAGGAGGCCGACTAGTTTGAGTTTCATTTTTTTAGGGTTATTGAATTGGCTAAAATTCACGAAATAGCTTAGGTAGGACAATGAAGTTGAGTTTCAATTTACGGAAACGATTGCGAGTTTTTACCTTCCAAGTGGGATGAGCGGCAAGGTATTTTTCTGGGTTTGGGGGATTCCTGTTTCTCTTTCTTACTTTTGCGCATGCTTGATTTCAACCAAAAAGGAAAAGTTTTTATCACTTGCAAGGATCGCTCGGTGACTTATCTGGAGCAGGAAGTGCGGGAATTGGGTTTTGTTCCCAAGGAAGTCACCCGAACCGGAATCGAATTGTTCGCTTCCCTGGAGGACTGCATGGACCTAAATCTCCACTTGCGCACGGCCTCCCATGTACTCTACGAGATCAAATCTTTTTACCTGAGAAATGCCGAGGACATCTACCGGAGATTCAAAGCCATTCCCTGGGAGGAATACCTCGACGTGGACGGATACTTTTCGGTGAATTCCGTTGCGGAAAATGAATCCATCACCACGCCTTTGATTGTCAATGTCAAAGTGAAAGATGCCATCGTGGATCGTTTCCGCGAGTTGAAAGGGAGAAGGCCGGACTCCGGTTCTGATTTTGACGGTTTGGTGATTCAGGTATACTGGAAAGAAACCCAGGCGACGGTTTACATTAATACTTCCGGAGAAACTCTGGCCAAACATGGCTACCGCAAAATTCCGGGAAAAGCTCCGATGATGGAGGCTTTGGCGGCGGCAACGATCTATGCTACCGAATGGAATACCCGAGTTCCTTTTATCAATCCAATGTGCGGTTCCGGGACCTTGGCGATCGAGGCAGCGCTGATGGCGACTAAGCGATTTCCAGGACTCTATCGGGATCATTATTCCTTTCAGCATATTTTAGGCTACGATTCGGCTGCTTTTTTAGCCAAAAAGAAAAAGTTGGAAAACAAGATCGTCGAAGCCACGGAAGTCAAAATCATTGCTTCAGACATTTCCTTGCAGGCCATTTCTTTTGCAAAAGAAAATGCAGCCACCGCCGGTGTGGACCACATGATTGAGTTTCAGGTGTGTGATTTTGCCGAAACAGAAATCCCCGAAAGACCCCGGGGCGTCATCATGTTTAATCCTGAATATGGGGAGAGATTGGGTGATTTGACTGAACTTGAGGAAACCTACAAGCGCATGGGGGACTTTATGAAGCAGAAATGCGCCGGATATCGCGGTTATATTTTTACCGGAAATATGGATTTGGCTAAAAAAGTGGGACTGAAAGCCAGCCGAAGAATTGAATTCTGGAATGGAACGATCGATTGCCGATTGCTGAAATACGAGCTGTTTGAGGGAAGCCGGGAGAAAAAGTAGTGATCAGTAATCAGTCTCAGTAAAAGATTAAATTATAAAACGAAAAGCCCGAGGTAATGAGTTACCTCGGGCTTTTGATTTTACCTCATTCGTCCGCCGCCTCGTGCAC
Source organism: uncultured Limnohabitans sp. (assembly GCA_964405255.1). Lineage (GTDB taxonomy): Bacteria > Bacteroidota > Bacteroidia > Cytophagales > Cyclobacteriaceae > Algoriphagus. The sequence goes on along the minus strand of CAYONF010000015.1, from coordinate 24,245 downwards.
CGCCGCCACCCCGATAGGCGCCTCCCATATTTCCTGCCCGGTTGGTTTGTTGGAAGCTGCGGTTTTGGGTTGCACTGCGTTGCCGGTTTTGGTAATCCCGATTCATTTGGGAGGATTGCTGGGTTCCTTGCCATTGGTTACCCTGGCGTTGGCTCCAGTTTCCGCTAGCGTCACGGTTGTAGACATTTCCGGCTTTGTCGGAATACACATCCCGGGTTCCAGCCCCAGCCATAGCACCCCTGTTGGCAGGTTGTTGGCCAACTGTTGGAGTCTTGGCTGTTGGAGTTCGGTTTCGATCATTTGTGGAAACTCCCGGTTGGGTACTGGGTCGTTGACCAGAGGCAGGACGGGTTGTTGCCGAATTACCTCGATTACCGCGCTTTACATCCCTAGTGGAAACATGGTCCCGGTTGTTGTAGATATTATTGGATCGATCGATGTTGATGTCCCCGTTATTGATAAATACATTGTTTCCATATCCCCCTCCATAATAGGGGGGACGGTAAGCACCCGGACCCCAATATCCCCCTCCACCATAGTAACTGAATGTGAAAAAACCATAGCTCATGTGGAAGCCCATGCTCCAACCTGTCCAGGGGTTGTAATGCATGCTGAATCCATACGTGACTGGTCTTGGATAATAGTAGGGTCCATACCAAGGATTGTAATAATACCCGGTTCCATAGACTACTGTCGGACCATAGACATAGCTTCCCATGTATCCGGGGGTGTACCCCACATAGACTACTTCCGGGGTAGTCTCATAGATGTAGACATATTTTACATTGTATGCCGGTGAAGTGGCTGGGATTTCTTCTACATCTTCCGGACGCTTGTCACTTACTTTCCAAGGTCCTTTGGGACTGGAAGCAATAAACCAAACGCCATTGTCTACAGCAAAATACTCCTTTCCGGACTTGATTACCGTGCTGGAGGTATTCATGGCCAGTTCCAGGGAAGTCCCTTTGATCGGTTCAAATTTCGGTTCTCCGTCATACTTCACTTCTGTTGTGGCCTTTGCCCGATCCACTTTGGCGGTCTGAGGGACTTGAGCATCGTGGATGGCATCCAGGCTAGCCTGGGTCCCCGGAACACTCACCAAGACATCTGACTTTGGAGAAGACTCGGGAATTTTTGCGAAATCCGCCGGAAGCTCCTCAGCGGGAATGTATTCCCAAGGACCTTCCAGTTTGCCTGCTGCATACCATCTTCCGGAGAGAAGCAGGTAGTATTTCTGGTTTTCCAGATACCTGAAAATATTGTCCTCCGAATTGGACATGTAAAGCAGGCTAGTTCCCTGGATGGTGGCAAAATCGGCTTTGCCGTCAGACTGGATGATTTCAGCCGGTTTGGTGCTGGAGATTACCTTTTTGGGAGCTTTTGCATTTTTATTGGGCTGTTCGGTTTGCTCTTTCTTGATTTGGTCATCGACCGCTTTGATGGATTTGGGAAGGGAAGTGGTAAGCGAATAGCCTTCCATGATTTGGGAAGAAGCATACCAACCCTGTCCTGCATAGAGGTAATATTTTTTGTCCTCGAGGGCTTTCAAAATCAAATAGGGCGTGTTGATAGCCCGCTCCATTTTGAGGTCATTGTCTTGCTCGACTTTGGGGTCTCCGTCGAAAAGCAAAAGCAGGGTAGGCTCTTCGGAGTAGAAAATCTGAGGAGGCTCATTGTTCAATCCTTCGCTTACTTCCACTTGATTGGTTTCCAAAGTGGCGTTGATTTCATCGATCGTAGATTCCAAACCCCATAGTGGAATTTCGGCCTCCAACAGTTGCTTCAGCTTGGTGATTTTGGATTGATCTTCTACCCCCGGAAGTTTTACATCCGTGATTTTGATACTTTCCAACGTGAGCATTCGGTCATCCCGATCGGTCATCATCGTGGCAGAAAACCAAAAAACCCCAAATACCAATTCTGAATCTGGTGTTTCCCCTGCCGAAAACGCAGACCTTCCTGAAAGAATATTTCCTTTTAGCGACTCGGGTTGGGGCTGATATACGGTTATTCGGGCACCATTTTTTGTCAATATGTCTTTTGGCCATTGGTTTTGACCCACTGCGAATTGACTAAACAAGAAGTAGAAAAGACCCAGTGATACTAATTTGAAATTTCTTATAAGCATGGATGGAATGAATTTTAAAAGTCACTAAATCTCAATGATTTCTCCAATCTCCGGAAGAATAGGGGTGATGCCAAATTTCATTTCGATCAAATCGGCTAGAATTGTTCTTGCGGTATCTTCCCCATGTACCAATGCTACTTTAGGATTGCTTGGGGCTAGATAGGAAAACCACTCAATTAAATCGTTTTGCCCGGCATGTGCGCTGAATCCATTCAGTGTATGAATCTGAGCATTGACCGGAATTTCTTCTCCGAATATCCGGACAGATTTGGCCTTTTCAACCAACTTTCTTCCAAGAGATCCCTGGGCCTGAAAGCCTACGATCACCACATGGGTATTCGGATCTTTTAAGTTATGATACAGGTGGTGGAGGATTCTCCCGCCGTTGCACATTCCTGCACCAGCCAAAATCATACAGGGTCCTTTGATATCATTCAATGCTCTGGAAGATTCTCCGCTTGGACTTGGTATGAAATATCTTTCATCCACAGGAAATGCGCCTTTTTGTTTTAATAGTTGAAATTCTTCATCTAATAAGTCTTGGTGGTTTCGGTAAACCTCCGTAGCCCGAATAGCCATCGGACTGTCAAGATAGATCGGAAATGGAGTAAATTTTCCTAGGTTGTAAAATTCTGCCATGTGATAAAGCAGCTGCTGGGCTCGTCCGATGGCAAAAGTCGGAATCAGTACTTTTCCGCCTGATTCACTTACTTTTTTGACTATCCGCTCAAATTCCTCCACCGTCTCCTCATAAGATTTGTGAATCCGATCCCCGTAGGAGGATACCATAAATACGAGGTCAGCTTGATGAAAATGCTCAAAGGGCCTAAGCAAAGGCAAGGTCAATGGTCCAAGATCTCCCGAAAAAGCAATGACCTTTTTCTTTCCATTTTCCTCCACCGTTAGCTCGATACTCCCAGAACCCAGCATGTGGCCTGCCTCAATCCACTTGGCCGAGATATCCTCCGTAATCCGGATAGATTCACCGAAAGGGACCTCTTGATTCAATTCCTTCATGAATTCCACATGCTCAGGACTGTAAAGAGGTTCGACTAAGGGCTCACCGGGTTCCCAATATTTTCGGTTTTGCCTTTCGGCATCAGCTTCTTGAAGGCGTGCCGAATCCTGCAAGATGATCTCTGACAATTGCAGGGTTTGAATTGTGCTGAATATCTGTCCCCGGAATCCGTGCTTGATCAGCAGTGGGACTCTACCGGTATGATCGAGGTGACCATGGGTCAAAAGAACGGCCTGCACCTCTTCGGGGCGGGCACCCTCTGGAAGCAGGTTTTTGGCTTCGGAATCATTTCCTCCCTGAAACATGCCACAGTCGATCAGAATGGCTGATTTTTCAGTTTTTACCAAGTAGCAGGATCCGGTCACTTCACCGCCTGCGGCACCAAAAAGTTTGACTTTCATTTAGTTCAAATAAAGGTTGAAGGGATTATTTTTTCGATTTTTTAGGGATCCTCGATTTCAGCTTGGTTTTTTCCTTGTCCAGGATTTTCTGAAGTTCCTTGGGTATGCTTTTCAGAACTAAATCCACTGCCTCTTCAGGACTGTCCACAATTTTAGAGAATCCGATTTCTTCGGGGGAGAATACCCCTTGGTCTGCCATGAACGAGACGAAATCACGCAATCCCTTCCAAAATTCCTTTCCGACTAAAATCAATGGGAAGGGACCGATTTTATGACATTGGATCAAAGTGGCCGCTTCAAACAGTTCATCCAAGGTGCCCAGTCCTCCGGGCATCACGATGTAAGCGCAGGAATATTTCACCAGCATGGTTTTGCGGACAAAAAAGTGGTTGAATTCAATCGTGCCGTCTACATAGGGATTGGGTTCCTGCTCGTGCGGTAGGATGATGTTCAGTCCGTAGGTTTTTCCTCCTACTTCAAAAGCTCCTTTGTTGGCAGCTTCCATGGCACCCGGGCCTCCGCCTGTCAAAACCGAGAATCCAGCCTTGGCAAATTCTTCTCCGGTTTTTCGGGATAATTCGTAATAATCGTCCCCAGGCCGAAATCTCGCTGAACCGAATATGGTCACCGCAGGACCGATCTTGTTCATTTTTTTGATGGCCATCGCAAACTCCTTGGTCACTCGATCCAGCCTTTTCTTGTCTTTTTCTGGACTACGGACTTGGGATAGAAACTCCCTCTCCTCCTTCAACTTCTTGCTCAGATTGGGAGGTAATTCATAGTTCATTTGGGATTTTGCCCAATGTTGTTGCCAGGAGTTTTCCCATTCTTCGGGACTGAGAGGTTTGATGGTTTTGGTGTCGGAGTTCATAGAAAAAGGACTTGGTCTGATAAAAGGGAATAACAGTCCTTTGCAATCTATTCAAATGCGTCTCCAGATTTCATGACTTTTATCAGTGAGGATTTAATTGATCTTTCCGTTGAAACATGCCTGTAGGATGTTGATGAATAGGATTTAGAAAAATGCGATCAGGAGCGAAAAAAGGTAAATCAGGTTTGATCAAGATCCTTCCCAACTTAATGACTTCTAGCCGGTGGATTTGATAAGCCTCCTTGTTCCAATCCTTTGAAAGTACGGTTTGTAAAAAACAATTGCTATTTGACCCCGACCAAACGGAAGGGTAGCATAAAGAGGTTTCTGACCAAGTCAAAGCTTAGTTCGATGGCAAATCCCAAAAGCCGAAAGGGAAGGAGCAACAACCAAACAATGGGATAAAGGATCAGGGCAGCCAAGGCAATCGGCCAGCAAAGGATAAAGAGGATAAGCCAAAGTAGGAAAGTCAGCATGGTTAAAATGGTTTTGTCAAGGCTTGTTCAAATTATATTCCAGCTTGATAAAGATGGAATTTGATCGCTTGCTGGCACGTTTAGAATTTACCTTGTATTGAAATCGGACACATAACTTTCTATTCTGAACAGGTGAAAAGAAAAAACCGCGAATCGCTTCGCGGTTTTCAGCTTACCTGATTTTTTTAGGTACTAAGAGCTTGGTCAGTTTGTCGATTTTATCACTTAGATCCAAAATGGCTTTGGCATATCTGGTATCCCACTCTTCCAGTCGGGCGGTGTTTTTGATAGCCACTTCATATTGGATTCCCGGAAGAATCCAGGATGCGTAGCCGGAGAATGGGTCATTGCAAACGTAGAGTGATTTGTACCACTCGCCGTAGTACATTCCTTTGGGATCGATCCAGCTTTTTTCCAAATCGATCAGACCGGCATTGATTTTCTTCAAATGGCTGGAATGGATGGTTTCTTCAAACATTGACTTGTGAAGGGTCGCATGATATGCTTCCGTACTGGTCTTAAGCTTTGCCAAAGCAGCATCCACCTGATCAAATCCGGCAAAATTAGGATCGATGGTTTTTACATTTTTTACTGCTTGCTCAAAATGTCCTTTCAAGTCAGTGGAGTAACGCTCTACATGATAGGGAATCACCGCAGCATTTGCCTGACGGATCGCTACCAGTCCAAACAATTGTGCTACCGCTCCGCCCATTTTGAAGCTTGGGTCAGAAAACTTCGAATAGTAGTGGAAATTGTCATAGTTGGAGTGATAGGCAGTCGGTCCACCGGAACCCCCACTCAAGGAGGGGATTCCCACGTGCATGTAAAAGGCGATGTGGTCAGACCCACCGCCGAGGTTTCCGATTCCCGGTTCTGGATTTTTTCCTGCCCAGACTTCAAATACTGTCTTGGCCGAGTCCGGATAGGTGACTTCTTTAGAGGCATCGATGATCAGCTTTTTCAAAGTAGGAGCAGCAGAAGCACCAAAGTTTCTTCCGGACACGCCACCGTCAAAGTTCATGTAGGAAACTGCCTTGGCTCCGAGTTCCTTTTTCAAATGCTCCACCCATTCAGTTGAGCCAATGACGCCTTGCTCCTCGGCATCCCAATGTCCGATCAAAATGGATCGGGAAGGCTTTTGACCTTTTTTGTACAATTCTCCCAAAGCTTCCGCGAAGGTCAAAAGCATGGCTGTGCCCGAATTGGGATCCGTAGCACCAAAAGACCATGCATCGTAATGGCTACCCAAAATGATCCATTCATCGGGATACTGGCTACCCTCAAAGGTTCCGACCACGTTATTGGCTCTGATGAAATCAGGTTTTTGATCTACCATCACGCGAACTTTAAGCTCGCTACCTCCGGTGACTCGGTATTTGAAGGGCAATCCACCCTGCCAGGCTTCAGGAGCTTCAGACCCTGTCATTCTGCTCAGAATTTCCTTGGCAGCTCCGTATCCGATTGGAGTTACGGGAATTGTATGGAAATCCACCTCAGCCGGATCATCGCGTTTTACTTTTTTGGATCCGTCTAGGGGTAGGGCCGGGCGATTGGGAGTCAATGGATCTCCGGTAAAGTCCAATGTCAACATGGATCCACGCTGAATGGTCGTTTCGTTGAAAAAAGGTCCTTTGGGATATACTTCCCCACGGGTAAATCCCGAATCTTTGGGATCGGTGTAGACCACCAGACCGATCATGCCGTATTGCTCGGCATATTTGGCTTTGTATCCGCGAAAATTGCCTCCATAGCGTGCGATGGCCACTTTTCCTTCAAGCGGAACTCCCATTTCGGCGAGTTTCATGAAGTCCTCCCGGGTGCCGTAATTCACATAGACGACTTCAGCTGTGACATCACCGCTACCCGAAAAAGCATTGAATCCCAAATGAAGTCTCGGATCATCTGAAAATGGATCTTCCGGCAAGGCTCCTTCTTTTTGGGAAAGCGTCATCTGCACCGGTGAGATGATCTGAAGTTCAGATTTTCCGGGATGGTTGGGCAAGTAGACGTCGTATGGCCATACTTTCACACTCATCCCTGCATCCGACATGATCTTGACCAGGTAGTCCTTGACCAGCTCGTTTTCAGGGGTTCCGGCGATATGAGGATTTTTGGTGAGTTCGGAAAGGTGAACTTTGAATCGGTCAGGCTTGACGGCATTCAGGAAGTCCAGTTCAAACTTTTTTTGTTCGGCAAACTGGGAAGGCAGAAATCCGTCCTGTTGTGAAAAAGAGCCAAAAGAAAGGAGAGAGGCGGCGGTGAGAGCGAGTAATCGGTGTTTCATGAATTTAACTAAAGGTGGAAAGGTTGGGATGTGGAAGAGTTTATATAGTCTTTACTTTAGAAGGTTGTTTCCCACTGTAATGCAATATCGAATTTCGAATATCAAATTTCGAATATTGAAGAAAAAAAGGCCACAGAATCAGTTTCCGTGGCCTTTAGTAGATTAATTGGCTTTCAAGCCTGGAGACCTTTCCAGAAACTCCTGATACAATCGGATGTGTCTGTTGGACATCGGGATTCGATATCCGTCAATGAAGACATGCATGATCTGGGTTCTGGTTTCCAAGGGGTCACCGTTGGAAACGATCAAGTTGGCACGTTTTCCAACTTCTACCGAACCGTACTGATCCTGTACGCCGAATATTTCAGCCGGATTGATGGTCACTGCTTTCAGGGCTTCCTCTTTTCCCAGGCCATATGCTCCGGCAAAAGCCGCATGGAAAGGTAAGTTTCTCACATTTTCCTCTTCTCCGGTCATAATGGCGACTTTCACCCCTGCCTTAGCCATTTTACCGGCATTGGCATAAGCTGCATCATATCGGTCAGACTGACGGGAAGGTAGCTCCTGTACCGGTCCTGTGACTACCGGGATACCTGCTTTTGCGATTTCATCCGCCACTCTCCAGCCTTCTGCTACACCGGAAAACACCACTTTGATGTTTTTCCCTTCCACCCATTTGATGGCGTTTTGAATGTCTGAGGCAGCATCTACTACGACCAGCAAGGGAAGTTCACCGGAAATCACTTTGGAAAGTTGATCCATCTCAGGATAGTACTGTAGTTCAGCTCCTGATTTTTTCAGGTCCAGGTATTTCTTGGCGTTGTCCCAGATATCATTGGCTTCTTTCATGGCTTTTTCAGCCTCTTTTTTGATATCCTCATCGGATCTGCGGTCAAATCTTCCCCGACGTCCAGAGCTCGGGAAGTTCATGACCACAGCCTTGTATCCCCCATACATTTGATCTGGGGTATAGCCGTTTAGATTGATCAAAGCGGCAGTTCCGGGGAAAAGCCCTCCGGTTGGAATGGTTAAAACGGTGGTCACCCCAGAAACCCGGGTAACCCCAACAGCTTCTGAATTCGGGTTGACTGTGGTCAGGGCTTGCATGTTTGGAGTTACATTTCCGATTTCTGCATAGTCCACGGTCTCAGGTACAGAGCTTACTTCTACCAGTCCCAGCCGTGTGCCTCCGTCGATCATTCCCGGATAGATAAACATCCCGGAGCAGTCGATTACTTCCGCTCCCGCAGTGTTGATGGAGCTGCCGATTTGGGCGATTTTACCGTTTTCCACCAATACCGAGGTATTGGCTAAGGTACCTTTAGTCACGGTCACTACGGTGGCATTTTGGAGCAGGAATTTTCCTGTACGAGGTTTTACAAATTCCCCGTCGATCTGGGCCATAGCTGCCACTGGGAGCAGGGCAAGCAAAGAGGCACAAAAGGTTTTCAAAATTCTTTTCATATCAAACTTGAATTGTCGGGGTGATTAGTGTTTTTGTTCAAAGAAGGCTCCCTGGAAAGCTTCGAAATAGGCATCCACATCCTGTAGACACTGGTGATCCTCTTCTGCACGGAGGAAAACAGGTTCTACCATTTCGGTAGCAGCTACAAACTGGCGCTGATCGTCTTTGTCAGTTTTGATGTCGAAGTACTTCACACCATCCACAAAAGTCATCTGCGGAACCGCATAGGATGAAAGTGGGTGACCTTCGAAAATCACCAAATCCGCCTGCTTGCCCACTTCGATGGATCCCACTTTGTCATCGATCCCCAATTGTTTGGCGGGGTTGATTGTGATCATGGCCAACGCTTCTTCGTCGGTCAAACCTCCATAACGCTGGGTTTTGGCAGCTTCGTGGTACAGGTGACGGATCAATTCGGCAGAGTCGGAGTTGATGGAGGTGATGGCTCCGTTTCGTTGAAGAATGGCAGCATTGTAGGCCGTGGAGTAGTACACTTCCATTTTGTAGGCCCACCAATCAGCAAAAACAGAAGCCCCCATCGTGTATTCAGCGATTTCAGGTGCTACTTTGAATCCTTCGTTGGTGTGCTGGAAAACGAGTTTTTTGATACCGAAATCCTTGGCCACATTGATCAGCATGTAGATTTCGTCAGCCCGGTATGAATGGCAGTGAACGATGATTTTGCCATCCAGGATATCCGCCAAGGTTTGGAGACGCTCATTGTAAACCGGAGGAGCTATCGTGTTTCCTTTTTGAGCTTTGGCAGTAGTGTAGGTTTCCCAGGCTTTTTTGTATTGAAGCGCTTCGCTGAATCCATTTCTCAAAACAGCCTCAACACCCATTCGGGATCTTGGCTGGATTCCATTGCCACGACCGTGCACTCGGGTGGGGTTTTCACCCAAAGCAAATTTGATGGTGCGTGGGGCATCCTGCATGATGATGTCGGCAGGATCCTTTGCACCCCAACGGTGCTTAAGTGTGGCATTCTGTCCACCGACCACGTTTGCCGAACCGTGCATGGCATGGGAGACCGTCACTCCACCGGCTAGAGCCCGATAGATTCCGATTTCAAACGGATTGACTACGTCCTTCATTCGCACCTCAGAAGTGATAGGGGCCGAGGCTTCATTTACCACATCCAAAGCTACGTGAGAGTGAGCGTCGATGATTCCCGGCATCAGGTATTTACCGGTGGCATCGATGGTTTGGACACCCGATGGAGCCGTCAGGTTTTGGCCGACTTGTTTGATAATTCCATCCTGAACGAGGACGTCAGCTTTGTCCAAGTTGCCTTTCGTGACGGTCAGGACGGTCGCATTTTTGATCAAGACGCTGCCTTTTTGTACTTGGGCATAAGAGTAATTCAACCCCAGTCCCAACAAAGCAGCAAGTATGTAATTGAGCTTTTTCATTTTTTCAGAGGATTAGGCTAGGGGAGGATAGTTTTGCAGTGAAAGGGAATGAACCCATTTGGGCTATGGAGAGGGTTCCTTCCATGCTGGAACCGCTGATTTCCCCTGCAATATTCACGGTAAGATTCATGCCTCCGGCAGCTACATCAAATTCAAATGTGACCGTTTTGCCGTTTACAGCTACGTTTTTGATTGGGGTAGTTACTTTTCCAGAGCCTGATGGATCGTCATAACTGATGGTGCCTGCATAGCCTGCACCTTCTTTTCTGAGGGTGATTTCACCGCCAGAGGATCCGGCGGGAGTTTCGGAAGTGTATTCCCAAACCCCCTCGATGGCTGTTGCGCCGCCGTTTTCTGCTTTTCCGTTTTCAGAAGGAGCTTTCTTTTTCACCTCGTAATCAAACACATATCCATCCGCAACCACATGCTTGATTTGGGCACTTTCTTTGAAAAGAGAGTCAGTACTGATGACCAAATTGGCCATTTTTCCTTTTTCAATTGTACCTGCTACCCGGCTGATTCCAAGAATGGAAGCAGGATTGGTAGTCAAAGCTGCCAATGCCGCTTTTTCGCTCAGACCATTTTTGACCATAGTCTGGAGTACCTTCATTGCATCACCCGGCTTGGCATCTACAGTCGAGAATCCGAAAGGAATTCCTGCTTTTTCCAACTGAGCAGCCTGCTTGATCGCCTTGTCATAAGCTTCCTTCACGCGCTCGTACTGGGCTTTGGTATCGTCGGTGACCCCTTCGGATTTTTGCGCTTTGATGGCTTTGTCATCTGGTACTTGCAGTTTGATCAAAACCGGGGTGCCGGAGCTTTTGATCAAGTCAATGACCGTTTCGTAATTTTCCAGTCCTGTCAGGATTAGTTTGAATCCCAATTCTTTTTGAAGTGCAATCGCTCTTCTTATTTCCAAATCGGAAGAAGCTGAGAAGATTACAGGAATCTGCTTTTGCACTACGGGAGCCATTCCGTTTTGGGTGGGAGTCATCTCCGGTCTTTTCACCCCTGAGGTAGAGGCATACATTTTGGAATGTTCCAGAGCCAAGGTGGTGTTTTGATAAACATCTCTAAACTTGGCCATAACCCCGGCTAAAGTCGCAGGGTACATCCCTCTGGATCCTCTGAAATTGGCTGCAAGAGCTGCGTTTTCCTGAAGGACGTTTACCGATCCTGCATGGCCCAGCACGATAATGGAGGTTTTTCCGGGAAGCATACCGCCGTCAGGAAGTACCTGAGCGAGGGTAAATCCAGCTTTTCTCCAATCATCTACCGGATTGCCGGTGATCGAAAACTGATCGGTCGCAGATCTCCAGGGAGTGATTCCCGCGATTTCGTCCGGAGGATTGGAGGAGACCATATCCTTGGGCCGCTCGGGATCTTTGGGTTTGGTGATTCCTGCGAGACTTGCACCGTCAATGAATCCAGGGTAAATAAAGAGTGAGTCTCCCTGGATCACTTGGGCTTCTTTTGGCAAAGTCAGATTTGAACCAACTCCCAAAATCACCCCGTCCTTGAAAAGGACAGTGGCCTTGGTCCCTTGCTGACCGGGAGAAGCAAAAATTGTCGCATTAGTGATTGCATACGTACTGGACACCCGACGCTTGCCTGTAGGGTCACTTTGTGCCCATGCCGCCTGCGACAAAAATCCGGTAAATAGCAATCCCAGCAATCCTGCTTTTAGAATTTGTTTTTTCATTCGATTGATGGTTATTCTTCAATCAGCAAGCTAGCAAAAGGGATTTCAGCTTCTAGCGGGAATTATTTTTAGAAACTTTTTTTTTGATCAGCGGTCTGATGCTTGATTCAAAATGCGAATAAGTGCATATTATTTACAAGGATTGTAGAAAGCCCTTATTTGAATGGTTTGAAAAGCTTGGTTTTTCAACTTAGCTAGTATATTTAAATTTGGAATAAGCCGAATTATGAAAAAAATCCTGATCATAGAGGACGATTTATTGATTTCAAGTCTGGTTCAATTTAGGCTCAAAAAGGATGGATATGACACCCATTTGGTCAGTGATGGAAATGAAGGCATGAGGGCCATTGATTCTCTTCGACCAGATTTGATCATTACAGATGTTATGATTCCCTTCCGAAGTGGGATTGAGATTATCCATCATGCTAAAAAGTTCCAGCCTGACACTCCGATCATTGTATTAAGTTCTCTCGGCGAAGAAGAGCAAGTAGTCTTGGAAGCATTCAATCTTGGTGTAGCTGATTTTGTTCCGAAGCCCTTCAACCCTAATGAACTGGCCATTCGGGTCAAACGTGTGCTCAAATAAGTGCTATGAGATTTTTTTTCATCCTCCTCTGCACCTCATTATTGGCTGTCAACAGGGCACAGGCACAAGTCCAAATCGTTCCGAGTGACAGTTTGGGCTTGATGGAGTTTATCGTCCTTCAAAAACAAATTCCGGGGATGTCCTACCGATTTGTTCTGGAGGAGAAAAAACTGCCCGAAGAAGTGTTGGAGTTCCGGGATTTTGGATTTAGCAAGACAGATTCAGGGTTTTATTCCATCCTGTTTGAAAACTGGGAAACCTTTGACCAGCTCTCGGATCAGGTGAGTCTGTTTCAGCTTAATGCCCGGACCGAATTACTCGTCTATAACGCTCCAAGTTCAATCGATGCAGTCAAGGATTACCTGTCGAGTATCATCCGAAATGGGGATTTTCAACCCATTCTGGAGGAAAAAGATCCCAGGCCAGATTTGGTAGCATTGGCATACAAGGATCCGTACACTCCATTTCAGAAATTCAAATTGATTTTTGTTTCTGATTATAAGCTTTTTATCGTCACAGCGATCATTGTCTTTTTCTTCGTGGTGTCAACGGTACTGACTCTTTACATGGTGATTTTGAAAATACAGAAGAGCAGAAAAGACAGTCTCATCCTGAAATACAATCAAGATATCTTGGAACCCCTCACCAGTATTCCCTTTGAGAAGGAATTGGAAGAGATCCAAGGCATGAGCAATGAGGAGCTTCATTCCTATTTCCCAAAGGACTTATTGCAAAAGCCACTTTATCAGGAACTTCTGGCTGAAAACATCATCAGTCTCAACAAGAAGATGAAAGGAGACTTCAAAGTCAAGCTCAAAGCCCTTTATGTCAAACTTGGATTGGACAAAATTTCAATCCGCCTGCTCAGTGATCGAAGATGGGATAGAAAGACCCTGGGATTGGTGCAAATCAATGAAATGGACTTGGTTGAAGCCCTTCATCAAGTGGAGCTATTGGTCAATAACGAGAATTTCAATGTTCGATCCCATGCGGTCGCCACATTGTTGAATCTATCCGGCTCGACCGATCTTAAGTTTTTGAAGGATTTGGAGTTTCCGCTTTCCAATTGGCAGCAGATGAATTACCTGAGGATAATCAAGTTTGTATCAAACTACAAGCAACTTGACCTAAGGGTGCTTTTGGACTCCAAAAATCAATCCGTGAGGCTTTTTGTCATCAAATTGGTACGAATGCTGGGTATTTATGAGTTGATTGAGTCCCTGGCTGAGTTTTCTCCAACAGCAAATGATCAGGAGAAAATTGAAATTTTGAGAACCTACCAATCTCTAGGAGCCCATATGGAAGTGGGCTTTGTCAATGAATGTTTGCGATCCTCCAATTTGGAGGTCGTTGCGATAGCCTTGGAAGCATCAGCTTCCATCGGGGATGAGGTAAGCAAAAATCTGATTTTGGAAATCCTTTCCGGGGAAAATGTACCTCAAAAAATCAAGAAATCGGGATTGTATTCACTTAAAGAGTTGGATGAAGATGCATTTGAACAATACATTTCTTCGACAACTGAACCTGAAATTCTCACCATTGGAAAACACATCAAAGACCCCATTCTAAAGCATGTATAGTTTCCTGTTTTACTTTTTGATTGAAATCTTTGGTATCATTTTTTTGATATTGAGTTTCTCGGTTATTGCCATCTATCTGACGCTGATGGTCCTTAGTGCGCTCGAAATGCGGGATTATCTCCGAAAAAACCGATTTGCAGACTATGGGGACATTATTACCTCGCCTTTGTCTCCGGGGGTCTCTATCTTGGCCCCCGCATTTAATGAAGGAGAGACCATCGTCCAGAATGCCAAAAGCCTGATGGCGCTGCACTACAGCAAGTTTGAGGTGATTGTGATCAACGACGGGAGCAAAGATGATTCACTTCAAAAACTGATCGAGTCATTTGAACTTGAGAAAACAGACTATTTCTATCACCCTGAAATTGAGACTAAGCCGGTAAGAGGTATATATCGCTCCAAAAACATGTCTTACCGAAGACTTCTCGTCATTGACAAGGAAAACGGAGGAAAGGCAGATGCCCTCAATACAGGAATCAATGTCGCATCAATGGAGCTTTTAGCATGCATTGATGTGGATTGTATTCTGTCGAGTGACTCCATCAGCCGGATGGTACGGCCATTTATGGAAGAGACTAACCGGAAGGTGATCGCAGTAGGTGGAGTAATCGGTATAGCCAATAACTGTGAGGTGAAAGACGGTACCGTGACTGAATACCGAATTCCGGAAACACTCCTCGGGCGATTCCAGGTGATTGAATATTTCCGGGCATTCCTTATGGGAAGAATGGCCTGGTCGCGAATCAATGGCCTTATGCTGATTTCCGGAGCTTTCGGTTTTTTCAATGCAGATCTGGTAAGGAAGGTAGGAGGGTATTTTCCCAAGACAGTAGGGGAGGATATGGAACTGATCGTGCGAATGCGCCGATACATGATGGAAAAAGGAATTCCTCATAAGGTTGGTTTCGTACCGGATCCTCTCTGTTGGACTGAAGTACCTGAAAGTGAAGAAATTTTGGCTCGTCAGCGAAATCGATGGATGAGAGGTACGATCGAAACCCTTCAACTCCACCAGGCCATCCGGTTCAGACCCAGGTTTGGTGTTTTGGGCTCCATTTCTTATCCGTTTTGGTCCTTGTTTGAAAAGTCAGGTCCCATCATTGAGGTATTTGGGGTCATTTATACTACCGTATTGCTGATTGTGGGGGATTTTAGTGCAGTTTACTTCATTGCATTGCTTCTACTCATGTATCTGCTTTCGCTGCTGGTTTCAGTCTTCAGCGTGCTTTATGAGCAGATCGCATTCAATAATTACAAAAACAGAAAGGATCTGATGACCTTGCTCTGGTGCATCATTACCGAACCCTTGACTGTGCATCCCAAAGTGGTTTGGTGGGGAATAAAAGGTCATATTGATTTTATTCGAGGCAAAGGTGGCTGGGGCGCAATGATACGCACCGGCTTCAAAAAAGCAGAGGACAAGAAAAATCTGAGTACCACAAACCCCACATCATGAAGAAATTACTGTTTTTAATCTGTATTGCCACGGGTTTTCAACAAGCCTTCGCCCAAGATTCCTTTGATCCGGATGAGCTATATCAGGAAGCCCGAACTTTGATTTTGGATGGAAAATACCCAGAGGGAAGAAAGATTGCTTTAAGGGCACTGGAGAAGTATCCCAATTACGCGGATATATTGATCCTGGTAGGTAGAAGCTATGCTTGGGAGGGAAAGAACGACTCCGCTTCCCTTTTCCTCGAACGTGCCATCGTGGCTTCTCCACAATATACCGATGGCTATGTGGCCTATCTGGATAATCTCTTTTGGTCTGATCAGCTAGAAGAAGCAGAAAAGCTTTTGATCAGGGCTAAAGAAAACTTGGGAAGTCCCACCCCGGATCCTGTCATTTACCGGGAATCCAGACTTTATTATTACCGGGAGGATTATGGAAAAGCCTATGACTTGGTCAAACCGCTTTTTGACAAAGGGTATAATCAGGAAGGAATGCTGGTATATCTTTCAAACCTAAACCGCCTTCGCTCCACCCTTGCTGTAGGCGGTACGTATGATTATGATACCTTTCAGGGAGAAATCGATCCCTGGCATACCTGGTCAGTTTATGGCCGGACCCGTACCAAACTGACCGGGTCACTAATAGCGAGAGTCACTCAAAGTGTGCGATTTGACAGTTTTGGGACTCTTTTTGAATTGGATGCTTATCCCTCAATCGGTGAAAATGGCTACGGGTATATCAATATAGGCGGTTCAAAAGGAGGCTTTTTTCCTAAGTTTCGGTTTGGTGCTTCCTATTTCCATAATTTAAAAGGAGGATGGGAGCTCGAGGCTGGCTATCGCTACTTGGGATTTACGGAAGTAACCCACATTTATACCGGTTCGGTAGGTAAATACATCGGGAATTGGTGGTTCAATTTCCGTCCAAATTTTATTCCCGGAGACCAAGGGGTAAGCACTTCCGGTCAGTTTACTGCCAGGTATTACTTCAAGTCAGCTGAAGATTTTTTCAGCCTTCAATTGGGAACCGGAGTGTCACCTGATGAAGAAACCAGAGACCAATCCCAATTGCTCAATTCTTATCGTGCCCGGCTAGGATACCAACAGCTTGTCTCACCCAGATTTATGATCTTCGCCTACACTGGATATAGTCGGGATGAGTTGAGTGCCGATAATTTTCGAAACAACATCAACCTTTCTCTAGGTCTTGAATATAGATTTTAAACTACCGGATCAGTAATGAAAGAGGAATTTAGGCTATTTTTGACCAGACTTTGGCCGGTTTGGTTGATCATTTTTGGATTTCCCCTGATCAGCTTTCTGATCTGGACGGCTTTGCCATCCTCCCCACTTGATGTGATCGTGGTGGACAAGACCGTGCCCAACACTCAATACCGGGAGCATAAAAGCCTTTTTTGGATTTTTGACTACTTAAAAATCAACAAGTCGAGCGGGGAGAGTTACAACGTAGAGGAAGATTACTTTGGTTTTTTTCCAAATGGTCAAAAGGACTTTGGAATCGTCAAGGATTTGAAATCCAAAAGAAAAACGGAGATTGATTCGTTGGTTTCGAAAAACGACTTGGTGTATCTGGCTGACACGTATGGGGTTTATGAAGATGACTTTGATCCAGACTATGATGGTGCATTAAGCCGGAAACTATATGGAGGTATGGATGTGTCTGAGATCCAGCTGATCGCCAGTGCTAAAGAACAAAAGAAAACCCTGATCGCTGAGTACAATGCGATGGCTTCTCCCACTCCTTTGCTCATCAGGGCTGAATTTGAGCGTCAATTGGGTGTAAAGTGGACGGGGTGGATCGCGCGTTTTTTTGATGAACTTGACAGTTTGGAAAATAACGAACTTCCTCAGTGGCTCAGGGAACAGTATGTAATCCAGCACGGGAAGTATGACCTGAGTGGTCCGGGAATCGTGTTTGTCAAAGACACAGGCGAAATTGAGGCATTTCTCTCTGGAAGAGACGTTGTCAATTCCACGCCCTTAATCCGCACCCAAAAGCTAAACAAAGCCGGATTCAAACTCCCGGAACTGGTTCCTTACCCGGATTGGTTTGATATTGTGCTCATCGAGAGGGACTATCAGGTGATTTCCTACTTTGACATCGGACCGACCGTGGATGGAGCCCAGCGATTGAGAAAAATGGGCTTGCCCAGGTTTTTCCCTGCTTCGATTGTAAGGACAAAAGACGGAGCCAAGCAGTATTATTTCTCAGGTGACTATGCGGATTTTGGAGGGGCTTTGGGCACTCCCAAATTTTATGGTTTGCCTTTTTTCTGGAGGGCTTTGCATGTCGCCACAGATTACACCGATCGGAAAAGTTTCTTTTGGAATTATTACTATCCTCTGATGACTCAGATTCTGCAAGAGGAGAAGAAAAAGCGCAGCAAAAGCGGAGCTTCTGATTAAAGGAAAAGGGATTTTACTATGTGCGAGGAGATGGTTTTGAGAGATGGTTTTTTCACAGGGTATTATCGCTCTATTCTCGCCTGATCCGTGAGGTGTTGCTTTCGGTTGGATCTTATGGCTTCAGAAGTTTTCGAGTCTGTACCACATAGTTGTTTTTGTTTTTGAACTCTTCAAACTCCCCTATGAGCTTGGTGAGTTGATCAGGGTCGGTGACGGGATCTATGTTAAGTCCCTCCGAAATGACAAAAACCTGACCATCAGAAAGAAAATATTCTCCGCTGATGTACTCCACCAATTGATTTTTGTTTCTCATCAGAGGCATAGAAAGATTCGCCTGAAAGTTAACTGCCGTATCCAGCACCTGACCTTGCCAGATCAGCTCTTCTGGAGTCTTAATTCCGGCGTTTTTAGCCAGGAAAGCCAGGATTGTTGGCGTCACTTCAAAATGACTGGTCATGCCTCCAAAAACAGTGGGACGATTGATCAAGGGAGAAAACAGGATTAAAGGTACATGAAAACGATCCAGTCGGGAAGCCATCGGGATCTCAGGAAGTCGATGGTCACCGGTGATCACAAAAATGGTATTGGCATATTCAGGACGCTTTTTATACTGCTCAAAAAATTGCCGGATTGCATCGTCGGCATAAAGAATCGTCATGTAAATATTTTTGTAATTCCGGTATTCTGGAATTTTGCTCACCGGAAGTTTGAGGTAATTGGTAAGGTGATTTTCAAACTTGGTCTCATAAAGTTCCCGTTCAGGTACGATGTAGGGATCGTGGGAGGTTTGGGTTTGAAAGATTCGTAATTCTGGACCGGATTTGGATTTGGGTAGCTTCTCAAGGCCATTTTGAAAAAGCGCTTTGTCAGGGTATCCCCAGGAAAAACCTGTGGTGGAAGGAGTTTTGGCATATTTTGGATCGTAGGTGGATTCGTCCTCAATCTGATCCATGCCCTGGTATTCCAGAAAATTGCCCTCAAAATCAAATTTTCGGTCTGAACCAATAAAGAATCTGGTCTGATACTTATTTTCTTTTAAAATCTTGATTAAAGAGGTGTGGTAAGGATACTCTTTGTACATCTCCAAAAATCCCTTTTCACCAAATGGCAAGCCTCCGAAAATTCCCGGTAAAATCCCAAACGTTCGACCGGTAGAGGAAATATTGTGCTTCCATACCAAGCTGTGTTGCTCAAGTGAATCCAGAAAAGGAGAGAAGCTACCCAAATAAGCCCCTGATCCTGAATAGGCTTTTCCAAAGCTTTCTACCAATATAAATACCAGATCCGGAGGACTGCTGAGGCTGTCAAAGAAAGGCCCCAGTACATCCGGATATTCCGCTCGATGCATAAAGGGATATTCCTGATCAAAGAAATCTTTTTTGACCGTGAGATTTTGAGCACTGGATCTTAAGTAAAAGTCAAAATAATACTCTCCTCCGTATACAAATTGATCAAATGCCTGCTCCGCCAAAAAGCGGGATTTATTCAATTCAATATTGAACTTCACATCATTTGTGGTGTCAGTAAAGAACTTATTGAAAAAACCGATGCCTGCCAGAAAAACCAAAAAAACTGAAGTAAGATACAGGTAGGTTGACAAGTTGAACTTGAATATTTTGTTCCCCAGAAACAAGGAAGTTAATAAGAAAACAATGAATCCTGCACCAAAGACCAGATTGACCGTGGTAAGTACTCCTGAAGAAGTAATGGTTAGTTTTAGATCATCCCAACTGTAGGCAAACAGGTCTTTACCCAGAGGGACTAAGGTTTTGGAAAAGTAAAAAATCAATGCCAGGTGGATAATCAGGAACACCGTAAGGATGATCATCGAGAAAACCCTCCCCAACTTGACTGAAAGAAGACTGATTAGAATGTGGAAAATAAAAACCAAGCCCAGCAGATATAAGCTCCAACTCAGATCTTGGACCAGACTGTTTAAGATCGTCTCCTGAAAAGTAAAATCCAACACGTGATTAGTGAAGATCAGCGAAATCTCAAGAATTCTGAATAGGAGAACAAAGGCAAAGAAAATCAGGGACATACCCCAAAAAACTTGTAATACTGCCTGAATCCGTGCAGGTAAGGTGGATCTGATTTCAGCCTTTTGGGCCATAAACTGAGGTTAAGTTTTTAGAGTGACTCGGAAAATATAAGGCAAAATCGGGTATCTTCAACGGTCATTTTCACTTTATGAGTAAATCAGATTTATTGTTGGAGTTGTATTCCAATCTCAGTACTACCGGCGCGCTTACGTTCAGTTCAAAGGCGTTGGTCAATAAGATGCTTTCCTACACGGATTTGGCTCATGCCAAGCTGGTCGTTGAATTAGGCGGTGGAGACGGCAGTATCACTCAGGGTATTATCGAAAGGCTTTCTCCGGATGCAGAATTGCTGGTTTTTGAGATCAACCGCTCATTTTGTGATGCGATGGAAAAACAGTTTCCCCAACCCAATGTGCGGATTATCTGTGATTCGGCTGAAAATCTCAATCACTACCTCAAGGGCCAAAAAGTGGATTACGTGCTTTCCTCCCTGCCTTTTAGCCTGATTTCAAAGGAAGCGACTGATCAGATCCTGATTCATTCCAAAGAATCACTTACTCCCAAGGGAAAATTTATCCAGATCTGTTACTCTTACCTGTTGAAGAAGCTGTTTAAAAAGTATTTTGCTCAGGTGGAAGCCAAGTTTACCGTGCGCAACATTCCGCCGGCCTTTGTGATGATTTGTCATTAAACAATAGGGGATGGAGGTACTCCGGACAGCAATCTTGGATTTTTGCAGGAGAAAGAAAGAGGAAGATTTTTTCCTGTCCGAAGTGGTTCAGCAGTTGTTTCCCCAAGATTGGGAACTGTTTCTGCCTGAAATCTGGGAAGTGGCGCAGCAGCTGGCCAAAGAAGGCCTGATCGAATTCAGTCCAATCGACTCTGCTGTTGAAAGGGACACAGTTCTGAATGTAAAAGTCATAAAAAGCCAGTCTTCCAAACCAAAGTAAAATCCAGAAGTTCTCTTTGAAAAAAGCAACGATGAGCAATGAATTAAATCTTCCAAAGACCAACTTGGAAATACACGAAGGATTGGAAATGATCACCTTGGGTGGAGGTTGTTTTTGGTGTACTGAGGCAGTCTTTCAGCGGTTGGAAGGAGTGGAAAAAGTTGTTTCAGGCTATGCAGGAGGCATCGTGGAAAATCCAAGTTACCGACAGATCTGCACTGGAACCACAGGCCATGCAGAAGTGATCAATGTGTACTTTGATCCCAAAAAGATCAGCCTCGAAAGCATTTTGGAGGTTTTTTGGGCAACTCATGATCCGACTACCCTCAACCGACAGGGCGCCGATGTGGGACCTCAATACCGCTCTGCGATTTTTTTTAACTCACTCAATCAGGAAGAAACAGCCAATCGTATGAAGAAGGAATTGGATCAAGCCCGGGTGTTTGACCGTCCGATTGTCACAGAAATAACTCCCTTCAGTAATTTCTATCCGGCAGAAAACTACCATCAGGATTACTTCAATCTCAACGGAATGCAGCCTTATTGTCAGTTTGTGGTGAAACCCAAGGTGGATAAGCTGAAGAAATATTTTGAGGAAAGGCTAAAGAAATAAGTTGGTCAGATTGCTTTGGTGATACGATTCAAGAGTTGATTTCTTTTTCAACTTAGGGATTTTTCACTCCTTTCATTCAAAAAACCTATTTTTACCGAATTTAACCTTTTTGAATTCTAGGAATTTGTAGAAAACAGAATCGTCTTTTCACAAAACTCTATTCCGAAATAAGATTTTCGGGTTTAAGTTCAGAAAGACTTAAGGTTTATCAATAAACGTGTTATCCTATGAAACGAACCAGAGCACAAGAATCCAGAGCGGCCATCGAGCGATTGTACATCACCATGAGACACCTCTTCAACCGGGGTAGCTACAAACCCATGGGCGTATCCGGAGATGGGCTGGTCAATGCGCTGATGGTGCTGAGTCCGGAGATCTATGGATCGGTGACCGATCCCGAAAAGATCGAACTGGACGGTTTGCTCTATGTGATGGAGCGTCTGCCGAGGGGGATCGAAGAGTGCCGCTTTGTACGCCTGATCAGTAGAGAAGGGTACGAAACTTCCCACCTTGTGCCTCTCGTTCCAGCCAAGCGAAAGCGCAACTGCTACCGACTCGATGAAGAGATCATGTATGTGGAGATGACCCGGGGTCGCTCAGACATTTACGATATCCTGACGCACCTGACTTTTCTTTACATCGAATCCCGCAAAATCCTCAGAAACAGCACCGATCCGAAAGGTAAAATTTCTCCAAATTGGACCATGCTCGAGGAGTTTGTGAAAAAAGAACGTGCAGGGGAAGACTTTGACAAAGAATGCGCCAGTGCCTACCTGAGTCACCTCATCGGCAGAACCTACGAGGAGACCGTGCAGGCGGTACAGAAATTTGCCAAAAGCTCCAATTCCAACAGCCTGTTTTCCATAGTCTACCACATGGGCAAGTTGGCCATGGACGAGTCAGTGAATGGCTTGGATCGGGAGATCAGTTTTTCAGCCACTTTGCGTGAGCGGATAGGTCATCACGTGTATGGAGAACTTTGGGCAGATCGGATCAAGGAAACCCTCCTTGAGTTGAACCTGATTCGAAGGCCGATTCACATCATCTCTGCCAATCTCCACAGCGTCCTCAATACCATCTATGCACATCAGCTTCTTGGTGCCTCATCCTATGAGGCGATTGAAGAAGTCGCCATGGACATCTCTGTCAAAGCCAAAAACAACCAAGGGAAAAAAATCCAGGAATATGCAGAGAAGCATGGCTTTGTGGATCTTCCGGACCTTTCCGGTACCAATATCGGGGCTCAGATCATCGATACGGCATGGTTGGAAAAATCAACCTTGATCCCGGGGATCGAACTTCCTGCCGATCCTGAAAAACGGCCTGTATTTGTGGTGATGGACTATGCCTTTGGTGAGCAGGCTTACGAGTGTTTTGATGAATTGCTGAAGCCTTTTTCGAAGGATGGAAAAAAATATCCCCTCAACGTCATCTCTACCTCGATTATGGGGAAAGCAGGCATTCTGCATGGGGGCAAGGGCGACTTGATGGTGCCCAATGCGCACGTATTTGAAGGGACAGCTGACAATTATCCATTCCGAAATGAGCTTAAAAAGTCAGATTTTGAAGGCTACGGGCTGGGCGTGTATCAGGGTTCTATGATCACCGTGCTCGGAACTTCCCTCCAAAACAGGGACATCCTGACCTATTTCATGCAATCTTCCTGGAAGGCTGTAGGACTGGAAATGGAAGGAGCCCATTACCAAAAAGCCATTCAAAGTGCCTCCAAAATCCGCGGCAGCATCCGTTCCAATGTGAAAGTTCTGTACGCCTACTATGCCTCGGACAATCCGCTGGAAACAGGCAGCACCTTGGCTTCCGGAGCTTTGGGCATGGAAGGAGTCCGACCAACTTATCTGATCACATATAAGATTTTGGAAAAGCTGTTTAAATAAATCCGAATTGAATAAATGAAAAAAGGAAGCTCAGTGGCTTCCTTTTTTTATGGCGAAATAAGCGGTTCGGAAGTACTTTTTACGAGGTCGAGCCATTGGTCACTTGTGCTAAGCTCGTCAAAGTATCGGACATCCGGCATCGGTCACTAGATTGAGCTTGTCTAAGCATCCCACCCCTATCATCCCTCACTTGTCACAGGTTCCCCGAGCTCGCCTTCCCATTTCGATACTACCGTAGTGGCCAATCCATTTCCAAGCACGTTGGTTGCGCTTCTGAACATGTCACAAAAGTGGTCGATGGGAAGAATCAGCGCAATCCCTTCCACCGGAATGTCAAACATCCCGCAGGTGGCCGCTACTACCACCAAACTCGCCCGAGGTACTCCGGCTACACCTTTGGAGCTGAGCATCAAGACCAATAACATGGTCAACTGAGTGCCCAAATCAAGCTCTATCCCGTACACCTGTGCGATGAAAATACTCGCAAAGGTCATGTACATCATACTTCCGTCGAGGTTGAACGAATAGCCAAGCGGCAGGATGAAGGAAACGATCTTGTCTTTGCAGCCAAACTTCTCCAATTCTTCGGTGATTTTTGGAAAAACCGCCTCCGAACTTGTCGTGCTAAAGGCAATCACCATCGGTGAGGCCAGGCGCTTGAGCAAGTCAAACAGCCTATTGCCCAGCAAAACATACCCTACAATCAGCAAAATCACCCATAGGGCTGCAATGCCCACCAAAAATGCCCCAAAATACTTGGCATAGGTAAACAGGATGTCCAATCCCCGTGTCGCAATCACCGCTGAGATCGCTCCAAAAACACCGAGAGGCGCAGTCATCATCACATAGCCAACCATCTTGAGGACCACATGGGCGATGGTATCCAAGGCCTTGGTGAGTCCTTGGCCTTTTTCTCCCAAACCTGCCAAACCAATTCCGAAGA